>CAZDVQ010000022.1:0-1963 GCA_964508975.1 uncultured Saprospiraceae bacterium
TGACACCTCTGCATTGATGGCCAACAACAATGAATCACATGATTTTTTTAACTGCTCTGCTGGAATATCAGTCACACACTTAATATGATATGTCGTACCCATCGTCTCTCCTTCAATACTAGTAACCGATGGCAAGCGCTCTTTTGATGTGCACGAAGCAAATCCAATTAACAGACTGACAATTACAAATACATAACGATTTGTAAATTTTGAATAAATTTGGGGCATATGACTTTCTCTCTTGGGGGTATTTTTATTGCTTTGGGTAATTCAACGCCTTTTATGTAGCTATTGCAAACTAAAGATATGGGATATTTGGCTAATGGGAGCATATTTCGTTCGCCAATTTTTACTTGACTCCAAGAATTGAATGCTTGCCTCGTATCTCTTGATTTTTCTGTATTGCTATGACTAACTCTAAAAGACTGCTTATCCCTATACCATAGACGTCTTTTACGTCGATTTGGTAGCATCGCATTGTTTTTTTTTATTCATTTATATATTTCTACTTTTTGTGACTGCTATTTTTAGGGTAATTGCCTCTCCTTTGGCCTTTAACTTTACTTTCGCCCAACTAGAATCAGAGTATTACTTTACATGAATTTTGTGTTATATAAATATTTTAATTTGATTTTACGCCTCCTGCTCAGCCCTTGACACTAAATAAAACGAGGCTGATATATTTAATTGTAAATTAATGGCATTTTCATGCCGATTCGGCATGCTTTTTATATATTTACATCGCAAAACGTAAAAACAAGACATATGAATCACCTGTTTCTGATTTCCTTTCTAGCACTTTTTTCGCTGCCTAAACATAGCTTATTACACACGGAAAGTAATTGGCATTCGCAGGGGAATAAAAGAAATATTTCAATAATAACAAATAAAAAAATAAATACAACTTCACTCGAAGGTTACTTTGCTTTCGATTGCACTAAGAATTTTAATGTGACTACACCGGCAGGTATGTTTATTAATATTCCGGCCAATACCTTCCTTGCAGTGGCAGGCAAATCAATGCTCCAACTGAAAGTTACCGAAATGCTTGAAATCCCTGACCTCTTTGTGAATGGGGTGGTCACCGTACACGATAAAATGCCTTTAGCAACAGGAGGTATAATCAACCTCAAAGTTGTTACTGCCGAAGGACAAGAAGTAATGCCCGTCGAAACCGCTAATATCCTTATAGAAATTCCCCATAATGCACCTGTTGAAGGTATGCGCCTGGCCGTAGAAAGCAATGGTAATGCCTCTATTAAAACAGGTATCGTTGAAGGTAAGGTACTCACGGTCCCCGGCGAATGGACTTTCCTCTCCCAAAATATCGGCGTGAAAATGCCTGGTCGCTTGGTATCCGCCTCTGTCAAAGGCGGAAAACCTCAGTATACCAATGCAGGCGATGCCCTAGGCGTTAAATCCGGCTACGCTTTCTCCGTGAACCAAACTGGTTGGTTCTTCTTGTACCTCAAAATGGACGAAATCTACCAGCAGGAACTCCTCTATCCCATAGAGGTCAATATCAAAAACTCCGATAAAGATGCTAGGGTGTTTATTTTTATCCCTAGATTAAACGCTATCATTACCCCCATCAGTCAACACGGAAAGAAATTTGAATTTGTCAATATACCCGAAAAAGAAGACCTTAAAATCGTCTCCTTCCGCCTCGTCAGTAAAGATAATGTCATGCTCTTCGTCAAATACCTCAAACCTCAAGCTTCAGGTCTTAAACGCAACGACTCTTATAATATCGATGTAATCCTCGAACCGGCTTCTATCGATATGCTCAAACTAGCCCTAGAATCTTATTAGGTATTAGGTATCAGGTATTAGGTATCAGGTATTAGGTATTAGGTATTAGGTATTAGGTATTAGGTATCAGGTATTAGGTATCAGGTATCAGGTATCAGGTATTAGGTATCAGGTATTAGGTATCAGGTATCAGGTATTAGGTATCAGGTAT
>CAZDVQ010000022.1:2063-59743 GCA_964508975.1 uncultured Saprospiraceae bacterium
AGGTATTAGGTATCAGGTATTAGGTATCAGGTATCAGGTATTAGGTATCAGGTATCAGGTATCAGGTATTAGGTATCAGGTATCAGGTATCAGGTATCAGGTATTTTAAAATAACTCCTAACTCCTATCTCCTAACTCCTAACTCCTATCTCCTATCTCCTAACTCCTAACTAACCTAGAATTTCACGCCCAGTGCCAAATATGGGATGAAATAAGCAAAACCTGCGTCAAACCGGATAACCCCCGACTGATACCGCATCGCAACTGAAGGCAATAGGCTGTGTACCTGGAATGGATTATCGGTATTCGTGCTGAACACAACCATGTTGTCCGTCATCATCGCTATTTTACGCGAAATCCGGTACTGCCCACCAAAACTAACCGCAGGCAAAGGCCCCAAGCCTACTGTACCTAAAAATATCCCGCCGCCAACATTCACCAGCGCATGCTGATTGCCATAGGTAGCCATGCCATAACTGTAATTCCCCCAAATCAACTCTCCTAAATCTCCTATAATAAAGGGTACAACATAAGCTGTTGATCCAACACCCAAGTGCAAATTAGGCGCTACCTTAAAGCCCGCTCGCACGTTCCCCCCAAAAATAAAAGGCAAAACAACGGATGCCCCCATGCTGATGTTTTTAGTTACACCAAACTGAATCGAATTGATCGAAAACAACACGTTAGTATATACTTTCGTGCCTTTTTCCAAGGGTATAGCGGTCGGGTTCAACAATAAAACATGTTCGTCCAGTTTTTCTATATAGCCATTACGCCGGAGTGAATTCGTATTTTTAAAAGCACTATTGCCCAAGTCAATGCGTTCAATATCACTGCGTAAGAAACTAATAGTGTCGCCTTGGTACAACAAGCTCAACTCCAATGAGTCCAGTTTCGCCACACGCCCTTTAAATACTTCGCCACTTTTTAAAGTAACGCTTTGAGTGGTAATTTCACCTTCGGTGATCGAGCCGGTTATCTCTTGCGCCTTTACCACATTAATCAACAACAATGTCAACGCTAAGCCGATTAAATTTTTCATGGGGTCTATTTTTCTACCACAAAACAACGAAGTTTTTGCCGGAATGGTGGGGTAAATTATTTATACGTAAAAATTGAATAACCATTCAACTTTTATTTATTTTTGTTCGTTGTCTATACATGGCTTATCTTGTGCTACGCTTCGGTCAGTTCTGGCCGCTTTGCTAAGAGTATGTTTGGATTTTGGGTTTCGATGGAAAAACGAGCTATTTTTTGATGAGCTTGCTTTAAAAAATGGGCGCATAGTGGTGCTACGTAACTATTTTTTAAAGCAAAAATCATCAGAAAAGAGCTGTTTTTCGCTGGAAGTTAAAGTCCAAACATACTCCAAGCACTGCCAAGTCGTTTATTCCATAATCGGTTATTCTTTTTCTCTTTTGGGCGTTGCGGCCTACGGCCGCCGCTCCCTTCCAGGCTCGGCTGTTCGCCTCGGTGCGCTTCGCGCACCCGCGCCTACGGCGCGGCCTTCCAGGCAGCTAACGCATTCATTACCCATCCTACAACTCTACCCCTATGTTCCAGGCAGGTGTCTCGAAAGTCGATATGACCATTTTCAAACGCGATGTAGCCATGCTCGGCTATGGCATGTATTATAATGTCATGCGTGGGGTTGCCACACCGCTGTATGCACGCGGCTTCGCCTTCCTTTCTGATAATGCCCCGCTCTTTATCGTAAACGTCGAGCTATGCTTTGTCACAGGCTACCTCAAACACGGTGTGTTGCAATACCTGCGCAACAACCACCCCGACATCCCCGTTACCGATGCCAATCTCATGCTCCTGGCCCAACACACCCACTCGGCACCAGGCGGCTTCGCGCAGCATTTTCTCTACAACCTTGTGCAGCCCGGCTTCCAGCCTGATATCTACAATCACCTCTCCGAGCATATCGCCCTAGCTGTGGTTAAAGCTTACCAAAACCTGCAGGACGCCCAAATCCGCCTCGGTCGCTCCCGCTTCGCCGACGAGCTCGAAGTGGCCTTCAACCGCTCGCTCGAATCCTATAACCGCAACCCCGAGGTACAACCCAAGCTCAAACCCGAGCAAAAACACCTGGCCGTAGATCGTGAAATGAAACTCCTCGTCATCGAAACACCCGATGGCCAACTCATCGGCACCATGAACTGGTTCGGTGTACATACCACCAGCGTTTCAAACGACAATACCCTCGTTAACGCCGATAATAAAGGCTTCGCCGCTCAATTCTTTGAACACTGGGCTAACCAATCGTCAAACCCCGCCGATCACAAAATAGTCATGGCCTTTAACCAAGACGCTACCGGCGACGTGACGCCCAACTTTATCTGGGATAAAAGCAAAAAATGGCTGCGCGGCAAACACGAAGACGATTTTGAAAGCGCCAAGTTTAACGGCATGCTTCAATTTGAAAAAGCCAAGGAAATCCTAAGCAACGATACAATAGCCGCCAAAAGGGTGGACGGCCCCATCCGCACCGCCTTGAAATACGACGATTTCTCCAACATCGAGGCACACCCTGATTTTACCAACGGCCAGTCTAACTGCAAAACTAGCCCGGCTTGCTGGGGCGTTAGCTTTATGCGCGGCACCGCCGAAGGTCCAGGCATGCCGCCTCTAATCGGTTTTATCCTCAACAACTTGTACCCCCTGGTGCGCTGGTACGAGAAGAATATCGTGAGCCGCTGGTCGAGCCCCGAGCAAAAAGCAGCCATCCTCCAGAAATACGCCGCCCAACACCCTAAAACCGTGGTACTAGAAGGTGGTACAGGTTTCGTGTTTATCGCCCGCTACGCCAACCGACTCGTAGTGCCCGGTTTCATCGATCCTATTGTCAAATACATGAAATACTTGGGCAAAGAGCAAGTAACCCAGCAAACACCCTGGGTAGAGCAAATTCTACCCCTGCAAATTGCTACCATCGGTTCAATTGCCTTAATCGCCATCCCTGCTGAGATAACCACCATCGGCGGTAAACGCTTACACGATACCCTGCTGCAAGAATTGGCCCCGCTCGGCATTACAGATGTGCTCATTTCGCCCTATGCCAACGCCTACGCCGGTTATATCACCACCAATGAGGAGTACCAAGTTCAAGCCTACGAGGCTGGCCACACTTTGTTCGGCCAATGGACCTTGGCAGCTTACCAAACCCGTTTCCGCGACCTAGCTCGCGAGCTCGCCAGCCAAAAACAAAATGACAACTGGGGCCAAAAACCTGAAATCCGCCCCCTCGAGGCCGTTTGGAAAGGCTTTAGGCATGACCATATCCAAGTCAAGGTAAAGTGATTAAAAACAAGCTGAAAACCCATCTTAAAATCTGATTAGTTTATTGATTATCAAATAAATATATGTAAAACCTAGACTCCCCTCCTTTGCAAAGGAGGGGTGGCTGCGCAGGTGGCGTTTTACGCCACGTAGCGCAGACGGGGTGGTAAAAATATCTTTACGGGATGCTGAAAAAAACTATTATTAGAGCGAATAAAAACGCTTAATCAAACAGTAAAAACCAAACTAATAGGGCATAATACTTGTGGTTTTTTAATAAACATCACGTTATGGAAAAGAAACATGACTCCATTGTACACAATAAAGACACTCTAAAAGTATTTAGGAAAGATTTGCGTAAAAAATTAACGCCTGCCGAGGCGAGGTTGTGGACCATGCTTAAAAATGGGCAGCTGGGCGGAGTTAAATTTAGGAGACAGCATAGCGTGGGGAATTACATCTTAGATTTCTACTGTACATCACATAAACTTGCTATTGAACTGGATGGGCAAGTGCATGCAAGTCTTGCTGCCCAAGACTACGATGACAAGAGAACTGCCTATTTGGAAAGCCAAGGCATCAAAGTCCTTCGGTTCGAAAATGATGTTGTCTTTAAACATGCAGATTGGCTGCTAGAAGTCATTAAAGATAATGTTGGCTTATAGCCTTAAGAAATTGATTATCAATTAAATATATGTAAAGCCTAAACTCCCCTCCATGCAAAGGAGGGGTGGATGCGCATGTGGCGTTTTACGCCACGTAGCGCAGACGGGGTGGTAAATCATCATGAATAATAGAACCAATTGATCCTGCGCAAAGCGTGCAGCGCAGCAAATGCGGGGGGGTGAAACACTACTGATTTATTGCTCCCAATGGAGCGCCTCTAATCGCATAAATCCTCTAATCTAAGCATTTTAGTTATCCACTTATTGTGAATAACTTTTTGATTGTATTGAAACTGCGGAGGGTATCTTTGTGTAATTGATAAACATAAAAAATACTATCTATGGAACCCATTAAAGGCAATTACAAAACACTCGCGGAAAATCCAGGTTATTTCGGGGCATATTTAAACCTTGCTAGGATTAACGTACTAAACATTTTCAATGAAATTCATAAGAAATTTGGCGTTAAAGAGATAGCAAACGCTGATGATGAAAAGCTTAAAACATCGTTTTTGCTGGATGCAACATTAATTAAAAAGAATCAGTACGAGAGTAAAATTATCAGTGAACTTGAGCGTTACTTTCCATTTCTTAGAAATGTAATGCTCAACGTTTGGTGTAAGAGGAATCGAATCCCCCTGGGAGCCGAAAAGGATTTGGTTAAAGCATACACGGAAATATTACAAGAGCTTATTGATTTCATATTCGAATTGCGCAATAAATATTCTCATGCAGATGAAGGGAATGACGTGACCATTACCCGAGACCATAAGTATATTGTAGCCCTGCTAAGCGGTGTATATGATGCCGCCTTAAGGGGCGTGAAGGAAAATTTACCCGACCCAAGCGCCATTAGGCATTTAGAACGCATTGATGGTAAAACTAAAAAAGAGAAAAAAGGCTTTACCTATGCTTTGTTTGAAAAGAAAACACCCGGCTTTTTCTTCACGGAAAAAGGGATTGCTTTGTTCTGCTGCTTGTTTTTAGAGCGCAAGGACGGCTTCTTGTTGCTAAAGAAAATACGAGGTTTTAAAGGTGGTAAAGAAACCTGGGAAAAAGCTACCCTTGAGTTATTTACCTTTTACAAAGCCCGATTACCGAAACCTCGATTTGAAAGTGCTCCTGACGAGCAAAGCTTGTTGCTCGATATCATCAACGAACTAAAACGTTGTCCAGGAACTTTGTTTGAGCACTTGGACAAGCACCATCAAGCAGCATTCATGGCGGCTCCCGACGAAGATGCAGAAGATGCTGATATGCCATTAACGCCCCAAACCCGGAAAAACAGTCGTTTTGTTTCCTTGGCGCTAAGGTATCTTGAAACGCAAGAGGAGTTCAAAGACATACAGTTTTTGATTGACCTTGGTACTTATTTCCACAAGGTTTATCCCAAGCATACGCTAGAAATGACCGTAGCTAGACGCTTGGATGAAAAATTATTTGTGTTTGGGCATCTAAAAGATTTTACCCGAGAGAATAGGCCCTACCCAGCCGATATGGTAAAAATGGCCTTACCCGACGGTCAAATGCCTGAAAGCATGAAACCTTATGTTGTAGATACAACTCCGCGGTATTTTATCGAGGAGAATGGCGTTGGGATAAAAATTGGAAATGGCACTACGGACTGGCCAAAGCTAGAGCTTGACAAACTTTTAAGGGTTACCCAGCCAGAAGATAAAGATTATGATGTTGCTTGGCTCAGTGAGTACGAGGTATCAAGCATGTTGTTCAACGAGTTTTTACACCAGTTTTATGGTTCTAAATCAAAGAACAAAAATATTATTGAAGGTTATGTAAAGCGCTTCAAAAGTCTCCTGAATAAGCTACAAGATTTCGATTCTTTCAGAGCTAAGGCTGAAGCTAGTAAAGGTTTCACGAACTTGCTTGATTATACGCTCAGCAACTGTAATATTGCTTCAAAATATGAGCTGCCAGACAAACTAAGGCTTTTTTTAGAAGGCATAGAACCCGAAAACCGAGCAGAAAAGGCCATGTTGAGAATTGAAACCATGATACAAGATGGTGATGACTTGCTTAAAAAGCTACGCAACGAAATTGAAAATGTGCCTAAAATCGGTAAGAAAGGTGAAAAGGTACTAAAGCAAGGTAAATATGCCGAATGGCTAGCCAAGGACATGATGCTTTTTCAACCCAGTTTACAGGGCGGCAAAGACAAAGCAAACGATACGCAGTACCGAATTTTACAACAACGCCTGGCTTATTACGGCAGAGACAAGGCTTTGCTTGAAGATACCTTCAAGGAGCTAAATTTACTTGCTTCCCCCAATGCTCACCCTTTTTTAAGCAAGGTACCCGTTAGTTTGAAAGGCTTTTTCATTTTCATACAAGATTATATCAAGGCTAGAAAAACATACCTTGAATCTTGCTTGAAGGATCCCGAAAATGCTAACTACAATTTCATTAAATTAACCAAGTCAAGCAGTGAAGCAGGGTGGGTACAAGAATATTGTGCCCATTTGAGCAAGATGCCTATTAATTTACCCCGTGGTATTTTTAATGATTCCATCAAGGCTATACTGCAAAAGAATGGTGTTTTGACAGATACACTCCAAACTGAGCGGGTAAATACGGCATACCTGATGCAGCAGTTTTTAAAACAAGTGCTACATGACGATTGCCAAGGTTTTTACAATTGGCCGCGCCACTACGAGTTTATTGATAAACTGGAAGACCGCAGGGGGGCTAGGTCGCGTGCCTCATTAGAGCTACGCTATAAGACCCCGGATGAATTACAAGCCAACTTTAAAGCATGGAAAGCACAGGTAGTTAAATTGGAAGCCGAAGGAGACCTTAAGGCCAGCAAGTGGAGAACCATGTTTAACCTGTATGAGCAAGCCGAGAAAGAAATCAGATTGTACAAGACCGAGGACATCGGTTTGTACTTTATGGCGAGTACCATCATGGCTAAAGTTTTTACAAAAGACTTGAAAACGCAAATATTACCCCATTTGAAATTAAAGGATGCCATGCCAAACACACCTGATGGTAAGAGTATTCTGTCGCAAAAAATTGATTTTGAATATGCCTTGAGTGGTACCGCCAAGACCATACGGCAGAATGGCCTTAAATTTAAAAACATGGGCGATTTCAGGGCGATTATACTGGATAAGCGACTTAATTCCATGCTACCTTATTTCACGAAAAAGGTCATTGATAAACAGCTTGTTTTGCAAGAGCTGGATGCATACAACAGGTTTAGACCCGAAATCATGGAAGCGGCCATCAACATAGAGCAGCTCATAGCCAAGTATTATCCAGATAAGCTGAATACCAGGCTTTTAAGTATGGGCGAAGCCGAGAAAGATGCCAAACATAGGCTTGTTTACATGGCCTTGGTGGAAGAGCTTTTTCCGGCATTTAAGGCTGACATAGACCTTGCTGTTAAGATTAGGAACGAGTTTTCGCATAGCAAATACCCAAGCCAAACTTTATTTCCGGATATTGAGTACAAGCCAGGTTGCTACATCTCAGAACAGTTTAGGGATAAACTGCTGGGTATTTACAAACAGTGGCAAACTAGGATGGAACAAGATGCGCTCAAATGAGTAAAAAAGGCTAAAAATATCTATTTTTACACCCATGAATGTAATATAATCCAATGGTAATCAAAGGATAGCGCCAAGGTTAGCTGGTGAAACCTTTATTTTGAAAGGTATTTACAGCTTTGTATGATTCATATAATAGTTGACTGCAGCTGGTGAAACCTTTATTTTGAAAGGTATTTACAGCGGAACTGGTATTACTACCGTTCCGCTATTTGCTGGTGAAACCTTTATTTTGAAAGGTATTTACAGCGGCTAGAGGCGACGGAAAAGACGATGACTTGCTGGTGAAACCTTTATTTTGAAAGGTATTTACAGCATAGCATCTACATTCACTTTAAAGCGGTTGGCTGGTGAAACCTTTATTTTGAAAGGTATTTACAGCCTATCGGCCTTGACACGGATTTGCCCGAGGGCTGGTGAAACCTTTATTTTGAAAGGTATTTACAGCGTGCCGCTTGCGATAAGCTCGGGATGCCAGGCTGGTGAAACCTTTATTTTGAAAGGTATTTACAGCCTTATCTGGTACACTGCCATGCGCCTGTATGCTGGTGAAACCTTTATTTTGAAAGGTATTTACAGCGCTTATCGTTTAAAGGTTGCCCGTTTGCGCGCTGGTGAAACCTTTATTTTGAAAGGTATTTACAGCAAAATACAATATATTGAGGAGCGGTTTTTCGCTGGTGAAACCTTTATTTTGAAAGGTATTTACAGCCCCATGTAGGTAACGCCCTGTGCGTTAACCAGCTGGTGAAACCTTTATTTTGAAAGGTATTTACAGCATTTCCCAATAGGTAGCACCTAAGCGAGTAGCTGGTGAAACCTTTATTTTGAAAGGTATTTACAGCTTTGATTGTACTCTATAATAAACCCGCACTGCTGGTGAAACCTTTATTTTGAAAGGTATTTACAGCGGGAAAGTAGGGACTTTGTTGAAAAACCTGGCTGGTGAAACCTTTATTTTGAAAGGTATTTACAGCCCTTCAACGCTGAACGGGATATCCATGTGGGCTGGTGAAACCTTTATTTTGAAAGGTATTTACAGCGTAAAGCGCTGCCACCTATCATATCTGCATGCTGGTGAAACCTTTATTTTGAAAGGTATTTACAGCATTATTGTGTGGTTATAAAATAAAGTGCATGCTGGTGAAACCTTTATTTTGAAAGGTATTTACAGCCCGATTGTCGTTTTTTTGGTAACGCCGCCAGCTGGTGAAACCTTTATTTTGAAAGGTATTTACAGCGCATTTGCTCACGCTGTTCTTCGCCACCGTGCTGGTGAAACCTTTATTTTGAAAGGTATTTACAGCGTGCTTGATTATCAAGGCCGCAAGGGTACAGCTGGTGAAACCTTTATTTTGAAAGGTATTTACAGCCCCTTGAAGGATTTGGCGCCCCGGATGATTGCTGGTGAAACCTTTATATTGAAAGGTATTTACAGCAGTCAAGGAAAGCTGTATTTAATTTTTTCAGATGGTGAAACCTTTATTTTGAAAGGTATTTACAGCGCATCGCCCAGTGCGGGTGTATGGAATGCTGCTGGTGAAGCCTTTATTTTGAAAGGTATTTACAGCGCTGTTTCGATTGGCTATCAGCCGTATTTATTTACCACCCCGTCTGCCCTACATGGCGTAAAACGCCATGTGTGCATCCACCCCTCCTTTGCAAGGAGGGGAGTTTGTGGCGTGCAATAATTTATTGATTATCAATTAAATATAGGTTAAATTTGCTTGATTCGATATGTGTGGGGTATACCAGTATCGCCACCCGGCCTAGCGATGTGGAGGGCAGCCGCAAAGCGGCTGGTGCGAAGCACGGAGCAACGCGAACCGCGCAACGTAGCGCCACGAGCAACGCGAGGGGAGGCCCCAAAAATCAACAAGCGAGGAAAAGAAAAATGGAGCAAATGACCAGGCTATTTTAAATATTACATACCTTTGCAGCGCAATTGGTTTCCCCATCGCGGGAATTAATAGGGAACTCCGGTGTGAATCCGGGACAGTCCCCGCTGCTGTAAGCCCCCATAAGGGTTTGTCGATTATGCCACTGCGAACGCATCGCGGGAAGGCCGATAAACCGGGGTAAGTCAGAAGACCTGCCCGTTGCAACGTATCGCTGTGCTTTCGGGTGAAAGGTGTCAGGAACTTGAATTTTAATGGCTTTTTTGTGAGTCCCCACTACTTCCGTCGTGTTGTAGAGGCTGCTCTTGCCATTTGTTTTCCCGGTTTCTTGCTGTTCGCACGCGGGCATGGTTTAACTCAACCTTATGCTAGCTGCTCGTTTATTGTTTTTGTTGTGCTTGCTTATGCCCACCTTGATTCGTGCGCAAAGCGATAGCTTGTTGCAGCAGGACATCGAGCTGATTGAGTTTACCGCCAACCGGACGGGCCAATGGAGCAACGCCCTGCGCTATCAACTGGATTCGAGCCTGCAAAATTTGTCGCTGCACCAACAACTGGGGCAGTGGCTGGCCTTTAATACCGAGGCCTACATCAGGGCTAACGGCCCCGGCAACGTGGCCACCATCAGCCTGCGTGGCGGCAACCCGGCGCATACCAACGTGTTGCTCAACGGGGTGTCGTTAAACAGCCCCATGCTGGGCCTCTGCGATGTATCGCAACTCCCCGTACACCTGTTTAGCGACGTGCAGCTGCAAACCGGGGCCTCGGGCGCTTTGCTGGGCAGCGGCACGGTATCGGGTGCGTTGATGCTACAACTAGAGCCTAGTCAACAACCGTTGCTATCGGCCAATATGCAGCTGGGTAGCGCCAGTACCTACAATGGTTTTGTGAAATTTAGCCCACGCCTGGGCCCGCTCAAACTCTCGGTTGGGGCTTACGGACAACAATCCGAAAACGATTTTAGGTTCCGCAACCATAGTTTGCCGGAATCGCCGCTGCAACGCCAAATACACGCCGCTTATGGGCAGTGGGGCATATTGTCGGGGCTTACTTGGCAACGAGGCAAACATACTTTGCAGGCTACTTATTGGCGACATGCACAGCAGCGGCTTATTCCGCCCAGCATGACACAAGCCAGTAGCGCTGCGAGCCAGGCCGATGCCCAAAACCGAGTGCTACTCAACTGGCAAATCAAACATCGTAAGGGTTTTACGCGGGTGGCCGCCGCGTACATGCACGAGTACATCCGCTACACGGATACTTTAATCCGCCTCGATGCACGCTCTAATGCACATCAATTTTTGCTGCAAGCCGAGCACCAGCGACCTTTGAACCAGTTTATGCAATTGCTGGCCGAACTGAACCTGAACCATACTTTTGCCCAGACCGATAATTACCTCGGCTTGCCGCAACGGAGTCGGCTGGCCGCTGCCACGGGCTTGCGCTTATTCTCGGGCAAACTCTCTTGGACCAACCTCCTGCGGCTAGATTACGTGCTGGGCTACCAGCCCGTGCTTGTGCCGCACAGTAGTTTCTCTTGGTACATCAACCCAAACTGGCGGCTAGATGCATCGGCAGCACGGACTTATCGCCTGCCCACCTTCAACGATTTGTACTGGTTTGAGGCCGCAGCCTACGGCAACCCCAACCTAAAGCCTGAGTTCGGCCAAAGCTACGACCTTGGCCTGAGCCAAAGCCTGAAACCGAGTCCAAAACTAGGTATTCAACTACGTCAACAGTTTTTTTACAACAGATTACACCAGCAAATCCTTTGGCAGCAGCAAGATGACAGTCGGTGGACACCCCTGAACATCGAGCGGACCCGCTCATTTGGAGCCACGCTGCAAGCCAGTGCGCAAGTGCAGCAGGGCAAACTGATGTGGTCGTTCAGGGCGAGCTACAGCTTTGTACAGGCCACCCGCACCGCTGGCGATGCCCGTTTAATAGGCAAAATACTGCCTTATACGCCGCAGCATCGGGCTAATGCGAGCATTGGTCTGCAACACGCGCATTTCACGCTGCTGTATCAACACGACATCACGGGCAGCCGATTTACCAACGCCAGCAACAGCAAGGCTTTGAAGGCTTTTAGCCTGGGGCGATTATCGGCACAGTACAAGCTGCCTATCCGTAAATGGCCCAACTTGTATGTGCATGCCAACATCGAGAACTTGTGGAATACTGCCTACCAAGCTATCCAGTGGCAGGCTATGCCGGGCCGGCAGGTTACGGTAGGAGTAAGATGTGAGTTGTAAGATGTGAGTTGTAAGATGTAAGATGTGAGAGGAGAGATAAATTACTTGACAAGCCTAATAATAATTAACAATTAATAACTAATAATTAAAATGACGCGTTTACTCTACCTAGCCCTTTTCCTAGCCGTTTTTACGCAAGCTTGTAAAGACGATGACCCTAGCTTGCTTGACCCCTTGGGTAAAGGCGTTTTCATTGCCAACGAAGGTCCATTTTTTAATGGTAATGGCAGTTTGAGCTTTGTCAGCTTTGATACCGACAGCATCCAGAACGATATTTTTGAGACGCAAAACGCTAGGCCGCTAGGCAACGTGGTGCAATCGGTACATGTACACGATGATGATTTTGCTTTCATCGTGGTCAACAATGCCGGTAGGGTAGAGGTGATTGACCCCCGCGATGCCAAGTACATCGGGGCCGTGACCGACCTTGACCTGCCGCGTTATGCCAAGGCCGATGCTTCGCGTATGTACATCACGCAATGGGGCGATGGTTTTAACGGATCTTTAGCCGTGGCCGATTTAACCAGCCGCAGCGTGTTGGCGGAGTACCCGCTGGGCAGCGGTCCCGAGGATTTACTCCTGCACGATGGCCGTTTGTTCATCCCCAACAGTGGGGGTTACGGTACCGACAGCACGGTGCACGTGTTTACCTTGAGCAACTTGGCGGTGCGCAGCATCTGGACAGTAGATTACAACCCCAAGAGCATCGTGGCTACGCCAGCAGGCGAGTATTGGGTGCTTTGCGCGGGTAAAAAGACCTACGACCCAGTAACATATCAGTTTATCCCGGCCCAGAGCACGGCGGGTTCACTCATGCGTTTGAGCGCCACGGGGCAAGTGTTGAATCGGTTTGAGTTCAGCAACATCGAGTCGGCGCCCAAGGCATTACAATACCACGAGGCCAGCAACAGTTTGTATTTTCTATATGAAAGCAACCTGTACAGCATGTCGGCCACGGCCGCAGCCTTGCCGGGCAGTCCATTTATCACGGGACCATTCTACGCGTTTGGCCTCAACCCAGCCAACGGCGAGCTCTGGTTATCGGAGGAGGAGTACGTTTCAGAGGCCAGGGTTTTCCGCTACAGCAATGCGGGCAGCTTGTTGAGGAGTTACACGGCGGGCATTATCCCGGGCGGTTTTGGTTTTAAGAATTAGAAAGTACTCGTTCATCATTGATGATAGATCAAAACGATGCATATTTTTTGGGCGTTCCCCGCAGGTTTATAAACGTATGAATACGTTTTTAAACCTGCGGGTCGCTCCCCTCCGGGCTCGGCTGTTCGCCTCGGTGCTACGCACCCGCACCTACGGTGCGGCCCTCTGGGCAGCTAACGCGATGGCAACTGGTACATGATACCAATGTTTAGGCCCCCAGCGATGTGGGTTCCCTTGTAAGTGCCGTTTCCGGGCGGGATGATACCTTGCCGCATATATGCCTCCATTTGAAGCAGCAGCCTTTTGCTTAAGTTTAACTCAAACCCGACACCTACCATGCCCGACAAGGCTAAAGCTTTAAAAGCGTTGTTTCTAAATCCATCACGATTGGTACCTATGTTACCTTGCATATCAACCTGCTTTAAAAAAGCCGTAGAGTTAATGTAAAGCCCCCCAATAAGCCCCCCGAAAGCATACATGCCCCAAGAAGCTCGGTGTATGTGATAGCTAAAGCGCAACGGTATTTCAAGATATCTATCTTGGTACCGGAAATTGGCTACAAAAGAATCTGAAACCAGGATAAGGTTATCATAATCGAAGTATTCCAGAAATAATGTATCTGCTTTGTACGCATGACCTAAAGAGGTATAGGAAATACCTGTACCCATTTGGAAGCGGGCCGCCTTGTCGAGTGCGAATTGAACTGGGAGGTTTATGCTAAAGCCCGTCATTACAGTGCTAGGGTTATCTCGTTGCTGATATATAAGGTTCAACTTGGGATAAGTGCCTAGATTAGGGCCAGCGGAAACGCCAATAGCAACCCTGGATGTTTGCATCGCAGGGGTTTGTGCATGTGTGAGAAAGTAGCTTGAGCAGAAGAGTAGTAGCGCCAATACGTTTTTCATGGGTAAGTTTGTTTGTACACTAAACGGTAAAAGTGTAACATTTGCGGGGTGGGGTAGGTGTTTTTTTCTGATATCGGTTTATCTCGTTTTATTGACTTGAGTACAACTACAAGCAAAATCAAACTCATAAATGCGCCAGCGATGTGGAGCGGTGGCGGCGCCAGCCGCCAGACCCAAAGGGGCCGAGCGTTAGCGAGCCGCGCAACGTAGCGACGGCGACCAAAGGGAGCCGAGGCGCCCAAATCCAAAAACAATCCTAAATCCGCTAACTATGTAGCCCGAAACAGCGTATTTTTGCCTCCCTATACAATGCATTAAACGTGAAATACCGAATCGTTATCATACTCCCGCTGCTGCTGAGCCTCTTCCGCTTGGCCGCGCAGCCCGCCGCTCAATCCTCGAACCACGAGAAACGCGGTGACCATTTTTTCGCCTCGGCCGTTTGGACCGAAGCCCTCAGTGCCTATATGCAGGAGCAACAACAACGCCCCAAAGACATGGTGCTGAAGTACAAAATTGGCCGTACGCTCTTGCAGCTCGACTCAATTCCACGCGCCGTGGAGTACCTCAAGTTTGCCTTGCAAGATAAAAAAGTGCCCGACGATGCTTACTGGTACCTGGCCCGTGCTTACCACCTCAGCGCTAAGTTTGAAACCGCCGCCGCCTACTACAAACTGTACCTGGCTACACTGAAAAAAAACGATAAACGCTTCGGCGATATACTCCTGCTCATCCGCCAATGTGTATCTGGCGAGGCCTTGCTGTATAAACGCCGCCCCGAGTTCGTGAAAAACGCTGGACCTACCTTGAACAGCAACCGCGACGATTACAAACCCTTGCTCAAACTTGACGAGGGCAACTTGATTTACTTCAGCAGCAACCGCGAAGGCTCGGTAGGTGGTAAAACTGATGGCCAAGGTAATGCCAGTCCTTACGGCAACATTAACCCCGACCTGTACCGCGCGGCCATCTCGCCAGGTGGGCAATACTTGGTGCAAGCCGCAGGCGCCCGATACAACAGCAACCACGAGGAATCTTTGATGAGTTTTGACCGCAGCGGCAAACGCATGTTTGTGTATCAAAAGCGCTTTAATGGCCAGTACGCTTGGTTTGAAGACAGCCTCGATTGGAAAGACGCGGAAGGTAGGGCCTTGGCCATGCCCGCGCCGTTTAACCAAATTGGCCTCTGGGAAGGCGATATGTACTGCGCCTATGATTCCATCCGAGTGTTTTCTAGCACCCGCGACGGTGGTTATGGTGGCAAGGACCTTTACTTCTCGGTGTTGGATAGCCTTGGCCAATGGACGGCTCCCCGTAACTTTGGCCCGGCGGTAAATACGATTTACGACGAGCGCTCGCCCTTTTTGAGCAATGATGCTAAAACCTTGATATTCAGCTCGAATCGACCAGAAAGCATGGGTGGTTACGACTTCTTTTACCTGCGCCTTGACGAGCAAAGCACGGCCTGGGGCGAGGTGTATAACCCCGGCTTTCCTTGGAATTCGCCCGGCGATGAACTCGATTTTTTTGTTCATCCCATGGGTTCATCGGCTTATTTTGCCTCAAACCGCACTGGCGGACTAGGTGGTTTAGACATTTACACCATGTTGTTCACCACGCCCATGTACGAGCAGCAATACAACGACGGTATTCCAAGCTTTTTCAGGAATCCAACTAAAGATATTGCCCCGGCACCCGTTGTAGTGGAAACCGTTAAGCCAACAACGCCCACGCCCGAGGTTCCCGTGGTTACGCCAGAACCAGCGATTGTTGTCGAGGAAAAAACAATGGTTGAATTGGGTCCTATCCTGTACGATGAAAAATTCAGGGCAAGGCCAAACTCCTTTAAAACTATCAATAACCTAGGCAAACTAAAAACCGACCAGCCCGATTTGAACTACTTCCTTCTGGCACATTGCACCCCTTCAGACGGTGGCGATAGCCCCGTGTTTTACACGGCTCAAGTGGCCGAGTTAGAAGCCAAGTTGCTGGTTGACCAAGCAGGGCTTTCGCCTAGCAAGCTGAGTATTTTCGCTGTCGGAAATGCTTGTCCAAACTCCATCGAATTTAACCCCGACGGCAGTCCTATCACCGATGCCAAGCTTCAGAACAACCGCGTGGATGTATTCCCATATTGGTTGCAAAATACCGAATACCTGTATACCGATGCCAACACGACGGTGTCAACGGGTATGCCCAAAGGTACCTGCGTAGATCAATTCAAGGGCATTCGCTTCGTGGTGCAGCTCAAATCGGGCAACACCCCGATAAATGAAAAGCAAACCTTAAACGGTGCGGGCTTTTTGGCTATTGAACGTATCCCGAGCTTACAAACATCAAGATACTTGTTGGGTTGGACCAGCGGTTACCAAGAAATCAAAAAGACCTTGACCGCCATGAAGGCCAAAGGCTTTGCCGATGCCTTCGTCGTGGTATACAAAGATGGTCTCCGCCTCAACGACGATGATTTAAAACAACTTTCCAGCACAAACTCCGAGATTTTTGACCTGCTGTTCGACAAGGCTGCGGGTGGTAAATAACGCAATATTTATTACAGTATGCAACTGATGATTATCAATGGCCCAAACCTCAACCTCTTGGGTATTCGCCAGCCAGAAATATATGGCAATGTATCTTTCGAGCTACATTTTGCCAAGTTACAACGCAAGTACAAGGATGTAGACTTGAACTACTTCCAGTCGAATTACGAAGGGGCCTTGATTGATAAAATTCACGAGGTTGGTTTTAGTTTCGACGGTATTATCCTCAACGCGGGGGCTTATGCGCACACCTCCTTGGCCTTGGCCGATGCCATCGCTTCGGTGTACACGCCGGTGGTCGAGTTGCATATATCCAACGTTTTTGCGCGGGAACCTTTCCGCCACCATTCCTACATCTCGGCGCAGTGCCAGGGCGTTATTTCGGGTTTTGGCATGTTGGGCTACGAGTTGGCCGTGCAGTATTTCTTGAATCGCCATACCGAGCAAGCCGCCGCCGAGCATAAATAATTTTTTTATTGGGGCACCGCGTCACCTACGGTGCCGCCGCTACGCTACACGGCTCGCTATTCGCTCGGCCCTTCGCCCTGCGGGCTTGGTCTGGCCCTTCGCACAGTCGCGATGCTCCTTTGCGGTGCACTTCGTGCAACGGGCCACCGTTTCGCATCGCTGGTGCGATTACAAAACTTCCTAGAATATGTCTATCGAACTCAACCATAAAATATTTGGCCAAGGCGACCCGCTCATCATCATGCACGGCTTGTTTGGCACGCTGGATAACTGGCAAACCTTGGCCAAGCGTTTGGCCGAGCAGTACATGGTGGTTATCATCGACCTGCGCAATCACGGTCGCTCGCCACACGTGCCCAGTCATACCTACCAAGACATGAGTGCCGACTTGGCGCATTTCATGGAGAGCAACTGGATGTACCACGCGAGTATCGTCGGTCACTCGATGGGTGGAAAAGTAGCCATGCAATTCGCATCCGACTACCCCGATATGGTAGACAAGCTCGTCGTCGTGGATATAGCCCCCAAGGATTATCGCGGTGGCCATGAGCTTATACTAGAAGCACTGGAAACCCTGGACTTGAGCAAAATCCAATCCAGGACAGAGGCCGAGGAACACTTACTCCAATATATACCAGAGTTTAGCGTTAGGCAGTTTTTGCTCAAAAATTTAAGTCGCACACCTGCCGATGTGTACGAGTGGAAAATGAACCTCCCCGTGTTGATAAAACACTACCAGGATATCCTCAAAAATGTTGACATTGAACAGCCTTTTGAAGGCCCCACCTTGTTTATCCGAGGGGCTGAATCCAAATACATACAGGATAGCGATAAAGATTTATTGCATCAACTATACCCCAATGCTCGCCTGGAAACCATTGCAGGTGCAGGTCACTGGGTACACGCGGAGCAGCCAGAGGCGTTTTACCAAACGCTATCCCTGTTTTTGAACGAATAAGACTATACCCAGCCGCTTTCCTGTGCTTTTTGGATAATATCCTCGACTACACTCGGCTTTAAGGATAGTTCCTGTGCTATAGCTTCTGCGCTCATACCTGCTTTATATAACTTAACTATCTCGAAGGTCATGGCTGCACCAAGTTCAACGCCTTGTTCTAAACCTTGTTCTAGTCCTTGTTCTAGTCCTTGTTCTAGTCCTTGTTCAAGGCCTTCCTTGTAGAACACATCATCTTTAATGTCAACGTAAATAGGCATATTCGTTATATTTTGTACTAGTTCTTGATCAAAATTACGTAAACGCGATAAAACAGTTAACTGTTTTAGATATTTTTTTAAACTGCTACTATCTTGGCAGCAGCGTTTAAGCC
Source organism: uncultured Saprospiraceae bacterium (assembly GCA_964508975.1). Taxonomy (GTDB): domain Bacteria; phylum Bacteroidota; class Bacteroidia; order Chitinophagales; family Saprospiraceae; genus CAZDVQ01. Next base: position 20,129 of record CAZDVQ010000022.1, read on the forward strand.
TTGAAACAATAGAACGCAATATTTGCTCTTTGAGTTCATCTTCATATTTTCCCAGTAGTCCTAAAATTATAATTTCAGGAACTTGTGTAATTAAGAATTGCTTCGCATGGATTTCATTAATAGATATTATGTCAAATTCAAAGTTAATACCAATGCAATTTATCCTGTTTCCCATGTGGTGTTTATGGGCTCCAAGATAAATAACTTGTTGTTTGATTGGAAGATTGTATTTATGGCGTGCCATGCCAAAATACAATAGCATCCGCTCTGGCATGTTGCTCGTGCTCGCTGTTTGAAATTCAAGGTGTATTAAACGCTTTTCATCGTTTTCAAGCTGAATTTCAAACAATAAATCAAGCTCTCGTTCTAGCGTTGTTTGAATTTTATCCTTGAGTGGTTTGATGTGTTGAAACGGAATATCAACAAACAAAGGAAGCATCGATTGAGCGTTCTCTTTGAGTACTTTGTCGTAAATGTTACCCTGTTCTTTTTGACTTGCCATACTGCAAATGTCATATATGAAACGCCATTAGAAAAATTTTCAAGGATAAAACTGGCCCAAAGTAATAAAGTATAACCAGCGGTTATATTTTATTACTTTTTGACCAAAATTCGAGATAGAGCCTTACCTTTGCACTGCGATTGGCCAATCGTTTTCTAGTTTGGATGCTTCAGCATCCAAGCCGGCTTGGGGTGCTAGCGGATACGCTGGCTGAGATGATACCCACGGAACCTGGGCGGGTAATGCCGCCAAGGGATTATACACTCCTCTGGATAGAGGCCTGTATTGCCGAACTGTATATTTTCCCCATGCCGGGTTTAACCTTATTCGTTAATTTTAAACCGGCATTCCATGCAAAAACTTCGTTTAACCCTCTGCTTACTGCTATTGTCTTTAGCGGTACAGGCCCAACGTTTTTTCGTTGAAGGTGCTGTAACCGATGAAAAAGGCCAGCCTGTTCAAGGTGCCCTCGTTTTACTCAAAGGTTTTCAAAATGCCGTAACCAACGAGGATGGCTATTACCGCATCAACGACATCCCCGCTGGCCCAGTGTACCAACTGTCGGTCAGTCACCTTGGCTACGAACCAAGCAATGCAGTATCCATTAGCACTACTGGCGCGTACAACTTTGTCCTTAAACCTAGCATTTTTCTGATTGACGAGATGGTCGTTAAGGCCACTAGGGCAGGGGAGGGTAGCCCCATTGCGAGTAGCACCTTGAACAAAGATCAAATTGATAAATCAAACCTTGGCTTCGACGTGCCTATGCTCCTCGATCAAACGCCTTCCGTCGTGGTTACTTCCGATGCCGGTAATGGCGTAGGTTACACGGGCATCCGCATACGCGGTAGCGACCAAACCCGTATCAACGTCACCATCAACGGTATCGCTCTTAATGATGCTGAATCACAAAACGTTTTTTGGGTTGATTTACCTGACCTTGCCAGCTCGGCTAACGATATCCAAATCCAACGGGGTGTAGGTACATCTACCAATGGTGCCGGGGCCTTTGGCGCCAGTATCAACCTGCAAACCAGTAAGCTAAGCCTCAAACCTTATTTACGGATCGACAACAGCTACGGCTCCTTTAACACCCTCAAAAATAACTTGCAATTTGGTACAGGGCTCATTGCTAATCGTTGGTACTTGGACGGTCGCCTAAGTCAGGTTCGTTCCGATGGTTATATCGACCGTTCTGCGTCTAGGCTTAATTCTATGTACTTGTCTGGTGGTTATGTATCTGATAAAACTTCTATAAAGTATGTGATGCTGCTGGGTAAGGAAGTCACTCAACAAGCCTGGTATGGCACGCCTTCGGCCCGCATCAACAACGATAGCCTGGGTATTGAAAACTACATCGCACTTAACGGATTAAGCCCTGCTCAAGCCGAAAATCTGCGTAATAGCGATCGACGGTACAATCATTACCTCTACAACAATCAAGTGGATGATTATACGCAAAATCACTACCAACTGCACTTTAACCATCAGTTCAGCCCTAAGCTCAACTATAACTTGTCCCTGCATTACACACGGGGTAAAGGCTATTATGAACAGTTCCAAGATACCGCCGCAGCTTTCGACGATACTGCCCTGGAATATTATGGCCTAGAACCCATCAATATCAATGGCTTCATCATCGACAAAAGTAACCTTATCCGCCGCCGCTGGCTAGATAACCATTATTACGGGTTCACCACTGCCTTTATTTGGCAGGCGAGTTCCAAGTTTGACGCTATATTAGGGGGTGCTTGGAATCAGTACCGCGGCAAACATTTCGGTGAAGTAATCTGGGCCTCCAATGCTTCTAATGGCAACATCCGCCACAGATACTATGATAACGATGCTGTAAAAGATGATGCCAACGTTTACTTGAAGTTGAATTACAAACTCGGCCAGAATATTCGCTTGTTTGCTGATTTACAGTATCGCTTCGTGGCCTACCAGTTCCTCGGATTCGATACCGATGGTACCAATGTCACTCAAACAGATCAACTCAATTTCTTCAACCCTAAATTTGGAGCGAGTTGGCAAATCAGCAAGGCAAACCAGCTTTATGCCTACTACGGCATTGCAAACCGCGAGCCCAACCGCAATGATTATACGGAGTCTAGCACCGAAAGCCGACCTAAACACGAAACCCTCCGCAACCTCGAGCTTGGGTACCGTTTTACAAAGCCTAACTTCAACGCCGAAATCAACGCTTACCACATGGATTATCGCAACGAGCTTGTCCTCACTGGCCAACTCAACGATGTCGGCGCTCAAACACGGGTAAACGTCCCAAAAAGCTACCGCATGGGGCTCGAATTTAGTGCTGCGGCCCGTTTTTGGAAGGCTTTTCAATATAGCGGTAACCTAACTTTGTCGCGGAATATCATCCCAACCTTCACCGAATATGTGGATGATTGGGATAACGGCGGGAGCATAGTAAACACGTACCAAAACACCAACATCGCCTTCTCGCCTGGTATTATTGCTGCCAGCGAGTTGTCGTACGACCTATTTAAAGCCTTGCAAATCGATAAACAATCGCTCGAAATTGCCCTGATTGCCAAGTATGTGGGTCGCCAATACCTCGACAACACGGGTGCTGAAATCCGTTCCTTGAATCCCTACGGTCTGCTCGATTTTAGGCTACATTACCAGTTGGAGCATCCTTGGGTTAAACGACTGGCCGTCACGGCTTTAGTCCGTAACTTGACCAACAACATGTACTCGGCCAACGGCTGGGTGTACCGCTATTCGTTTAACGGTAATTTTGAGCATTTTGATGGTTTGTACCCACAAGCGGGCATCAACTTCATGTTGGGCCTCAGCGTAACGTTTTAAGCGTATGTTTGGATTTTGGGTTTTGAGCGAAAACGAGCTATTTTTTGATGAGCTTGTTTAAAAAAATGGGCGCATAGCGGGGCTACCTAACTATTTTTTACAGCAAAAATCATCCGAAAAGAGCTGTTTTTCGCCGGAAGCTAAAGTCCAAACATACTCTAATATACTTTGGGCGGTCCCGCCGGCAAGCATTGGCTTGCCGGCGGGCGCTACGCTCCGGGGCGCGCTATCGCTTGGCCCGCTTCGCGGTCTGGCCTTCGGCCACCCCTACGCATCGCTACCGCGGCTATTTTAGCTGGCTCGCTTTTTTATTTAACCAATACCAATTCAACTCGGCGGTTATACCCCGATGCTTTAGATACCTTGGGATTGCTTGTACCCATGTCCTTTACAACGATTCGGTCTGATGTAATGCCCCGTTTCATGATGGTTGCTTTAACCAACTCTGCCCGTTGCAATGCCAAGTTCGCTGATTTTGGGTCGTTTTCTGCCATGTCGCGGTGGCCAATCAATACCAGCTTTAAATTGGGTTTAGCATGCATTTCTTTAGCAATAAAATCAACGTATTGCATAGCTAGTTCAGCGCTCCAAAAGCGGTTGGCATGCTCTACAAAGCGAATTTCGGTAGTCACGTAGGTAACCGCTGTAGGAGCTTCATCTTCCACTACAGTTGATATAGTACGTACTTCCGTTTTAGCCAGCTGTTGCTGGTCAAGCAATACGAATAATTCGTCTAGGCTCAAGGTGTCAGGCGGTAAGTTTGTTGCCTGAACTCCTGTTGTAGTTAAGCCTATGCACAGGCCAATAATGGCTAATTTGAGAGAGAGAAGTGCCTTCATATTTTCATTTTATGGCACAAATGTAAGCTTTTCTCTCGAAATGTGACAAAATTACCGTTGGATTTAACGCACTTTTTTTATCACTCCACTTCAAGGCATATTTCTACGCGCCGATTTAAGCCAGAAGCTTTGTTTATTTTGGGCTTTGATTGTCCCAGGGCTTCAACCCTCAAGCGGTTTGCGGGGACACCCCTTGCGATGATAATTTCCTTAACCATCTCGGCTCGTTCTTTAGAGAGCTGCTGGCAGATTTCAGGCTTGCCTACTATATCGGAGTGCCCGCGTATAACTGCCTTATAATCAGGTTTGCTGAGCATCAGTCGTACAATGTAGTCAATATACTGGTCTGCAAGCTCCTGGCTCCAAAACCGATGTTCATTTTCTACGAACCTGATTTCGATACAAGTACTGGGAGCTTTTTCTACTGGGGCTTTAGGGGCATCTGGTGCACGCTGGCGATCCATGATATCTGAAAGCTTCACCGTATCGCTGCGCAAGCCTAGGGCAGCGTTGCGGATTTTTCCATCTTTGTTTAGCTCTTCAATGAGTGTTTCGACACCCATGCTGTCAGGTTGCGCTAAACTAATGTAAGGCAATAGGATAAGTACCCAAAACAATAGGCTTAATGGTGTAAAGCACTGGTTGTTTTGGAATATCCGGTTGCCTGTATTTATATTGATAAAAATATTAAAATGTGACATACTACTCAAAAGCTTATTCCTTTATTAACTCTATTTCTACTCTTCTATTGCGGCCGCTACCCTTTTCATGGATAGGGTTTGCACTACCTTTACTATCCTTGATAATGCGGTTAGCGGGTACGCCGCGTTGGCGTAAGTATTTGTACACAGCATTGGTCCGTTTTTCGGATAAAGCTTGCATTTTAGCAGGCTCTCCTTTTATATCTGCATAGCCCGTAATCCTAACCTTGAGTGATTTATCGCTCATTAAACGCTCAACTACCCAATCCAAGTTATTTTGATTGATTTCAACGCAGGTCGATTTCGCATCATTTTCCAAGAAGTACACCTGCACCTTGGGGTAAACTGCTTTAGCTTCAGCTTTAGGCTCGTTGGCGGTGTTGGGTGCTTTATTCACGTTGCCACTTTCAACCGCTATCACCGATTTGTTTTTTGCACCCATCTTGGTTTCGAACTCATTTACCTTGCGGGCCATATCGGCAGGTGTGCCTAGTTCTTCACTGTTGGGTGGTTTCACCGTTACAGCAAAACAGTTGAAGTGGAGTTCGCTTCTTTCGTTGCCGCGGCCTTCAATCAGATCCACTTTGCTGGTGCCAGGTTTCAAGCGTTCAAAATGTACTTCACAAGTGTAAACCGCATTGTCTTCTTGGGTCATTTCAAACTCTGGCGAGGTGCGCAAGTTTTTGACTACTACCACGCCGTTCACGGCAATGTTGTTGATTTCAATCAACTCGTAAGCCAATTTATCGCCGGGTTTAGTAGCAGATATATTCTTGAGGTACCAAGGCGAAGCTCCTTTCGGGCCGTAATAGGTTACTAAGCCGCCGCCCGCAGTAACCACAAACCTGAAGTGGAAAATCGTCCGATTTTGGGTGTACACAATTTTATCCAAGATATAATTGTCCATCCACTGGGTGTATTGAGGACGATAGTCAACATATAAAACCGAATCGCCCAAGGTGTTGGCCGTGCTGGTAAAAGGCGTGCTCGCCAAGCTAAGCAGTACGGCAATCCCCAGCGTGAGGGATGCAAAGGGCCGCGCGGAGCGCGGGTGCGTAGCACGGAGCAAGGCGAACCCCGTAGCAGCCCGACCCGAGGCGAATGCCGAGGGGCACGCCCAAATCAAAAATCGGTATAATAAACTGTTTTCCATACAGTTGAATTAGTTTTCGTAACAAGTAAAATATGCTTCAGCACGTATGAGTACGCTCGCTGCTGTTGTACCCCTGAGGCGGTAACGCAACCAGATTTCGGCATCGGTACGCTTTAAATAGTCGGCAAAATACGGAAATTCACCCGGTTGTGATGCTGGAATGAAGTCAAGAACCACGCCATTGTTGGCCGGCACTACCGCACGGTACGCAAACTCGGTGAGTGGGAATGTGCTGGTTTTGATCAGTAGCGACACGTCGTCGAGGAAACTCAAAGGCGTGCCATCTTGCGAGGTTAAGCGCACCAAGCCTGGCTCTGCCTCGATGAAAGGGGCCGTAACGGGTATAAAATCACCTACCTTTTGATAATACGTTTGGAATGGGTTCAAGGCTGTTTGTAACTCGAAGTTGGCTACAAAACCAGCATCAAAACCCGTGCGGTCATTGTCTTTACAGCTACCAGCCATGAACGAAATAGCAAGTAAAATGGCCGAGTACAAGCTTATTTTAATTTTTTTTGACATTTTTTTGGCGTATTACATAACTAAATTCATACATTGGGGCTCTTTTGAGCGACACCACAAAGGTAAGCGTATGTTTGGAATTAAACTTACCACGAAATCCAACTCCAAACATACGCTGATAAATTACTAAACGGCAAGAACTGTCAAAAATTATGGGCGAAGAACGGGTAAAACTCATGAACAAGCAAGATGCAGGGCAAATGCAAGCCTTTATGCATAGTTTGCTGAACGATGTACGGGCATTGGAATACATGCTGGACAACGACTGGTTCGAGTCGGGTATCAAACGCATCGGGGCCGAGCAAGAGATGTGCCTCGTGGATAAATACGGCAAACCCCGCCTGAAATGCATGGAAATCATGCAAGATTTTAGCCCCGAATGGCTAACCACCGAGCTGGCCCAATTCAACCTGGAATGTAACCTTACGCCCCGCGACTTCACGGGTTCATCCTTCTCGGCTATGGAAGCCGAAATTCGCAGCTACTTGGCCGAGTTGAGCCAAGCCGCCGCCAAACACGATACCCAGATTTTACTCACGGGCATTTTGCCCTCGCTGCGCAAGTCGCACCTGAGCATGGATAACCTCACGCCCAAGCCCCGCTACCGGGCGCTCATGCAGGCCTTGCGCGACCTACGCGGCAGCGATTACGACCTGCGCCTAGAAGGTATCGACGAGCTGAACCTGACCCATGATTCGCCGTTGCTCGAAGCCTGTAACACTAGTTTCCAGGTACACATGCAGGTAAGCCCGTCAAACTTCGTGCAGATGTACAACATTGCCTTGGCTATAGCCGGACCAACACTGGCCATGGCGGCCAACTCGCCCTTGCTGTTTGGTAAACGCCTCTGGCACGAGACCCGAATCGTGTTGTTCCAGCAATCGGTAGATAATCGCCGCAGTACCGATAACCTCCGCGACCGTCAGCCTAGGGTAACCTTTGGTAATGATTGGCTACACAAGTCAATCCTCGAAATTTACCGAGAGGATATCCTCCGGTTTAGGACCCTCCTCAGCGCTGAGGAAGAAGAAGATGCCTTCGCGCAAATTAAAATGGGTAAAGCGCCTAAACTCCGTGCCTTGCAAGTGCACAACGGTACGGTTTACCGCTGGAACCGCCCTTGTTACGGCATCAGTCCCTCTGGCAAGCCACACCTGCGCATTGAGAACCGCATTTTGCCCGCAGGCCCAACGGTACTCGACGAGATGGCCAACACGGCGTTCTGGCTAGGCTTGATGGAAGGTATGGCCGACCATTACGGCGATATCACCAAGCACATGAGCTTTGATGACGCTCGCGACAACTTCGTGAAAGGCGCTCGTACCGGCAATGACTCGAAGTTTACCTGGGTAGACGATAAGAAAATTTCGGCCCGCGATTTAATGCTCGAAGAGTTGATACCATTGTCGCGCAAAGGCTTGGAAATGAACCAAGTAAACCCTGAAGATATTAGTCGCTACCTCGATGTCATCGAGGGGCGCACCAAAGAGCACGCCACTGGTGCCCGCTGGATGTTGCGCTCGTACTCCCGTTTCTTGAAAGAAACCTCGCGCGATGAAGCCATCACGGCCATCACCACCAGCTTGATGCGCAACCAGGAAAAAGGCGACCCCGTGCACACCTGGCCGCTGGGTTCGCTCGACGACCTGCTGGAGTACGAACCATCGCGCCTCGTGGTGGAGGAATTCATGACCACCGATGTGTTCTCGGTACACAAGGAGGATATTTTGGAGCTGGTTGCCGACATGATGGACTGGCGGAAAATCCGCTACACCGTGGTGGAGGACGCCAATGGCCATTTTATCGGCCTCATTACCTCGCGCTTGCTGCTGCGCCATTTCACGCAGCGCGCCAGCTTATCGGAAACCAAGGCCAAACTCGTAGAGGACTTGATGATTACCGACGTGGTGAGCGTAGGCCCTGAAACCTCTATCTTGGAGGCCATAAACCTCATGAACAAACACGATATTGGTTGTGTGCCCGTGGTAAAAGATAAAGAAGTGGTGGGCATCGTGACCGAGAATAATTTCCTGGAAATGACCAAGCGTTTATTAGAGCGTCAACATCAGCAAAACAAAGTAAAATCAAAGAAAAATGCTTAACCGTAATATTGTCATCACCCTGTTTTTTGTATGTTTTGGCATCACGGCCGAGATATTTTTCGTGGCATTTAGCAATTTAATCAACAACGAGCCGTTTTGCGGCGAGCCCTTGTGGTCGCTCACGGGTAAAACCTACGTTTGGATGGCGCCCATCTACGCGCTCATTCCATTTTTAGCAGGTACTGCTTATCGTTTTTTTAAGGCTAAACCACTAATTATCAGGATATTGATTTACACCTTGATGATATTTATCGTCGAGTTCATCGCAGGTTTTCTGTTGGAGCAAATCACGGGCAAATGCCCTTGGGAATATACCACTGGCTGGCACGTGATGGGTTATATCCGCCTGGATTACGCCCCCGCCTGGATGTTTTTCACCTACGTTGTGGAAAGTTTGTACTTATATCTGGATGATAGACTTTAATTTAGGGAGGAGTTAGGAGTTAGGAGTGAGGAGTTTGGGGCAGCAAATAATCGGCACATGGGCAAATCAATAATTAGCACATTATTTTGGGCGCTGCGCCCGCGCATACGCGGTCGCCGCTACGTTGCGCGGCTCGCTGTTCGCTCGGCCCCTTCGGGTCTGGCGGCTAGCGCCGCCACCGCTCCACATCGCTAGCGCTTGGGCGGCAAATTTTAAACTTCAGGCATCGTGCTTAAAAAGTTTATCGCTCATCGTTCATCGCTCATCGTTCATCATTCATAGTTCATATCTAATAATTCATCGCTCATCGTTCATCATTCATAGTTAAAAAAACTATCTTCGCGTGTTGAAAAGTAAAATCATCACTCATCATTTATAGCAACAGCCGAACATCGTTCAGCTTTCTAAACCATAAACTCCATGTTCGAGAATTTACAGGACAAACTAGAAGGTGCATTTTTAAGCCTTAAAGGCGACCGTAAGATTACAGAATTAAACGTGGCAGAGTCCATCAAAGAGATTCGCCGCGCCTTGGTAGACGCCGACGTGAACTACAAAATCGCGAAAGAGTTTACCGACAAAATAAAAGAAGAAGCCCTGGGTACCCGCAACGTGCTTAAAGCCGTTAAGCCAGGTGAGTTGATGGTCAAAATTGTTCAAGACGAACTGACCGAACTCATGGGTGGCCAAGCCGTGGGCATCAACGTGAAAGGCACGCCTGGTATCGTTCTGATTGCAGGTTTGCAAGGTTCGGGTAAAACTACCTTCACCGGTAAATTAGCCTTTTACCTCAAGGATAAACGCAAGATGAAACCGCTCCTTGTGGCCTGTGACGTTTACCGTCCAGCCGCTATGGACCAATTGACCGTATTGGCCGAATCTGTAGGAGCTGCGATCTATAAAGAGCCCGAGAATAAAAATCCAGTTCAAATTGCCCTCAACGCCTTGGAATACGCCAAGCAACACAAACACGATGTAGTTATCGTGGATACTGCTGGCCGCTTGGCCGTTGACGAGGAGATGATGAAAGAAATTGAACAAGTTAAAGCGGCGATCAACCCGACTGAAACCTTGTTCGTGGTCGACTCGATGACAGGCCAGGATGCCGTGAACACAGCTAAAGCCTTCAACGACCGCATCAACTACGATGGCGTTGTACTCACCAAGTTAGATGGTGATACCCGTGGTGGTGCGGCCTTGACCATCAAGTATACCGTAGGTAAACCCATCAAGTTCGTGAGTATGGGCGAAAAGCTCGATACCCTTGATGTGTTTTACCCAGAACGGATGTCACAACGTATCTTAGGCATGGGTGACATCGTTTCGCTCGTTGAAAAAGCCCAAGAACAATATGACGCAGAGGAAGCCAAAAAGCTCGAGAAGAAAATCAAACGCAACGAGTTTGACTTTAATGACTTCCTCACGCAGTTAGGTCAGCTCAAAAAAATGGGCAACATCAAGAACTTGATGTCGATGATCCCAGGTATGGGTAAAATCGCCAAGCAACTCGATGAAATCGACGATAAGCAGATGTTTAAAGTGGAAGCCATCATCTTGTCGATGACCCCCAACGAGCGGAACAACCCAGGCTTGATGAACGGTAGCCGTAAAAAACGCATCGCTAATGGTAGTGGCCACACTATTGAAGAAGTGAACCACTTCCTCCGCGAGTTTGAAAAAATGCGTCAGATGATGCACCAAATGTCGAAAATGGGTCCTGGCGGCGGTATGCCCGGCATGCCTAAAATGCCATTTGGCCGTTAGAGTATGTTTGGACTTTAGCTTCCGGCGAAAAACAGCTTGTTTTTCCCTCGTAACCCAAAATCTAAACATACGCTTAGATTTCCTCCCCCTAAGTAAAAGAGATATCGTATGAAACATATGCTGAAATTTGCAAGCTTTAGCTTGTTTGTGGCCCTTTTGGTAACAGCCTGCGGCGGTAGCAAGAAGAACACGAAAAGCCCTTACGAGGTACCAGAGAAAACTAGTGCTGCTGCCCTGAAAATCAAGGATAGGCTAGAACAGTTCTGTTACTTGTTGGAAGGTAGTTTCAGCTCGGAGGAGCAACACCAGAAAGACCCCCTGGGCTTTTACAATATCTCTATGCACATTTACCGCATCTGGAACACACGCGACGATGCTAAATGGTTTTATGTAGAACAGGCCTTGGCTTCACTGCCCAATGAGCCATACCGTCAAAGAGTGTACAAGGTTTACTTGAAAGACCGCGATACCGTGGTCAGCGAAGTATACTCGCTTGAAAAACCAAAGCAGTTTGTTGGCGCTTGGAAACAAGCCTTTAAACCTGCTGAAAAAAGCCTTTTCGACGAGCTTAGCCCAGATGATCTCAAGCAGAAAATGGGTTGTAGTGTATACATCATTCAAGAATTGCCAGGTGTATATGTAGGTAATACCCACCAAGGTGAATGCCCAACCGACCGCCCTGACAGCAAGTATATCATGTCGGACGTGTTTGTCAACATTGAGAAACTCGTATCTTGGGATAGGGGCTACGACGAAAACCACCAGAAAACCTGGGGCGCTGAGTCGGGCTATACCTTTAACCGTATGCCCAAGGCGAAGGTAATTGAATTGCTTGGAACCCCTGAATAATCTGGCTATGCGTTACTTGCTGTTAAGTTGTTTACTGCTTGGCTTGAATTGGGCTACAGCCCAAGGCGTGCCTAACCCGAGCGAAAGTGCCAAGGCAATCGTCGAGGATTTTTTCAAGGCGTTGAATACCAGCGATTCTGCCCTGATGAAACCCTTGCTAGCCGAGGGCCTCATCTTGGTATCGGTTGAAGAAGATGCCCAAGGCGTTGTAAAACGCAATATGGAGGATGCCAATTCGCTCCTCATCATGGTTGGCCAAAAACGCAATGCTAAAATTGAAGAACGCCTAACCAGCATTGACCTAACCTTAGAGCGCGACCTCGCCATCGTTTGGGCGCCGTATGTACTGTTTGTCAACGACCATGTACACCATTGTGGTACAAATGTTTTCCAACTTACGCGTGAAGGCAAGGCTTGGAAAATCTCTGGCATTACCGATTCCCGTAGGGTAGAGGGTTGCCCAGAAGTGGTAGGCCCTGAAGACTTTAATATCCATGTAACCATCGACCGCTGGCATAGGGCAGCCGCAAAGGCTGATTCTGCTACCTTCTTTGGCTCCATGACGCCAGAGGCTATCTATCTCGGTACCGATGATTCAGAACGCTGGCAGCGCGATGAATTTGCCAACTGGGCCGCACCGTTTTTCCGGAAAGGCAAGGCTTGGGATTTTACACCGCACCACCGCAAACTATATTACAGTCCTGACGGCAAAACCGTTTGGTTTGAAGAAAAATTAGACACCTGGATGGGGCCTTGCCGTGGCTCGGGCGTTATGCTACAACAAGCTGATAAAAAATGGAAATTGGCCCATTACAACCTCTCTGTAACCATCCCCAACGATAAGATGGATGGCTTCCTCGACTTGATGAAGCAGGAATAGGCGTTTGTTTGCGTTTTGGAGTTTTTTGCCCTTGTTGGCTCCCCGTCAACAAGCATTAAAAACAGTGCAAGTACGAATATAGCAGTAAAATTGGTATTTAAAATATTATACAATGGAAACAATTTTAACATTTGTACAAAGCCTTAATAAGGCAATTGGTTTGATAAATGAATCGACTGATTTGGTACAATTTGATAAAGTCATTCTAAAAAAAACTATTCAACCTACTACTGATTTCAAGAACTTACCCATATCCGACTGGGAAAAATACTTTGAATTTCCAGAAGAAGTGCCATTTAGCACAATTTCGGATTTTGGAAATATATCGGGCAAAAAAAATGGTTTCTTCTACTTTGGATATGCGGGTCAATGGGAAATGTATTATGCTCAAAGTTTGTCATCAGGAGAAGTCGCCCTAATGGATGAAGATGTTCTTATTCATTATTGTGCTTTAGATCTGTCGTCATTTTTTGACATAATTAATCATGCAATTGATTTAGAAGTATTGGTTCATACTAATCTAGAAAAGTACAACCTTAAAGCATACAGAGATGAGGTTAGGAATGAATGCATTAATAAAGCAGGTGGTAAAAAGTATGAGGAGTTTATTAATTTGATTATACCTTGATTTTAGCTACTTAATTCAACCTGCCAACTATAAACTAGTGTCGGCCTAGCGATGTGGAGGGCGGCCGAAGGCCGTACCGCAGGGGCGTATGCCCCAAGGTATGAGCGCTAGCGAACCCGCAACGTAGCGCCACGAGCAACGCGAGGGGAGGCCCCAAAAAAAGAAAAAAAGAGGAAATGAGTAAGTGATGAAATGATTTTTGTTTGGCATTTTTTGCAATTTTGATTTTTTGCGTTTTTGTTTGTAGGGGCGCACCTACGTGTGCGCCCAGGATAACCCACCCAAATACATATTTTCACAGCGATTTAAAGCCATTCTTGAACAGTTATTCAATATTTAAGTTACCTTTGATGCCTCGGATATACATCCCGGACCCCGCATAAAATTGTAAACCCAGGATTATGGGCAGGAAGAGTAAAGTTGACGAACGCAAGCTGGAAATCATTGGCCACCTGTATTCGCTGATCAAAGAAGAAGGCCTCGAAAGTGCTTCCATCAGTCGGATTGCCGACCGCATGGGCGTGAACCCCAGCCTGATTATACACTATTTTCATACCAAGGACGACCTGATGGTGGAGCTGGTAGGCTTTATCCTAACCCGCTACGAAGATACCTTCCTAACCGAGCTCGACCGCATCAAACAACCCGAGGACCGCCTTGAATTCGTGCTGGATATCGTTTTCAGCCCCGATTGGCTGAGCGTGTCAGACCCCGAGGTTTTTTACGCTTGCTACTATATGAGCCAGCATAACCCAAGGGTGAAGAAGCATTTCCAGGACATGTACGACTGGTTTAAAGACCTGTTGATCAACGAGATAGAGTCCTGGATAGAGCACGGCCTCATCTCGCCAAACAACCCTGCTCAAATTGCCGAGTTTATCATCACGCTCAACGAGGGCACCACTTACCTCTGGGGCGTTTGGAAAGATAAAGAGCAATACGCACAGCGCGGTGTTTTCCTTAAATCATTGGTGATGAGCACCTTACAGAGTCTGAAAATTAAAACATATATCTAGTGGATAGCCTGGGCACCTTTATCCAATACCTGCATAACGAGAAGCGCTACTCGCCGCACACCGTCGAGGCTTATGCCAGCGATTTAATGCAGTTTGAGGCATCGGTAGGGGAGGAGGGCAGCTTGCTCCAGGCCACGCACCTCGACATCCGTAACTGGGTGGTGCAATTGATGGAGGCTGGCATTACGCCGCGGAGTATCCACCGCAAATTATCGGTGCTCAAAACCTTTTACCAGTATGCTATCCGCACGGGGCAGCTACAAGAAAATCCGGTTAAAAAAGTCATTTCGCCCAAGGCGCAAAAACGCAAGCCCTACTACGTGGAGTCAACCCAAGCCCCAGGTGTTTGGGATGGTTTTGAGTACCCCGAGGGTTTTCCTGGCCTGCGCGACAAGCTGGTCATGACCATGCTGTACGCCACGGGCATGCGCCGGGCCGAGTTGTTGAGCCTTCGGGTGCAAGATGTACCGCCGGGCAAAATGCAACTGACTGTAACGGGCAAGGGCAATAAGCAGCGTATCATCCCTTTTGGCGAGGTGCTGGATACCGTTTTGCGCGAATACCTGAGCGGTAGGGCGGTACAATTTGGCCTTACTGGCACCGATGCGCTCATTTTAACCGACAAGGGCGAGCCAGCTTACCCCAAGCTCATCCACAATATCGTGCACCGTTATTTGAGCCAGAGCAGCACCCTGCCGCAGCGGAGCCCGCACGTGTTGCGCCATAGTTTCGCCACGCATTTATCGGACGAGGGTGCCGATTTAAACGCTATTAAAGACCTGTTGGGGCACGCTAGTTTGGCTGCCACGCAGGTGTACATGCACAACTCGATAGAAAAACTGCGCAAGGCATATGGCTCGGCGCACCCGAGGGCCAAGAAAAAGGACTAATTGGCGTAAAATAATGCTGCGAAATAGCAACTTTAGCCGCGATAGTACAGTTAAATAATAGTGAAAGCATTGTAAATACAAGTGCTGGCGCAAAGGCTCAAGATTAAAAAAATAAAAAGCGAAAAAAGATTTGTCCAAAAGCTATGAATCCTATATCTTCGCCAGAGAGCGCTGATTAAAGTAATTATTTGGGCGTGCCCCCAGCGGCGGGCGCTGCGCTTTGGGCCGCTGGGGTCGCTGCCCTACGGGTTTCGCCTTCGGCTCATCGCTTACGCGAGCGGCTTCGCCGCCCCTCCGGTCAGCTCACGCAGAAAGATTTTTAACTCATAAATGTAATATATCATGGTTATACAAACCCAATCCGTACATTTTGACGCAGATGGAAAATTGCTAGAATTCATCCAGAAAAAATTAGTCAAGCTAGAAACCTACCACGATAAAATATTAAATGCAGACGTTATTTTAAAGTTAGAGAAAACAGGGCAAGTGCAAGACAAGGTTGCAGAGATCAAGGTAAACATACCGGGTTCGACCTTAATTGCAAAAGAAACGCGAAAAACTTTTGAAGAATCGGTAGATGAGGCGATAGATGCCTTGCGGGTACAACTGATTAAAGTTAAAGAGAAATACCGAGCATAGAGGCCGTTTAGGGGCGATTTTGCCACTGTATGGTGCTTGACAAAATTCCACCCGTTTGTTCGGGTGGAATTTTTTTTGAAATTTTTTATCAAATTATTTTGAAATCCAAAAATCGTCGTATATTTGCACTCGCTTTTGAAAAGAGAGCAAGTTCTTCAAAGTGAAAAACAAGATTTAAGCCAGCGTAGCTCAGTTGGTAGAGCTGCTGATTTGTAATCAGCCGGTCGTAGGTTCGAGTCCTATCGCTGGCTCACTTAAGTCTTTAGGGGGTGCGCCGTAGCTGGAGAGACGGGACAGACTGTAAATCTGTTGTTTAGGCTGAATAGGTTCGAATCCTATCACCCCCACACAGAAAATTAAGGTGGAGGGCGCTAAGGCGTCCGGCAGCACACCGCATGCGGGAGTAGCTCAGTTGGTAGAGCGACAGCCTTCCAAGCTGTAGGTCGCGGGTTCGAACCTCGTCTCCCGCTCTGGGCATCAGCCAATGTAGCTCAGGGGCAGAGCACTTCCTTGGTAAGGAAGAGGTCAGGGGTTCAATTCCCCTCATTGGCTCCGGGTCTTCTTTGCTTTCGAGCTAAGGAGTTTGCGTGTCGCTGTCAGTTTTAATGCGTTTCTTCATTAGAATCTTCATTAGAACAGATAGCGACTTTTTTTTCGTTCGTTTATTTTATTACCCGAATACATTGATCAAATCTTAAATTTTAAAACAAAATGGCTAAGGACACCTTTGTTCGTACCAAACCCCACGTGAATATTGGTACGATTGGACACGTTGACCACGGTAAGACTACACTCACTGCTGCTATTACTACAGTATTGGCAAAAAGTGGTTTGGCAAAAGCATCTAGCTACGACTCTATTGACGCTGCTCCAGAAGAAAAAGAGCGTGGTATTACTATCAACACTGCTCACGTAGAGTACGAAACAACCAACCGTCACTATGCGCACGTTGACTGCCCAGGTCACGCCGACTACGTTAAAAACATGGTAACAGGTGCTGCCCAGATGGACGGTGCTATCCTTGTAGTAGCTGCAACTGACGGCCCTATGCCACAAACTCGTGAACACATTCTTTTGGCTCGCCAGGTAGGTGTTCCACAAGTGGTTGTTTTCATGAACAAAGTTGACCTCGTTGACGACGAAGAGATGCTTGAGTTGGTGGAAATGGAAGTTCGCGAATTGTTGAGCAAATACGAATATGATGGCGACAACACGCCTATCATCCGCGGTTCTGCCTTGAAAGGCTTGAACGGTGATGCTGATGGTGTTGCTGCAATCGAAGCTTTGATGGCTGCTGTTGACTCTTATGTTCCAGAGCCTGAGCGCCAAGTTGACAAGCCTTTCTTGATGCCAGTAGAAGACGTATTCTCGATCACAGGTCGTGGTACAGTTGCTACAGGTCGTATCGAGCGTGGTATCGTTAAAGTAGGTGAAGCAGTTGAAATTATCGGTCTTGGCGAGAAAATGAACTCGACTTGTACAGGTGTTGAAATGTTCCGCAAATTGCTTGACGAAGGCCAAGCTGGTGACAACGCAGGTATCTTGTTGCGTGGTATTGAAAAAGAAGCCATCAAACGCGGTATGGTTATCTGTAAGCCAGGTTCTGTAAAACCTCACACTAAATTCAAGTGCGAAGTTTACGTACTTTCAAAAGACGAAGGTGGCCGTCACACGCCATTCTTCAAAGGCTACAAACCACAGTTTTACTTCCGTACAACTGACGTAACAGGTGACTGCCAACTTCCTGAAAACGTAGAGATGGTAATGCCAGGTGACCAAGTGACTTTGTCAGTTACTTTGATCCAACCAATCGCCATGGAAAAAGGTCTTCGTTTCGCGATTCGCGAAGGTGGCCGTACCGTAGGTGCTGGTCAAGTTACCGAAATCCTCGACTAATATTATCTTGTAGAAGCACCTGCCCCCTTGCGGGTGCTTCTACTTTTTTGAACGGGCGTAGCTCAATTGGCAGAGTGGCGGTCTCCAAAACCGTAGGTTGGGGGTTCGAGTCCCTCCGCCCGTGCAATTTCACCTTCTCTTTTGTACCTCGACATGGAAAAAATTAAATTATACTTTCAAGAAAGCTACAACGAGCTAAGTACTAAAGTTACTTGGCCAACGTGGAACGAGCTATTCAACGTTTCAGTTGTGGTTCTAGTAGCTTCAGGTATTTTGGCGCTCATCTTGTTTGCCATAGATAAGGTAATCAATGTCATCCTCCAGACCTTGATCTACTAGATCAACGTATTCAAATTGACATTTTACAACCTATCAAAGCAGTTATGAGCGAAGAAACAACAAAGTGGTACTGCCTTCGAGTTATCTCGAACAAAGAGCGCAAAATCAAGGAAAGGCTTGATCTTGAGATTGATAGGGCTGGCTGGAGAAACATCGTTAAGCAAGTTATCGTACCAACCGAAAAGGTATACAAAATCAGGAATGGCAAAAAAGTAATTTCTGAGCGCAACCTTTTACCTGGTTACCTACTTGTTGAAGCTATCCCCAACTTATTCAATGCAGACATGGTTTCTGCGGTTCAATCGGTTAAAGATGTGATGCACTTTTTAGGTCATCAGAATCCTACCCCGATGAAAATCCACGAGGTAAACCGCATCCTGGGTAAACTCGACGAATCTCAAGAAGAAGGCGAAACTTTGATCGAGCCGTTCATCGTAGGTGAACCCGTTAAGATCATTGATGGTCCATTCAACGACTTCATCGGAACTATCCAAGAGGTCAACGAAGAAAAGAAAAAGTTAAAAGTTATCGTGAAGATATTCGGTCGCGGTACCGAAGTCGAACTCAATTTCATGCAAGTTGAAAAACAGTCCTAAATAATGGCTAAAGAAATCGAAGTATTCATTAAACTCCAATGTAAAGGTGGCTCAGCAAACCCAGCGCCACCCATTGGTCCCGCCCTTGGTTCTAAAGGGGTGAACATCATGGAATTCTGCAAACGTTTTAATGCAGAAACCCAAGATCGTATGGGTCAAGTATTACCTGTCATCGTATCGGTATACAAAGACAAGTCTTTCACTTTTGTGGTTAAGACTCCACCAGCTGCAATCCAATTGATGCAAGCTGCTAAAATTCAAAAAGGTTCTGCCCAACCTAACCGTAATAAGGTAGGAAAGGTGTCTTGGGATCAAGTTAAAACGATCGCTGAGAGTAAAATGACCGACTTGAACTGCTTTACCGTTGAATCAGCCATGAAAATGGTTGCTGGTACTGCACGCAGCATGGGTCTAACTGTCGAGGGCTCAGCCCCTTGGGATTAATCACAAATCTCTTTGTAAATCTTCATCGTAAAAGTTTACGCAATGTCTAATATATCCAAAAAACGTGCTGCTGTCGTTGGCAAAGTTGAAGCCGACAAATTATACGGTCTCAATGAGGCTACAGCACTCGTGAAGGAAGTTAATACTACCAAATTCGACGCTTCTGTCGATATCCACGTACGTCTTGGGGTTGACCCACGTAAGCCTGACCAAGCCCTTCGCGGTACGGTTTCACTTCCTCACGGTACAGGTAAAACAAAACGAGTACTCGTTTTGTGTACCCCTGACAAAGAAGAAGAGGCAAAAGCTGCAGGTGCTGACCACGTCGGCCTTGATGAGTACATCAACAAGATTGCAGCTGGCTGGACAGATATCGACGTAATCGTTGCTATGCCTAGCGTTATGGCTCAAGTTGGTCGTATCGGTCGTATCCTCGGTCCTCGTGGTTTAATGCCTAACCCTAAAACAGGTACTGTTACCATGGACATCAAAGGTGCTGTGGAAGATGTGAAGAAAGGTAAAATCGCTTTCCGTGTTGACAAATACGGTATCGTGCACGCCTCTATTGGTCGCGTATCTTTCGACGCTCAAAAATTAGAAGAAAACGCTATGGAGCTGTTGAGCACTTTGCAAAAGATGAAGCCATCTACTGCTAAAGGCTTGTACATGAAATCTGTAAGCATCGCTTCTACGATGAGCCCAGGTATCAAAGTTGATGCTAAATCCCTCAAACTCTAATTTCCACAGCCCGATTGTATCGGTCCTTTTAAACATTACAAGATGAACAAGGCTGAAAAAACCGAACTCATACAAGAGCTAAAAGAAATCTTTTCTGAGTCAAATTGCTTCTACGTAACTGACTGCTCTACGCTTACCGTTGCTCAAATGAACGACCTTCGTGGCAAATGCTTCGAAAAAGGTATCAAGTTGAAAGTGGTAAAAAACACTATCATCCGCTTGGCTTTGGAGCAAGTAGAAGGTAAACAATACAACGAGATTTACGATATCCTCCACGGGCCATCTGCCTTGATGTTCTCTGACAACATCAAAGATCCAGCGCTCTTGATTAAGGCTTATCGCGAAACTGCTGAAAAACCTACCCTGAAAGGAGCTTATATCGACTCTGCTGTGTTTGTCGGCGACGACCAACTCGATAGCTTGACTAAGCTCAAAACTCGCGAGGAGATGATTGGCGAAATCATCGGATTGCTCCAGTCTCCTGCAACCAACCTTATCGGTGCACTTCAATCTGGTGGCAACACCATTGGTGGCTTGTTGAAAGCCCTCGAAGAACGCGCTGGTGCCTAATCAATCCGGCTTCCATCCAACTATTGTTACATAATTTGCGCGCTCAATTATTGAGAACCAAATAATAATCATCCTTTAAAAGTCATTCAAAATGGCAGACATCAAAGCACTTGCTGAATCATTGGTAAACCTCACCGTTAAAGAGGTTAAAGAACTTGCTGATATCCTCGAAAACGAGTACGGTATCAAACCTGCTGCTGCTGCTGTTGCAGTTGCTGCTGCTCCTGCTGCTGGCGGCGCTGCTGCTGCTGCTGAGCAAACAGAGTTCACCGTTATCCTTAAGTCTGCTGGCGCAGGTAAACTTAACGTAGTTAAAGAAGTGAAAACAATCCTTAACCTTGGATTGAAAGAAGCTAAAGACCTCGTTGACGCTGCTCCTGCAACTGTTAAAGAAGGTGTTTCTAAAGAAGAAGCTGCTGCAATCCAGAAAGCACTTGTTGATGCTGGTGCAGAAGTTGAAATCAAGTAATTCCAATATACCGCTAGTAAGATCTTCATGATCATAAACCTATTGGTATTTTACTAAGACGGCGTAGGCTTAGTTGCTTTGCGACTAAGCCTATTCCCGTCTGATTGAAAGTCGGAAAAGTCCGGCCGTTCGAAGTATACGGAACTAATTGGCCACCCCAGCTGTTCTACTATGCTTCTAAGTTTGAAATCCTTATAGCATACAGTCGATACCTACGCGCTAGGTGCCCGGAAGGGGCGGCTACAAGCCGCCGTGCGCCGCAGGTTTATCCTGCAAGCACCGAGCGATCAGCGAGCCTGTAGGGGACCGGCCACGGCAACGAAGGTGCAACGCACCTGCGGCTGACGTGGAAGCGCCCAAATCAATTGTATCATCCATAAGAATTCAAGCCCATTCATCGAATTTGATAACAGGTACTTCCTCGATATAAAAAAGTCTTTTGCTTCATGGCTAAACAGACCAACTCTCCGGCAGTCTTAACTGAACGCCACAACTTCGGTACCATTAAACACGAATCTGACTACCCAGACTTTCTGGAAATCCAGCTTCGTTCGTTTAATGAGTTCTTTCAGCTTGAAACAACACCTGAAAACCGAATCAACGAAGGCTTGTACAAAGTCTTCCAGGAAAACTTCCCTATCACTGACGCTCGCAACATCTTTGTCCTAGAGTTTCAAGACTATTTTGTTGACCCACCGCGTTATTCCATCGAGGAATGTATTGAGCGTGGGCTTACCTATAGTGTTCCGCTCAAAGCTAAGCTGAAACTGTCGTGTAATGATGAAGAACACATCGATTTTAAAACAATCGTACAAGATGTGTTCCTCGGGAATATCCCTTACATGACCCCTAAAGGTACCTTTGTCATCAATGGTGCTGAACGGGTAATTGTATCTCAGTTGCACCGTTCACCCGGTGTATTCTTCGGTCAAAGCGTTCACCCGAACGGTACCAAAATTTATTCTGCCCGTGTAATTCCTTTCAAAGGAGCATGGATGGAATTTGCAACGGATATCAACGAGGTGATGTACGCTTACATCGACCGTAAGAAAAAATTCCCTGTAACTACACTGCTCCGTGCTATCGGATATGACTCCGACCGCCAAATCCTGAACCTCTTTGGCCTTGCCGATGAGGTTACCGTTACTGAGGCTAACCTCCGTGCATCTGTAGGTCGCGTGCTTGCTGCTCGCGTACTACGCACTTGGGTTGAAGACTTCGTTGACGAGGACACTGGCGAGGTGGTTTCTATCGAGCGTAACGAAGTTGTACTTGAACGTGATACTGTTCTCGACGAGGACAATATCATGCAAGTTTTAGAAACAGGTGCTGATTTTATCATCCTCCAAAAAGAAAACTTGGAAGAGGATTATACAATCATCTACAATACCTTGAATAAAGACACTTCTAACTCTGAGCTAGAAGCTGTTCAACATATCTACCGCCAACTTCGCGGTACTGATCCACCTGACGAAGAAACCGCTCGCGGTATCATCGACAAGTTGTTCTTCTCTGACAAACGCTACAACCTCGGTGAAGTTGGTCGCTACAAGATCAACCGCAAACTCGAGTTGGAAACCCCGATGTCAACCCTCGTATTGACGAAAGAAGATATTATCTACATCGTTAAGTACTTGGTTCGCTTGGTGAACAGCCACGCTGAAATCGATGACATTGACCACTTGAGCAACCGTCGTGTCCGTACTGTTGGCGAACAGCTTTTCGCACAGTTCGGTGTTGGTTTGGCCCGTATGGCCCGTACCATCCGCGAACGTATGAACGTACGCGACAACGAGGTGTTTACACCAGTTGACTTGATCAACGCGCGTACTTTATCTTCGGTTATCAACTCGTTCTTCGGCACAAGCCAGTTGTCGCAGTTCTTGGACCAAACCAACCCGCTTTCTGAAATTACGCACAAACGTCGTATTTCGGCACTCGGACCTGGTGGTCTTTCTCGCGAACGCGCTGGTTTCGAGGTTCGTGACGTTCACTATTCTCACTACGGTCGCCTTTGTACCATTGAAACACCTGAAGGTCCAAACATCGGTTTGATTTCTACGCTTTGCGTACACGCCAAAATCAACCGTATGGGCTTCATCGAAACGCCTTACCGCCCGATTAACGATGGTAAAGTAAACTTCGACGCGGGTGCACAGTACTTGTCGGCCGAAGAAGAAGATGACAAAATCATCGCACAGGCCAACACGCCTTTGGCGGCTGGCGGTGTATTCATGACGGACCGCATTAAGTGTCGTGAACAAGGTGAATTCCCTGTATTGAACATCGACGAGGGTATCGAGTACATCGACATCGCCCCGAACCAAATCGTGGGTGTATCTGCTTCCTTGATTCCTTTCTTGAACCATGATGACGCCAACCGTGCCTTGATGGGTTCGAACATGCAACGTCAGTCGGTTCCACTCGTTCGCCCAAGCGCCCCAATCGTGGGTACTGGCTTGGAAGGCAAAGTGGCTCGTGACTCACGCATGCTCATCAACGCAGAAGGTACAGGTGTAGTTGAATACGTTGACGCTACCAAAGTTATTATCCGTTACGACCGTGACGACAACGAACAACTCGTTTCGTTCGAGGATAATAAGAAAGAATATGTGCTTACCAAGTTTGCACGTACCAACCAAGGTACTTGTATCAACCTTAAACCAATTGTGCGTAAAGGCCAAAAGGTAGTTGAGGGTGATGTACTTTGCGAAGGTTATGCTACCCAAAGTGGTGAGTTGGCCCTTGGCCAGAACTTGAAAGTGGCTTTCATGCCATGGAAAGGTTACAACTTCGAGGATGCTATCGTGCTTTCTGAGCGTATTGTACGTGAAGACGTGTTCACGTCTATCCACATCGAAGAATTTGAAGTGGATGTTCGCGATACTAAACTCGGCGAAGAAGAATTCACCAACGATATCCCGAACGTGAGCGAAGAAGCTACCAAACACCTTGACGAGAACGGTATCGTTCGTATCGGTGCATGGGTTGGCGAAACCGACATCATCGTGGGTAAGATCACCCCTAAAGGTGAAACAGACCCAACGCCAGAGGAAAAACTCCTCCGTGCGATCTTCGGTGACAAAGCTGGTGACGTTAAAGACGCTTCTTTGAAATTACCACCATCTATCGAGGGTGTGGTTGTAAACAAACGCCTTTTCGCCCGTGCGAAAAAAGATAAAAACATCAAGAGCAAGGAGAAAGATCTACTCGCCAAGTTGGAGTTGAAACACAACAAAGCGATTAACGAGCTCAAGACGATCTTGATGGACAAGATGATGGAGTTGCTCAAAGGCAAAGCTTCGGCTGGTGTCCGCACCATCTACGGTGAAACTTTGATCGCCTCTGGTACCAAATTCAGCCTCAACGTGGTGAAAGACATCGACTACACTACCGTTGACTATGCAAACTGGACCAACGACGATACTACAAACGGCCTTATCAAACGCTTGTTGCACAACTTTACCATCAAGGCAAACGAAGAAATTGGTCGCTTCAAACGCGAGAAGTTCAACATCTCTATCGGTGATGAGCTTCCAGCAGGCGTACTCAAGTTGGCCAAGGTTTACATCGCCAAAAAACGTAAGCTCCGCGTGGGTGATAAGTTGGCGGGTCGCCACGGTAACAAGGGTATCGTAGCCCGTATCGTTCGCTCTGAAGATATGCCTTTCCTCGAAGATGGAACACCTGTCGACATCGTGCTTAACCCGCTCGGTGTACCTTCAAGGATGAACTTGGGCCAGATTTTCGAAACCGTGCTCGGTTGGGCTGGTGAGAAACTGGGTATGAAGTTCGCCACACCTATCTTCGACGGTGCAAGTGCTAAAGACGTAGAATTCTGGGGCGACAAAGCGGGTATCCCGACTTACGGTCAAACCTACCTCTATGACGGCGAGACGGGCGACCGTTTCCACCAAACAGCAACCGTTGGTGTCATCTACATGTTGAAACTTTCACACATGATCGATGATAAAATGCACGCACGTTCTATCGGGCCTTACTCGCTCATCACGCAGCAACCATTGGGCGGTAAAGCTCAGTTCGGTGGTCAGCGTTTCGGTGAGATGGAAGTATGGGCACTCGAGGCCTTCGGTGCATCAACTATTCTCCAAGAGTTGCTCACGGTTAAATCCGATGACATCACTGGTCGTGCTAAAGCTTACGAAGCTATCGTTAAAGGCGACAACCTACCTACGCCAGGTATCCCCGAATCGTTCAACGTACTTGTACACGAACTTCGTGGTTTGTCGCTCGAAATCAAGTTCGACTAGATATATTTTTGGGCGTGCCCCTACCGCGTTGCGGTAGGGTCGCTCCCCTTCGCACGCGCTTCGCTTGGTGCTGCGCACTGGCCTTCGGCCATGCTCCGGGCAGCTCACGCAGGATAGCCTTCCAGCCGTGCCAAACACAAAAATCATTCGTCAGTTTTCTATAAACTAAGGTTCTGTCATGACCAAAAAACCGAATAAAACAACCAATAGCTTCGACAACATAACCATCAGTATGTCGTCTCCAGACGAAATCTTGGAGCGTTCATATGGTGAGGTGTTGAAGCCAGAAACGATTAACTACCGCTCTTACAAACCAGAACGTGATGGTTTATTCTGCGAGCGGATCTTCGGTCCAGTTAAGGATTACGAATGCTACTGCGGCAAGTACAAACGCATCCGTTACAAAGGTATCGTTTGTGACCGTTGTGGTGTTGAAGTAACCGAGAAGAAAGTACGTCGCGAACGCATGGGCCACATCCGCCTTGTTGTTCCTGTGGTACACATTTGGTTCTTCAAATCGCTGCCTAATAAAATCGGTTACCTCCTCGGTTTCTCTTCTAAGAAATTGGAGTCAATCGTTTACTACGAACGTTACGTCGTTATTCAACCAGGTATCAAATCTCAAGATGGCATGTCTGAAAAAGACTTGCTCACCGAAGAAGAATACCTCGAAATCCTCGACTCGCTCCCAAAAGACAACCAAATGCTCGGTGATGATCATCCCGATAAATTTGTGGCTAAAATGGGTGCAGAGGCCGTGTATGATTTGTTGATCCGTAGCGACCTCGACAAACTTTCATACGACCTTCGTTACCAAGCGGCCAACGAGTCATCACAGCAACGTAAATCTGAAGCTTTAAAGCGTCTCCGTGTTGTAGAAGCCTTCCGCGAAGGTTTGAAAAACAATACCAACCGCCCAGAGTGGATGATCATTCAATACCTACCAGTTATTCCACCAGAACTTCGCCCACTCGTTCCACTAGATGGTGGCCGTTTTGCAAGTTCTGACTTGAACGACTTGTACCGCCGTGTGATTATCCGTAATAACCGTTTGAAAAGGTTGTTGGAAATCAAAGCGCCAGAAGTAATCTTGCGTAACGAGAAGCGTATGCTTCAAGAGGCTGTTGACTCTTTGTTCGACAACTCTCGTAAATCGAACGCAGTGAAAGCAGAAGGTGGACGTGCCTTGAAATCACTTTCTGACATCCTGAAAGGTAAGCAAGGTCGTTTCCGTCAAAACTTGCTTGGTAAACGTGTCGACTATTCTGGTCGTTCGGTTATCGTAGTAGGTCCAGAATTGAAACTACACGAGTGTGGTATCCCTAAAGCAATGGCTGCTGAGTTGTTCAAGCCATTCGTTATCCGTAAGTTGATTGAGCGTGGTATCGTGAAAACGGTTAAATCAGCCAAGAAATTGGTTGACCGCAAAGATCCAGTGATTTGGGATATCCTCGAAAATATTCTCCGTGGACACCCGGTTATGCTTAACCGTGCACCAACGCTTCACCGTTTGTCAATCCAGGCCTTCCAGCCTAAAATGATTGAAGGTAAAGCTATCCAGTTGCACCCATTGGTTTGTTCTTCGTTCAACGCCGACTTTGACGGTGACCAGATGGCGGTTCACGTGCCTTTGAGCAACGCCGCAATCCTGGAAGCCCAAGTCTTGATGTTGTCTGCGCACAACATGTTGAACCCTCAGAACGGTACACCTGTTACCCTGCCTACCCAGGACATGGTACTTGGTCTGTACTATTTGACTAAAATCCGTCCTGATAGCCCAGAATACCCGGTTAAATCACATAAAGGCGTGTTCTACTCTCCAGAGGAAGTAAACATCGCTTTCAACGAGGGTAAAATCGACTTGCACTCGGCTATCAAAGTTAGGTACAACAACTACCAAGGCGATGGTACCTACAAATATGAAATCATCGAGACTTCAGTTGGTCGCGTGATGTTCAACCAACGCGTTCCTGAGCGTATCCCGTTCGTGAATGAGTTGTTGACCAAGGGTAACTTGAAGAAAATTATCGGTAATATCTTGCACAAGACCTCTTTTGCAGTTACCGCTAAGTTCCTCGACGATATCAAAGAACAAGGTTTCTACTGGTCATTCAAAGGTGGTTTGTCATTCAACTTACCTGACTTGATTACGCCTACCAACAAGGACCGTGTGCTCCAGATGGCCCACGCCGAAGTGGAAGAGGTAATGAACAGCTATAACCTCGGCTTGATTACACAAAACGAGCGTTATAACCAAGTAATTGACCAGTGGACTTATGCCGATAACGCGATCACAGAGAAGTTGATCAAAGAAATGGCAGAGCACAAGCAAGGCTTTAACTCGGTTTACATGATGCTCCACTCTGGTGCTCGTGGTTCTAAACAACAGATTAAGCAGCTTTGTGGATTGAGGGGCTTGATGGCTAAACCGCGTAAGTCTGGTGACACCGGCGGCGCGATCATCGAAAACCCAATCTTAGCGAACTTCATCCAAGGCCTATCGGTACTTGAATACTTTATCTCTACGCACGGTGCTCGTAAGGGTCTTGCGGATACGGCTTTGAAAACAGCGGATGCGGGTTACTTGACTCGTCGTTTGGTTGACGTTTCTCAAGACGTAGTAATCAACGAAGAAGACTGTGGTACACTTCGCGGTATCGAGATGTCGGCCTTGGTTGAAAACGGTAAAGTAATCGAATCATTGGCTTCTCGTATTGAAGGTCGTTATAGCTTGCAGAATGTGTACCACCCGATTACGGATGCACTTTTGGCAACTTCTGACACCATGATCGACGAAGATGCAGCCCTTTTGATTGAAGAGTCAGGTGTTGAGATGGTTGAAATCCGCTCGGTATTGACTTGCGAAACCAAACAAGGATGTTGTTCTAAGTGCTACGGCCGTAACTTGGCGACCAACCGCGAAGCTGAACGTGGCGACGCAGTAGGTATCATTGCAGCCCAATCCATCGGTGAACCTGGTACGCAGCTTACCCTCCGTACCTTCCACGTGGGTGGTGCCGCTACTCGTACTGCACAAGAGCCATTATTGAAAGCTAAGTTTGACGGTAAGATTGAGTTCGACTCAGTACGTACCGTAAACCATAAAGACGATTCTAAAAACGTTGACGTTGACGTAGTACTTTCTCGTTCTGGAGAAATCCGCATCGTGGATCCGGTTACCGGAAAAATCTATACCAGCAGCCACGTTCCTTATGGCGCCGTCATCAACATCAAAGATGGCAGCCTCATCAAGAAAGACGAAAAAATCTGCGAATGGGATGCGTATAACGCGGTAATCTTGACTGAATTTGACGGTACTGTTGAATTCGAAGATATCGAGGAGAACGTAACTTACCGTGTTGAAGCCGACGAACAAACTGGTTACCAAGAAATGGTAATCATCGAGGCGAAAAACAAACGTAAGATTCCATCTATCCGCATCGTTGACAAAGACGACACCGTACTTCGTACCTACAACATCCCGGTAAATGCCCACGTTAACGTGCGCAACGGCGAAAAGGTTAAAGCGGGTAAAACTCTTGCCAAAATCCCACGCCAACTTGGACAGATTGCGGATATCACAGGTGGTCTTCCACGTGTAACTGAGTTGTTTGAGGCTCGTAACCCATCGAACCCAGCTGTATTGTCAGAAATCGACGGTACTGTGAGCTTCGGCAAAATCAAACGCGGTAACCGCGAGGTTTTGGTTACGTCTCGCGATGAGTCGCAACAGCGCAAGTACTTGGTAGGTTTGTCAAAACACATTTTGGTACAAGAAGGTGATTATGTACGTGCCGGTGACCGTCTATCAGATGGTTCTATCTCACCACGCGACATCCTTCAAATCCAAGGTCCATTTGCGGTACAACAGTTGATCGTGAATGGTATCCAAGAGGTATACCGTGCACAAGGTATTACCATCAACAACAAGCACATCGAGGTAATTTGCCGTCAGATGATGCGTAAAGTTGAAATCGTGGATGCCGGTGACACTAACTTCCTGGAAGGCGAACCAGTTGACCGTTTCGACTTCTTCGAGCAAAACGACTGGATTTTCGATAAGAAATTCGTGGAAGATGCAGGTGATTCTCAAACCTTGCACGCTGGACAGATTGTTTCTATGCGTGAATTGCGTGAAGAAAACTCTATCCTCCGCCGTGGTGATAAAAAATTGGTAACGGTTCGCGATGCTATCCCCGCCACTTCAGTTCCATTACTCCAAGGTATTACCAAGGCGTCGTTGGGCACGAAGAGCTGGATTTCAGCCGCATCGTTCCAGGAAACAACTAAAGTACTTTCAACTGCCGCTATCTCTGGTAGCAGGGATACCCTCTCGGGCTTGAAAGAAAACGTTATCGTTGGTAAGAAAATTCCAGCGGGTACAGGTATGCGCAAGTTCGAACGCCTCATCGTGGGTGCTAAAGACGAGATGCGTGCTAAAGGTATCGACGTTGACACAGAAGTTGAATCTTCTCCATTTGCCGAATAAGCATAGTTAGATGATACGAAGCAAAGGGCTACTCCAGTTACATGGGGTAGCCTTTTTTAATAATTGTAAATGGTTAATGAGAAATGGTTAATGATATGAACGCAAATATTGTATATTTTTGAGGCAGCAAAACAAGGAGTTGCTGCGCCAGGTGCCCGGCGGGCGCGGCTGAAAGCCGCGGTGCGAAGCACGGAGCGAATAGCGAACCCCAGAGGGGACCGACGGCGCGCAGCGCCGGGGCGCCCCCCAAATGAATAATTGACAATTGAATAAAAGATTAAGTGACAAACGAATAATTGGATATTTACCATTTACAATTAACCATTTACCATTAATTAAAGCTATGGAGGATCTTGTTCAAATTGGGAAAACCCTGAAAACACATGGGCTTGCTGGCGAGATAAAGCTACTTGCCGATGATTTCGTGGCGCACGATATTGCGGGAATCGAGGCAATTTTCATTGAGTTCAACAAACAAAAGATGCCATATTTCGTGGATCAAGTGCGGGGTTCATTCCCTGAACTAATCTTGAAGTTAGAGGATATCAACAGCAAGGAGCAGGCCCAACCTTTGTCGAATAAGACGGTATATGCCCGCCGGGCGCAGCTGACCGTGAATAAAGACAGCATTTTAAGCACAGGTATGCAATATGCAGCCCTAGAAGGTTACACCGCCCAGGATATGGACGGTAAGCGTTTGGGTACCATTGTAGAAATTGTAGCCTATCCCAAGCAGGAAATGGCCGTGCTGGATACAGGTACTGACGAGGTTTTGGTGCCGCTCAACAGCATATTTGTGCAGCAAGTAGATAAGCTAGCCAAAACCGTTAAGCTAGACTTGCCTGAAGGCCTTCTGGATTTGAATGCCTCGGCTAGTAGCGATACGCTTTAACCGTATCCACGAAGCATTTTACGCCATCGAGAGGGGTGTCAGGGTAAACGCCATGGCCCAGGTTAACGATATGTGGGCGGCCCATTTGCTGGATCATCTTGGTGGCTTCCCGGCGGATGGTATCAAAATCGGCGTACAACAAGCAAGGGTCAAAGTTGCCTTGCAGCGTTTTATCGGTACCGATTAGTTGACGCGCATAACTTGGCGTGATGGTCCAGTCGAGGCCAATGGTCCTACAACTAGATGCCGCAAACCAAGGAAGGGCATACCAGGCATCCTTGGCAAACAAGGTGACGGGAACGCGTGGGCTTAGGCTATCACTGATTTTAAGCAAGTAGGGTAGGGAGAACTGCTGATAGAGATCGGGCGATAAAATACCGGCCCAAGAATCGAATATTTGAACAAGATCGGCCCCGGCATCTACCTGTTGATGCAGGTATGAAATGGTGGTATCGGTAATTTTATCGAGCAGTTGGCGGGCCAATTCGGGTTCGCGATAGAGGAATGCCCTTGCTGCCGAGAAAGTTTTGCTACCGCTACCTTCAATCATGTAGGCCAGGATGGTCCAGGGTGCACCGGCAAAGCCAATGAGGGGTACACGGCCATTCAGGGCTTTTTTGGTGAGGCGTAAAGACTCATATACATACTCCAAATTTGCTGCTGCTTCAGCACCAGAAAGGAGCGCCTCAATATCCTGAGCTGTTTTAATTGTATTGGGGAAACGTGGGCCACGTTTTTCTTCCATCTCGTAGATACAGCCCATGGCCTCGGGCACCACGAGAATATCGGAAAAGATGATGGCAGCGTCTACATCAAGTTCATCAACGGGTTGTATAGTGACCTCGCAGGCCAGCTCTGGCGTGGTTGCCAGCTCTTTAAAACCGGATAGTTTTTCGCGTACGGCGCGGTATTGCGGGAGGATACGGCCTGCTTGGCGCATGAGCCAAACAGGTGGGCGGTCAACGGATTCGCCTTTGGCAACACGGAGGAGTAAATCGTTCTGGAGCATAAGTGAATATTACGCTGCAAAAGTAGGGTTATTAGTTGATAGGTATTAGGTATTAGGTATTAGTTTTTGTGTGCTGTACAGATTTTAGCCATATGCGCTATCCCCTAATCCCTATAACCTAATCTCTCCTTACGGCTTGCGCCTCTTTGAGCAAAAGTTCTTCGGCTTTATCGGGCGTGATATAACGATAGGCACCATTCCCCGAGTTCGCCACCTTTTGTAGAATCTTGGCCGTTTCAGCATCTTCTCGTTTGTTGAAGTAGAAAACGCTTAAAGCGATACCATCTTTGGCCGATTGTTTGATTCGGCGATAGTCGCTAGCTTCCAACTCAAACTTACCATCGGTTGCCAAGATGATGCGATTGTTGCCACCTTGTATAAAATTTTGTTGCGTGGTATTGTAGGCCAATGCCAGTCCAGCGCCAATATCAGATCGGCCTTTAACCTGGATGGAGTCAATTGTTTGTAGTATTTTCTGCTTGTACTTGGCCGAGGTGGGGGCCATGATCATTTCGGCTTTACCTGAATAGGTGATGATGGTAATATTATCCTCAACCCGCATCAAGCCCAGCAAGTATGCCATCGATTTTTTCAAAAGCGGCAGTTTTTCAGGGTCGGTCATCGATGCCGACACATCCAATAAGAACACTAAGTTATTGGTGGCAAAACCATCGAGGCTAGGTTTGGGTGGTAAGGCTGCCTGTGCGCGTGCCACGCTATCTTGGCGTTGTTTGATGATGGCCATGAGTTGTTCGGGGTCGGGTAGGGGAGGCTCTTCCTCAGTTAGTATCTTGGGCATTTGTCGTTTAAAAATAGGTACTTCATACATGAGGGCCAGTTTAGGCACTTCCAGGCTTTTGTTCAAGGCATTGATGCGAGCGGCAAGCCCAATTTTCGGCTGATTAAACAGCGTTAGCATCTGTTCGTTGTGGAAGTAATAATTGGGGCCGTACAGCGTGAATTCGGCAGGGATATTCGGTTTTGCGTTCAGGGTTTGTACGACGCCACGCATCAATTCGACTTGTTGCTTAATATCGGAAACCGCTTGGAGTTGAGTTGCATTGAGCTGGCCCGACCAGGTATTGCGGTCGGCCTCCATTTGTTGTACAATAAGGGCCATTTTCTGGCTCGTTTGGTTTAGATCGAGCGGTCGGTTATCGTACAAGCCTCGGAACAAGTCTTTGGCAGTCAGGCCTAAGTTGTGTAGGTGCTCCGCCAGAATAGCTTTTGGGCCTTTGGCCTGTGGAATATCGTATATAGCTAGGGCATCCCGGAGATTCCAACGGAGTTTCGTTTGCAAGATTTTCAGGTCGTAAAACAGCACTTCACATCGTTTGATGCGGGTGTAGAAAAAGTCCATTTTAGGTTCTTGCTTGTAATTACCTTTATCGAGGTAATTGACCAATTCCTTGCGGATGCCAGCGAGTTCATCGCAGATGTTTTTGTATTTACCGAGCAACAGGTTACACTCGCCCCTGATTTCAGCATCAAGATATTGACTGGCTTCAATGCAGGCACTGTAACGTTCTTCCACTTGGCCCAGTTCTGTAAATACGAGCAAGTTGCTACTGGTTAACGGTGTACTACTTTGTTTATCGAGGAACAGGTTCGCGTTGCGGTTTAGGAGTTCCAAGTCAAGTTGTAGCAACCTTATTTTATCCGAGCGGTCGTTAACGTAGCTGGTAAACAAGTCGAGCGTATTGATGGTGGCTTGCTCCAATTTGGGCTGGGAGAAGGCAGTGTAATAGTTAACGAGTAGTACAAGTGCTAAAAGGTATTTCATTTTCGAGTTGGTAGTTGGTAGTTGATAGATTGTCTTTTTATTAAATATTCGGTCCAATCACATCTGTGTTGAATATAGTAACTAACTTTGAGCCAAAATTAATAAGTTTCGCTTGGCTGGCTCGATTAAAAATTTTAGGCAACTCATCGCATGGCAAAAGGCCAAGGCACTGGCAGTACTCATTTACGAGATTACGAAGCAGTATCCTAGGGAAGAGCTGTTCGGGATGGTCGCACAGCTACGAAGGGCAGCGGTTTCTGTACCCAGCAATATAGCGGAGGGCCAAGGGCGGAATACAGCGGGGGAATTCAAGCAATTCCTCGGTATCGCTAAGGGTTCAATGGCCGAGTTAATCACGTTAATAGATTTGTCGAAGGACTTAAAGTATATAGACCAGATTAAATACGATGAAGTAATGCAGCATTGCGAAGAAGTATATAAACTGGTGAACGGTCTTTTGAAATCTTTATAAACTATCAACTACAAACTACCAACTATCAACTACCAAATATGAACATCCTAATCATCGGTGCCGGCGGAGTCGGCAATGTAGTGGCCAAAAAATGTGCCATGAACCCTGCTGTTTTTACACAGATTACTTTGGCGAGCCGTACCAAGTCAAAATGCGATAAAATCGCCGAAGATGCGGCAGGCTTAGGTACCCCAATTCAGACGGCACAAGTTGATGCCGACAATGTGCCTGAGCTCATCGCACTCATCGAAAAGGTAAAACCTTTCATGGTGCTTAACGTGGCCTTGCCTTACCAAGATTTGACCATCATGGATGCTTGTCTGGCTACTGGGGTTCACTACCTCGACACCGCCAATTACGAGCCGAAAGACGTGGCCAAGTTCGAATATTCTTGGCAATGGGCTTACCAAGAGCGTTTCAAGGAAAAGGGCCTCATGGCCTTGTTGGGCTGTGGCTTCGACCCCGGTGTGACGCAGGTATTTACCGCCTACGCCAACAAGCATTACTTCAACGAAATGCATTACTTGGATATTATCGACTGTAACGCCGGCGATCACGGTAAAGCATTCGCTACCAACTTCAACCCCGAAATCAATATCCGCGAGATTACCCAGCCAGGTCGTTACTGGGAAAATGGCGAGTGGGTTGAAATCCCCGCCATGTCTATCCACAAACCTATCGAGTACCCGAACGTAGGCCCTAAAGAGTCGTACGTGTTGTACCACGAAGAATTGGAGTCCTTGGTTAAAAACTTCCCTAGCTTGAAACGGGCGCGGTTCTGGATGACCTTTGGCCAGCAGTATATCACACACCTCAACGTGTTGCAAAATGTTGGCATGACCAGCATCGAGCCGGTTAAATTCAAGGGTATCGACATCGTACCGCTGGAGTTTTTGAAAGCAGTATTGCCAGAACCAGGTAGCCTCGGCGAGAACTACTCCGGTGAGACTTCAATCGGTTGTCAAATCCGTGGTATCGGTAAAGATGGCCAGGAAACCACTTATTTCGTGTGGAACAACTGCAAGCACCAAGATGCCTACAACGAGGTTCAAGCACAAGGCGTTAGCTACACCACCGGCGTTCCAGCCATGATTGGCGCCATGTTGATGATGACCAACCCCGAGTGGATGAAACCAGGCGTTTGGAACTGCGAGCAACTCAATCCAGATCCATTCATGGCCGAGCTCAACAAGCATGGCTTACCTTGGCACGAGGCCGTCAACCAGCCACTTTCTGTAGAACTATAAGGTATTAATCAAATACAAATTTTAGCTAAAATGGCTTTATGCCTTTAGCTAATTATTAGGGCACATCGGCAGCCGCGTCAGCGGCTGCCGTCGCTCCCTTCCGGGGTTCGCTGTTCGCTCCGTGCTGCGCACCGCCTGCTGCGCAGGCGCCCTCCAGGCAGCTTGTGCGACGGCGGCTGGGCCGCCGTTGAGCAAAAACAAAACAGCTTATACATAAAATAGCTGTTTACGCTGCAAGCAAAATGTAGTGCTTGCAACCATTATGAAGTGAGTGGAGTCTAATTTCATGCGTACTGTTTAGATGTAGGCAAATGCATGATTTTAAGTACTACTTTTCCTAAAGTCTTTCTGTCAAATGCTATAAAAAAGCGGGGCCAGTCGGCTGTCCTTTGCGTTAGGGATTGGAGCGGGCGCCGGAGGCGCTCCCGACGCGCGAAGCGCTAGGGACAAGCTCGCGCAGCCGCGCAAAGCCCGACGGGGGCTGGGGACCAGCGCCCGGAACGCCCCAAAAATCATGGTAAAATACATGAATAATGGCGTGATGGATAGCGTTTTAAAAAGGGGAATAATTTAAAATCATCCGTGTAATGTAACATGGCAACAGTTTTCTCGTATGTTGGATTGCACGAAAGTATAGGTACTCGTATCCGTGAGAAAACGTTCAAGGATAAAATCTTGTAGAATGTCACGTATATGAATATTTATATATATTTTTGCGCAAAATGTTTGGGGACCACAGAAACATGTAATTGGATAAAACACCTGATTTTCTATTAATTGCACAACATATGTTTATTAGAACTTTACAATTTAAAACCCTTTGGCTAGGAATCGTTGCTTTAATGCTGGTAGCCTCGGCTCAAGCACAATGCCCAACCGGCTACGAAAAAGCACCTTCCAGTTTTTCCTTGATGGTAAACGGTGATTTTGCTGTTCAAGCGGGGACTACCCCTAGCCCGGGTATTCTTACCACTACACCTGCTGTGACGCCTGGACCACTTTTCGGTCCTTTGTCATTTTACAGCCAAGCTGGTCGGAATACCAACGGATTATACTCTCCGGCCAACAACGGTGGCCCTAGTAACCCGGGGTTCGACAACACCTTCTCTTTGCAATCAACGAGCATTCCTCCTGGCTCATGGTTTGGCGTGGATAATGCCAATACCTTCCCTGGAGACCCTGCCAATGGTGTAAGTGCAGTTTCTACTTGGTATTACTCCAACGGTAATTATTTTTCGAATCAGGAATATGTACTTTGGGGCCAACAAGTATCAGGCTTGGTCATTGGCAAAACATACACGTTCTACGCCTATGTGAATAATATCGCTGAGCCACCAGCAAACTTACCAGACGATCCCCGCATTCGTTTGAGAATGGGCGGCAACCCAGGTTTGCCAGATGGTACTCAGGTAGCACCGCAACTCCCGACACCCTATTTAGAGTTGACGGAAGTTTTATGCGCTACTACCCAGCCCTTAGGTGGTTGGGTTCGTATTGAACATACATTTACCGCGACTTCTACGACAGAAACCTTCAAAGTTACCAGTGCCGCTACCGGCATTACGGGCGACGACTTCGGCTTAACGGCCATCGGCCTTGTAGAATGTCGTCCGCTAGTAACTGCTAGCTCCAATAGCCCAGTTTGTCAAGGTTCAAGCTTAACCTTAACGGCATCTACTGCTGCAGCCGGAACAATGACCTACGCTTGGTCTGGTCCTAACGGATATACTGCAACAGGCGCATCGGTAACTCGTGCCGGTATGACTCTTGCCGATTATGGTGTTTACACGGTAACTATTACCGACGCCTTAGGTGCATCCAGCACGGCTACCGTATCGGTAGCAGAGCAGACGGTTGGTTGTGGTAATCCATGTACTGACGGCGCCGCCGCTGGCATACCTACTGCCAACGACCCCGATGCCGACGGTATAAACAATGTCTGTGACCTCGACGATGATAACGATGGCGTACTTGACGCAGTGGAGTGTGGAGTTACATGTAGTGACCCATTTGTAAACGGGGGCTTTGAAAATACTATTCCTATTTTACCTTTAGGTGGTCAAACCATTACAGCAGCTTCAAATGTTCCAGGGTGGCAAACCACGGAAAACTTTAATGGTTTTCCAGAAATAGAAATTTGGAGTACAGGGTTTCTTGGGGTTCCAGCGGCAGAAGGCAATCAATTTGCCGAGTTAAATGCGTATACCAATGGCACTTTGTACCAAACTTTTTGTTTAAATGGTGCTTCAGGTGTTGTTAACTGGTCGTTACAACACAGGGGCAGAGGCGGTGTAGACGTTGCTGCCGTCAAGTTTGGTCCAGACTTAGCTTCAGCTATCGCTTCGGCTCCAGCTGCAACACTCACGACGGGTACTAGCGCCTGGCAAACCTATTCAGGCACCTATACCATTCCCGCCGGTCAAACCACTTTAGTCATTGCCTTCCAGGCAATCTCTACAGGGTCAGGTGATATTTCAGTAGGTAACTTTCTGGACGACATTGAAGTTCAAATAGTTCAAGGCTGTATAGATACCGACCTAGATGGTATTGTTAATTCATTAGACTTGGATTCTGATAACGATGGTTGTTCTGACGCATTTGAAGCAAGTGTAACTGGTGCTACACCATCTACAAGTGTAGTTTCGGGTCCCTATGGCAACAATGGCTTATCCAATGCTTTAGAAACCAATGATTCACCAACGGCCAATACAACTTATACAAATACTTATTTGGCTAACGCATTGAATGCTAGTATAGTGGCTTGTCCCGAAATTTGCGGCAATGGTATAGACGACGACGGCGACGGTATTATTGACCTTGCCGACCCAGATTGCCGTCCACTCTGTAGTGGTACTTCAGGTAATATCTTGATTAACCCTGATTTTGAGCAGCCTGTTTCTCCTGTAGGTAATAACATACTTACTTGGCCTATTCCAGGTTGGACGGGTATCGGTACCAACCCAAATGTTGTTCGGACTGATGGTGTGTTTTCTGGAGGAGGACCTTTATTGTCTCAAAACGGTAGTCAATACCTTGACATCGCCAATGGTTCTGCCGACTTCTGGCAAGAATTCTCTTTCTCTTGTAATGTGCGCGTTTTCTTTTCTGGTTACTTCTCCGTCAGGGATAACACGCCTTCGAATGGTAGAATTGATATTTATCGTGTAGATACAGTTGGTGGTCCACTCATCGTGGCAAGCTCAAACCAGCTCAACATGCCTAATACTGCGAATGTATGGTATCTTGCTAGCGGCACTGCCGTGCTTGTTCCTGGTACTTATCGCTTCCAAATTTCAATGGGCGACTTCAGTAACTTCGACAACGCTTGTTTCTCTTTCGATGATCCAGGTGTAGCTACAGGTACTTATGGCCCGGTATGTTCAAATGGTGCTAACGTAACCCTGACAGGTACCCCAACCAATGCTTTTGGTACTTGGTCTGGTACGGGAGTTACCAATAATGGTAACGGTACGGCATCGTTTAATCCTACAGGGCTCCAAGGCCAGACAATTACGGTTCGCTACAGGTATATTAATGCTAGTGGCATAGGATGTACCGAGTTAACTACCATTGTCGTTCAGAATTGCTTCACCATCAATGCTCTAAACGACAACTTCTCTGCAAGCCCAATTACAGGCCCAACTGGTGGTACCACTGCTAGTGTATTTGGCAATAATGGCGCAGGTCCTGACCTCGCCGATGGCAGCCCTGCGACGAATGCTAATATCGACAATAATATTCAAATCGTCAATAACGGCGGCTTAACAGGAACAACCATCAATACAGATGGTACTATAAATGTTCCAGCTGGCTTCGCCGAAGGCACCTATAGTGTAACCTATGCTATATGCTTGACGGTTGATAATACGATTTGTGATACTGCTGTAGCTACTATTGCGATTGCTGTAAATAATCCACCAACCGTTGTCGACAACTCGGCAACTACTAACGAAGATTCCCCTGTAACTTTCTCTGTTACCGGAAATGACAGCGACGTTGACGGCTCAATCGACCCATCAACCCTCGACCTTGACCCTGCAACACCTGGCCAACAAACTACCTTTACCATCACAGGCCAAGGTACGTTCACAGCTAACACGACTACAGGTGAAGTTACTTTCACTCCTGTGACAAACTTCAATGGTCCGGTAAACACCACGCCATACTCGGTATGTGACAACGGTACACCGCTGCCCGCACAATGTGGTCAAGCGAACATCAACGTAACGGTTACAGCTGTTAACGATACTCCAGTAGCTGGCGATGATGCCGCCACAACCAATGAAGATACACCTGTAACCTTCTCGCTCTCTGGTAACGATACAGATCTTGATGGGAATGTTGTACCGGGTTCAATCGACATTGACCCAACAACTCCAGGCCAGCAAACGAGCTTCACGGTTCCAGGCCAAGGTACCTTCACCGTGAACACGACCACGGGCGAGGTTACCTTCGCTCCTGTGACCAACTTCAACGGTCCGGTAACTACCGTAACTTACACGATCTGTGATGATGGCACGCCACTGCCTGCGCAATGCGACCAAGCGAATATCAACGTTACAGTAACTGCTGTAAACGATGCTCCAACCATTGTAGATAACTCAGCAAGCACCAACGAAGATACACCAGTAACTTTCTCTGTTACCGGTAACGACAGCG
>CAZDVQ010000023.1:0-50712 GCA_964508975.1 uncultured Saprospiraceae bacterium
CGACCCCCTCCACTGCACAGCCGCTGCGCGCCTGTTGGTAGCGGGGGTTGGGCGAACGAAGCTCGCCGGGCTACTTTGCTCTCAGCCCTCTGCGCTCTGCTCTAAAATCTGGCCTAGCGATGCGTAGGGCGGCCGTAGGCCGTACCGAAGGGGCGAAGCCACGAGGTATGAGCGAATAGCGAACCCGGAGCGTAGCGCCGCCGCGCAGCGGCGGAGGCCCCCAAAAACTAAAAATTAGTAAGGCGTAAAAATCAGGCCGCCCGCAGTGTCGTGTACAATAAATACGCAAACATGCGCCGGACGTTGCTTGTAGAGCTCCCTAAATTCGTTGACCTTTTCGAATAGGATGATTTTTTTAGCCACCAGTTCCTCTAACGATGACACGCTGTACGACCATTGGGTGCCGTGTTGCTCGCTATCCACGAGCGGGATGCCGATGACGGCCTCGTCTTGGTGCGCCACGAAAATAGGGTAATTCGACACGCTTTCCTCGACCACGGTGTGCGCGGCCTGGCGGAACATGGGTTTAAGCCGTTTGAGGTCGGCCTCTAGTTGTTCAATAATGGTTTCTTGTAAGTTCATGGCTAGCTAGCTCGTTTTTGCCAAAGGTAAACCCCGAGGGAGAAAAGGATGTAAAACAGGACCAGCACGCTGAATGCGTAGGCCCCGAGGGTGCTTAAACCCAGTATTAGGACTAGAATGGCGATGTATTTTAGGGCGTTGCCTTCCCACCTGAAATGTTTAAACTTGAGGCCGAGCATAGGCAGCTCGCTGACCAATAGCAGCGACATGCCGATGCAGAGCCCTAGCAGCGTGGGCACGTTAAATAGCCAGCTGAGCGAGGGGTCGTGCTGGTAAATGAGGAGCAAACCCACTGCGAATGCGGTGGACGACGGGGTGGCCAAACCCAAAAAACCATCGGTTTGACGGGTATCGAGGTTGAATTTGGCCAGTCGCAAGGCCGAGAAAAGCGTGATGATAAAGCCTAGGAAAGGCAGCGGCCAGAGGGGTAATGCTGTGTTGATTTCGTTGCTGGGCAAGCCGGCTACCTCGGCGATGAGTTTGAAATAAATAACGCCGGGTAGCAGGCCGAAGCCCACCATATCGGCCAAGGAATCTAGTTCTTTGCCCATGTCGGAATGCACTTTGAGCATACGCGCGGCCATGCCGTCGGCATAATCGCAGAGTATCGCGGCCCAGAACAAACCCGGCACGAGGTAATACTGTCCGTTAAAGGTTGCCCAGATGGCCAGGCTCCCGAAGAACAGGTTCATCAGGGTTATGAAGTTGGGGATGTGCTTAGTCATGGGATTATTTTTTTACGCCGTACTGGTCGAGGAAATAAACCAGTGCAGCCAGGGTGCCTGCGCCAAGTTCGAGCTCGCGTTTGTGGACGGTCTCGAACAAATCGGTGCTGGCGTGGTGGAAATCGAAATAACGTTGAGATTCAGGCCGGAGGCCGAAGAGCAGGGTGCCTTGCGGTTTGAGTTCGCCTACATCAGCGCCAGCGCCGCCGGTTTCAACGATGAAAGCACCGTACTGTGCCAAGATGTTGCGCCAGTTCATAATATCGGGCATGTTGACCGACATGAGCTCGGGCAAACCATCTACGGTAAAGCCCTTGGGTGCATGTCCGCCAGCATCCGACTCGATGGCGGCGATGTGGTTTTCTTTGTTCTTGAGGGCTTCTTCGGCATATTTGATAGCCCCACGGATACCGTTTTCCTCGTTGGCGAAGAGTACGCAACGGATGGTGCGTTTGGGTTTGTAGCCGAGGCGTTTAAAAATATGGAGCACCTCCATAGATTGAACGCAGCCCGCGCCGTCGTCGTGGGCGCCCTCGCCGATGTCCCAAGTATCAAGGTGACCACCTACCACGATGATCTCGTCGGGGAACTCGCTGCCGCGTATCTCACCGATGACCGAGTAGGAGAGTTTATCGGCGTATTGGCGGCAGTTAAGCTCAAGGTTAATCTTGGCGTTGGGTTCTTTTTTGAGCAAATCGCTGAGGCGTTCGGCGCTGAGGATACCCAGCGCTGCGGCAGGGATGGGAGCCACGCCCTCGTCGAAACGGGTACCACCAGAGTGGGGTACATCGTCGCGGAGCAAGGTCATAGAGCGAACCACGCAGCCTACGGCACCTTTTTTAGCCGCAATCTTGGGTCCGTAGCCCCTTTGGTCGACGGCTTGGCCGTACGCGTGGAAGGTATTGACGAGGGTAGGGTCCATGGGGCGGTTAAAGAACACGATTTTGCCTTTCACCTTGGCATCGGGCAGGGCTTCTAGCTCGTCGAGACTGTGGACTTCAATCACCTCGGCGGTGACACCCAGCACGGGCGTTGGCGCTGAAAAACCGAGGGCTACCACGCTGAGGGGCTGTGTACCGATGAGGCTGGAGTTAACGATACTGGCCCGTTCAACCGTGCCGCGCTCCCAATGTGGTACCATGACAGGTTGTTTGTACACGCGGGTACAGCCCAGGCTATCGAGCATCTGGGTGGTATATTCAACTGCCGACATGTAGGCTGAGGAGCCAGATACCCGTTTGGGTGCATGGTGGCAAAGATGGTCGAGCCATTGGTAGCAGCTGGATTGGCTCAACACTTTATCGAAGATAGACCGGACATAGGCCACGTCGGCCTCGTTAGGTTCTTGCTGGGCGGTGGCTACATGAAATGGAAATCCCGCGAGTATGAGGCCCAAGGCCAGGGAGCGATACTGGTTTGTTTTTTGCATCATGGACATGTTTAAAGGGCAAAAGTACGGTTTTTGAACAATGAATGATAAATGTTGGCGGCCTGCAAAAGGACTGAGCTATATAAATCTCGCCGCGGCTAGCCTCTATCTGTGTGCTATTGTGTATTTTCGCACCAGAAAAACCGATGTATGAGCGATGAAATGCACCTAGTACAAGAGCGAATAGCACAGTCTATCTATCTGGTACGCGATCAGAAAGTCATGATGGACAGTGATTTAGCCTTGTTGTACGGGGTTGATACCAAACGATTAAACGAGCAGGTAAAACGTAATCCCGAGCGTTTTCCCGAGGATTTCATGTTTCAGCTATCGGCTGAAGAGTGGGCCAGCTTGAAGTCGCAAGATGCGACCGCAAGTTGGGGTGGCCGTCGTACACCACCGTATATGTTTACCGAGCAGGGTATCGCCATGCTATCGTCGGTGCTCAATAGCCCGATTGCTATCCAGGTGAATATTTCTATCATGCGGGTGTTTGTAAAAATGCGCCAGTGGGCCAGCAACTACGATGA
Organism: uncultured Saprospiraceae bacterium; assembly: GCA_964508975.1. Classification (GTDB taxonomy): domain Bacteria; phylum Bacteroidota; class Bacteroidia; order Chitinophagales; family Saprospiraceae; genus CAZDVQ01. Next base: position 3,267 of record CAZDVQ010000023.1, read on the forward strand.
TTTGTTGAACAAGATTGAAGCCATCAATTACAATCAGGGAGAGCATGCCGAGCACATCAACAATATTTACCGCATTATCGAGGAGTTGGTACGGCCCATGCTCAAAGACCGCAAGCCAATTGGATTTAAGTAGCTTTAAAAGTTAAAAGTTCAGCGTTAAAAGTTCATTGTTCATAGTTCATCATTCATAGTTAAAAATGTTTTTAACCATCCTCGACAAGTACATCATCAAGAAGTATCTATCGGCATTTTTCTTCATCGTGCTGATATTTACCTTGATTGCCGTGGTGGTTGACTTCAGCGAGAAGCTGGACGACTTCTTCAACAAGAAAGCGCCTTGGAGCGAGATTATATTTGATTATTACCTCAACTTTATACCGTATATCAACGCCTTGTTGTGGCCGGTGTATGCCGTTATCGCGGTTATATTTTTTACCTCGCGCATGGCCTACAACTCCGAGTTTATCTCGATGATTGGCAACGGGGTTAATTTTTACAGGCTCCTACGGCCGTACATGATCGGCGCGGCCATACTGGCGGGCATACAATTTTTGGCCAACCACTACATTGTGCCGGCGGGCAACAAATCTCGTATCGCGTTTGAGAACAAGTACATCTGGACGGCCAATTACACCTCGGAGCGGCAAAATCTACACATGTTTATCCAGCCGGGCGAGGAGATTTTCATGACCTACTACAACGATAAGGACAGTATAGGGCAAAATTTCTCGTACATGCGCTACGAGGGGCAAGCCATCGCCTACAAAATAAACGCGCGGGGCATCAAGGCCAAGGACGGCAAGGGTACCTGGGAGCTGCAAGCCTACCAAAAACGCAGTTACAAGGGCCTCAAGGAAACCTACCAGTACGGCGAGAAAACGGATACCATCTTCCCGTTGAAGCCCGAGGATTTGGTGCGTCGCGATAACTTGAAAGAAACCATGCCCACGCCCGAGCTCAAGGAATTTATCAACAAGGAGCGGATGCGTGGTTTTGCGCCGCCTATCGTGTACGAAGTAGAGCGTTTCCGCCGTACGGCCGATGCGTTTACCATATTTATCCTGACGCTCATCGGCGTGTCAACGGCCTCGCGTAAGGTACGCGGTGGCTTGGGTTTACACCTGCTTATCGGGGCGGTTATCAGCGCGTTGTTCGTGTTTTTGACCAAGTTTTCGACCACTTTTTCCATACAGGGTGGTTTGCCGGCGTATATCGGCGTGTGGATTCCCAACATGATCTTCTTGGTGGTGGCCATCTGGTTGCTGCGCAAGGCGCAGAAGTAAGGGTGGGCTTAGCGATTTTTGAGTTTTGGAGTTTTTGCTAATTTCGTTTTTAGCAATCTTCAGCTAATTTCACCAATTTTTATCATTTCATCAATTATTCATTTCATCATTTATTCTTTTGGGGCGCCCCGGCGCTGCGCGCCGTCGGCGTGCTTCGGGGTTCGCTGCGCTCCGTGCTTTGCACCAGCGCCTGCGGCGCTGCCCTACGCATGCCTGGCGCGGGCACGGCGGCGAAGCCGCCGTTTTTTAATGGTTAATGATAAAGGGTTAATGGTTAATGATAAAGGGTTAATGGTTAATGTGAGGATACGGGGATATGAGGATGTGGGGATGACTACTACCTGTTCTGCACTTTGCTATTTGCACTCATAACTAACATCTGGCCTAGCGATGTGGAGGCGTGGTGCAACGCACCAGACCAAGCCGCCGCATTGTAGGTGCAGGGCTTGCCCCTGCCCTCGGCGGCGAAGGGCCGAGCGACAGCGAGCGCCGCAACGTAGCGCCCTGAACGAAGTGAAGGGAGGCCCCAAAAAATGGGTAAAAATGGGTTAAGATGGGTGAAGGCTAAAAGCGGATTAGTACACTTTTTAGCCTTAAACCCTTTGTAGCGATTTTCAGCTTTTACCAATATTAGCCCCTTTACCCATTTTCACCCCTTTACCCCTTTTCACCCATAAGGGAGCCCTTCAACAATATCAATTCGTGGATTCAAATGCGGTATTGGTCAAGCCAAATGCCTTGCTCGTGTATTGGCGCACATAGCACAGTGGCAATGGTAATAGGTTTGCAGTGTAATACAATACCAACAACCCCTATTTAATCAAATTTTTGAACCATGAATTATTTTAGTAAACTGACAAAATGCTTGGCATTGCTTTGTTTCCTACTATTGGGAGCATCGCCGGCTTGGCTTCAAGCACAAGGGAACACAGCCTTCATGCGGGCTTACGGTACCTTGGCCAACGAACGCGAGGTAGAATCCATCAGTACCTTCGCGAACGGTGATTTTGTAACCGCTTCGCATATTTGGAACAGCACTGGCGGTGCCGACGTGCTCGTGACTAGGTTGAACGCCGCCGGTAACGTGGTTTGGTCGAGAATAATTGGCCAAAACAACAACCAAAACGAATTTCATCCGCGAGTACATGTAGATGCCGTTTCAGGTAATGTTTTGCTTACGTTTAGGGCAGGTGCCAACCTTGTGGTGAGCACCTTGGAAGCGGCAAGCGGCAACACCCTTAGCCAGCGGTCTAGCACAAGCACTTTATATGTGCAAGATATAGTACAGCTGCCCAACACGGCCAACCTGAGCGGAGATTATATGTTGGTTGGCGGTGTGGCTGCATTTGGTGCAGGCCCTGACTTTATGCCATCATCGTATAATGGAGGTACTGTTGTTCGGTTTAACCGCACTACTTTAAGCCCTACATGGACCTACTCGATCAGCAATCAGGCGGTGACCAATTTCTCGAATGGCACTTTTAACGCAACCGATAATTCCGTTCGGTGTGTTGGAGGTGTGTCAGGTGGTGGTACTGGCGTGGTAATACTCAGTGTTGCTTCGGGTTCATTGATTACGTCTATCGATTATGATCCTCAAACGCAGACTTGTGACTTTGGAGCACAAGCCTACGGTATTGATGCCCTAGCTTTGCCTAATGGCCGGATTGCTTATTTGACAACAGCCTCGGGTTACACGGGGAGCCAACCCAATGATTTTGGTTTAATTGTAACCAATACCTCTGCCACGAACGATGCTACATGGTACCGCTATGGTCTCAGCAATGGTGCGCAAGAAGAAATGTTGGGCATGTTCAATCTGGCTAACGGAAACGTATTGGCTTGGGGTCGTATATTCCGTTCAAGTGGCGACAACAATATGCTTTTTGTTGAGATTAACCCCCTTACTGGTACGGTGGTACGTGCTCGCGAATTTGGCGGTTCGGGTAGTGACCTAGCCAAGGCCATGGCTCTAAATAACGACGAAACCTATCTATTGGCTGGCGGTTCTGATTCATATCGTTTTCCAACGGAGACAAGTACCAATAGTAACCTATATCTGGTAAGTAGCAACTTGAATTCAGCCAACATTGGTTGTGCACTCACGTATACGCTTTCAACTACCTGTAGCAGTGCGGTGCCTATGTCTAATCCATCGGCAGCAGTAACCACAAATGGTGTATTTGCTAACAGTACTATCCCTAACGCAGCTTACACGCTGAATACCTTGCCCATTTGTCCATTCTGCGCAGGTGCAGGCAGTACTGTACAAATTTCAAATACCTCTAGTACAACTTGTACTGGCGGAACCATTCAAATTGATATCACCAATGCGACCGACTTTGCTAACTGGCAGTTTGTGTGGCGTTTTAACGGTAATATCATCCCCGGCCAAACAGGTTCATCGTTGACCATTGCTGGCGCAACTGCAGCCAATAACGGTACATACCAAGTAACAGTAACCGACCCCGTGGCCAACTGTGCAACCACGGCTTCAACCACGGTTAACTTGACACCATCTACGCTGGCTCCTATTACGATTTCAGGCGATAACCCATCTTGTGTAGGTCAGCCGATCAACTTGACGGTTTCTCCTACAGCGGGTGCAACCAATATCGTTTGGACCAAAGCAGGACAAGCTCCCGTGAGCGGCGCGAACTTGAACTTTAACCCAAGCTTGCCAGCCCACTTTGGTACTTGGACGGTATCGGTTTCTGATGGTAGCTGTACCTTAACCAGAACCGTAAGCATTGATAGCTCTAGTTGCCCACCACCTTGTAATTTTACCGCCGGTGTCATCGAAAATGGCTCAAATGAGTATTGTGTGGGCAACTCCTTGTTCTTGGCTATTTTGCTCGACGCAGGTGTTTCTGCCGCTTGGATCGACCCACAAGGTAATGTGCGTTCAAGCACTAGCGAACTGAGCATCCCTAGCTTGGCCACTGCCGATTTTGGTACTTGGACATTAATCCAAACCCTTTCGGCTACTTGTGCAGATACCGTAACCTTCGATGTGAACATTGGCCCATGTTGTACACAACCAGGCCCAATCAGTGGCTTACTTACCGAGTACTGTATCAACAACGCTTTGGCCCTTTCTGTAGTAAACGATATCAACTTTACCTACGAGTGGCAAGACCCTCTAGGCACACCCATATCTACAACAGCTGAGCTGAACATTGCGAGCTTGAGCAGCACTGATTTTGGCAACTGGGCACTTGTGCGCACCAATATAGCTAGTGGTTGTTCTTTCACCAACAACTTCACCATAACCCAAGGTACTTGTATCGAGCTTTGTAATGACGGTATCGACAATGACGGCGACGGTCTCGTTGACTGTCAGGATCCTGACTGTTCGTTCTCCGCGTTTATTGTAGAAAATATATACGGCACCTACTGCCCAGGTAACTACTTAATCGCTTCGGTAATTATCGACCCTAACTACACGATCCAGTGGAAAAACCCACAAGGTATTGTGGTAGCTACTGGTTTCGATTTAATCATTAATAGCCTTGCTGCCAGCGATTTTGGTTCTTGGACCATGATTCAAACTAGCCTTGATGGCTGTACAGCTAACCGTACCTTCAACGTAACTTTGGGTACTTGTCCTGAAATTTGCGGCGATGGTATTGACAACGACGGCGACGGTTTGACAGACTGCCAGGACCCAGATTGCAGCGTGGGTATTGCTACAGTTGACAATATCCCAGCTAACCTTTGTATTGGCAACCCAATCAACTTGTTCTTGAACACCAACGGTGAATTCATGGCTTCAATCACTTGGACTGGTCCCATCAACCAACAAGTTTTTGACCTCTACTTCCTCGATATCGCAAGCATGACATCCAATGATTTTGGTCTTTGGACGGTTAACTACACAAATATGAATGGTTGTTCAGCATCTTCAACCTTCAACTTGAGCCAAGGAAACTGCTGTACACCTACCACGGTAACCATATACCCATCGTATACCGGCAATATCGTTTGTAGTGGTGAGGATGTGTTCTTAACTGCCGACTACCAAGGCCCTGGATTTAGCTATCAATGGACTGGCCCCGGTACAATTAGCAACCCAACACTTAACCCGCTGCCTATTGATGATATTGCAGCCAACAACGCAGGTATCTACACCGTTGTAGTTACGGATGCCAATGGTTGTACCAATACAGCCAATATCGATGTTTTGGTCGCTCCTTCACTTACTTTTACCAGCGTTGTAACCAACGACCTTTGTAATACCAATAGCGGTGCTGTAGCCGTTACAGTTTCAGGCGGAACGCCAAACTACGCTGCAACCCTCAGCGGGGCGGCTTACCAAAACGTTACGGGTATTACAAGCTCAAGTTTCAACTTGAACAACTTGATGCCGGGTACCTATAGCCTAAGTGTAAGTGATATCTATAAATGTGCTTGGGTTCAACCAGTGGTTGTAGGTACATCTTGTAATTGCCAACCTTTGAACATCTCGCTTTGTGGCCCATTAACCGATTGTGAAGGCAGTAGCTTGACCATTACGCCAAACTACTTACCACAAGTGCCTAACGGTGCAAGTTATGCATGGTCTACAACAGCCGCTGCACCAATCGGCAACTCTACTACAGCTGCAACCTTGACCCTGAGTAACCTGACTACAAATCACGCAGGTACTTACACTGTTGTAATTTCGTACGAAAATGGTTGTACTGCCTCTGCCAGTGTACCCGTGATTGTAAATCCACGCCCTGCATTGCCTATTGTTACCTCTACATCGCCAGTGTTTACAGGTTGTGATATTACCATGAACGCTAATCCTGGTTATGCCTTCTACCGTTGGAGCCGTTCAAATTTTGTGCTCGGTTATGGAGATGATGTTACTTTCTCTACCTCTAACCCACTAATTTTCTCTTCTAATTCGGCTGCTATTGTATTGACGGTATCTGATAATAATGGTTGTACCGCTTCGCGTTCTACCACGGTTAGCCGTATCCCTGACCCCTTTATCTCCGTTAGGGGTACTGCATGTGCTAATTTAGCGGCAATCACCCAGAAAGTACGTTTTTCTGTAACGCCATCCTCTGGCTTTACCTATGCATGGTCTGGACCAAACGGCCCTATCAGCACTAGTGCTTCATCAATTACTTTCAGTGGTAATTCGCTTAGCGCGGTAGGTCTTTATTCGGTAACTGTAACGTCAATTGCCGATCCTACTTGTTTCCGTGTAGCTACCTATAACTTCCAGCCATGTGGTACGTTTAACCGCGAAAGCAACGAGGACAACTTGGCCGAAGGTTTTGACGAGGAAGAATTAGCTGCTCATTTCAATGTTTCGGCTTTCCCGAACCCAACCAACGGTATCGTTAACTTCTCGGTGGATAAAATCGAAAACAACAAGGCCCAGGTCATGGTTAAACTCGTCGACCTAAAAGGCCAAGTACACGAAATGCGCGAATTGAATGCCGTTGATGGTGCCCAAGGTACTTTCGACCTGAGTAAATTCCCTGCCGGCCTGTACTTCATCTTGTTTGAAAACGGGGAAGAATCCTACTTACAAGAAATTGTACGCGAGTAATATTTGGCGAATATAGCCCTCTTGTTCAATGCCGTCCCATTCAGTTGGGGCGGCATTTTTTTTTATTTTTTGGGCGCCCCGGCGCTGCGCGCCGTCGGCGTGCTTCGGGGGTCGCGTTGCTCCGTGCTACGCACCCGCGCCCAAAGGCGCGGCCCTACGCATGCCTGGCGCAGGCACGGCGGCGAAGCCGCCATGCGATGTGCTGATTATTTGATGTGCTAATGTGCTAATGTGCTGATGTGGATGTGGGAATTTGAGGATATGGGGATGTGAGGAATTGGGGATGTGAGGATATGAGGATGGGAGGATGAATCAGCCCCACTCTGCTCATTGCCATCTGCCCTCATAACTAAACTCTGCTCTCTGCCTTCTGATCTCATATCTAACATCTGGCCTAGCGATGCGGAGGGCGGCCGAAGGCCGTACCGCAGGGGCGTAGCCCCAAGGTATGAGCGAGTAGCGAACCCGTAGCGTAGCGCCCTGAACGAAGTGAAGGGAGGCCCCAGAAGAATAAATGAAACAATGAATAATTGATGAAATGACCATTGGATTAGCGATTTTGATTTTTAGCTAATTTCGCTTTTAGCTGTCTTTAGCTTTCAGCTATCTTCACCAAATTTTAGCTTTCAGCCATCTTCGGCAAATTTCGCCAAATTTTAGCTTTCAGCCATCTTTAGCTAACTTCGCCAAACTTTAGCCTTGGCTAGCTGTTTCTTTTAAATACCCCTTGCGCGCAGAACAACCTATGAATAAAAATACGATTTGGCTGATTACCGGGCTTATGGCCATAGCCTTGCTGGGAATCGTGGCCCTGCAAAGCTACTCAGTAGCTCGTGCCGCCCGCCTTACCGCCGAGCAGTTTGACCGCAACGTGATCGCGGCTATGGACCAGGTGGTGCGCAAGCTGGAACAGGAAGAGGTATCGGCTGCTGCCGACCAGTATAATTTTTACCCTTCGCCCTCGGCCCGTTTCATGGAAATCCACGTCGAGGAAATTTCTATGAGCCTCAGCGGCGATAGCATGAGCACCCGCTACTCGATTTACCAAGATTCAGAACTGGTGGTGATGCCCGAGCTCAAAGGCCAAGATATGTTTATCAGCGAGCCGCAGCAGCAGTACCCCGAGAAGGTGTTCCACCGCCTGCAAGAAAAAATTGCCTCCTGGTACGTGATGCGCAGTGAGATGCCGGTTGAAGACCGCCTCAGTATCAATAAGTTAGATAAATTTTTAAAAGAAGAACTCCGCGAAAAAGGCATCAATATTCCCTATGCCTATGGCATTTACTCCAACCAGCGCAACGGCTTTGTGATTGCCCGTGCCGCCGCCGAAGTGCCCAGCGAGGTGCCTGTGTTGAAAGATACCCGGGGCATCAAACCCAAGATTTTGCAGCAAAATATGTCGGGCCTGGCCAAGTCAAATTTCAAGGCTAAGCTTTTCCCGGGCTCTATCCACGAGCCAGGTATGCTGGTGCTGCACTTCCCCAAACGCGGCGAGGTCATCCTCAAGAACATTTGGCTACACATGAGCATGACCATCTTGTTCTCGGGTATTATCCTGTTCAGTTTTGCCTACTCTATCCAGGTGATTTTCAGGCAGAAAAAGACCTCGGACGTGAAGACCGACTTTATCAACAACATGACCCACGAGTTTAAAACGCCTATTGCTACCATCTCCCTAGCTGCCGATGCCATCGGTAACCCCAAGGTGGCCTCCGACCCCGAAAAGCTAGCTCGTTTTGCCAATATTATCCGCCAGGAAAATAAACGCATGAACAGCCAGGTGGAAAAAGTACTGCAAATGGCCATGATTGATAAACGGGAGTTTAGCCTCAAAATAACCGATGTTGATGTACACGACCTGATTCTGCGGGCTGCCGAGAATATATCGCTACAGGTTGAACCCAAGGATGGCCTGGTGCGCACCGAACTTAATGCCCCCGATTGCGTTATAGAAGCCGACGCGACCCACCTGGAGAACGTCATCAACAACCTACTCGACAACGCCAATAAATACTCGCCCGAGAAACCCGACATCTGCATCCGTACCCGGAATGTAGGCAGCGGCCTCGAAATCAGCGTCGAGGATAAAGGCCTAGGCATCAGCAAGGAAGCCCGGAAAAATATCTTCGATAAGTTTTACCGTGTACCCACGGGCAACTTGCACGATATCAAGGGCTTCGGGCTTGGCCTCAGCTACGTCAAAGCTATCGCTACGGCACACGGTGGCCACGTTGAAGTGAAAAGCGAGCTTGGCAAAGGCAGTCAGTTTATCATCTTTTTTCCGATAAAACACGAGACTAAGTAACCGCATGAAAATAGGAATCGTTTGTTACCCGACCTACGGGGGGAGTGGTGTGGTAGCTACCGAGCTGGGCAAGGGCCTCGCCGACCGTGGCCATAAGGTGCATTTTGTAACCTATCAACAGCCTGCCCGCCTCGACCGTTTCCACGAGAATATCTTTTACCACGAGGTGCGCTTCGCCGAATACCCGCTGTTTGAGTACCCGCCCTACGAAACTGCATTGGCCAGCAAGCTGGTTGATGTGGTCAACTTTGAAAAGTTGGATATCCTGCATGTGCACTACGCCTTGCCGCACGCGTCGGCAGCTTACATGGCCAAAAAAATCCTGCTGAGTACCAAGGGTAAATACATTCCCGTGGTAACCACCCTGCACGGTACCGATATTACCCTCGTGGGCAAAGACCCCGCTTATAACCCCGTGGTGGCCTTTGCCATCAACAAGTCGGACGGTGTAACCGCCGTGTCGGAAAGCTTACGCCAACAAACCTTCGATTTTTTCGACATCACCAACGAGATAAAAGTTATCCCCAACTTTATTGATTTTGACCGTTTCCAGTGGACCAACAAGAACCACTTTAAACACGCGGTGGCCCCACATGGCGAGAAAATATTAATCCACGTGTCTAACTTCCGCGAAGTGAAAAGGGTAGGGGACGTGGTAGAGGTTTTTGCCCGTGTGATCAAAGAAATCCCCGGTAAATTACTGCTCGTGGGCGATGGCCCTGAACGCCAACGCATCGAGATGCTTTGTCGCCAACTCCATCTCTGCGACCATATCCGTTTCCTCGGTAAACAAGATGCTGTAGAAGAGCTCTTGGCTATATCCGACCTGTTCATCCTTCCATCTGAAAGCGAAAGTTTTGGTCTTGCTGCCCTCGAGGCCATGGCCTGCGAGGTGCCGGTGGTATCCTCCAACGCTGGTGGTATCCCCGAGGTAAATATACACGGTGATACAGGCTACCTGAGCGATATCGGCGACGTGGACAGCATGGCCCGCCAGGCTATTGATATCCTCAAAGATCCTGAAATCCACGCACAATTTAAACACCGCGCCCTGGAACAAGCCAAACGATACTCGCTCGATAATATCCTGCCTCAATACGAGCAATACTATGAGGAGGTCATTGCGAAGAAGGTACACCTTGTTTAGGTAGGAGTTAAGAGTTAGGAGTGATGAGTTGATGGCTTCGTCCCCTTTCACCTCTTTTCACCCATTTTCACCCATTTTCACCCAAGGTTCCAAACATACTTTATATATTTGTAGCCATGAAAGCAATCAAATCGTTTTGGCTGGTGGTTTTGGCTACGGGAATGGTCCTGCAAATGCAGGCCCAACAACTCCCGCTGTATAGCCAATACAACATCAACGGGTTTATATTGAACCCCGCCATGACCGCCCACGACAAAACCATGTCGGCCGTGGCTACCTACCGGCACCAATGGACGGGTATGCCGCAGGCGCCCAAAACGGTTTCGGCTGCATTCTGGAATAATATTCCTGATTACCGCATGGCCGCAGGTGGCTACATCATCCACGATCAAACTGGGCCAACTTCCTACACGGGCATCACGGGTACCTACGCTTACATCCTCCCTTTGGGCCGCTATTACGATAATCACCACCTGGCTTTCGGCCTGTCTTTTTCCCTGTTCCAATATCGCCTGCGGGGTAGCGACTTGGTGTTGTATCACCCTGATGATCAGTTGGTTTACGACAATAACCGTTCTAAACTCATGCCCGATGCCGGTGCGGGTATTTACTATTACAATGATAATTTCTACGCGGGCTTCTCGGTGCCGCAACTCCTGCCACTCAACGTTCGTTTGCGAGGCGATGGCGGTATCTCCAACATCAAACGCGTGCCGCACTTTTACGGGGTCATGGGCGCCAAGTTCACGGCCATCAACGATATAAGTTACTTTGAACCAAGCGTTTGGATTAAATACGCACCGGTGTCGCCGCTCCACGTAACCCTCAACGCACGGCTTCATTACAACGAGCAACTGGTGCTGGGACTCGGTTACGCCACCGACAATACCATCCTCCTCGAATCGTCGTTCCTTTTCAACCAGCAATTCCGCCTGGGCTACGCGTTCAGCATACAGTTTTCCACCATCGTAAACCAGCTAGGCACCAACCACGAGCTATTTTTGGCCTACATCTTCCGCAACGATAATTAGATGTTGATTTGGGCGGCCCGCCCGCTTTGCGGTCGGCGCTACGCTACGCGGCTCGCTATTCGCGCAGTCGCTACGCTCCTTTGCGGTGCCCTTCGGGGTTCGCTCGGCCCACTACGTGGTCTGGCCCTGCGGGCCACCGCTTCGCATCGCTGCCGCATTGACCTAAACACACAACCCATGATCGTTAAAGATATCATACAGCAACTCGAAGCGGTTGCGCCACCCAAATACCAGGAAGGCTACGACAATGCCGGACTGATAACGGGCCAAATGACCCAAACCCTCACGGGCGTTATGCTCTGCCTCGACTCAACCGAGGCCGTGCTCGACGAGGCCATCGCCAACAATTGTAACCTTGTGGTTGCACATCACCCCATCGTGTTCGGGGGCTTAAAACGCTTTAATGGCCGTAATTATGTAGAGCGTGTAGTTATCAAGGCCATCCAGCACAACATTGCCATATACGCCATCCATACAAACCTCGACAACATGTTGTACCAAGGCGTAAACAGCATGATTGGCCGTAAACTAGGCTTACAAAACCTGCGTATCCTAGACCCCAAACGGGGCACGCTGCGCAAGTTATACACTTACGTCCCCGTAGCCGATGCCGATAAACTGCGCAATGCCCTCTTCGAGGCAGGTGCGGGCCATGTTGGTCAATACGAGGAGTGTAGCTTCAACACGCTTGGCGCAGGTACTTTCAAGGCAGGCGACGCAGCAAACCCGTACGTGGGCGAAAAAGGCCAGCGCCACACCGAGGCCGAATTCAAAATTGAGGTTTTATACCCCGTACACCTAGAGGGGCGTATCATGGCGGCCTTGCGCGCGGCGCACCCCTACGAGGAAATTGCCTACGAAATCATCTCGATTGAGAATGCCAACCAAGAAATTGGCGCGGGTATGGTGGGCCAATTACCCAAGCCTGTGAAAACGGCCACCTTCTTGAAACAACTGAAAGAAAACATGCAAACCAGTTGCGTGCGGCATACCCAAATCCTAAAGCCAGAAGTACAAACCATTGCTTTTTGTGGGGGTGCGGGCAGCTTTTTGCTGGATAAAGCCATCGCCGCGCAGGCCGATGTGTTTATTACTGGTGACTACAAATACCACCAGTTTTTTGATGCCGATAATCAAATCGTTATTGCGGATATCGGGCATTTTGAAAGTGAACAATTTACGATAGAATTATTGTATGAAATAATTACAGTAAAATTTCCTACCTTTGCGGTCTTCAAAACGACGGTGAACACAAACCCCGTCATTTATTTGTAAACTACAGCCTTTATAATACAACTTGGTCTATGACTATCGAAGAAAAAATGCGCGCCCTTTGGGATCTACAAAAGATTGATTCCCAGTTAACTAAGATTCGTATTTTAAAAGGTGAGCTTCCTGAAGAAGTTCGCGATTTGGAGGACGAAATCCAAGGTTTGGTAACGCGCCGCCAGAAGCTTGAAAATGATGTGAAAGAATTGGAAGGCAACGTGAAGACTTTCCAACTTATCATCAAAGATGCTGAAAACTTGATCGTACGTTACAAGCAACAGCTTGAAAACGTGAAAAACGACCGTGAGTACAAGGCGCTCGCGAAGGAAGTTGAATTCCAAGAATTGGAAATCCAACTCCACAACAAAAAAATCAAAGATGCCAAGATTGCTGTTGAGCAAAAGCAAGCAACCTTGGAGGCCAGCGTTGCTGTAATCCAGAAGAAAGACAAAGACCTGGAAAACAAGCGTAAAGAGTTGGAAGAAATCATCGCCAAAACCGAGAAGGAAGAAAGCGAGTTGATGAAAAAATCGGAAAAAGCGTCTGCCAAAATTGAAGAACGTTTGGTAAAAGCATATAACCGTATCCGCAACGCATACCGCAACGGTTTATCTGTTGTAACCATCGAGCGTGACTCATGTGGTGGTTGCTACAACCAGGTACCACCACAACTCCAGTTGGAGATTCGCTTGCGCAAGAAAATGATTTTCTGCGAGCACTGTGGTCGTATGTTGGTTGACGAGGATATTGCCGGTGTAGCTATTACATCATCAGGCATGATGGCCGACGAATAGTCAGCGCTGCCTTAGCATACAACCCAAACGGGCTTGTCGGTGTAAAACTGGCAAGCCCGTTTCTTTGCGTTTTTTGAGATTTGGGGGATTTGCGTTTTTCGGATTTGGGCACCACCTTTTGTATTAATTCAGCTATAAGAGCTGAAATATAGTATAATTAATTTGTGGTAAAGTCTGTAAATTATTGAAAATGAATGCTTAGCACAATATAGTATCTCAAATGTAATATCTTATTCCAAACGGTATCGTTGCGGCTACATATCTTTGCCCACCACCACATGCACACATCGTTTTACCTTCTAAATGATACCGCTGTGGATATTAATTTAAACGACTTCAAGCATCACCCGCACGATGCTATGTTCAAGGCAAGCTTCCAACGCAAGGACCTAGTGCAGGGTTTCCTACGCACCGTGCTGCCACAAAACCTACTCGAACAACTATACCTCGACGACATGGCGCTGGACAACAACAGCTATGTAGACGAGCGCCTGAAACAAACCTTCAGCGATGTAGTTTGGACTATACCATATGCCCAAGGCTCGGTCGATGCCGTGTTCCTGTTCGAGCATAAACGCAAGCGCGACAAGTATGCTCTATTCCAGATGTTGCAATACATGTGTTCTATTTGGAAACAAGATGTGGATAGCAAAAAACAACTCAGACCTCTGGTTCCCATACTGGTTTATCAAGGCAAAAGCCTATGGGAGCCAGGTGCTTTTGGTAAAATGTTTAGCCAGAAAAAATCGGTGATGAAACAATTTGTCCCGAATTTTAATTATATCTTTGTTGACCTTCAACGCTTGTCGTTGGAAAAGCTAGCGCAGCAGCTTGACAAGGTGCCATATCTAGGCTTGTTGCTCATGGCGAAGGTTGATGAGCCCAACCTTGTTGATATCATGGTAGATGCTTGGAACCAGCTGGAAGACGCTTCCTACAGTTTCGACGCGAATTACCACAAGCAGTGGTTAACCTACATGTTCTACAACGCAAAACAAGAACCCCAGTATGTTTACAATGCCTTTTACCAAAAACTAAAGGATGAAAAAATGAGAACGAAAGTCAAGTCAACTGCTGAACAACTCATTGATATGGGTATAGAGCAAGGTCGCAGCCTTGGCCTTAATGAAGGCATTGAACAAGGCATTGACTTAGGTATTGAGCAAGGCATTGAGCAAGGCCAATATATAGCCAACTTGAAAATTGTTCAGAAAATGCAAGAACGCGGCCTAAGCCTTGATGAAATTGTGGAACTCACCAGTTTGCCATTTGAAACAGTTGAAAGCCTGTTGAAAGCGATTGAGGAATAGGTAGGTGTTATTTTTGGTGGGAGTCGGTAATGTGGCTCGGTTGCGGGGGATCACAATGTGATGATACGAAGATTAGCGGATGTAGGGGCGCACCTACGTGTGCGCCCTAGATCATCGCAGGTCAGAACACGGCTCGGCCTAGCAGCCTGGAGGGCAGCCGCCTTGGCGGCTGGTGCGCAGCACCGAGGCGAATAGCCGAGCCCGGAAGGGTGCGCCGCCGCAACGCGGCGGAGGCCCCAAAAAATGGGTAAAAATGGGTGAGGGGGTTAAGATCGGTAAAAGGCTAAAATGGGTGAAAAGGGATATCCCCAAATTTTACCCCTTTACCAATTTTTACCATTAGGCTATTTTCGCCTATTTACCGCAAACCACTGCAAAATATTATTTTTAGCAGGGCCTTTTCATTGGAATTTAATGTGCTTGCAAAGTCCCTTGCCGAAATACTTTTTTAAAAATTGCTGTAAAACCTAAAGCCTTGCAAAACAATTGGTTAAAGCGGCCCAAGAACTTATATATTTTCTTCAACGTAAATTTTTTTTACGTTAAACTTTAGCTTACCTTTGCAGCGGTTTTCAGAAAGACTTAAGATTTAACGCACAAAAACCATTCGTTTTGAAGCGATTAGCAATTATAGCCCTGCTTATTTTAACTGCAGGCGCCAGAATCCAGGCCCAACATGGTGGCCACGGCACACATGCCGACAAAAAAGAACAGCACGGTGCTGAACATCACGGTGACCACGGCCCCAAAGGCGGTGAACATGGTCCAACAGGACATGATGGTCATGGCCCTGAAGCCCACGGCGACCATGCCGAGCACAAACCTGCTGGCCCGTTTGACCCAACCGACGTGGTTATGCACCACATCTCGGATGCCAATGAATTCCATATCATCGGCGACCTTACCTTGCCTTTACCTTGTATCCTCTATTCATCGGATGCAGGTTTGACGACCTTCATGTCGTCGAAGTTTGAGCACGGCCACAAGGCGGTTAACGGTTATGTACTGGTTCACGGCGACGTGATGCGTGCTACCGGCTTACCGACCAATGAGGTGATTGCCTTGGACGAAATCCACGATGCTCATGGCCACGGTGGTCACGGCCCTAACTTTATCAAAACCGAGAAAGAAGTGGTTGACGGTAAAGAAGTTGAAGTACAATACGTGAGCAGCGGTGGTGCAATGTACAAACTAGAGCGTGCAGCCAGCTTGGATGGTGGTTTGCTTGGCGGTGGTTGGACATCATTCATCGACTTCTCGATTACCAAGAACGTTTTCACCATGTTGATGGCCTTCGTTATCATGGGTTTTGTGTTCTTCGGTATCTCACGCCGTTATAAAAACACCAACAACGGTACACCTAAAGGCGTACAATCATTGTTGGAGCCGGTGTTCGTTTTCATGCGCGACGAAGTAATCAAGCCATCTATTGGTCCACGTTATGAGCGCTACATGCCATTCTTGATGTCGGTATTCTTCTTCATCTTGATCAATAACCTATTTGGTTTGATTCCGTTTTTCCCAGGTTCATCGAACGTGACGGGAAGCGTGAGCGTAACCTTGGGTATGGCTTTCTTTGTATTCTTGATTGTGAACTTTAGCGGCAACAAACATTACTGGCAGCACATTTTCTGGATGCCAGATGTACCTGTTTTCGTGAAAATATTGCTTTTGCCAATCGAGTTGATTGGTATATTCATCAAGCCATTCACCTTGTTGATTCGTTTGTTTGCCAACATCACGGCAGGCCACATCGTAATCTTGAGCTTGGTGAGCTTGGTATTCGTATTTGGTAACTTGGGTGAGAGTACCGTGGGTGGTGCTGCCGGCGGTGTAATTGCAACGGTGTTCGTGTTTATCATGAACTTGTTGGAATTGTTGGTAGCCTTCTTGCAAGCTTTCATCTTTACCTTGTTGAGCTCCTTGTACATCGGTTCGGCTGTTGAAGAACACCACCACGATGAGCACGAGCACGAGCATGCTGCGGAGCATGCCCACTAGTAAGTATTTATTTAATCACCATACAAACTATTAATTATGGTTGTTTCTGCAATTGGTGCTGGTTTAGCCGTTATCGGTGCTGGCATTGGTATTGGTCAAATTGGTGGCCGTGCCATGGACGCTATCGCTCGTCAGCCTGAGGCTGCTGGTACTATCCGTACAAGCATGATCATCGCTGCTGCTCTTGTTGAAGGTGCTGCGCTCTTCGCGATCGTAGTAGCTATCATTGCCAAGTAAGCATTAGCCCTTTAAGTCTTGCCGGACGACGATTGGTCTTACGGCAAGGCTTTTTCTAGAATTCCCCTTTAACTTTTGGATACATTATAATCGTTGAAACCTATGCTTTTTCTAGCTAACCTCAACCCGCTTTTACCTGATTTCGGTCTGTTTTTCTGGACCGTATTGATTTTCTTGCTCGTTTGGTTCGTCATCGGTAAGTTTGCATTCAAACCGATTGCACAAGCTTTGCGCGAGCGTGAAAAGTCAATCGAGGATTCATTGCATGCCGCAGAACGTGCCCGTCAGGACATGGCCAACTTGAAGGCTGAAAACGAGGAATTGCTCCGTCAAGCCCGTGAAGAACGTACAGAAATGTTGCGTGAAGCTAAGGTGATGGGTGAAAACATCGTTGCTGAAGCCCGTGCTAAAGCCGACGAGGAATACCGCCGCAAGGTAGATAGCGCCCTCGCTGAAATTAAAAACCGCGAGAAAGAGATGATTATCAACGTGAAAAACGAAGCTGGTAAAATGGCTTTGGATATCGCGGGCAAAATCATCCGCAAAGAACTTGCAGGTAATGCCGAGCAAGAAGCTTTCGCTACCAAGTTGGTAGGCGAAATCAAAATGAACTAATTTCACCTGCAAAGGGAAACCTATAACTCGAAACTGCCATGTCAGTAGCCAGTAGAATAGCCGACCGTTATGCCAAGTCATTGTTTGACCTCGCCCTGGAAAGGAACGCGGTTGAGGAAGTGAACAACAGCATGACTTTATTCCTAGAAGTGGCCAAGAACGACGAGTTCAAGGCTGTACTTCGTAGCCCGATTATTGCTCACGACAAGAAAGAGAAAATCTTGCGTGCTGTGTTCGGTGATAAACTCGACAAGATTTCAGATGCATTCATCCACTTGATTGCCGACAAAGGCCGCGAAGCGTACTTGGTTGACATCGCGAAGTCTTACCGTGCTACATACAACAAGTACATGCACATTTCTACCGTGAAGGTAGTCACCGCTGCTGATTATAGCCAAGCTGCTATCGACCAAATTATTGCCAAGTTGAAGGCTGCCGGCCAAATTGAAGAAAACACTATCGTAGAAGTAAAAGTTGACCCCGAGTTGGTTGGTGGCTTCGTACTCCGCTTCGACGATAAATTATACGACGCCAGCGTAGCACACCAGCTTGACTTGCTGGAGCGTCGTTTCTCTGAAAATGTTTACATGAAACAATTCTGATCATCTGATCCGTTTGCTTACCGAATAAATTTTTTAAACAATGGTTGACGTAAAACCCGATGAAATCTCAGCAATCCTAAAGCAGCAGTTGTCTGGCTTTAGTTCTGCTAGTGAACTTGAAGAGGTAGGTACCGTACTACAAGTAGGTGATGGTATCGCCCGTGTTTATGGCCTCACAAAAGTACTCGCCGGTGAGTTGGTTGAGTTCACTAATGGCGTACAGGCTATCACACTTAACTTGGAAGAAGACAACGTGGGTATCGTACTCATGGGTTCTTCTGACGAAATTAAAGAAGGTGACACCGTTCGCCGTACCGGTAAAATCGCCTCTATCAATGTAGGTGAAGGTATGGTTGGTCGCGTGGTAAACCCACTTGGACAACCTATCGACGGTAAAGGCCCTATCCAAGGTACTACCTATTCTATGCCTATCGAGCGTAAAGCTCCGGGTGTAATCTTCCGTCAACCGGTAACAGAACCACTCCAAACTGGTATCAAAGCGATCGACGCAATGATTCCTGTAGGTCGTGGCCAACGTGAGTTGATCATCGGTGACCGTCAAACAGGTAAGACTGCCATTGCACTTGACACCATCATCAACCAGAAGGAATTCTACGACCGTGGTGAGCCTGTGTTCTGTATCTACGTGGCAACTGGCCAAAAAGCATCAACCGTAGCTCAAGTGGCAAAAACCCTTGAAGACAACGGCGCTATGGCTTACACTGTAATCGTAGCTGCATCGGCTTCTGACCCTGCACCATTCCAGTTCTACGCTCCATTCGCCGGTGCTGCTATCGGTGAATTCTTCCGTGATACCGGTCGCCCAGCTTTGGTTGTTTATGATGACCTTTCTAAACAAGCTGTTGCTTACCGCGAAGTATCGCTTTTGCTCCGCCGCCCACCAGGACGCGAAGCTTACCCTGGCGACGTATTCTACCTCCACAGCCGTTTGTTGGAACGTGCTGCGAAGATTATCGCCAACGACGAAATCGCACGCCAGATGAACGACTTGCCAGAGTCTTTGAAAGCTGCTGGTATCGTTAAAGGTGGTGGTTCTTTGACCGCTTTGCCTATCATCGAAACTCAAGCTGGTGACGTTTCTGCGTATATCCCAACCAACGTAATCTCGATTACCGACGGCCAAATCTTCTTGGAATCTAACTTGTTCAACGCTGGTGTTCGCCCCGCGATCAACGTAGGTATTTCGGTATCACGTGTAGGTGGTAACGCTCAGATCAAGTCGATGAAAAAAGTATCTGGTACCTTGAAGTTGGACCAAGCGCAGTACCGTGAGTTGGAAGCTTTCTCTAAGTTCGGTTCTGACCTCGATGCTGCTACTAAAGCGGTACTCGACAAAGGTGCCCGCAACGTGGAAATCTTGAAACAACCACAGTTCTCTCCGCTTACCGTAGAAAAACAAGTGGCTATCATCTACCTCGGTACCGAAGGTATCCTCCGCGATGTTGCCGTTGATAAAGTACGCGAGTTCGAGAAAATTTTCTTGATCGAGATGGAAAACGAGTTGCCTAACGTATTGGCTAATTTCAAAGCAGGTAAACTTGAGAAAGAAGACCTCGCTTCAATGAAAGCTTTAGCGCTTCAGCTTGTTCCTCAATTTGCTTAGTCTATTCTAAAAACATAAAACCCCTTGGCTTTTGCCGAGGGGTTTATCTAACAGCCGGAAAGAAATTTTCATCCCATGGCAAACTTAAAAGAAGTACGCGAACGCATTACCTCGGTTATCTCTACCCAGCAGATTACCAAGGCCATGAAAATGGTCTCGGCTGCCAAGTTGCGCAAAGCGCAAGGGGCTATCCAACAAATGCGCCCTTATTCTATCAAGTTGAACGAGATGTTGTCAAACATCCTTTCTAACCTTGATGGCGATGCCGAAACTACCTTTGGCCAAGCCCGCCCCGTGAATAAGGCTTGTGTTGTTGTCGTAACCTCTAACCGTGGTCTTTGTGGTGGCTTTAACTCAAGCATCATCAAGGCTGCTGCGGCTCATATCGATGAGCGTTACGCCAGCTTGCGCGAGAAAAACAACCTCAGCATTATCTGTATCGGCCGTAAAGGTTTCGACTTTTTCCGTAAGCGTTATGCCGATTGCAACATCATCGACCAATACGTCAACCTGTTCGATGATTTAAGCTTCGACAATACCGTGAAGGTTCCTCAAATGCTGATGGAAGCTTTCCAATCAGGCCAATACGATTCAGTTGAAATCGTTTACGCCCGCTTCCGCAACGCTGCAATGCAAGATTATATCGTTGAGCCTTTCTTGCCAGTAGCCAAATCTGCTGATACTAAATCAAAAGATAAATCTGCGGCTCCCGCCATGAAAGTTGATTTTATTTTCGAGCCTGGCAAAAAACAGCTCTTGAATCACCTCGTGCCTAGCATCCTCCAAACGCAGTTCCAAAAGACTTTGTTGGATACACACGCATCTGAACACGGTGCTCGTATGACTGCTATGGACGCCGCTACCAACAACGCGGAAGATTTGCTCAAAGAATTGAAAATCTCCTACAACAAAGCGCGCCAAGAAGCGATTACGAAAGAACTTTCTGAAATCGTGGGTGGTGTTGCCGCTTTGGAAGGCTAGATTAGCTGATATTCCACAAAAAAAGTCCCCAAACTTGC
This sequence comes from uncultured Saprospiraceae bacterium, assembly GCA_964508975.1. Taxonomy (GTDB): domain Bacteria; phylum Bacteroidota; class Bacteroidia; order Chitinophagales; family Saprospiraceae; genus CAZDVQ01. Next base: position 24,052 of record CAZDVQ010000023.1, read on the forward strand.
TTAGCAGGTTTGGGGACTTTTTTGTGTGGGGGGAGTATAAAATACATTGTTAAGTAATTTCAAGGAAAAAAAAATGGTTTTTACGTTTTTTTGATTTTTTATGGACGCGGATATTTTTTTTTTTTGTTCTTTTGTTTTATAAATCACAAAATTTACTTAATAATATGAGATCTACTAAATTCAATTTATATGTTTTATTAGCGGTAGCTTCTTTTGGGTATTTCGTAGATGCTGCTGATTTAATTATAGCATCATTAGTAAGGGGTGAGAGTATTATAGCGTTGGCGTTGCATACTAGTCAGGAAGTAATTAGCTATTTGGAAATTGATATCGAGTCTGTGAGGCTCTTAGTTATAGAAAATCTGAATAAAACAGGTGCAAAGCTAACTCAAGAAAGTATAGATAAGGGAATCACATCTCATATAGTTAAGACTATTGGTTTGAGTTTTGAGAGCTGGCAAAGCTGGGGATTGCTTTTAGGCGGAGTGGTCTTTGGCGTTTTAGGCGATAGAATTGGTAGAATGAAAGTATTGTATGGTTCTATAGCTCTTTATTCATCAACTACTTTAATAAATGGATTTTTATCTCCCGAATGGGCTAGTGCATCAGTAAATTATCATTTATACTGTGTCCTACGTTTTTTATCTGGATTCGGGTTGGCAGCTGAGGTTGGAGCTGCGATAACTTTGGTTTCTGAAGTAATGCAAAAAGAGACTCGAGGATATGGGAGCATGGTTATTGCATCTTTTGGCCTATTGGGATGCGTTTTTGCTGCAAGTCTTGTTGAATTTGTGCAACTTCCATGGGATATGCTGTTCAAAATTGGAGGTATACTAGGGCTGCTACTTCTCTTCGTAAGGTTTGGGGTTCATGAAAGTAAAATCTACGAAACCCAACAAACTACAACAATAGCAAGAGGTAATTTCCTTTCTCTTTTTACGAACTGGGATAGATTCAAAAGATTGTTGATTTGCTTTCTGATCGGCTTGCCAGCATCATATATGGTAGGGCTTCCTATTAAATTTTCAAAAAATTTTGGAGAATCGTTGAATATTCCAAACATTTCTATTTCAGCGGTTATAATGACATTCTATATTGCGGTATCTTTAGGTGATATAGTGGGTAATTTTTTGAGTCAAAAGTTCCAAAGCAGAAAGAAGGTAATTTTCTTTTTTAATTTTATGAGTCTTGTTGTCCTAATAATGTTTTCGTTCGTTCTTCCTCCTCAAAATGAGTTTCAGTATCAGTATATTTACAGCCCTTTATTTGGGTTTTCAATTGGTTCATGGGCATTAGTCATAACTACATCTGCGGAAAGCTTCGGGACAAATCTTAGAGCCACTGTGGCTACTAGTGTACCAAATTTTATCAGAGCATCCTTTATTCCTATTACAATCATTTTTACAATCATAGAAAAACATCTTGGGAGTAATACCGCTGCAGGTATTATTGGCGTTATTTGTAGTATAATTTCATTATTCGCAACTTACTTTCTAAAGGAAACATTTGGAAAAGACCTTAACGAAACTGAATTATGAAGGCACAAGTTACAGCTATCGGGCACTATTTGCCAGATGATATAATAACTAATAAGCATCTTTCCATTAAGTTTGATATTGATGAAGCGAGAATTTTCGAGCGAACTGGTATCAGAGAGCGAAGGTATGCTGCAAAGAAAGAGAACACTACTATCATTGCAACTTTGGCGATTCAAAACATGCTGGAAAAATATGGGCTTGTTGCATCTGAAATTGACTGTCTTATCATGAGTACACTGGCTCCAGACTATTTTTTCCCTTCTTCTTCGGTTGCTGTAATCCATCGCCTTAATGCTTCTAGAGCATGGGGTTTTGACATAGCCGCATCTTGTTCTGGATTTTGCTATGCTATGAGTATTGCCCATGATATGGCAATACAAGGTAAAGCTAAAAAAATTGTTGTTTGTGCAGCTGAACGTTTGAGCACAATGCTTAACAATTTTGACTATAAGACTGGGGTCTTGTTTGGCGATGGCGCGGGAGTACTGTTGATCGAGGCAGTTGAAGATGATACTAAAAATGCAATTAATGGGAGTATTTGTAGAGTAGAGGCTGACAATATAAATGATGTATATTTCAAAACCCCGTTCAATACGCTTAAATGGGGTTTTGAAAGATTCGAGTTAAAGGGCTATAAAGTTTTTCAACACGGAGTAGATTTAGCTATTTCGCTCATTAAAGAATACTTAACGCTTCATCAGTTAAAATTGGAGGATTTCAAATATATTGTACCACATCAAGCAAACGCTAGGATGTTGGATTGTATTTCAATTGGGCTAGGGGCTCCAATAGAACAATTTTTGATAAATATTGAAAACGTGGGTAATACTGGTAGTGCTTCAATACCTATTTGTTTAGCTCAATTTTATGCAACTGGTAAATTAAAACATGGTGACCGACTTCTACTTTGTAGCTTTGGTGCTGGTTATACTATCGCCGTTGTAGATTTCAATTGGGCAATTTAAAACATTATGAAAAATAATCACCTTCAAATATTGATTGATAAAATCAATACTTCAAGTAGCAATGCTTATGGAAATGCGGGCTACAATCATTTACTCTTTTTAAAAGAATGTAATGACCATTTATTTGAATACTTTCAAAGCCACTTCAAATCTAAATTAAATTTTTCAGCACTCTCTTATAGAAAGATAGATGAACATAAAATGGATTTTGACTTCATTGGCGGAATCAAGCCAGTAGGTAGTTACAACTTTAATGAAAAAATTCTTGGGCATGACACAATGAGGGGTATGTTTGAAGAATTCATTCAAGAAGCTAAAGAAAGCAGAACCATTAATTTAACATATGTTTTGACAGAACAGGTAAAGGACCACGAGGTTTTCTTGGCTTACAGTAATAAAAATCAATACGAAGGTGTAAATGAGGATGTTAATTTAGGTAAAATTATATTCAAAGAACATATAGATGACTTTATTAATATTAATATTGATTATATCAAGAGCCTATGTCTGCGGCTAAAAGGAGATTTATCAGAATTTCATAAATATGGTAGATATTTATGGCATTACAAACGGATTATTGACTACTATACTTATCAAAATCCTAATCGCCCGTTTTATTTATATTTCGTAAGGCCATCTGCATTGGTCTCAGATTATAGGATTTTGCTATCATTGTCTACCTCGGTTCCTTTGAGTTCTAACACTATTGCTAAATTAAATTTGATTCTGCACAGAATTATTAGTCAAACAGCATTAGAGAAATTCAATATAGAGCTGTTAACGCAGAATCAGCAACTAGAGTCAGGGGTTAAAATAATAAAATGGCATAAGCAAGAGTTAGAGCATCGCGTTAAGGGTCAGTTTAGTATTCTTAAAGGTCTTTTATACACGATTAAAAAGAAATTTCCTAAAAATGAGTCGGTGGTTAGTTTATTATCAAGTTTTACAGATTTTGTTGCACGGTCATCGGATTTGAATAATTTTATAAATCATGTTCAAGGAAATGAAGTCGGACGCATTGACTTAAATTATTTTTTAGGCCAGCTATGTATTAAAATTGATGAATATATTCAGAATTTCAAAAAAGGGTCAAAAATCGTAAATAATTATGTCTCAGGTGGCGAGTCCATTACGATTGAAGAGGCAAGGCTACTGTCATTTATTATTAATGAATTAGTTGTTAATTCCCTGAAACATGGCGGATATAAAGAAAGTGAAAAGATTCCTTTACTTTTTTTATCGTTAGAGTACAAAGAACAATATAGTTATCATTTAAAATACAGCGACAATGGGCTTGAGCCTGAATCTCCAGATAGTATACTTGCAGGTAAAGATTCAAGAATTTCACTAGGCATGACGATCATTATTGATTCTTTAGGAACGCTTAATAGTAAACGAATTGATGTTAATGACTATAATGAAATTAAATATTTCAATGATAATGGATTGAATTTTTTTGCGAAAATTAAATTTTACAACAAAAATGATCAAAATACTTTTGGTTGAAAACAGTTTGCCGGAAGCTAACATGATACTAGATCCCATTGGAGAATTTTCTGATGAGTTTGAGATTGATCATGCTATGAACTTCAAAGAGGCTAAAACACTATTTTTGGAGAGGAAGCCTCAAATAGTAATAATGGATATTCAGCTTGTTCCTAGCGAAAACGAAAATACCAATGCGAAAAATGGCATAGATATTTCAGAGCATTTTCGTGCATTTAATGATTTTTGTTTAATATATTATACAAACTACACAAGAGCTTTTAAGAACGATCCCCCTACAATTAAAACGAATTACATGGATTGGTTTGACAAAAGCTATATTCAGGAAGGTGAAATAATACCTCGTATCCGAGCGGCCTACCAGAAGTATCTAACGTTAAAAGAGTCAATAATTATTGAGGCTGTACCTCCAGTGGTTTTGAATGTATTAAATGAATTAGGGACAGAAGAAATTTGTTGCTCAACCTCTGATATTCTTTTTATTAAAAATTATCACCCTGATCACAAAGAGCTTCGATTATACTCGAAAGATGGGCGTATTTCTAGGGTCAATGCTCTAACTCTTAAAGACATTGAGGAGAAGTATAAAGAACATTTTATCAGGATTTCTAAGTTTTATTTACTCGGTAAGGCTCAGTTGAGGAATGGTGTGCTGAGAGGTAATTGCTTTGTTTTTCCCATAATGAAGTCAATATTCCCTACCCTAGAAGAGACTAAACAAGGTTTTATAATAAAAAATAAGGAGGAGTTTAATCTAATTTGGAAATCACCTATCGGGTAAAACATACTCAAGGTAATATAAAATAGTTTTAAGGATATTTAGCCCTCCATTCACGGGATAATTTTTATCACAGTAAAAATCTAACCGATTTTTGAATCCGTAATCAGTATTAATGCTGGTTACGGATTTTTTTTTAACTTAAAAATTTAACGAAATGAAAAAATTAATTTTCAACTCAAGTCTTAGCGTTTTAACCTTATTTTTGGTTAGCTTCTGCTTTTTAATTACAAGCTGTGAGAAAGAAGATTTCTCTATTAAGGAAGAGAATAGAGTCAAATCAATGGTATCAGTAGTGCCGTCGGGTTACAGTTTGGTAAAGTCTAAAAAAGGATGTAGGCTCTACCGAAAATCCATTTCAGGTGGGGGAGCCTACTATGTCCAAGAAATTAATCTTGATACAGCAACATTACAATTATTAAGGGAGGTTACGGAAGGCGATTTCGCCTCCTCAAATACACCTTCCCCTCTATTCAGAAAGGCATCTGTTGCAAGTTTTTGGTCAAGTTATAACTTAGTTGGGCGCAAATTTTCTATGGTAAATGCCTCGTTCTTTGGTCCTGGGGCTCTCCAATCAATCAATTGTTCAACTCAAGCCGAGTTAACATATCCGGCTAAGCAAGGTGCGGCTATTTTCAGTTGTGGCTATAATAATGGAGTAAGCAGTAGGAGATTTGTTTACAGTTCTAGTACAAAAACAGCAAATGTTCTAACTGTTCCAGCTATAACGCAACCTACCTATGCAAACATGGTTTCGTCAATTGGCTCAAATACCCTTGTCCTTGGAGGTATGACTTTTCCAACTAATACTACAACTGATTCCAGGACAGCCATCGGTGTCAGCAGTACAGGAAAGAAAGTGTACATATTTTCATCACAAACACCTGCTTCATATTCCTCGGTATCTTCAGCATTAACTAGTTTCGGGGCGTCGTCAAGTAAGTTGATTCTACTTGACGGAGGAGGGTCCACACAATTAGTATGTGATGGGACAAATTATACGCCAAGCCAGAGCAGGTGTGTCCCGCTTGTTTTGACGGCTTTCCATGGCAATTAGATAATCTATTTTCACTTCTACTGAGGTATAGTGCTACGCACTATACCTCAGTAATAAAACTAAATATGTTATGAATACTCTGTTTAAGAATTTTAAAACTCTGAATGATGATGGATGGATATTATCTTCAATCTTATGTCTTATTGTGATGCTTTATTATATAAATTTCACGATTTTATCATTGTTAAGTATTGTATTCATAGCAATAGGAGTTTTTTATGAACAGACTATTGAGTGGCTAGCACATGGTTGGCTACAGCACTATGAATGCAAAATATTCTATTTTTTTAATTTAAGGCATGAAAGACATCATAAAGACCCGCTTACGCATCATGCGTTGCAGCCAATCATTGTTTTTATTCCAGTTGTTTTTTTATTATTGTTTCCTTTCATTTTAGTTGTACAATGCCAAACTTCTTTTATTTATAGGTCGTATGCCAGTGGTATTATAATAGGCTTTCTTGGGGCACATATTTTACTTAATTTGCTGCATTATGACATCCATGCTAAAAATAAAATAATTCCTTTTTTTTTACGAAATACATGGTATTACAAGGGGGTAAAATACTTTCACCTCCATCATCATTACAGCAATTATTTGGGCCCTAAAATGTCGAAGTATCCAGTGTATGGGATATCAAATCCTTGGCTAGATATATTCTATTATAAAATAGGGCTAAACAATTTGGTTGATAGATTTTATCCTAAATTTATATTTTTTTTACAAAAAGCACTCGGATATGAATGAATCAGTTATTGTTCAATATTCTTATTGGGCATTACTTGTTTGGGTAGCTATCGATCACACAGGAACTCCCTCTGCATTGATCTTTGCACTTGGACTTGTCGTTATTGGTAAATTAAACTTAATGACAGTCTTGTTCGTATGCTTTGCAGGCTCTTTGATAGCAGATATTATTTTTTTTATTTTTGGGAGAATAGTTAGAAATTCTAAGTTAACTAATTATGTGAATAAATATCCTAAATTATATTTAGCATTATCGACAACGCAAAATAGAATTGAAAAAAATGGACCTAGTATAATAATATGGGGGCGTTTTGTTGCTTTGATAAGTAGATATATTCCCTTTGTATACGGGCTATCCAATTTTGATTCTAAAAAATTCATACTTTATTCCTTCATTGGAAGTATTGTAATGAATTATGTACTTGGGTTAATAGTTTATCTATTATGGAATAGCATAAGTGAATATTTAAAGGATGATAGCGCAATTATACTTGTCACAACCACACTTACAGTACTACCCATTTTTGTAATTTTGATTTATAAATATATAAGAAAGTAATGATTCATTCGTTATTTTAATCATGTATAAAAGGGTTTAATCTGTATAAAATATTATTTTTATACAGATTAATTTTGCGTTCAGAGCAACAGAATAGTATATACTACCCCCTAAAACCTAAATCAAGAACTTCCCGTCCTTATAAATCAACGCCTCGTCGGCATAAATTTCCCCGCCTTGGGTCATGTCGGCAATCATGTCCCAATGGATAGGTGATTCATTTTTACCGCCAGTTTGGTAGTACGATTGCCCAATAGCCATGTGTATGGTACCGCCAATCTTCTCGTCGAATAAAATATTGCGGGTAAAACGGTTAATCTCAAAATTGGTACCGATGGCCGCTTCGCCAAAATAGCGGGCTCCTGGCAACTTGAACACCTCGTCGAGTATGTGCTGGCCTTGCTTGGCCGACCATTGCACCACCTCGCCATCCTTCACGACTAGGGTGATGCCTTCTACCAATTCACCCTTGAACACCACAGGATGCGTGAAATATATAGTGCCTTGAACTGAGTTTTCAACCGGCGAGGTATACATCTCGCCAGAAGGCATGTTGGTTTGGCCATCTGAATTGATCCAAATCCGGCCTTCGGTGCTGAAGCTGATGTCAATGTCAGGGCTTTTATAGCGGAATCTGGTGCAATTGTTCAGGTAATCTACTTTGCCTTGTTGGAATGCCCTTAATTTCAGCCATTCGGCTTTGGGGTCGTCAGCGTATAGTTTGCAGGCATTAAATACAAATTGTTCGTAATCGGCGTAAGCCATTCCGGCTTCCTGCGCGGCTGCGCGTGTGGGGAACTGGCACAAGCTACGTTTTAAATCGCGGGTACCCGTGCGATCCATGTATTTCTTGGCCAATGCCGCTTTGGGTTTGGCCAACTCGGCTGGTAGCGGTTTGCTGATACTCGGTACCCGAAGGTTGTGTTCCGATTTAATATACAGGTAAGCCTCAAACTCGTTTACGGCTTGCTCGTATAGAGGGTTAATGTAGGCCCTTTGCACATCGTTGCCAAATTCGGCCCAGAGTGTAGCCTCATCTTCTAGTTCGAACCAAACATGCGGTATGGCACCAACCTGTAGACTAGCCTTGAGGAGCTCGCGCACCAGTGGCTCGGCAAGGGTGGTGGAGCGGAACAACACTTTTTCGCCAGCTTGTAGCGAGAGCGAGTAGTTGATCAACAAATCGGCGTATTTTGCCCACATGGTAAATTAGTTAGCAGGTAAAACAACACCGTCGCAAGGGCCAAAACCAATCCGAACGCCATTCTTTAGGCCATAGCCACGTAGGCAAACATTATCGCCATCGTTGATGAACTTGCGCTCACTACCATCTGGCATGGGGATGGGCTTGGTGCCACGCCAAGAGAGTTCCAGCATCGAGCCGTAACTGTCGGGTGTTGGGCCACTGATGGTACCCGAAGCACACATATCGCCAACGTTCACGTTACAGCCGTTCACGGTGTGGTGCGCCAGTTGTTGCGCCATGCTCCAATACATATGTTTAAAGTTCGAACGGCAAATGACATGCGGCTCAAATGCCTCGGTACCGATGGCCACTTCGAGGTTCAAGTCAAAGTAATGTTTACGGCTAGGGCATTCTAAGTAGGGTAGTACGGCAGGTTCTTGAACGGGGCCTTCTACGCGGAAAGGTTCGAGTGCATCGAGGGTAACAATCCAAGGCGAAACCGTGCTGGCAAAGTTCTTGGCCAAGAACGGCCCAAGGGGTACGTATTCCCAAGTTTGGATGTCGCGGGCCGACCAGTCGTTGAACATAGCCAAACCAAAAATATAATCTTCAGCTTGAGCGGTCGAGATAGATTCGCCCATCTTGGTTGATTTGCCAATTACGAAGGCTACTTCCAGCTCAAAATCGAGGAGTTTACTTGGGCCAAAAACTGGCACTTCTGCATCGGCGGGTTTGGTTTGGCCTTTTGGACGAACCACTGGCGTACCAGAAACCACGATGGAAGAAGCCCTACCATGATAACCCACGGGCAAGTGTAACCAGTTGGGCAGCAGGGCATTATTGGGGTCGCGGAACATGGTGCCCACATTGGTGGCATGGTCGCGGCTCGAGTAAAAATCGGTGTAATCGCCTACCCGTACAGGCATGAGCAATTTCACGGTATCAAGGGGGAAGAGTATCTCTCTGCAATGTTGCGGGTTATCGCGTAGCGATGGGTTGTCGTGGCGGAACAACTCCGAGATGCGTTGGCGAACGGCACGGGTAATATCCTTGCCCAGGGCCATGAAATCATTGATAAATGGCTTATCAAACACCTCAAAGTCAAAACCAAGTCCGCTGAAATAGTCCAACTCGGCCAGCGTATTGAGGTCAATCACTTGGTCGCCGATGATAGAAGCCATACGTGCGCCTCTTTTCGAGCATTTATACACGCCGAAAGGGATATTCTGGATAGGAAAATCACAGTCGGGGCTAACGGGAATCCATGATTTTAAGCTAGGGTCGTTGGGGTTGATGTGCATGGTTGGGCTTAGTTTTATTTACTGGCCCAAAAATACGGAAGTTTGGCTTTATCGAGGCTACTATTTACGTTTGATTTCGATTTGGGCGTTCCCCTGGGCAAGCCCAGGGTCGCTGTCCTCCGGGGTTCGCTGTGCTCCGTGCTACGCACCGCGGCTGACGCCGCGCCCTCCGGCCAGCTAACGCTAATCACTGCGGCAGAGCCGCAGTGATTATTGAGATGAGTTATGAGAGCAGAGAGCAGAATGGAGTTATTAGAGCGGAGTGGGGGCAATGCTGGTGTTTTAAAAAAAAATTCAGTTGGTAAAATTACTTCAAGAACTTCAAAAATGGCATCAGTCAACCCCACTTATCATAGCGCAAAAAAAAGAGGTGACACCAGCGGTGCCACCTCAGCCCTAACCAAATATCTAACCCCGCTTTTGGGGTTTGACTCAGATTTTATGTAAAGTTAAATTACAATTCAATGGAAAAAAAAGCGCTTGTTTGTTGCATTTCGTTGAACAACAGCCCAAAAATAATGTACATTTTGTAATGAAGTGATGCTTTTTTTACAAAGCACCTTTAACTAAATAGCCTTGGATTTGGTATATACAGTTGTTGGCAACTTGTAGGGGAATTTTATGAAACTTAATACAACATGGGCTATTCAAAATTTTGTCAATTGGCTGAATCACTTACAAAAAAGCAATTTGTCATAGAATTGTCATTTTTTAGTTTGTAGTTGGTAGTTGATAGTTCGTAGTAGGGGCGACCCTTGTGGTCGCCCAATGAATGGGCACACCAGAACACTATTCGGCCTAGCGATGTGGAGCGGTGGCCCGCAGGGCCAGACCCGTTGCCCGAAGGGCTCCGCAAAGGAGCATCGCGACTGCGCGGACACGGGGCCGAGCGACAGCGAGCCGCGTAACGTAGCGCCGCCGCGCAGCGGCGGAGGCCCCCCAAAAAATAGGTAAAATGGGTGAAGGGGTAAAAATGGTTGAAAGGATTTTTGACGCGTCTTCACCCAACGTTAGCCTTATGCTTTATTTAGCCCTTTTTACCAATCTTTACCTAGTTTTTACCCAATTTCACCCATCCTCACCCATTTACCCACCTTCACCCATTTTCAGCCTTTAGCAAATTCTGTATATCTTTGAGACAACTATAAATCATAAATACACGCTATGACAAACCTGTACAAACCATTTAGACAGGCCTTTTTCAGTATTGGGCTACTGCTTTGTTGTATCCAACTGGCCACGGCCCAAGTGAACGTAACAGCCAGCGGTGGCACACCCGGGCCTACCACTTATACCACGTTGAAACTGGCTTTCGACGCCATCAATGCGGGTACGCACACGGGCATGATACAACTTTTGTTTACGGCTAACACTACCGAGACCGCCAGCGCCGTGCTTAATGCCAGCGGTACAGGAAGCGCCTCGTACAGCAGTATTTTAATTCAGCCCAGCGGCCAACGCAGCATTACGGGCAACTTGGCCAACTTGCCGCTCATCGACCTGAACGGTGCTGATAACGTGACCATTAACGGCCTGGATAACGGCACCGACGCACTAACCCTAGTGAACCAAGCCACCAGTACCACCACGCCCATCAGTACCATCCGTTTTGTGAATGGTGCACAGAATAACCTGATCCAAAATTGTATTATTTTAGGTGCAGGTGGCTCGTTAACATCAGGTACCGTGCTGTTCCATACCTCGAACACAGGCCAAGGTAATAGCAACAACTTGGTGCAAGACTGTACCATTGGGCCATTGAACAGCACGAGCACGCACCGCATCGGGGTGTTCTCGGTGGGCACAACAGGTGCTGTAAATACCAACAATACCATACAAGGTTGCGATATTTTCGACTTCCACAACTCGAACGTGAATATCCGTGCAGGGGTGTATTGGGGTAACTCGACCACAGCCTGTACAGTAACTGGATGTAGCTTTTACCAAACGGCCAGCCGCTCCATGTCGTCGGCTACTTACGCTGGGGTGTACATTTTGAGTGGCGGCACCAGCTATGTGATTTCGAACAATTACATCGGTGGCTCGCAACCACAGTGTGGAGGAACGCCAACTACCTTGACTACTTCGCCGCTGCTTCAAGCCATTTATGTAAGTGCCGATAGTGCCCGTACTACATATATCACGGGCAATACAATCGCCAACATATCGGTGACCACCAATACCACCAGCATTATTCAATCTATCATCCATTTTGCCACGGGACAGTTTGATATTGGCTACAACACCATCGGCTCGGCCACGGTAAACGGTAGTATATCGGTTTCCCAAACCACCAATACCTCTACATTTTCTGTATTTGGTTCGGGTTCAGGGTATTTAGATAGTGTTTATATCCACCACAACACGGCGCAAGGTATCAATATTGGCGGAGCATCCAGTTTGAGTTTACGGGGTGTGGATATGGTGAGCGCGGGTGCTACTTTTATCATCGACAGCAATACATTTGGTCACCCTACGCAGGTGAACAGCTGGTTACAAAGTACGCCCAACAATACTTTTGGTATCATTAATCGCAGTACCAACACGTCGGTAACGCACCAGTTTACCAATAATATCTTTGCGAACATACATTGTAATACATCGAGGGCGGTGGCCATATTTAGCACTCCGGCCACGCAGAATTGTACCATTTCAGGCAATACAATATTCAAGCTATCTTCTGGCCGGAACAACAATGGTTCTGGTGGAACATCTGCGGTGGTAGGTATTCAAAACGGCTCGAACTCGACCATTACCGACAATACCATTTACGGACTAAACCTGATGGGTACAGGTGTTGAAACCGCCATCGGGATTTACCTAGAAAATACCAATGCTAGTAGCCAAGCGGTAAGGGGTAACCTGATTCACAGCCTCATGGCCAGCACCGATGGCTCGAACCTCATTGGTATCCATTGTAACTCGGGTAACTATACCTTGTCGAACAACATGATTCGTCTAGGATTAGATACCACGGGAGCGAATATTACCCTTGGCCATAGATTTTATGGTATTTACGACCTAGCGGGTAACCACAACATCGTATTCAACTCGGTTTACATTGGTGGTACAGGCGTGGCCAGTACGGCCAACAACACTTACGCCTTGTTTGCCCAAACCGCTACTACGCAACGCAGCATCACGAACAACTTGTTTGTGAACCGCCGCAGCAATGCCGCCTCAACAGGCAAGCATTACAGCGCGGTATTGGCCTCGCCATCGTTCGTTACCATGAACTACAACGATTATTACACTGGGCCTAACTTCTTGACCGGTAACGGCACTGCTGATTATACCTCCCTATCCGCTTGGCAAGCCTTTACCTTACAAGATGTTTTCAGCTTGAATACCGAGCCTAATTTCATTAATCCAACGGGCTCTAGCAGCACTATTGATTTGCACATCAACACGGCTTTAACCAGCCTTATCGAATCGGCAGGTACTACATTTGCCAGCCTCAATACAGATATCGACGGTGATTCCCGTCCCGGCCCCGCAGGCTCCGTTAACGGTGGTGGTACTGCCCCAGATATGGGCGCCGACGAGTTTGACGGTATTCCGCAAGCGCCATGTGTACCGCCAACAGCCGGAACGGTGAGCGCCAGTGCAGATACACTTTGCTTTTCAGGCAGCACTACCTTGACCATGTTGGGCGTTAACTTGCCCGTTGGTGGTACCTACACCTTCCAATGGCAAAACTCATTGAATGGAACGACCTTTAGCAATATCGCCAACGCGACCGACACTATTTACAATACACCAACCCTCAATACCAATACCTACTACCGCTGCGTGGTGAGTTGCCTAGGCGGTGGTGCTGCCTCTAACTCGAATGTTCAATTGGTCGTGGTGGCTAGCCCTAGCGTAGCCAGTACTAGTCCTGGAGCCAAGTGTGGCCCAGGTAGCGTAACCCTTGCTGCTACCGGCAACGGTACCTTGAGCTGGTACGATGCTGTGACTGCTGGTAACCTTGTAGGTTCAGGCGCGAGTTTCAACACACCCGTTATCACTAGCTCGTCTAGTTTTTACGTGCAAGCCTCTATCGGGTTATGTAATAGTACTAGAACCGCTGTTGTAGCCAGTATCAATCCTTTCCCGGTCGTTACCATCACAGGCGGAAATACCCCTGTTTGCGCCGGACAAGCTGTAACGTTAACGGGTCAAGGTGCCAATACCTACAACTGGAGTCCAACCATCAGCAACGGCGTAGCTTTCTTCCCAACCAGTTCGCAAACCTACACCTTGATTGGTACCAACACCTTTGGTTGTCGAGATACAGCCTATGCAGCCGTGAGCGTTAACCCACTCCCTACGGTAGATGCCGGTTCAGCCCAAACCTTGTGTGCTGGACAGCCGCTTACCTTGAGTGCTAGTGGTACGCCCGCCAGTTACACTTGGAACAACAATATCACCGACGGCCAGGTATTTTACCCAACATCTAGTGCCGTGTACAATGTAACCGCTACCAGTGCGCAAGGCTGTACCGCCACCGATTTTGTCATCGTGGGCGTTAACCCTGCACCAAGCGTGAGCATCACGGGCCCAAGCAGTATATGTTTTGGCGATAGTTTGACCTTATCGGCCAGCGGCGCGGTGTCGTATAACTGGAGCAACGGCCTTACTAACGGACAAACATTTGCCCCAACACAAACCGATACGTACACTGTAACGGGTACCGGCAGCAACGGTTGTACCGATACCGCCCAAATTACAGTTCAAGTTGGTAGCGCACTAAGCGTAAGCATCAGCGGGCCAACGCAGGTGTGTGCAGGCAGCAGTATCACGCTTGCAGGTGCAGGTGCGCTAAGCTACAGTTGGGACAATAACGTACAGGACAACGTCGCTTTCACGCCTAACGCCAGTGCTACCTACAACGTAACTGGTACCGATGCCAACGGCTGCACGGGTACGGCCCAAATCAGCGTGGTGGTCGACACCTTGCCAAGCATCAGCGCCAGCGGGCCAGCACAGGTATGTGCAGGTAACAGCATCACGCTTGCAGGTGCAGGTGCGCAAAGCTACAGCTGGGACAATAACGTACAGGACAACGTGGCTTTCACTGCTAGCGCAAGCACCACCTACAACGTTACAGGTACCGATGCCAACGGTTGTACGGGCACGGCCCAAATTAACCTGACAGTCAATCCTTTACCTACACCAAGCATTAGCGTGAACGGGAATACCATGTCAACACCGGCCAACCCAGGCTCTGCTTACCAGTGGCTGTACTTCGGCAATCCCATCATGATGGGTGGTAATACCGATAGTTTACCCAATACCCAAGCTGGTACCTACACGGTGGTCGAAACTACTGCGGCGGGTTGTAGTGCTACATCGGCAGCCTTTAATTTTGTGCCGGTAGGCTTACAACAAAATGAAGTAGCTAGCGTACAGATATACCCAAATCCAGCGGATCAACAAATACAAGTAATTGGTTTTGAAGGTGCTATGTTTAACTTTAGCATCATCAACAGCATGGGACAAGCGGTAGCCAAGGGTACAGCAACGGGTCAAGTTGATTTGAGCGCTATACCTGCTGGTTGCTATTTGTTGCGGGTACAGGCCGATGGCCTCTGGCAGCAGGCGATGTTCGTGAAACAATAGTAAATTTTCCCATGAACCCAAATGTCTATCTGTTGTTTGGCTTTCATGAATGTGCTAGTACTGTTCCCACATCAACTATATTTTAAACTTCCCGAGCAACTTGGCCCCCAAACCTTGATTGTACTGGTAGAAGAATACCTGTTTTTCAAGCAGTATAATTTCCACAAGCAAAAACTGGTATTCCACCGGGCGAGTATGCAGGCTTACAAGGCTGCCCTGGAGCAAGTGGGCCACCAAGTTTGGTACATCGAGGCCCATGAACCAGCCGCTGACGCTCGCCATATTCTAGCGCACTTGCAAGCCCGAGGCGTTCAACGTGTATCGCTGTTTGAACCCGATGATTTTTGGCTGAAACAACGCCTAGGTAATGCTGCTCAAACCCTTCAGCTGCCGCTGCAATACTTTGAAAACCAGCTCTTCATCAATAGCCTTGACGACTTGGCGCAATATCAGGCCGAAAAGCCCAAACTCTTCCAAACCGACTTTTACATCGCCCAGCGCAAAAAACGCAACATCCTAGTAGATGCCGCTGGTAAACCACTCGACGGTAAATGGTCATTCGATGCCGAGAACCGCAAAAAATACCCCAGCAACAAGCTGCCGCCACCTATTCCTGCTGTAGAACGCAACGCCTTTGTGCAGGAGGCCAAGGCTTATGTGCAGCAATATTTCCCCAACAACCTCGGCGATATTGACGGTAGTTTGGCTTACCCCATTGAGCCGACGGCCGCCCAAAACTGGCTCCAAGCCTTTTTTGAACAGCGTTTTTACGGTTTTGGCCTTTACGAGGATGCCATCGTGGCCAAGGCATCGGTCTTGCACCATTCGGTACTTACGCCCATGCTCAACGTGGGTATCTTGAAACCGATGGAAATCATACAGGCCGCCATCGCCTACGCCGAGGCCAACGATGTAGCCTACAACAATTTGGAAGGCTTTGTTCGACAAATTCTAGGCTGGCGCGAGTTTGTCCGCTACGTTTACCTGTACCACGGCCTGGCCCAGCGCAACAAAAATTACTGGGGCTTTAAACGCAAGATTCCAACCTCCTTTTACCAGGGCAACACTGGTATTAAACCCGTTGACGATGCTATTAAAAAGCTGCTGCAATCGGGCTACAACCACCATATTGAACGCTTGATGGTGTTGAGCAACTTCATGCTGCTCTGCGAGTTCGATCCCGAGGAGGTGTACCGCTGGTTCATGGAGCTATACATTGATGCCTACGACTGGGTGATGGTACCCAACGTGTACGGCATGGCCCAATTTGCCGATGGCGGCCTGATGTGTACCAAGCCCTATATCAGCGGCAGCAACTATATTTTCAAAATGAGCGATTACCCCAAGGGCGAGCCCTGGGCTGATACCTGGGATGCCCTGTTCTGGCGTTTCATGTCGGAACAACGCCATTTTTTTAAACGCAACCCTCGGCTTTCCATGCTTTTGAGCACCTTCGACAAGTGGGAGCCGCAAAAACGCGAACGCTACTTGAACCTGGCCAATGATTTCTTGGCCAAGCTCGATGCCCAAAACGATAGCACATGACCAAACAGCGTATCAATATCGTTTGGCTGAAGCGCGACCTACGGTCTCAGGACCATGCGCCCTTGCATGCTGCTGAGGCTTCTGGCTTGCCTTACCTAGTTTTGTACCTGTTTGATGAAGCCATGATGGCCCACCCCGATTGTGCGCCACGGCATCTACAGTTCCAGTATTTCAGCTTGCTCGACCTTGCCGGGCGCTTGTCTAGCCAGGCCTTCCACATCAATATTTGCCAGGGTACAACGCGGCTCATCTTTGAGCAATTGCTTGCCGAGTTCGATGTTGAAAGTGTGTTGAGCTACCAAGAAACCGGCGTGCAGCTCAGCTTTGATATTGATAAATCGCTGAAGCGTTTGTTCCGGCAGCGGAGCGTGCAATGGCTTGAATTTCAACGCAATGGCATCATCAGGGGCATCAAAAACCGCGACCATTGGGATAAAGCCTGGTACAGTATGGCGCATAGTGCTATCATACACAATAGTTACAGCATGGGCCGTACGCTGCGCTGGGAGCATGGCTTCCCATTGTCGGACAAGCTGCAAGCATTGCTACAGGCCTACCCAAAGGCGTTCCAGCCAGCGGGCGAGACATACGCTTGGCGCTATTTGGCCAGTTTCATGGCCGAGCGTATCGCAAATTACAGTTTTCATATATCTAAACCGACGCTCAGCCGGGTGTCGTGTAGCCGTTTATCGCCTTATTTGGCCTGGGGCAACATCAGTATCAGGCAGGTGTACCAGCAGGTGAACCAGCATGCGCGGGCGGGTAGGCACAAGTCGGCCCACAGCAATTTTCTAACCCGCTTGCACTGGCATTGCCATTTTATACAAAAGTTTGAAACACAGTGTAGTTACGAGCAAAGTTGCATCAACAAGGCTTTTGAAACGGCTTGGCCCGAGCCCAATCCTGTTTGGCTGGAGGCTTGGAAAAAGGGTCAAACGGGTTACCCGTTGGTAGATGCGGCCATGCGTTGTGTGGTCGAAACGGGCTGGATAAATTTCAGGATGCGGGCCATGTTGGTCTCGTTTTTATCGCATCATTTGTTCCAGGACTGGCGGCACGGCGTGTACCACTTGGCGCAGCAATTCTTGGATTACGAGCCGGGCATACATTACCCGCAGTTCCAGATGCAAGCCGGTTCAACGGGGGTAAACACCTTGCGGGTGTACAACCCGGTCAAAAACAGCCAGAAGCACGACGAGCAGGCCGAGTTCATCAAACGCTGGTGCCCCGAGTTGGCGCATTTGCCCACGCACCTCATACATGAACCCTGGACCATCAGCCCGATGGAGGCGCTGTTCTACAACTTTGAGCTAGGCCGCGATTACCCGGCACCGCTGGTTCAACTAGCCGACACCCGCGACAAAACGAAGCTGCTCTGGGATACCCGAAAAACAAAATTATCGCGGCAAGAAGGCGAGCAAATTATAGCTAAGTTGGTGCGCAACACCGGCAAACGAGATGCTTAGAGATTGATTTGGGCGCCCCGGCGCTGACGCGCCGTCGTGAGCCATTTGCAGGAGCAAATGGTTCGCTTGCTACAAATGTACATTAAGTACATTTGTTTTTGCTTCGCAAAACCGCTTCACTCATGTTGCGCCGCTCGCTAATCGCTCGGCCCGCGTTGCGGTCTGGCCCTGCGGGCCACCGCTCCACATCGCTGGCGCAAAAACGGCGGCGGTTTTTAATGGTTAATGATAAAGGGTTAATGGTTAATGCCGGGTAGGGGCGCAGCTACGTGTGCGCCCGATGAAAATTTTTCAGCCAATATACAGGCATACCATATATATACACCACCACCTAACTAACCCATTCCCCCTATAACCTAACACCTAAATAAAAATTTAACATAAAATAAATTGGCAAAAACTTGCATTCGCAAAATATATGCACTATGTTTGTGTCATATCCAAAAATATGTAAACGGCTAGATTTGGAAAAAATCTAATATAGAGCTTGTCCGACCCAAATAAACAGGCTTTAATTGTATACCACCAAAAAGATTTAACTATGACAAATGTATTTAAAAGTTATCAACATGAAACGGGGGGGGGGTAAAGGTTCCGCACCACGTTTTAGTACAGGACTATCTTGGTTCAAGTATTTGATTTTATGCTTGCTCGGGATGTCAACCTCGTTGGGGCTTGTGGCACAACATTCTTTTTGCGGGAATGATTTATACGTTCCTTTAAGATTACAAAATTTACCTCCAACTGACACCAATTTAACTTACCCAGATAAAAGGTGTTATTCAGATCGATGGGGTAACATAGTTTATAGCGACCAGCTCGTAAATGATACCCTAGGCACTTATGGTAGAGTTGCTCAGGGGGAATCATGTCAGGCAGGTCATTTTTTGTTGAGATTTGATGACGATGGTACTCAAACGGGATTTTACGACCCTGTTTCTGGTGAAACTAGGCGATTGATAGCCTGCCAAGTATTCGCAGATTTAAGTAACTTGATAATGGCCCCTGTTGGGTCCTGTAATGATTTAGTCGTAATTGATTTCTTTAGATTAACCAACCCTAACGATAGACTAGGCACTGGGTCGGGAAAATATCAATTATTACAAGGTTATGGTAGCGGGGCTGTTATTCATGGTGAAGCTTGGAAAACGTTAAATACTGGTGTTTCGAATATGTTGCCAAATGAGAACCATGGTGAGATAGACATTAACTTTGAGCCGAACATTGAATGGAATGTAGATTTAACAATTACAAGTTTACCTCCAGCTATTATCGGACTCGTTCACGCTGATTTGTACCAAGTTATCTTGCATGAAGCCCTACATGTTCTTGAGATGACTAGCTTAATGACAGAGACTGGTAATCCCACAGTCTTTGCTGGGTCAACCTTTAATGTTGAGGCTTACAGTAATTGGGACCGGTTTATAGAAAAAAGCAATACACCATTGCGCGCCCTTTTTCAAAATTCTAGTTATTCGCTTCATTGGGTATTTTCAATATTGCCTGCCGACCTTGTATCGGGTTTCCAAAATCTTAGATTCAGGGATGTAGGGTTGGACTTGCCATTGTACTCTCCCCCTGCCTTCAGGCCAGGGTCTAGCCTTTCACACTTCGACAGTGATGGCTGGGTGACACAACCATACTTTGTGATGCAGCCATCTTTTGACCCTTCAACTTTAATAAGATGCCCACAACAAGGGGAGGTTTCTGCGTTGTGTGCCCTTGGATTCCAGACATCTGGGGTATATGGTGATGGTACCTTGCCGTTCCATCGCAACGATTTGCCTGCCTGCGGTACTATAATCGCTGGAGTAAACGACGGGCTGGAACAAAGAGTATTCTTAAACAGCCCTTGTTTTTCCCCCATAACGGCTCGTGAATGTAATACCTTAAGCTTGAGCTTCGCCGATTTATTACAAAATGACCAAGGAGCTACTAGTATTTTGCCGGGTTCAATTCAATTAATGTCAGGTAATGTAAGCTCCTTTACGGTACTAAATAATTCGTTGGAAATTATACCCAATGGAGTAGGACGTTGTGTGTTTAGCTATATTCCTGTGGACAATCAGGCACAACAAGGGAATATAACTTTAATTTTCATTACGGTATTACCTTGTTCTGGCCCAATTTGCGATAACCTGCATCCTTGTAATTTGATAAGTAACCCAAACTTTGAATACAACGGTACCTATACACAACTGCCCCTAACCATAGCCCATGAGCTCAGGAATTACCCTGGCTTTAATTGTTGGTATATAATGAATTCAACACCTGATTATTATCCGTCACAGTATTTCCCACAATGGAATTTACCAAACAATCCCGGTGGATCTATTGGTTTAGGTACCTACGATTGTAATAATATAATCTGTAATGGAGAAGCAGAAATTGTATTCACTCCTATTCAACTAGATATAAATCAAAACTTCATATTATCGTTTTTCTCTAAAAGCAATAGTGTTTTTCCCGGTGTTACCAACGGAGTATATGTAGGGCTTATTCCCTACAACGACATTTTATTTGACCCTATAGATGCATCACCTGTTCTTCCTCCTGTCAATTGGCCCAATATTCAGATGGTCTATAGTCATGACCAGCCTGTCTCCCAGACTACATGGACAAGAAATATATCCTGTTTTTCCCAATTGAATTCAGGTGCCAACACTTTGCTAATTTATCAAACGAAATCTAATTCTAATGACGGGGTTAGATCCTATTCACTTTTCGACGCCTTCGAGCTTATAGAGGATCATTTCAGCGCAGGGCCTGATATGTCTGTAAACCAATGTGGTGTACCGATATTGATAGGTACCGATTTCTGTTCTATTTCAGGCACGCAGTACGAGTGGTTTGACCTGAGCGACCC
Organism: uncultured Saprospiraceae bacterium; assembly: GCA_964508975.1. Lineage (GTDB taxonomy): Bacteria > Bacteroidota > Bacteroidia > Chitinophagales > Saprospiraceae > CAZDVQ01. The sequence continues at coordinate 45,171 of CAZDVQ010000023.1, forward strand.
CAACAACCCGGTGTCGCTCGGTGTGTCGGGCAGCACGACCACCACGGTCACGCCCTCGCAGACCACCACCTACCGCCTCGTGCGCACGCTACCCACGGGACAGCCCGGGGTTTCCTCGCCCGTTTGCAACCAGGCCATCGACGAGATGACGGTGTTCGTGAACCCGCCCGCAGGTATTGACGCATCCTTTACTGTTAACGCCCAGGCTTGCCCTTCATATAGCTTTGTGCCTGCGGTTTCATCTGGCACACATCACTGGAATTTCGGTGATGGTAGCAGCTCAAATGCTGCAAACCCCACGCATACTTACCTATCCGGCGGGGTGTTTACGGTCACGCACACGCTCAACTTCAATGGCTGCTCATACTCGGAGAGCTTGCCCCTTTTCGCACCTGCAAACTGCTGCGGGGCGGGCATCACCAAGGTCGTGGGATCTGCTTCCCCCACGGGAATTGACAACCTGGATGATGCCATAGTTGCAGGCTTGCTGCTTAATCACCAGGATTCTTGGGATACGTACCAGGACGTGGTTATACTAGGGGATTTTTACTTCAACAGCGGTAGCCCAGATGGGCCATATTATACTTTCTTAGCAGGATCAGAGATTGTGATGGGGACTGGGGCAGAAATTTTCATCGATGTGGAAAACCACCTGGTGCTCGACGATGCCTTGGTTCATGGCTGTGGAGAGTATTGGAGGGCAATACACGTTTTACATGGTGGTGGGCTAACCACAAAGCACAGCAAGGTGGACGGTGGTGAGTACGGGGTTTTGCTGGAGCCTGGCGCGGAGATTAACTGCCATACCACCGATTTCACCAAGTGCTACTCTGGTATCCACGCCGATTTCTTGGCCATGGGTAACGTCAAGCACAGCCCCGTGATCGGTTCCACGTTCAGGAAGTACCAGCCCAGCAACACCGCCTTGCCTACCGCCTACCCAGGCATGGACCCCGGGCACCTGGTACCCACCTTCGGCATCCACTTAACCAGGGTTAACGGTTTCGATATCGGGGACGGCGTGAACCTGAACGAGTTCCATGAACTATCGAGAGGAGTACAGGCCACTGAAATCGGTTTCCTGAGCGTGATGGGTTCTTCCTTTACCGACATGGTCCAGCACGGTGTTTATGCCACGGGCTTGTTCGGGGGTAGCAGCGTGCGCGTGGATGGTAATGCCCCGTGGGGGAACCAAGCCGGGCTGGTCCAGTTCTCCCACTCTGCCCAGGTCAATTCCATGGTGGCCGTGGAGGTGAAAAGTGCGAACATGCTGGTGCAAGGCTGTATCGCCGACAACGTGAACACTGGCACACTGGCCAGCTTCATGGACGGCTGCACGGTGGACATAAACACAAACCAGCTGGTGGCTCGCTCGCGTGGTATACAGGTGATGGACATGTTGAACCCGACGGGCGCGACGTTTCCCTGGAGTGAAATCCGGGAAAACGACATCACCTTGACCAGTAGCACCAAGCCCTTGGCGATAAGCGTGGACAATTGTCACTTGCCGCTCAACGTGTTGCAGAACTCTGTTTTCATTGACCAGTTGAACCAGGGCGGTATTTTTGTACGGAACAGCCCCAACACGAGCCTGTTTTTGACGGCGAACGATATACACCTCGGCCTACCAGGTGGCTTGCAACCCGCCAACCACAACAACCTACCGCTGTACGGCATTAGGGTAGAATTTAGCGATGGCATCAGCGTGGAGTGCAATCATGTTATCGGGAACCCGGCTTACCCCCGTGCGCTGAGCAACCCTAGCCTGGAGAGTTACTACAACGGTTATGTACAGGTATCTTCTCCCACTGTGCAGGCCAACTGCAACGAGTTTGATGACCTGCGGGTGTGCATGAGGTACTCAGGGACGAACGCAAACACCTTAATTAGGGGTAACTACTTTGACCAGCAGAACCAGGTGGGCCTGTGGCTCTCCACCACCGGCAACATAGGTACCCAGAATAACGATGCCGGCAATGCCTGGACAGGTACCTTTGACCCTAATAAGGCAGCTATTAATTCTGCCCTCTTTATAGGGGCAGGACAACTTACAGTGAGTGCCAGTTTCGCAACTAATCCAATCCTGTTGCCGCCGCCCCTAACTGCCCAAAGCACGAGTACTAACCAGTATTTGGTTAGTCAAGGTCCCGGTAACTCAGGCACCTACTATTACTGCCCCATAGACAACACGACCTGCCAGATGTTTACACCCCAGGCTCGGCAAGCAGTAGCCAGCTTGACAGGGTTAGACAGCCTCATCGCAGGCACCACGCTGCCTTACCCCGAGTACATGGCTGAGCAGAACGCCTGGGACGACAAGTTGCTGTACGAAAAGTTGAAGGATAACCAAGACCTCGATGGCGACATGTTGTCCTTCAAGCAATCCGTTGAACAGGGGAGCTACGACGAGCTGAGCCAGATAGCGGCCAGTAGACACAAGCTGCTGGGTGGCAACCTCCAACTGGCAAACATGCTAGACCAGCAGCGCATGGTATCTATCGTGTTGCTCGATAGCCTCGCGGCCAAGAAAAGGGCCCTCGCCTCTGCTGGAAGCCTGGCCGATTCCCTCCTTGCACAGGCCGAACTGGAGTCGCTGGGATCGAGTTACAGCCTGCTGGTTACCGACCTGAAAGCCTTGCAGGAGGCCTACAAGCAGGTTGTCTCGCAAGAATCCGCGGGGCTAGAACTACAGACGATTGGCGCTGTGATAGGCGACTACCAGGAGGCGGTACTCAAACAAAGCCTGGAACTTTACTACGCCACGGTGGCCAAGGGGCTCTTGCCCGATGCAACACAGCAGGCCACGCTGGAGGGCATCGTTTACCAGTGCCCCGTGGTGGCAGGCCCCGGTATTTACCTGGCCAGGACGATGTACGAGCACCTGGTACCAGAGATTTACCACGACGAGGAAACTTGTAGGTTACAGGGGGTACAAATGCGCGAGGCTATGCCCGAGGCCCCTGCCACCGGCATATACCAGTTATACCCCAACCCGAACACGGGCCATTTTAAGCTGGATGTACCCCTTGGGCAGGAAGTACAAGCATACCGCCTGCTGGATGCCCGGGGCATGTTAGCCGGGGCGGGTCGCTTAAACCCCGGGGCTGGCACCCAGGAGCTTAACCTGAGCCACTTGCCCTCGGGATTCTACTACCTGGAACTGGACAAAACAAAAGGTGGCCAGGAACGTTTGAAGTTGTTGATACAAGCACCATAAACCAAGGAAAATGTACAAATTACTGATGTTTATCGCGGGCCTGCTCCTGTTGGGCGGGCCCGCTTTCTCGCAGCGGCACGATAACCACTGGATGACCTACACTGGGGGTGTTTCCACGAATGGCAGCTTTGTGGCAGCTTCCTACTGCAATATCTACCCCCCCCCCATAGAAGACTGGTTCATGAGTGGCATGACCCAGCTGAGTTTCTGGGGGGACACGCTCTCAATAGGCACACGTTGCGACAGTTTATATGGTTTTCGGTTGGGATCAGATACCGATTTAAGTATGAGCGATGCAGAGGGGAATTACCAGTTCAGTACCGACGGGCGGCAGATTATCAGCTGGGATGGCACGCAGTTGCAGGGGGGGGACAGCCTGGCTGGTACCCGATTATGGTACCGTTTCGTAGATTCCTTGCAGCAGACCTCGCTTACCTTTTGCAGCGGCCGGGTTATCTGTTTGCCCATGCCGGGGAATCCCCAGCGATATTTACTCCTGGAGCAAGAGATAGGGGCCATGTACTACCCCCTCTATTTTGTACATGGCTACTTTAACCTGGGCCTGTTGTACCATGTGATCGACATGTCGGCCAACGGGGGGCACGGTGCCGTGGTGCAGAAAAACCAGGGCCTGTATAGCCCGCCGGGTGATACCCTGGAGCCTGGCGGCCTGTGCGCGACGCGGCATGCCAACGGGCGCGACTGGTGGATATTGCAGCACGGGCGGCAAAACAACTGCTACTACCGTTACCTGTTGGACCCCTCGGGTATTCACTACCTGGGCAAGCAGTGTACCGGACAACTCCTGGCATCGTTTCAATCAGCGGGTGGCCTGCGGCCCTGCTTCTCGCCCTCAGGGGAGTACTACTTTCGCCCAGGGGGACTAAACAACGACGTGTCGCTGTTCGAATTCGACCGTTGTACAGGCCTGCTGGGTAACGAGCTGCACTGGTACCCGAGGCTTGTCCAGCCCCCGTCTTGGAATTACCCGGGCGGCTGTGCATTTTCAGCCTCTGGAAAGCGGCTATACGTGGCGATGTACAGGGAACTAAACCAGTACAGCATGGAGCCGGGACAGTTTGACCTGGCCACGCTGTTGGCCAGCGAGGTGAAGGTTGACTCTCTCGGCACCATCAGCACGAGCCAGTACACGCACCCGCTGTACGGCCAGATGTACCATCAGACAGCAATGTTCAGGATGTACCTGGCACCGGATGGCAGGATATATTTTGAACCTAATTTTTTCTCGGGCAACTTGATCCAGTACCCCGAGGAGCAGGGGGCTGCCGTGGGCTATACCTGGGATGGTATGTACCTGCCCACAGGCGCTGGCGGCGGCGCGCCCAACCATCCCCACTACCGCCTGGGGGCATTAACGGGTAGCGGTTGTGACACGCTAGGTTTAAGTAGCCTCCAAAGTACGAGCTATTGGCTAGACTTTGGCCAGGTGGAGGCGGGCAGCAGTGCAACGCTGGGTATAGACGTGGTATCGCGGGTGGGTTACCCGGCCAGCCTGGATACCTTGCAGTACCGGCAGTCCACGGGTGTATTCAGCAGTAGCTTGGCCTTGCCTACCATGTTGCCCAAGTATGATACCTTGCACTACGATGTAACGTTCTCGCCCACGGCCTCTGGCTACGTGGAAGATACCCTGGAGCTACACAGCAACTACGGCGTGGTAAGGGTGCGTTTAACGGGCAACGGTATCAACTCGGTAGGCACGGTGGCCAGCCAGGCGGTATCGGTACAGTTGTACCCCAACCCGGCCAGCAACGCGGTAACGGTGTACGCGCAAGGCGCGGAGATAGCTCAAGCCTTGTTGTACAGCAGTCGGGGCGAGTTGCTCAAAACGCAAAGTATTGCTCTGTCAAAAGGCCAGCTGGACCTCGCGGGCATACCGCCGGGCCTCTACCTCGTGGAGCTGGTACTGGCGGATGGAAGAAGGGGCATTTCCAAGTTATTAGTTATTAATTATTAGGTTGTAGGGGCGCACCTGCGTGTGCGCCTAATGTAGGGCCTGAAAATTTTCAGCCCAGGGTTAGGCACGCCAGAACACTATTCGGCCTAGCAGCCTGGAGGGCAGCCGCGTAGCGGCTGGTGCGAAGCACCGAGGCGAATAGCCGAGCCCGGAAGGGTGCGCCGCCGCGCAGCGGCGGAGGCCCCAAAAGAATAAATGATAAAATGAGTAAATGACGTTGGATTAGCGATTTTTGATTTTTTTGATTTTTAGCTAATTTAGCTTTTGTTTAGCTGATTTTGATTTTTTGTGATTTAGCTAATTTAGCTTTTGTTTAGCTGATTTTGATTTTTTGTGATTTAGCTAAT
>CAZDVQ010000023.1:50812-59347 GCA_964508975.1 uncultured Saprospiraceae bacterium
TTAGCTTTTAGCAAAAACGGCTTTATGCTAATTTTAGCAAACTTCATCTAAAACTGCCTTCCGCAAAATATAGCTAAAATAGCCTTAACTTTGGGCCGTTTAACTGAACGAGCAACATCAACTAGCTTTTACATGAGATATACTTGGCCCATTTTGGTTTTGATACTGCTGGCGGCTTGCGAGAACAGCAAAGACGAGCTGGAGCGCATTAAAGCACCACGCGAAGCCGGTATTGAAATGGCCCGCGATGTAGAGTTGTTGTACAGCGACTCGGCCATTGTGCGGATGAAGCTGAACGCCCCCTTGATGTACTATTACGTGGATATTGAGAAGCCTAAGCGGGAGTTCCCGGAGGGTGTGGAAATGGTGTTTTTTAACGAGTACCAGCAGCCCAACAGCTATATGAGCGCCAAGTACGCCATTCGGTACGATAACGAGAACAAGGCTATTTTCAGGGATAGCGTGGTGGTATGGAACCAGAAAAACGAGAAAATGGAATGCGAGGAGTTGACCTGGGACGAGCGCTCTGAGCAGGTGACGACCAAGCGTTTTGTGCGCATCACCAAGCAAGATGAAATTATTGAAGGATATGATTTAGTATCGAACCTTGACTTTACGCGTTGGCAATTGAACCGGGTAACGGGTATTGTAAAAACGAAGAGCTTGATGAATGATAGTCCTTTGAATACGAATTAAAAAAGCGACCCTGGAGTAGGTCGCTTTTTATTATTTCAGTTTAATTATCGCGGTGTTCAAAGTTTTCGCGGCCTTTCATCTTGATGCGGCGAATGATGAGGTATATCACTAGGCCTGCTAGGGTAACGAAAACAAGTCCTTCAAATGCAATGACTGCAATGGCTAAACCTTCCATATTACTTGAGTTTAACAGCTGTACCGTAAGCGAGGATTTCGGAAGCGCCTTGCATGATCATAGAAGAAACGAAGCGTACGTTTACGATAGCATCGGCGTTGAGGCGTTTTGCATCGTCGAGCATGCGTTGCATGGCTTGTTCGCGGGAGTGTGCTTGGAGTTTGGTGTACTCCTCGATTTCGCCACCGACGAGGTTTTTGAGGCCGGCGAAGATATCGCTACCCACGTTGCGGGCACGGACAGTACTACCGCGGGCGATGCCTAGGATTTCGGAAATTTCGCGATTGGGAACGGTTTCAGTTGTTGTGATGATCATGGTTGTAAAATTGGGGTTTAAAGTATGTTTGGACTTTAGCTTCCGGCGAAAAACAGCTCTTTTCCGATGATTTTTGCTTTAAAAAATAGTTACATAGCCCCACTATGCGTCCATTTTTTAAAGCAAGCTCATCAAAAAACAGCTCGTTTGTCCCTCGAAACCCAAAATCCAAACATACTCTTAAAGATTGTTGAAGTAAAACCCAAACGCTTGGTACAAAGTTCCACAATTAGCTGAGAAGGGCGTATATTTGCGCCGTCAATCGGCCTAGCGATGTACAGGGGTGGGCGTTAGCCCAGACCGCAGTAGAGCCGCCCAACCTGGGCGGCTAACAAGGGCCGAGCGATAGCGAGCCCCGGAACGTAGCGCCACGAGCAACGCGAGGGGAGGCCCCAAAAAAACAAACACATGAAAATAGCTGTAATTGGAACTGGTTATGTTGGTCTGGTGACCGGGACTTGTTTTGCCGAGACGGGCAACCAGGTGATTTGTGTAGATATAGACGAGCGGAAAGTAGAACGTTTACGCTCGGGCGAAATCCCGATTTACGAACCTGGTCTAGAACCTTTATTTGACCGTAATCGGCAGCAGGGTAGATTAACCTTTACCACCTCGTTGAGCGATGCAATAGAAAAAGCCCAGCTGATTTTTTTAGCCTTGCCCACGCCTCCTGGCGAAGATGGTTCGGCGGATTTATCTTACGTATTGGGTGTGGCCCGCCAGATTGGCCCCATGCTGAAAAGCTACAAGGTGGTGGTAAACAAGAGTACCGTGCCCGTGGGTACTGGTGAAAAGGTGCGTGCTGCCTTGCTAGAAAAAGCCGACCCGAGTTTATTTGACGTGGTATCAAACCCCGAGTTTTTACGGGAAGGCGTTGCCGTTGAAGACTTTATGAAGCCCGATCGCGTGGTGATTGGTGTTGAAAGTGAAGCGGCCAAGACCTTGATGGAAGACTTGTATGCCCCATTTGTGCGCCAAGGAAACCCGATATTATACATGGACATCCGTTCGGCGGAGATGACCAAGTACGCTGCCAATGCCTACTTGGCCACCCGGATATCGTTTATGAACGAGATTGCCAACCTTTGTGAAACCTTGGGTGCCGATGTAGATCAGGTGCGCAAGGGTATTGGCTCGGACAGTAGAATCGGCAAGCGCTTTTTGTTTGCCGGTGCGGGTTATGGCGGCAGTTGTTTCCCGAAAGATGTGCAAGCCTTGTACAAAACAGCGCAGTTGAACGGTTATGATTTTAAGATACTGGAAGCGGTAATGGGGGTCAATGATCGTCAGCGCCACACGGTATCACAGAAAGTATTGGCCTATTTTGGCGATAACCTGGTGGGTAAAAAAATTGCTATCTGGGGTTTATCGTTTAAACCGAACACCGACGATATACGCGAAGCACCTGCTTTGTACGTGATAGAAGATTTACTCCATGCGGGTGCGAGCGTAAGCGTTTTTGACCCAGAGGCGATGCCGAACGTGGAACGCGTATTAGGCAGGCAAATTGCGTATGGAGAAGACTCGTACGAGATACTTGATGGAGCAGATGCCTTGGTGATTATGACCGAGTGGAGTGTTTTCAGGACACCAGACTTTGAACAAATGTTGGCATTAATGAAAACGCCGGTTATATTTGACGGTAGGAACTTGTTTGACTTAGGCAGAATGTCTAAAACCCCTTTTTATTACAACAGCATTGGTAGAGATATAGTCCAAGCTACAACATAAGCAAATGAAACGAGTACTTATTACGGGCGCTGCGGGCTTCATTGGGTCGCATTTATGCGATAAAATGATGGCGGAGGGTTATCATGTGATTGGCATGGATAACTTATTAACCGGGAGCTTGAGCAATATCGAGCATTTGTTCCCTTTGGAGCATTTTGAGTTTTACCACCATGATGTGAGCAAATTTGTGCATGTGCCGGGCAACTTAGACTATATCCTGCACTTTGCTTCTCCTGCTAGCCCAGTGGATTATTTAAAGATGCCAATACAGACCTTGAAAGTAGGTTCGTTGGGTACACATAACTTGTTGGGTTTGGCCAAGGCAAAATCGGCTAGAATCCTAGTCGCATCAACCTCGGAGGTATATGGCGACCCATTAGTTCATCCTCAGGACGAGGCTTATTGGGGCAATGTGAACCCGGTAGGTCCACGTGGGGTATACGATGAAGCCAAGCGTTTCCAGGAAGCCATCACGATGGCATATCACAGATACCATGGATTAGAGACAAGGATTGTACGGATATTCAACACCTATGGCCCTCGGATGCGCATCAACGATGGTAGAGCATTGCCTACCTTTGTATCTCAGGCCTTAAACGATGAGGGATTGACTGTATTTGGTGACGGATCGCAGACCCGCTCGTTTTGCTACATAGATGATTTGGTAGATGGTATTTACAAGTTGATGCTTTCTGACTATGCCATGCCAGTAAACATAGGCAACCCGGAGGAAACGACCATTCTGGAGTTTGCCCAAGAGATTATAGGCATGGTGGGTAAGGGTAGGATAAATTATGAAGTATTACCGGAGGACGATCCAAAGCAACGTAGGCCTGACATTAGTTTGGCGAAGCAGTTGTTAGATTGGTCGCCAAAGGTATCTCGACAAGAAGGTTTAGCACTGACGTTGAAGTATTTCATGGAAAAAGTATAAACCTTAGATAAGGCATAAGATTTGCTGTTAGTCAGCGGTTTTTTAGCAAGCAATACAAGAAACATGGCACATAAGAACATTTTGATTACAGGTGGTGCGGGCTTCATTGGTTCGCATTTGGTTAGGCTCATGGTACAGCAGTATCCAGATTACCACATTTACAATTTAGACGCATTAACCTATGCGGGAAATTTAGAGAATTTGAGTGATGTTGAATCGGCATCTAACTATACCTTTTTGAAAGGAGATATTTGTGATTTTGCTTTTTTGACGGATATATTTACCCGGTATAAATTTGACGGGGTAATTCACCTAGCCGCAGAATCGCATGTTGACAGATCCATTAGCAACCCGATAAGTTTTATACAAACGAATATCATTGGTACAGTAAACTTGCTGAATGCAGCCCGGGCAGCCTGGGCAGATAGTTTTGAGGGCAAACTATTTTACCACGTCTCAACAGATGAGGTTTATGGTAGCCTTGGTGCAGAAGGTTTGTTTACGGAAGAAACGGCATACGACCCGCGGTCGCCATACTCGGCGTCTAAAGCAGGGTCGGACCATATCGTTCGGGCATACCACCATACCTATGGCTTGCCCGTGGTGATATCGAACTGTTCGAATAATTACGGGCCGAACCAATTTCCTGAAAAATTAATCCCCTTGTTTATCCATAATATCAGGCAAAACAAGCCTTTGCCAGTATATGGAGATGGTCAGTACACCCGGGATTGGTTGTGGGTAAAAGACCACGCTGCAGCTATTGATGTTTTGTTTCACCAAGCAGAGGTAGGGAGTACATACAATATTGGAGGTCATAACGAGTGGACGAATATCGACTTGATCCGAACTTTGTGTAGTTTGATGGACGAAAAACTGGGCAGAACGGCCGGAACATCGGAAAAGCTCATTACTTTTGTCAAAGACCGCCCTGGGCACGATAAACGTTACGCCATTGATGCAAGTAAAATAAAACGTGATTTAGGCTGGATGCCCTCCATCCAGTTTGAGCAAGGCCTGTCTGAAACCATAGATTGGTATTTGGCTAATGAAGCGTGGCTTAATAGTGTTACATCAGGATCTTATCAAAAATATTATGAAACCCAGTATGGAAAGTAGATTGTTGAAAAAAGCTTTCGGGCAATATGCATTGTTTTTTGCGATGCTATTACCGCTAAGTTTATTAGCCCAAGATCCTGTACCAACGCCGATTAGCCCGGAGAATATAAGGATTATAACCAACGGGGGCGACCCTTCTTTGTTGCCTGGCGGAAAAGTCAATCCTGGCGTTAATATAACTGACCCGAAGGGCGTAGGTGAAAATCCCAGTACCACACCCGAGTCGGGCACTGAGGTTGGAGCTGACTTGCTAGACGATGAGGACGAAAAGGAAATCATCGTGAAAAAACGTCAGGCTTTGCCCCCGGCCAAGATTTATGGCCAACAATTTTTCAGGGACAAAAGTATTAGCCTTTTCACCGCATCTCGAAAAATTGAGGCATTTAATAGCTACATCCTAGATGCAGGCGATAAAGTTTCCATTACAATTTGGGGTGATGCCTACTACAGTGGTACCTTTCAGATAACGGATGAAGGCTACTGCGACTTGTCGCAGGAGCTCGTTTATGTACCTCGTCTTTACCTCAAGGGTGTAGCATTTGGAAAAGCGAAGGATATTATCAGGAATCATCTTGGGAGATATATCAATTTGTATGGACCGAAAACGCAGATAGAAATCACTTTGAATTATTCGCGTAACATCACCGTGAACATTACTGGTGAGGTTTTTACGCCGGGTAGCTACACCATTCCAGCAACCAATACCGCATTTAACGCATTGGTGGCTTCAGGGGGGCCATCTCAAATCGGTAGTGTTCGCGAGATTAAAATCATCAGCAATAATAAAGAACCGCGGACGCTAGACGTTTACCAATATATTCTCGACCCTTCGGCTAAAGAGGAGTTCTTTTTGAGTAACAACGACTTTGTTTATGTACCCTTGGCCGATCGCGTGGTAAAGATTTCAGGTGCCATTAAGCGCCCTTTCTATTACGAGTTGATCAAGAAAGAAAACTTGATTGACTTGATTCGTTTCGCAGGTGATTTGCAGCCAGATGCCTATACTGCAAACGTTCAGGTTAAACGCTTTTTGAACAACGAAGAAATTTTGATAGACGTTAACCTAGATCAACTCAAAAAAAGCAACAAAGATTTTGAGCTGCTTGATGGTGACGAGGTTACGATAAGTTACATTACACAGTCGTATAGCAATTTCGTAACTGTAGAGGGCGCTGTTAAGCTGCCAGGTGAGTACGAGCTAAGCGGGGACTCAACGTATGTTTACGACATCTTGGCCAAGGCTGGTTTACTAGGTTCTGCAAGGACAGACCGGATTTACATTATCAGGTACAAAGATGACTTGTCGAAAGACTATTTGAGGATTAACCTCGATAGCGTTATCGCCAATAAAAATTCTGTTGAAAATATTAAGCTACAACCGTTTGACTTGGTGAGGATCAAACCCAAGTCTGATTTCAGGAATGACTACGAAATTCGAATTTATGGAGCGGTACGTGAGCCTGGAGGCCATGTATTTAGTCGTAATCTTAGCTTGAAAGACGTTATTTTCCTGAGTGGGGGTTTAAGGGAAGAAGCCGCTAATAACCGGATTGAAATTTCAAGGATTGTAAAAGGTTACTCTGAGGATTCTCGGGTCATCGTGAATACAATTGCTGTAGATGATAACTTGAATTTTGAAAACGACATCTTCTTGGAGCCTTTCGATAATATTTATGTTCGGACAGCCCCTGATTTTCAATTGCAGCAGCACGTTATTTTGTCTGGCGAAGTTCGTTTTCCAGGTGTTTACCCTATCGTTGAGCGCAATGAGAAAATCAGTAGCTTAATCCAAAGAGCTGGCGGGTTAACGGAGTCTGCTTTCCCAGAAGGAGCCAAAATGAACCGTAAAGAAGATAAGACCGGTATTGTTTTATTGGATGCAAAGCAGGTCATTCAGGATCCTAATTCCAATTATAATTACATTCTCAAAGCTGGAGATTCTATCCACATTCCTAAGTTGAAAGATTTAGTAGCCCTCAAAGGTTTAATCAATTTCCCAGCGATTGACTCTGGAAAGATTAAAATGATTAGCGTGCCGTACCATGAAGGAAAGAATGCTAAGTTTTATGTTTACAACTATGGCGCAGGTATCAACAAGATCAAATTTGGGAAGAATATCAACATTTATGTGACTTACCCCAATGGGGAGGTGCGTAAGACACGCCGTGTATTGTGGCTTTTCAAGAAATACCCACACGTTGACAAGGGTAGTGTAGTAAGTGTTGAACCCAAACAAGAACGCCCTAAGAAAGAACGACCTGGCGGCGGCGGTATGAAGTTCTCTGAACTTTACACCATGTTTATCCAGCAAGTTACCACTGCACTTACCTTATACCTTTTGGTTCGACGAGCCACAGATTAACATTGATAACTCAGCTATAACGTGAACGAGCACCAACCATATATAGACCCCATTGAGGAAAACAGTTTTTCTTTATCAGAAGCGATAGCAAGTGCTAAAACTTACCTGAGGGAAATCATCTTCAAAAGTTGGATCATGGTCATCTTGGCCTGCCTACTTGGGTATTATTTGTATAATTCCAAGAAGAACCAGCCGGTGACTTATACTGCCATGTATAGCTTCATTGTCAACGAGTCTTCGGCGCCTCAAATGTCGAGCGGGCTTGGCGACATCGCCAACAACCTAGGCTTTGGTGGGGCTATGCTTCAGGATCGTTTGTTGGAGTTGGTCAAGTCGCGCCGTATTGTGCGTGCTGCTTTGCTGAGAAAGGTGGAGGTTGATGGTAAACTTGATTACTTGGCCAACCACTTTATTGAAACACAGGGTTACCGAGAGGCTTGGAAAAAGAACGACAACAAGAAATTGATGGACTTTAGGTTCACCCATGATTCAATAGAGCATTTTTCCCTAGTTGAAAACTCTCTGATGAACCAGTTCCACTCGGCGATTTCGAAGCGTTTCGTTACGGCTAGTGTAAGCCCAGGGCAGATTACTTACCTCACGGTGGTGTCCAACAATGAAGATTTTTCGTACCAGTTGATAGATTGTATTTACAAGGAAATGTCCAATTTTCTACAATCTAACTTACTGGAAAATAGGCTTGAGACGTATAAAAAGCTTAAAAAGCGTGTAGATTCGCTCTCGGGGACGGTTTCAGGTGCAGAGTCTGGTCTTGCCCGTAAATTTGACGGGGAGTTAGCCACGGTGCGGTATGAAACCCAGATTCGGCAGCAAAGGATGCAAAAAGAGTTGGAAAAGAATTACAGTGATTATTTTGCATCGCTTTCATCACTAGATGCGGTACAATTTTCCCTCAGTGGTTCTAAACCCATGCTCCAAGCCGTTGACGAGCCTGTATTACCCTTGTCTGCCGATGTGCCAGATGCCAAACAATCGTTGATTATCGGGGTGGTAGCAGGTATTTTTTTAGGGCTCATTATTATTGTGGTACGTAAGTTCTTGGCAGATTTCATTCGGGCCGAGCTTGAAAAAGATAAAAAACGCAAAGTGGCTAAAGGGCTTTAAACGGCCTGTATGTTGATCCCTTGCGATTCTTATGGTTTGACCAAGGCTTTTTTAGAATTTTTTACGACGTTGATGTA
>CAZDVQ010000024.1:0-58605 GCA_964508975.1 uncultured Saprospiraceae bacterium
GGAACAAGGCCGAAAAGAACCCATGGAGCGGATTGAAATAAAATCGGACGGCGAGCGGGCCCTATATGAAGTTAACCTGCTGACGGAAGAAAACTTTAAGCCCGTTACTTTTACCCAAACTAGCCTAACAGCTACCGAGTTAATTTTTGAGAACCCAGATAACGAGTTCCCGCAACGCATTAGTTACCGTTTTATCACACATGATAGCCTACATGCCAGTATCAGCAACTTGGAAGGCGATAAAAGGGTGCTATTTATATACAAAAGAGTACGCTAATCCTGCGCAAGCTGCCCGGAAGGCAGCGGCGTAGCCGCTGGTGCGCAGCACCGAGCGAACAGCGAGCCTGTAGGGGAGCGACCCCGCCTTGCGGTATCGCAAGGCGGGGATGCGCCCAAATCCATTAAAAAAGAAATTATTCTACAAGGTGCTCTTGTTTGACCTGCAACACCTCGTAGTTATTGTTTGCGGGGTCGTTGCGGCTCACGAAGGCGATGATATGGCATTTTTCGGCCCGCCAAAGCGCTGGCAGGGTAGTGCTAAAACTCTTGGTGCTAGGCAAACTGGCCAGCGGCTCGCCCTGCGTGTTGGGAAGCACCACGCGCAACACATGTTTGTGCACGTAATTATCGTTGATCCCTGCTGGAGTAAGTTGCGCCGAGACGATGCTGTCCTCGGTTACATAAACCGTCAATACTAAATTGCTGCCTGCGTTGGCTATTTCTTCCACATCCACGGTTACATCGAGGTTGCGGGTGCCAGCGTTCCAGGTGTGGTCAAAATCTACGCGTACCTTGGCGCTCTCGGCCAGTTCATCAGCGATTCTTGGGCCCCAATCGCTCAAAATCAAGGGCCTAGCACTTTGTCCGTTGAATGCTTTGCGGTTTACAATGGCCGCTGGGTAGCCTGTTACTGGGCCATAAGTGGCGTTGATGGCTGTACCTTCGGCAACGGTTAAATTTTGGGTGCTTTGCGGGTAAACCTGCGAGAAAAAGCCCGTGTGGATAGAAACCGCCACGAGTTTGTCGCCGTGTTGGGCCAACAAATTTTCAATCTCGGCGCTACCACCGGGGCAGTTTACACATTTCACGCCGGTAAATTCTTCAATCATGACGCGACGTACGGTGTCAGAATTGTTGTTGTTGCCGCCACTACCTAGCTCGTTCTCGAGGTCGAGGCCCGGAGGGGTAATTTCTTCACAAGCCGTGAACAGCATGGCGCTGGCCAGCAAGAGGCACAATAAATGTTTCATATCGTATTGGTTAAAGATATTTAATGTTTGTTTACTGGGCTAGAACCTGGTGGTACAACCAAAACGTACACCGCTGAATGCGGGTTCCAAGCGACAAATACCGCCTGTACAAACAACGCCTTGTGGTTGTTTCACGTAGCTGAGCGAGAATTTACTGGCCTTGTGCGTATAAAAAATAGCCAAGGTTGGGTACAATACCGGGGCTTGGGTTTTAAAGGTGCCGTCGGGTTGTTGTTTCTCAATCACTTCGCCTAGCTTGCGGGGTTGCGTATTGACCAAGGCCGCAGCGGTAAAGGTCCATTTGCGGTTAAAAGTAAACTCAACCAAACCAAAAGCCCATGAACCGAGGTCGCCCTTGGTAAACATGTATTGGGATTCAAAGCGGATAGAATTTTTCTTGTCGATTTTGTAGGTAAACTCGGCAAATGGGGTGATACTGTTTACCACATCGTTCGAGTCTTTCACCAACTCTGTTTTCAATTCATAAAAACGTTGGTTATAGGCAATGTGTTGGATACCGCCAATCAATTTCCACTTGTTTTCTTTTTGTTTGTAGGTAGTTTCAAAGTAAACCTCGCGGAACAAATCGGGTTTAGCCAAGAAACCTACAATATCGTTTTGGGTCGTTGAAGTGCTTGAATAGTTAAGGGCAAAACCTAATTGCTTGGTAGGGTTGTACATCAAGTCGAGCATGTACGAGTTCTCGCTGAACTCTTGGGCAGCAGCATTATAACGGGCCGTTAAGCGGTAAGTGTTTTGGCGTTGCATCGGGGGTAAAAACGCAATGGCACCGCGGTTAAAACGCATGAAGGGTGAGGTGCGGAAGTAAAAATCCTCGGTATGTTTAAACTGCAAGGTAGCACCAAAGCCTTTTGCGGCATAGCCCAAGCTGGTATACAAAATATAGCCCGGTTTATTTTTGACACGGACGTTACCGGTTTCAAGCAACTCGATATTATCTGGAATCGCCTCGGCTGTTTTGTAGGAGCCTTCCATGTACCAGCTAAAATCCTTTACGCGTAGGGTATTGTAAACCGTTGCAGCGTAGGTATTGTACTTGGGTATAAAGCGGTTGGCCAAGCTATCGCTGTTGATGTTGAGCACGATGGTACGCATAGTATTATCGTCGAGCGAGCGGTTTACGAAACCTGCACCGGGAGCAATACTGATAGAGCCTGTACTATCGAGCTCGATATAGCCATCAATGGAGCCACCCGTAATCATCGGTTTAAAGGTTTCCAGTAAGTTTTCTTGCTCGTCAACTTTCTTTTGGCGGCCGGTGAAGGCTTTGATACGCCAGTTCTTGTTGATTTCGTAATCGAGCTTGATACCAACCAATGCGTTATCAATGGCCAGCGGACGGGCCTCGTAAGCCCTGAAAATAATACCGCTACCAATTTGGTCGTAGAAATAACCTGCCGTTACGGTCAAGTTCTCGATTTTCTTGCGCACGTGGAAACGACCAATACCCAAGGCCGTATAATTGGTGTTGGGGTTAATCAAGATACTGTTGGTAAACATATCGAATCGGACGCCGATATCAAATCCCTTGTTGCTGTAGTTGAGTGCGAGCCATGCATCGGCACCAACCTTCTGGTAATCATACTGTGGTGGGCCTACCGGCGGACCTGCGGCGCCAATCAGCGAATCCCGAATGAAAAAATTGGTGTTCAACTCTAGGTCACCAGAAAATTGTCCCTGGGCACTAGCATTGTTTTGGAAAGCCATCAAACACAGGAATAGCCCTACCAAACTGCGAGTCAATTTCATAAAATGTCGATTTAGGGTGTTTCTTAACGCATGCTTCGCATGAAACACACGCTTCGACTGCGAAGGTAGCTATTTCCCCTAAACACAGACGCGTTTAAACCAATAAAAGCGCTACAAGCCCTTGTTACTCGGTTAATCGCCTGATAATCCAGGCCCCTAATCCAGCCAATATCAACAATATGGAGGCAAACACAAAAAGCCACTTGAATAACGTAAAAGTAGCCGCTAGTTGAGCTACGAGGATTACTTTCTCGGGAAACTGGTTAACCATTGCTACTATGCTAAAGTTTTCAGCATAGTCAAACAGCACAGCCAAAGCTGGTACCATACATAAACGCCCTGACCATTTATGTTCTGGTGTAACCTTTTGCCAAAGGTAAGCAATCAGTAAAATTAAGGTAAGCCCATAGATGATGGGATAAATCAAGTCTTCGCCAAAAGCAATGCTCTTATAAACTGCACGCCCAGCATCCCCAAGATTTTCAACGGCCATTAGGGCCTCTTCCGAATGGTAGGTCGGAATCGTTAAGTCCAGTATTACACCGCCAGGACTAGCTTGCTCCATACGGGAAGCTGCCTGTGGCATGACCACAGCCGACATGAAAATATTAGCTGCCATAAAACAAATAACTAACCACCCTGGGACATTTCGATAGAATGCACGTATCATTTCTAATTAAATTTAAACATGCTCTTAGACTATACCAACATCAAAAAGTCACAGGGTGATTTTACCTAACTCCTAGCGAGTCAAGTACATAGACCGTTCTTTGTCTAGTTTTCTGAAGTATGGGTCGTTCAAATCTTTGATAAAGTGGATGGCTTCTCCCGTTGATTTCATCTCAGGGCCGAGCTTTTTATCTACGTTCGGGAATTTATCAAAAGAGAATACCGGAATCTTAATCGCAAAGCCTTCTAGCTTTTTGGTTATCTCAAAATCTTTCAGCTTGTGTGTACCCAACATTACTTTGGTGGCAATATTCAAATACGGTACACCGTATGCTTTGGCAATGAACGGCGTGGTACGAGAAGCACGTGGGTTGGCCTCAATTACGTACACTTTACCATCTTTAATGGCAAACTGGATATTGATCAAACCGCGAGTGTTGAGGGCAAAAGCCAACTTACGGGTATACTCAATCATGGTGTCGATAATCTCCTGGCTGAGGCTGTGTGGTGGTAGTACCGCCGACGAGTCGCCAGAGTGGATACCTGCAGGCTCAATGTGTTCCATCACGCCCATGATGTGAACGTCATCCCCGTCGCAAATAGCATCAATTTCAGCCTCTTTGGCGCGATCTAAGAACTGGTCAATCAATATCTGGTTCTCAGGGATATGCTTCATGATATCAACTACCGAGCGTTCTAGCTCGTTGTCGTTGATTACAATTTTCATCCTTTGGCCACCCAACACGTACGACGGGCGCACCAAAACGGGGTAAGTTACCCGGCGAGCGATGGCCAAGGCTTCGTCGGCATCCGTAGCGATACCGTATTTAGGGTATGGAATTTCTAATTCCTTGAGCAAGTCCGAGAACTGGCCACGGTCTTCGGCCATATCTAGGGCCTCGTAGCTGGTTCCAATGATTTTGATACCTTTTTCGTGCAGGGTCTTGGCCAGTTTCAAAGCGGTTTGCCCGCCCAGCTGCACAATTACACCCTCGGGTTGTTCCAACTCGATGATTTCCTCGAGGTGCTCCCAGTACACGGGTTCAAAGTAGAGTTTATCGGCCACGTCAAAGTCGGTCGAAACCGTTTCTGGGTTACAGTTGACCATGATGGCCTCGTAATCCATTTCTTTCAGGGCGAGTAAGCCGTGCACGCAGCAATAGTCAAACTCAATACCTTGACCGATGCGGTTAGGACCTGAGCCTAAAACGATGACTTTCTTTCTATCGCTGCGGATACTTTCGTTCTCTGTATCGAAGGTAGAGTAGTAGTATGGAGTTTTGGCTTCAAACTCGGCAGCACAGGTATCTACCAGTTTATAGGTTCTGCGAATACCCAAACCTTTGCGGTAAGCGGTCACATCGCTGGCTTTACATTTCAACAACCAGGCAATTTGCTCATCCGAGTAGCCCAGCTGCTTGATATCCATTAGGAAATCAGCTGGTACATGCTCCAGTGCGCGGTAACGCATCAGGTTGTTTTCAACCTTGATCATGCGTTGAATCTGGCGGATATACCAAGGGTCAATCTGGGTCAACTTGTGTACGGTGCCTTTCGGGATACCCAAGGTCAGGGCATCTTTCAGGCGGAAAATGCGGTCGTCTTTCGGCCATTCCAAACCTTCGAGGATATCTTGGGTACGTTGCCAGTCTTTACCGTCGGCACCAAGGCCATGGCGGTTATTTTCTAGCGATTGACAAGCTTTTTGGAGGGCTTCCAAGAAGTTTCGGCCAATGGCCATCACCTCGCCTACCGATTTCATCTGTAGGCCTAGGCGTTGGTCGGCACCTTGGAATTTCTCAAAATTCCAGCGGGGCATTTTTACGATTACGTAGTCGAGCGTAGGCTCAAAATATGCCGAGGTGGTTTTGGTAATCTGGTTGTTCAGCTCGTCGAGGTGGTAACCGATGGCCAACTTCGAGGCAATTTTAGCAATAGGGTAGCCGGTAGCCTTACTGGCCAAGGCCGACGAGCGCGAAACCCGTGGGTTCACCTCGATGGGTATCAATTCCTCGGTAGCTGGGTTGAGGGCAAATTGCACGTTACAGCCGCCATGAAAGTTACCGATGGCACGCATAATCATGATGGCATCGTTGCGCATCTGCTGGTAGGCACGGTCTGATAGGGTCATGGCGGGGGCCACGGTGATACTATCGCCAGTGTGCACGCCCATGGGGTCGAGGTTCTCGACAGTACATATAATAACCACGTTGTCGTTGGCATCGCGGAGGAGCTCCAACTCGTATTCTTTCCAACCCAACACGGCTTGTTCAACCAACACCTCGTGTGTCGGCGATGAATTCAAACCGTGGCGTAGGGCCTCGTCAAATTCTTCTTCTTTCATGACGAAACCACCACCGGTACCGCCCAAGGTGTATGAAGGACGTATAACTAGCGGAAAACCAATGTCTTGTGCAGCTTCTTTACCTTCCAAGAACGAGTTTGCAATGGCCGATTTAGCCACGTTCAAACCCAATTTAACCATGAGGCGTTTAAACTCCTCGCGGTTCTCGGTACGGTCAATGGCTTCAATATCAACACCAATCAAGCGTACACCATATTTTTTCCAGATGCCAAGTTCTTCGGCTTCTTTGGCCAGGTTCAAGGCCGTTTGGCCACCCATGGTAGGTAGGCAGGCGTCAATCTGGCGTTCCTTCAAAATCTCCTCTATACTCTCCACGGTAAGTGGTTTGAGGTAGATATGGTCGGCCGTGACCGGGTCGGTCATAATGGTAGCCGGGTTGGAGTTAATGAGGGAAACTTCAATGCCTTCTTCACGAAGAGAACGAGATGCCTGTGAACCGGAATAATCGAATTCGCAGGCCTGACCTATGATAATCGGTCCGCTTCCAATGATGAGTACTGAGCGGATGGACGAGTCTTTCGGCATGGCTTTGTTTTATATTCTCGCGAAGATACACTAATTTAATTTTTTGTCATTTTATCACCCATCATTTATTCAGTTATTGACTATTTTCTACATTTCATATGCTATCGATAGTCTTTCACGTTGTTCGTTCCACGTTCATTGTTCATCGTTCATTGTTCATCGTTATTTGGGCACCCGGCTCGCGTTGCTCGCCGTCGCTATGCTACGGCGCTCGCTGTTCGCTCGGCCCTGCGCCGCAGAGCGGCTTGGTCTGGCCTCCCTTTGGTCGGCCACGCCTCCGCAGCGCTGGTGCATTTAGGGCTGGGTTTACCGCCACGCGACAAATAAATGTGCTATTTGTTGCATATTATGCAACGAATAGATAGTATATTTGTCGCAAATTATGCAACAAATGAGCATTTACATCCATCAACTTCCCCACTGGCCCCAGTTTACCTGGGATTCAAAGCGCTTGATAAACCTACTGGGCGAAGCAAGGCTTATACAAGGCATGCTATTAGGCAAGATGGAAACACTAGGTTTTGAACTCAAGGCTGAAGCCATGCTTGATACCATGACCCTTGATGTCATCAAATCAAGCGAAATTGAAGGCCAAATTTTCGATCTAGAACAAGTCAGGTCATCCATTGCCAGGCGTTTAGGCATTCAACACAACGCCGAAGTTGAAACCAGCCGTAACCTAGAAGGCATGGTTGAAATGCTTTTGGATGCAACGCAACAGTGTTCCGCACCACTATCTGCTGAACGGCTTTTCGACTGGCATGCAGCTCTTTTCCCCACCGCCCGCAACGGTATGTTCAAAATTATAGTTGGCGATTGGCGTAAGGACTTGAAAGGGCCCATGCAAGTGGTATCAGGTGCTATAGGGAAAGAACAAGTCCATTTTCAAGCACCAGCCGCCAACCTGCTTGAAAATGAAATGTTGCAGTTTATACAATGGTTCAACCACGACAAGGAGACCGACCTTGTGCTAAAAGCGGGTATTGCTCATTTATGGTTCGTGACCATCCACCCCTTTGAAGATGGTAATGGCCGTATCGCACGTGCGCTAGCCGATATGCTCTTGGCTCAATCTGATAATAGCCCGCAACGCTTTTATAGCATGTCGGCACAAATCAGGTTACAAAGGAAGCACTACTACAATATCCTCGAAAGCACGCAAAAGGGCAACCTTGACATCACCAACTGGTTAGTGTGGTTTTTAGAATGCCTGATTGAAGCCATTAAAGCCAGCGAGTCCACGTTGAACCAAGTGTTGCTCAAGGCTGCGTTTTGGCGCAAACATGCCACAACGCCACTCAACCCAAGGCAGCAAAAAATGCTGAACAAACTATTAGATGGTATGGAAGGCAAACTCCACTCGGCCAAATGGGCCAAAATGGCCAAATGCTCCCGCGATACGGCTATCCGGGATATTAACGACCTGCTCGACAAAGCAATACTGACCAAGGAAAATGCTGGAGGCCGTAGTACGAGTTATGTGTTGAGCGAGTGAGCCTTCTTGCGCCAGGCATGCGAAGCGTGGCCGCGATAGCGGCCAGCCCGAAGGGCCGAGCGTCCAGCGAGCGCGTAGCACGCCGACGGCCGTAGGCCGGGGCGCCCAAAAAACAATAAATAATTAGTCCCACCAAAAATAATTCCGCAATTTTTGTATTTGTCAAAATATCTATATATTTGCATATAAATATATAAAGCCTACACCAATGACTCCCCAACGTAACTACGCCAACACTTATCAAGCGAGTATTGAAAACCCTGAAGCCTTTTGGTTGGAGCAAGCCCGCCAAATTGATTGGTTTCAATCGCCTGCCACGGCACTAAGCACCGACCAAAACGGCTTTTACCGCTGGTTTAAAGGTGGCTCGCTCAATACCGCACACCTGGCCCTCGACTATCACGTGGCCAACGGCCGGGCACAACAAACGGCCATTATCTACGACTCGCCCGTGACCAATACTGTACAAAGTTACACTTATGCCGAGCTGCTGGATAAGGTGGCCAGGCTGGCCGGGGCGCTCCAAAACCTTGGGGTACAAAAAGGCGATACCGTGGTTATTTATATGCCAATGGTGCCCGAGGCCGCCATGGCTATGCTGGCTTGCGCCCGGCTTGGTGCGGTACACTCAGTGGTTTTTGGCGGTTTTGCCCCGCACGAGTTGGCCCTGCGCATCGACGATGCCAAGCCGAAAGTCGTTATTTCAGCCTCCTGCGGTATAGAAATCGATAAGGTTATTCCCTATAAGCCCTTGCTCGACCGGGCCATCCACGAGTCGGCGTACAAGCCGCACCACTGCGTTATTTTACAGCGTAGCATGTTGCTGGCCGATATGAACCCCAATATCGACCACGATTTTGAACAGATCCTAGCGGCGGCGGAGCCGGTGGCTTGCACACCCGTTGATGCTACCGACCCGCTGTATATTCTCTACACCTCGGGCACTACAGGTAAACCCAAAGGTATTGTTCGCGATAACGGCGGGCATGCGGTGGCGCTGAAATATAGCATGTCGGCCATTTACGATGTAAATCCTGGCGATGTGTTCTGGGCCGCCTCAGATGTTGGCTGGGTGGTGGGGCACTCCTACATCGTTTACGCCCCGCTGATTCACGGTTGTACCAGCATTTTGTTCGAGGGTAAACCCATCAAAACGCCCGATGCTGGCGCTTTCTGGCGCATCATCGAGCAACATCAGGTGAAGGTATTGTTCACGGCCCCCACGGCCATACGGGCTATCAAAAAGGAGGACCCACATGCCGAGCTCAAGGCCAAACACAACTTGTCGAGCATGAAATACCTCTTCCTGGCTGGCGAGCGCTGCGACCCCGCCACGCTTGAATGGGCGCAGGAACAGCTCCAGATGCCGGTTATCGACCACTGGTGGCAAACCGAATCGGGCTGGCCCATGGTGGCCAACATGATGGGCTTGGAGTCGTTTGAGGTTAAACTAGGCTCGGCCACCAAACCGGTTCCGGGCTACGATATACAAATACTCGGTGAACACGGCCAGCCACTTGGTCCCAACGAAGAAGGTTACGTGTGCATCAAGTTGCCCTTGCCGCCCAGTTGCTTGCCTACCTTGTGGAACGACGATGCCAGATTTATGTCCTCGTACCTCAGCAAATTCCCGGGGTACTACCTCACGGGAGATGGCGGCTACAAGGACGAGGACGGCTACGTGTTTATCATGGGCCGCGTTGACGATGTGATTAACGTGGCGGGCCACCGCCTTTCAACAGGCGAGATGGAAGAGATTTTGGCCTCGCACCCGCAGGTGGCCGAGTGCTGCGTCACGGGTATCCACGACGAATACCGCGGCCAACGCCCCGTTGGGTTGGTGGTGCTTAAAGATGGCCAGAACGTAGCAGAAATGCAGCTTGAGCAGGAGTTGGTTAGCTTGGTTCGCGACCAGATTGGCGCGGTGGCCTTCTTCAAATCGGCTATCTTGGTGAAACGCTTGCCCAAAACCCGCTCGGGTAAAATCCTGCGCAAGAACATCCGCTTTATAGCCGATGGCATCGCGTTTGATGTACCTTCAACCATCGATGACCCTGCAATTTTGGACGAGATCCACGAGGCTTTCGAGCGCAGGCAAATCGGGAAAGCATTTGAGCCACAAGAAGGCTAAACCTAGCGCCTACGCAGCCACAGCACGGTCAAGGCCAGCGCGAAACCCATGCCTAGCAACACTAGGAAAAAGTAGTTGCCGCTTTTTTCGGGGGGCGTGCTGTTGTCAATTTTACGCACAATTGCCAAGCTCCCAACGATGGTTTTAGTGTTGTGCAGCAGCATGCCGATATAGGTGCCCGGCTCGGTTCCGGGCTCGCCCAGCGAGTCGGAGTACAATTTGCCGCCAATCACGATGCCTTTGTCTTTGGCCAGTTGTTGCAGCAATTTAGGGTTGATGGTACTTTCCACGAATATCGCGGGAATATTCCGCTCGCTGATGAGTTTGCTCAGGCGCTGCATGTCGGAGGTGCGCACGTCAGCATCGGTCGAGGTGCCCATCGAGGCTTCAACTTGCAGGCCATACGCTTTGCCGTAGTAGTGGAAGGCGTCGTGGGCGGCAATCAGCACGCGTTGTTTTTCGGGAATTTTAGCAATTTCAGTTTTGATGAAGGCATCAACTGAATCTAGTTTTTGGCTGTAGTTAAAAGCGCTCAACGCATAAAAACGGGCATTGGCAGGATCCAGTTTTTGGAAGGCCATTTCTATGTTTTTGACATAAATTTTAGCGTTTTGGGCATCGCCCCAGGCGTGTGGATCGGGCGAGCCAGCATAAGTTTGGCTTTCAATCACGGCTACGCCTTGGCTCAGTTCAACAACATTGGCCTTGGTGCCCGAGCTGGCAATCAATTTACTGATCCAGCCTTCCAAGGTGAGGCCGTTTTTCAGGATTAGGTTGGCGCTGGCCGTCAGGCTCACATCCTTTGGGGTAGGCTCGAACAAGTGGGGGTCGCCACCGGTGGGCAGGAGGCAAATCACGTCCAGTTTATCCCCGGCCACGTTCCGGGCCATATCGGCAATCATGGTGGTGGTGGCCAATACTTTGGGTTTGTTTTGGGCTTGTATGCTTGCATAGCCGAGCAAACAGCAGAGGAAAAGGCTTAATTTATACATAGTTGATTATTTACTTAGGTTTAATCGAAATCCGAGAAATGCTCTAATGCCTTGTACTGGGGCATACATGTAGCTGGGGTCAAAGGTGTAGCCGTTGGGGTTGTTCAAGGGATCGTCCACGTTTTGGTCAAAAGGGTCAAATGGCCTTAAAATGGGGTCTTGGGGTATAAAGTTCAACATGTTTTTTAAGCCTCCATACAGCGTTATGCCCTTGGGAAAGGTTTTGCTCATTTGAAAGTTTACAATGCTGAACCAAGGTGAAAAAGCGGGTCTAAAATCGTTGGGAACCACGGGCAAGCGCATGGGGCCGTTTAAACGGGCGGTGATGTCGAACTTCAGTCCTGTTTTCGCCCAATCGTAACTCAGGTTCATGGTACCAGATACAACCGGGGTGTACACTTGCCTTTGTTTCACCGATTGGTTTACTTCAAAAACATCTAGTATTGTAGCCCCGATGACAGCTTTCAAGCCGAAGTCTAGGTACACATCGGCGTTGGCGCTAAAACCCCTTGAAACGGCGTAACCATCTAGGTTTTCATAGATGATTTTACTGGGGTCCGTATCGAAGTCGGCGGTAATTTTATTGTTGAAATAGGTGTAAAAAGCGCTGAAATCTAAACCCACAAAGCCCTTATCGGAATTAAGTTGTGTGCTGTAGTTGACATTCACGTTCCAACTCTGTTCGGGGTTTAACGAATCCATGATAACCACGTCCCTGGCGCCACTTAAAGCCGCATGGTCTTCGGCAAATAAATTAACTACCCGGTAGCCATTACCCATGCTTAACCTCAAGGTATTCAGGCGGTTAGGCTGATATTTAAGGCTTAATCGGGGGCTTATAATGGAGCCGTGGTTCATGTGGTAATCGTACCTTATACCCAGCAACAAGTTTAAATTGCGGTGTATAGCCCAATCGTCTTGCGCAAAAATACCGGGCAGTACGCTCGACATTGGTTTGTTCTCCACCTCACCTGCACGTAGTTGTTCGGTTACCACCGAGTTGTCGTCGTAGTAGGTGTACCGCACGGGTAAGCCAAACAGTAATTCGTGTTTACCCACTTTTTTATCCCAGAGCCATTGCACAAAACCTATTTGTTGAATAGCGTTGTAGGCCATGGTGCCATAATAACTGCGCTGCTGGTGTATATTGTAACTGTATTGTAAACGGGTATTTTCTGCTCCAATTTTTAAACCGTAATGCCCAATCAACTCTATTCTACCTGTACGGATAATTTCGCCGTAAATGCTATCGCTGCCAGCATATTGAGGCTTAAATTGTAGTTCTCCGCCCCAGCGCTGTTCGGCCAAACCTCTAAGCGCAAATGAAAATGCTTGTCCTGATTTCCGTTTAATATCCCAGCGGTTGAATACTGAAATGCGTTTTTGCTGGGCTATATCGCTAAAGTTATCCCCGTTGATATCGTGTAGTTTATTGTACCAGTAACCATGTACCCCCAGTATACCGTTGGCCTTTGGTGTACTAATACGTGTGCTGGCATCCAGGCTCAATTCTTGCCACGATGTAGCCATCACATCTAGGTATAAAGCGGGTGTTGAACTATGATCTTTGGTAATCACGTTGATTACCCCGCCCACGGCCTCGCTCCCGTACAAGGTCGATGCTGGTCCTTTGATGATTTCAATCCGTTTCACCAAGCTGTTCGGAATCCCCGACAAGCCGTACACCGTAGACAAGCCCGATACAATTGGCATCCCGTCGATTAGCACCATGGTGTTGGGCCCTTCCATACCGTTTATGTGGATATCGCCCGTGTGGCAAACGTTGCAGTTGAGCTGCGGTTGTATACCGTTTATCGCCCCGATAGATTCAAATATACTTGGCGTCGGGTTTTTTAAGAAAAACTGGTTACTGTATACTTCAACGGCTACACTGCTGGCCATGCGACTGTTTTCCTTGAGCGTGCCGCTCACCACAAGTTCTTGTAGTTCTTGCCAATTTTCAACCAGCCTGAAGTTGTACTGTGTTTGCCCCGCGTGCAGGTTCACACTATCGGTCTTGTACCCAATGTAAGTGCATATCAAAGGCTTGCCCAAGTCGTCAGGACTTATGGCTAGGCTATATTTCCCCTCCGCGTCAGTGTAAACCCCTCGTTGGCCCGAGCCCACATACAGGTGCGCGCCAACTAAGGCTTCACCGCTGTTTTGGCTGCGTACTTGCCCTTCTACCACGACGTTTTGCGCCATGCAGTTTATGGTAAGCCCGCAAAAAAGCACCAAAGGAATTATATTCATGTTTTGTTTTGTTGTTTTTTGGGCGGCCCGCCCGCTACGCGGTCGGCGCTACGCTACGCGGCTCGCTGTTCGCTCGGCCCTTCGCCGCCGTGGGCAGGGGCAAGCCCTGCCCCTACAATGCGGCGGCTCGGTCTGGCGGCTACGCCGCCACCGCTCCGCATCGCTGCCGCAGGGCCCTCTATTACCTTACCATGATGGTTTCGGCAATGTTGAAGGCTAGGTTTTGGGCTTGGCCTTGATCTACACTGATGGAGAACTGTTGATTATCGCGGCCTAGTACTTTAAATGGGGTGCCCGGCCGTAAACCTAGTGTTTCTAGGCGTTGCAGCCAGTTTTCGTTATCATCCTCCACGGCGATGACGGTGGCTTCATCGCCAGGTGAGAGTTCAGATAAAAGCAAGCGGGCTTGGGTTTTAATGCGGCCTTGTTCATCGGGGATGGGGTGGCCGTGTGGGTCAAACTGTGGCCTTTCGAGAAAAATATCCAGTCGGCGAATGAGCTCTGGCGAGCTGATGTGCTCCAGCTCTTCAGCAATCTGGTGGATTTCATCCCAGGCGAAATGTAGTTTTTCAACTAGGAATACTTCCCAGAGGCGGTGTTTACGGATTAATTCGGTGGCATGGGCCTTGCCGGTGTCGGTGAGTTTTACACCGCGATATCGTTCGTAGCTAATCCAGCCCTTATCGGTTAGCTTTTTAAGCATGTCGGTTACCGAGGCCGCCGAGGTTTTCATGGCCGCTGCAATGGCGTTGGTGCTCACGGCAATGCGGGCATCGTGTTGTGAGCACTTAAAAATGATTTTCAGGTAGTTTTCCTCAGCAGTTGAAGGCACGGCTTATATTTTTAGACAAGCTTAAATTTATTTAGTTAAACACAGATTTTATTGGAAGGTTTTGTGTTTTTTGATTTTTTGCGTTTTAGATTACTATAAAAAAGCCAAGTATCCTTTTTTGAAAAAGGATACTTGGCTTTATGCTCTGCTCTAATCACTTTGCTCTCTGCTCTAAATCATTGGCCTAGCGATGCGTAGGGCGGCCGATGGCCGTACCGAAGGGGCGAAGCCACGAGGTATGAGCGAATAGCGAACCCGGAGCGTAGCGCCGACGCGCAGCGGCGGAGGCCCCAAAACAACAATACTTATTCTTTCACAAAGCGTTTGACCACGATAACTTGTCCTCCATTGAACAAAAGCCGTACGTGATACATACCTGCGGGTAAATCGCTTACGTCGAAACCGATGCTGCGTTGGCTAAAATCAAGCTCGGGCGAAAGCTGCATGAGTTGACCGCTGGCGCTAAACACATCTACTTGCTCGGGCATTTGCTGCAACTGGCTCAGCTTAACCTTGCGGTGGCTGGGGTTTGGCGATAGGATAATCTGGTCGAGCGCGAGGCTTGATTCCAGTCCTGTGTAAGTAGCGGTAACCGTTTGGCTGATGGTATCGCTGCCGCAGCTGTTGCTTACAATCAGCTGGATGGTATAGCTGCCCGGCGAGGGGAACACCACCACGGGGTTCGCAAAAGTACTGTTTACACCGATGCCAAAATCCCAGAGGTAGCTGCCGCCGGTGGATAAATTTTCCATGGTGTAGCGCATGCCATTGCCCGAAACGCTGAAGTTAAAATTGGCCACTGGCGGGCTATCTATGCTAAGGGTGGTGCTGGCGCTGTTGCTACAACCTAGGCTATTGGTAACCGTGAGGCCATACACGCCTGGGCTAGCGGTATTGATACTCTGTTGGGTAGAACCAGTGCTCCAGCTGTATTGGCTAAAACCACCGGGTGCCGTTAAGGTAGCTTGCTGGCAGGCTGCTGTTGTGGCGGGCAGGTTTACCGTAGGCAGTGGCGAGACAGTGCTAACCACCATGCTATCTTCGAGGATACAACCGTTGGGCTCGGCCACGGTAACTGCGTAAGTGCCAGGGCCGGTAACGCTGATAGTGGGTTGCGTGGCCCCAGTGCTCCAGAGGTAAACCGAGCCAGGGCTGTATAGGGCAGAGAGTGTGCTGCCGCACAAAACGCCATCGGCGGGCAAGGCAAAAGCCGCCGGGAATGCTACACGGATGGTATCGGTTGCCACGCAGGCATCGTTGGTAGAGCTCACGGTGACGCTGTAAGTACCTGATTCCGTAACTTGTATACTTGGGCTAGAGCTACCTACGCTCCAGGCGTAGGTGGCGTTGCTGCTGGTCGCATCGAGCGTGATGGGGTCGCAGGTGTACACAGAATCCAGCAAGTTCAAGGGGTGGCGTACGGTTACGGTCAAGGCTTCGCGGGTACTGGTGCAAGCATCGAAGCCATAGCTGTAGTGCCAATCAAAAAAGTAATAATTAATATTCCCGCCGACGGTGCTTCCTGTAATGTTCAAACGGTTTGATTGCAGCGGGTAAGCCGTTGCATCGGTAGCTAGACCACCGCCGCTCAAGTTGCCAAAGGAGAGGCGGTAAGCCGTGCCGATGCCGATATCAAAACCAGCAGGCACAAACACTTTCTGGTTGGGCGTGCTCACACTGACCTGGCGGCTATGGAGCAACACACCAGCCGAGTTGCGCAGGCGAAGCTCGAAGGTAGCAGGAGCATTGACGTACACCGCTACCGAGTCGAGGGTTATGGGCTCGGTCACATCGAAAATAGTACCGATGCTAAAGGTTGAGAAGCCCGTTCCGGCAGGATTGCTATGGTTGCGTTGGCCGCCGATGCCTACAGTGCGAGGAGCAGCCTCCAGGTAATAGGTCTGCGTATTGGCCTGGAAGGTTTCATATAACCCTGCGGAGGCAAAAGGCATGGTTGCGTTGATGGAATCGTACCAGAGGTACACCAGGCTTGGATCGGGCTGGGCAAAACTGAAAGCTTGGGCTTGGCACAAGGTGGTGTCTTGTGGAATTTGAATAGAAGGCCTATTGTAAAACTGCAGCAAAACAGAATCGACACGCGTGCACAAGTTGGCATTGGTTACCGTGACGTTGTAAGTATCGGCAGTACTAACTTGTATACTTTGGCTTGTTGCGCCGGTGCTCCATTGATAGCTGGCACCAGTGTTTTGGGCATCTAGGGTATAAACGGCTACATCGCAGAAGGAAGAATCTTGGCCTAGCTCGAGGGCGGGGTATTGCACCACATTAACTTGGAAGGTATCCCTGGGGCTGGCGCAGTAATTTCCGGCAATCGTCCAGTTGTAAAAATAGTTGTATTGCGTTGAGTTTGCCCCAGCGTTCACGATACCAGCATTAATAGAGAAAACACCACTGAGTCCTATGGGGTAAAACCCGCTTAAACTAAGGTTACGCGACAAAGCGCCAGAGTAAAAAGTATCTACAACTAGGGTTAAATTAGTGGCTACAGGAACATCGAAGTAAAGATCAATATCAGATTCGCCATCAGCAACGCTGAGTGTCTTACTGGCCAGCGCTACACCTGCCGAGTTGCGCAAATCCACCTTGAATGTAGTATTGCCTTGTGCGTACACTTTAACCCCTTTTAAGGTAAAAGCTTGTGTTGCGGTAAAACGGAGCCCGGAGTTATCAACTGGGGTAAAAGAAACGTTTGAGCTGATGGTATTATCGGCTGCTGCTGCCGTGATATTATTGAAATACAATCGGCTTTCGGTATACCATTGAGTAGAATCGCTTATATATGCCGTTATGGAATCGCTGGCATAGACAAAACTACCTGGATTGGCAGCATTAAACCAGAATAAACCATCACCGCTATGTATGCCTTGCAGCAATAAAGGCCCAGCACAAATGGTAGTATCTACGATTGCTGCTAAGGTTGGTACTGCTGATAGGGTTACATCTATGCTGTCGGTAATAGCACAAGGCCCGTTGCTTGCCGTTACGTAGTAAATTCCTGAAGTGTTTAGGGTTACTTGTCCCGTCGTTTGGCCACTTGACCAGGCATAGGCATTGGCAATTGGGCTAGAAACATCAATGGATAAGCTAGTACCACAATGTAGGGTATCGCTAATAAGGTTGATGGATGGCGTTTGAATGAGGTTAATATTCACGGAATCCACCTGGCTAGAACAGAATGCAAGTGCATTTTGCCAATTGTAAAAATAAAAATAACTACCTGAATTATTGGATGAACCCTGTGCACCACTTGTAATGGAAACAAGATTGTTGGAACTGATGAGGGGATAAACACCGCTCAAATTATTGTTGGTGAGCAATGTCCCCCCAGTAATCCCAGTGCCTTGTAAAGATAAGCCAGTGCCTTGAGGTACATTAAAGCCTAGGGCAACGGTATGCTTACCCGCTGCAGGAACACTAATGGCCCTGGATTGGATTACAACATTAGAGGCATTCCGCAATTCAATATTCATAGTCAGGGCAGAGCTGCTGTAAATATCAACAGTAGACAAGGTGAATGCACTATTTGCGTTAAAGCGTAGACCCCTGGCCGTTGTTGATATCGCTGGAACTGTGGTCGTTAAAGAAGTATCTAAAGCGCCTGCCGTGAAGGTGTCAAAGTAATTAAAACTCTGGCCAAATACCCTGGTGGTATCATTGTATATACCGGATAATGTATTCCCTGCCGCAATGGCACTGCCTAAAGGACTCGACCAGATAAATGCATCGCCATCGTGGCTGGCATTAATTTGAAATAATCCTCCGCATGAAAGGGTGTCATTCGGTAAACTCATGCTGGGCACCTCACGCAGCTCCAGCTGTACACTACCTGTGGTACTACAGTTGTTGGCGGTAACGGTATAGCCGTAATTACCCGAGCTTGTTGCTGTAATGCTGCTGCTCGTTTCGCCTGTTGACCAACTGTAACTGCTACTGGGGTTACTCGCGTCAAATACAATACTACTCGCACAAAGTGTAGTATCGTTTGGCAGGTTTACAATTGGACTTGATAAAGCCGTTACTTGGAATGGCTGAATTGCAGATAAACATGCCGCTGTTGATACCTGCCAGTTATAGAAATAATAATAAAATGCGTTGTTGTTGGTTGTTGTACCCGAGGCCCCATTGGTTATACTCGCTATGCCTGCTGTTGTTTGTGGATAAATTCCACTCAGGTTGTTGTTGCAGGTTAATTGTCCACCCGTAATACTTGATAACCACAAAAGGTAGCCGTTTCCAGTGGGGACCGTAAAATTTAAATTAAGCGTGTTTAGGCCCGCAGTCAAGGTAAAAGTCTTTTGTTGTAGTACGCTTGCACCATTGGCCGATAACAGCTGTACGGTTATCGTTGGGCTACTAACGGCATACACGTTTACCGTGCGCAAGGTAAAGTTCGCGAGGGCATTAAACCTCAAGCCCCTGGCCAAGCTAAGGTTAGTCGTGGTTCCTATACTATTATTGGCTGGCCCAACGCTTACTTGGTTCGAATAACTTTGTCCTTGCAAGTAATAAGCAGTATTGGCGTTGAGCGTTTGCGTGTATGTAGCACCTGAATATACTTGATTCTGGCCTGCGGCATCGTTGAACCAGGCCAACTGTTGGCCAGTGAAGCCTGGGCTCAAGTTTACCGTGCCACCGCATAATGTTGTATCAGTACTCAAAACACTGGGTATACCCAAAATACTCACCACAATGGTATCGGCATCAGAGCCTTGGCCATTGGTGGCCGTAACGGCATAAGTGCCGCTGGCCGTTACAGTAATACTTTGTGTGGTGGCTCCATTACTCCACAAGTATGTACTGCCTGCGTTGGCGGCATCAAGTACTGTTGATGTACATACCTGCCTGTCGGTTCCTAGGTTTACATTGGGTTGAGCCCATACCGTTAAGGGTAGGCTACTAAGCGCCACAAGTATGAATAGCAGTTTGTGCATATTTTTTGTATTTGCTGTTTAGTCAATGGGTTTGGCAACAAAATAGGCCTACCCATTCACAAATATAAACACAAAAAACATTAAGAACCGATTAGATTACGCAAAGCCCGCCCAAAAACAACCAAATCAAGGTTTGCCGCCTGCTAAAACTTGATTTTACCCGAGAATTCCGAGAACTCCGATATCACTTTTTGGTAATAGGCCTTCTGTTCTAGGTCAAATATCATTTCTTCCACAGGATTAGCATTGCCTGGTACTGGTTCGTATCCTGGCTCGTCCATATCCGTTTGTGCTGGCCCTTGGTACCATTTTCCGTTGCGCAGCATAAATCGGTGTTGGCCATACAAAAAGGCCAATTGGTTATACTTGTAGTTCTCGTGTGTAGCGCCTTTATTGTTGTACCAGTACGATGACATGATGGGGTGCGAGCGCTCTACTTCGTCGAGTACCGACGGCCCGTTACCTTTTTCGCCAATTACCTCGCACATCGATGAGTACAAGTCGCGCGTACTCATGGGGCTAAGTACTCGGCTAGCTGGACGGCCATCGTGGGGCAGCCAAAACATCGGTACCTTGTTGCCCGCATCGGTCACGTTGCTGAAGTGGTAGGTCCAACCGCTTTCGCCAAAGTTTTCACCGTGGTCAGCGCCAAAAACCACCAGGTTACCGGTATTTTCGTGCATTTCTTGGCAAAAACTATCCACGTCGCGGGCTATAGAGCGCCAAGCTTTTTGCTGGCGACCCTTGAGCTGGTCTAGTTGTGGCCGCTTCACGTTTTGGTAGCCTTTTTTCAAGAAGGTTTGGTTGGCCATGTGGAATAAAGCCACCAACTCTTGCAATTTCTTGAAAATACCGGGTGCATCTAATCTAAAAGTAGGCGCCACGTGATAGGGGAAGTGCGTTTCCATCAAGTTCAAGAAAATGAAACTGCTTTCGCCTTTGGCCTCATTTTCGGCCACAATCTGCCGGGCTTTATTGAAAATATCCAAGTAAGTATGCTGTAACCAGGTCTTGGCGGTCTCGATATCCTCGCTCAGACGGTTCATAATCATGTCTTTCGACAATAATTTTTCCCGTAAACGAGGCTTTGCAATCAACACTAAAAACTGTTGTAAAGTCGAGAACTTGGGTTCAACCTGCTGCCAAATCCGGTGTATTTCGTCAAAGCCGCGGTCAAGGCCAAATATATGCGTGGTGGCCACGTTGGCCGTAATCTGGTAGGTTTTGTACCCTGCCGCCTTCATTTTTTCAGCTAGCGTGGGAATATCCTTGTGTATACCGCGTGTTTGGGCCGTTGCACCATGCTCGTGTGGCAGCAAACCTGTAAATATAGATGCCGTGGCGGGCAAGGTCCAACAACCGCCTGATCGGGCCTCCAAAAATTGAATACTGTTGGGCTCTACATAGTCAAGGCCTGTTCCGGCCTCGGTGTAAACGCTGTCGAAGCGCAGGCTATCGGCAACAATTACTATAATATTGCGGGGCTTTTCTGCCATGTGCGTTGTTGTTGATTGATACTGCAAAGGTATAACTTTTGATTGTCTTAAACGTCAAGCAAAAGGCCAAACATTCGGCCATGGCATCAATCTAAGTTTAATCAACGCTATCGTTTGCTTCTTTTAGCTCTAAACAAACCCAATACCGCAGTTCCACGGCTTGCTGTCGTAAGGCTGGATTCAAAAATTTTAGGTTTAGTTTCTGGATTGAAAACTGCTCCAACTCGGTAACCGCGGTTACCTGTGTACGCGTCCTTAACTCGGCCAAGCCTTCCGGAGTGGTATAAACACAGGCTTTACCCCGGAATGTAGCCAGGTCTAACTCCGTTTTTACACCACCCGAGTAAAAGTCAAATCCATGTGTATGGGCCTTGTACGTGAATACGGCCTCCGATATGCCCTTCGCTTTTTGCCCAGCTACGCTGCCCGACTGGTACTGCATCAACCACGGATATAAAAATAGATTTAAACATAGGTTTACGCCTATAAACGCCGCCGCCGATAATACCATCGTCTCCCCGCCCTTGAACTTGTACCAGCCTAGCCCAACACAAATCGATAAACCCAGCCCAAAGGCTACATAATTCCAAGGCCTGTCTATCAACAAGCCCATCGAGGCCGCAGCCAGGGGAATCAGCAAGACTAAAGCGGTTTGTACGTACTTTAACCAGGGTGTACTTTCTACTTGTGCTATGGCATTGGCGGCCAATATCGCTGCAAACGGGAACGATACGTATATGTAATGTGGTAGTTTGTATTGCGAAAATGACAAGGCAACAATAGGTAATACAAAGCCTCCCAAACTTAAAAACTCGCTTGGCTTACGCTTGAATAACTGCACCAACACGTACAAACTCCAGGGCAAAAAGGCCCAGAGGAAGGTGTGCGTAAAAAACAAATACCCCGAATCGTTTTTCCAGCTGTTTTCGCCGGTAATCCGACCAAAACTTTGTGTCCAGAAGAAAAATTTAGGCCCCTCCGCCCCATACTGCAGGTACAATCCCCACAACATTGGGCTCAACAACAAGCCTACCCACAATAATCCAAGAATCCAGGCTGGTTTAAAAAACATACGCCATTGGCCCTGGCCAGCCCAATAGCTGGCTAAAGCCATGCCCGGCACAACGAGGCCAATCGGGCCCTTGGCCATCATCGCCAAGCTAACTGCCGTGAATCCAAACAAAAAATGCTGCCATTTATTCGTTTCTGCAAATGCCCAAAGTTGCCAAGTAGCCACAATGATGGCGTTGGCCAAAAGGGTATCTGCCCGCAAGTCGTGGTGTATTAAAAACCAGGCCTGGCAAGTCAGTAATATAACCGATGCCCGCAAGCCCGTTTGTTCATCGTACAGGCCCCTGGCCAAACGGTAGCACGCGTATGCCCCAAGCATGCTGGATAGTAAAGCCGGTATACGGAACACAAAATGGCTGTAACCCAACAGTTTAAAACACATGGCCGATAACCAGAACAACAGCGGCGGCTTGTCCAAATAGTCCGCCCCGCGATGCTGAACGGCTAACCAATCCCCGCCCTGCGCCATTTCCTGCGCAATAGAAGCATATTGGGCCGAGTCTATTTCCAACAGGCCAACCCGCCACATCCCAAGGATGTAAACGCCAATACTCGCCACAATAAGCCCCAGAAGGGTGGTTTTGTTCGTTGCCATATGCTGCATTTGGGCGCTAAAATGGTAACTTTGCGCCACATTTTTTTCTTTTTTTTGGGCGCGCCGGCTGCATGCGCAGCCGTCAGGCTGCTCCGGGTTCGCTATTCGCTCATACCTTGGGGCATTCGCCCCTGCGGTACGGCCTTCGGCCGCCCTGCGCATCCTTCGCGCGATTCGTTTCCTGTCATACCCCACATGCCTCCCTTGCCAATGTCGCAACTCAAAAATCTAGTACAAGCCCAAGCCCAGGCCATCTTTGGCCAAGTACTTGAACTACGCCGCCACTTGCACGCCCACCCCGAGCTATCGTTCGAGGAGGCTCAAACCAGCGCTCACCTCGCCCAGATGCTACAATCGGCAGGCATACCTTTCCAAGCAGGCGTGGCGGGTCATGGTATCGTGGCCCTGATTAAAGGCGATTTACCCGGCGACAAAGTCATTGCCCTGCGTGGCGATATGGATGCCTTGCCCATCCACGAGGCCAACGACGTACCTTACCGCTCTCAAAACCCCGGCGTGATGCACGCCTGCGGCCACGATGTCCACAGTGCCTCGGTGATGGGGGCTGCCCTTATTTTAAACCAGTTGAAAGCACATTTTGGTGGCACGGTTAAAATCTTGTTCCAACCGGCCGAGGAAAAACTACCCGGTGGCGCTTCGCTGATGATAAAAGCTGGCGCACTGGAAAACCCCAGCCCAAGCGCTATCCTAGGCCAACATGTTTACAATCCCATCGAGGCGGGTAAAATTGGTATCCGTTCGGGTATGTACATGGCCTCTGCCGACGAGATTTACGTTACCGTTAAAGGTCAAGGTGGTCACGGTGCTGTACCGCAAGATTGTGTCGACCCCGTGCTTGTATCTGCACACCTTATCGTGGCCTTGCAGCAAATCGTTAGCCGCAACGCCAACCCGACCATTCCCTCGGTCTTGTCGTTTGGTAAGGTAGAGGCCAACGGCGCTACTAATATCATTCCCTACGAGGTGAAAATGGAAGGTACTTTCCGCACCATGGACGAGGCATGGCGCAGCAAGGCGCACCATCGCATGAAACAACTAGCCGAAACCCTTTGCGAGAGTATGGGTGCCACCTGCGAGTTCCGCATTGAAAAGGGTTATCCCACCTTGTTTAACCACGAGGCCCTTACACAAGATGTACGGAGCCTGGCCGAAGCATATCTCGGCCCAGAAAACGTTGAAGACCTGCCCATCCGCATGACCGCTGAGGATTTTGCCTACTACTCGCAAGTGATGCCGGCTTGTTTCTGGCGCTTAGGCACCGGCAACAAGGCCAAGGGGATCACATCACCCGTACATACCAACACCTTCGATGTGGATGAATCTAGCCTCGAGGTTGGTAGCGGCCTCATGGCCTGGCTGGCGATTAATTATTTAGTGCGTTAGGCCAATGTCATTCAGCGTGATTTATTTGGGCCATTTCAGGGCATGATAAGACAGATGCTGCCCAAAGGGCAGCCCATATCGGTAGCCGCGGGTAAGCAAAGCGCAACCCGGGGAAATTGAGCAACAACAGAAAACCCGTGGTGGCAAGCCGTTTGGATAGGTACGATACAGGAATCGCCACGGAACGATAGCCGTACCGAAACCCGGTCGAGCGTAGCTCGGCCCAACCCCCGCTACCAACGGACGCGCAGCGTCTGTGCAGTGGAGGGGGGAGGCGCATAAGGCCTTAATTCCTATTTAAATTTGCAATAAAAACTTGTATCCATTGCGCGGCGAGGCAAGGTCTTGCCCCTTTTTTAACGATAACCGCCGCGCATGGGCTTGGGTTTACGTTGCGTTAATTACCCCGGGTTGCGCTTTGCTTACCCGCGGCTACCAATATTGTCTGCCCTTTGGGCTGATCTGCGTTAGGCATGCGAAGCGTGGCCGCAACGCGGCCAGCCCGTAGGGCCGACCGTCCAGGGAGCGCGTAGCACGCCGGCGACGCGCCTCGCGCGGTGCAACGCCCCAATAAAAAACCTCCTGAACCGAGCGTGAAGCACAAGTTACAGGAGGTTGGGGTTGCTGGGGAGCAATATATTTTCCTAGCTGTTGATTTTCATGATTTTGATCATGTCGCCAGCTTGGATACGGTTAATTTTTGAAGCACCGTTCATCTCGATGATTGATTTTACATCAACATCTGGGTAGAGTTTAGAGATTTTCCACACGTTGTCGCCGGCTTGAACTTCGTAGTACAAGGTACCGTCAGACGTTACAGCAGTGTGCTCTGGGATAAACGGAACGTTTGCCGTGCGCAAAGAGAAGGTTTTGGCAATTTTTTGCTCAATAGTTCCTTTTTTGATAGCAGCGTTGTCTTCAGATTTGATAGCCAATTTGCTACCAACCGTTAGCGGAACACCCGCGCGGAGGTTGTTCCACAACATCAATTGCTGTGGACTAACGCCGTGCAAGCGGGCAATACCTTCAACGGTGTCATCTTTACCCACGATGTGGAGGAGTTTTACACCGGCAAATTCATCGCCAGCGTAAGTAGCCTGGGCCAACATGTTGCCCGCGTATGATGATGTACTGGCAAAACCTTTGTACTCGGCCGCTTTGCGCAAAGGCAAAGTAACCACGTAACCGTTTTTGCTAGCAGGGATGAAGTTCAACAAGAAGGCAGGGTTCAAGAAACGGAGCGTCTCGATGGACACGCTAGTTTGCTCAGATAAATCCTTGAAACTAGTGGCCTTGTACACGTGGATGGTATCGGTCAACAAGAATTCCTCGTCGAAACTCAAGGGCGACAAATCGTGCAGGTAGTAGTAGTTGGCCACGTAAGCAGCAGCGATAAACTTAGGTACGTATACCTGCGTTTCGCGGGGTAGGTTGTTCGAGAAAACCCAGTAATCAACTGAGCCAGTAGCTTTAATAGCGTTGTTTACTTTTACTTGGCCAGCATTGTAAGCAGCCAAGGCAGCAGCCCAACTGTTGTACTGGGTATACAAGCGCGACAAGAGAATAGCTGCAGCCTCAGACGATTTGTAGGGGTCGCAACGCTCGTCGACATATTTATTGATGGTCAAGCCGTACATGCGTGCTGTTTCGGGCATAAATTGCCAAAAACCACCGGCACCAGCAGGAGAAAGCGCAGCAGGTTCAAGCTGCGATTCAATCATCGGGAGATACTTAAACTGGGTAGGAATTTGATGCTTGAGCATGTATTGCTCAAAAATCGGGAAAAATATTTGACCCTTTCCTAGTACGCGCTCAGAGGTTTTCTTACCTCTTACGGTTTGCGCAACGATATAATCCTTTACGGTTTGGTTATATCTGAATTCAAAGGCGTATGAAATGTTTTTGATACGCTGTTCGTATTCTTCGTCTGAATACGTTGGAATGTTGTTGTTGTTGTTGCTTTTTGGTTTAGCAGATAAAGTCGTAGTAGTAACGATAAACAACAAGCAAACGAGGCTTAGGAGGCTCGTTTTCATGGTTTAGTAATTTTGTTGAACAATTGGCTACCCCGGGAGGTAGGTACTTGGCAGTACATTTATTAGTAAAAATAAACCCGTTTTTTTAGTGACGCTTCCTAATTGCAAACGTCATGCCAAGTTTATTTTTTGTCGGCTTCTTTGCGGTCAGACTCGCGAATTCCTTCACGGATTTCTTCTTCAACCGAGTTTTTCGCGGTGTTGAATTCGCGGATACCTTTTCCTAAACCACGCATGAGCTCAGGGATTTTGCGGCCACCGAACAACAATAATACGATAAGCAAGATTAAGATAATTTCTTGACCACCAAGTCCAAGAATTAAAAATAACGATTTCATAGTGAGTTTTTTAACTGCTTTTAGTTCAAGCAGAATACAAAGTTACAAATTATGCTGGAATGTTGGGCCAAATTGAGCAATAATTAACCTATCGGCTTGGCTTGTTTGTACAGCGGCACGGTAGAGCATGGCTCGCCGTACATGATGCTGTTGGCCACGGGCCGAAGCCTTTTGGCCAGTTCAAGGTACGCCGCGGTAGGCACTGGCTTGTTGCTACAACCCTTGATGACTATTTTTTGGTCCTGGTACGCACTGATATCCAACGCGGCGATGGTTTCGCGGTAGTATTGTCCCAAGGCTTGCTCCACGGTACCCATGTAAATATCAGTCGCGAAGGGCGATGCCTGTATAGCAATCAACTGGTAGGCCCAAACCGGCACGATGGCATCGGTAGAGCAGTATACCGCTAGGCGTTGCCCACGGTATTGTTCCCAGTTGTGGGCTTTCATGGCCTCGCGGAAATCTTTTTCCCGGAGCAGCAACTCCCGGAACAAGTATTCCTTGATGTCGAAGGCAACAATCGGCTCCGCCGGGTAGTAGTGCTCCAGGTTGATGGTGATCAAACTACTGGCCGCTACTTTGTTGACTAAAGGTTGCATGTTGTCCATATTAAAAAAGCCATTTGTACAATACAATGTATAATACAAATGGCTTATATAAAAAGTTTACCCGAAAGAGAGCTGTTTTTCGCCGGAAGCTAAAGTCCAAACATACTCTAATAAAATTTCGAGCGGTTATCTTTGATTTTCGCTTTGTCGCGGAGCGCAGGCATCAACTTAGAGTTTACAGATTGCTCCATTTTAGAGCTCACTTGCTTGCGAACGGTCAGCGGGTCGGTAACTGGAGCTTCTGTACGGTTCAACACCTTGAATACATAAACACCGTTTTTACCAACGATTGTTTTTGAGTTAGCACCGATGGCCGCTACTGAAGCAGCGCCCAACAACTTGGTTTCTTGACCAATAACTGGTGTAAACCTAGAGTTCATCGATACACCAACAGCGGTATCAACTTCAACGTTGAATTTGCTGGCCACTGCGTTCACGTCGGTTTGAGTACCAATTTTTTCTTTGATCATCGCACCTTTTTTCTCGTTGCGTACCATTGGTAAAATCTGCTCGCGTACATCATCAACCGATGGAAGGCCTTTACCTTTCTTAGAGGCTACTGCTACAACCACGTAACGGTTGGTGAAACGGCTAGCTGATTGCTGGTTCTCAAAAGAGTATGGTTTTTTAGATACTTCACCAACTTTGGCCTCGTGTGCCCACTTGATGATATCGCGTGATGCATCTTGTGGACCAAGTTCGCTGATAGAGTAATCATTTGGTTTAAGGTTACCAGCTTTCTTCACAACAAGGCCTTCTTTTTGGGCACCCTTGCGGAACGACTCGATGTCGCGGTTGTTCACGATGAAGTTCAAGGCTTTTTGGTTAACCAACTCGCGGCTTTGTTTTGATGGCAAAACTTCTTTGCCGATGCTTGCGAACCAAACACCTACTTTACCGCTGGTTTTTTGGCCAGTAACTTCAACCAAGTGTAAACCAAACTGTGTTTGAACGATGTTCAATTCACCCACTTTAGCTTTGTAGAAAGTCAAGTCGTTGAATTCTGGTACCATAGCACCTGGGCCGTAGAAGCCAAGATCGCCACCTTTGCCTTTGGTACCGTCGGTACCCATAGAGTCGGCTGCTTGAGCAAAAGTAGTTTTACCCGCTTTGATAGCGTTTTTAACGCTGTCGAGTTTGTTGTATACCGCTTGGCGGTCGGCACCTTGTATAGGCAACAAGATGTGGCGTGCACGTACAGAGTCTGGAATCGCCTGACGACCCAACAACTTGGTCACGGTCATTTGACCAGCGTCGTCGTATGGACCAAATACAGTACCTACAGCAGCTGAGAACAATGAATCGGCAATTGGTGAGCTAGCCACTTGATCGCGGGTAAAGTAGTTTTTACCCCAAGCCTCTGGTTTACCCGTGTTTTGAACCACGAAAGCAGAGTCAGATGCTGTTGCCTTAAATTTAGTGGCAATCTCCAACATTTTAGCGTTCAAAGCATCTTTATCGGCTTGTGTAGCCACAACGTCAAACACTACGAATTCGAGAGCAACGGTTGGTTCTTTTTCGAAATCCTTCTCGTTGGCCTTGATGTAGGCTTTCAAGTCGGTATCTTCCACTTTAACGTCGTTATCGTTGATATTGGCGTAAGGTACAAATGCAAACGCAAGCTCCATCATGGCGCTAGAGCTTTTGTACTCGCGGTCAGCCATCCAGGTTGGGGTGTAGATACCCTTGCGAACCATGTTGTTGTACTTGGCCACTTTTTGCTGAAGGGCAACTTCCTCGCGGATGTCTTTCAATTGTTGTTTCTGTGTTGCATCACCTTGTGATTCAACTTGTTGGATATACTCGCGAACACGAGCCACATCAAACTGGCCAGTTTGCTGGTCGCCAAAAATTTGACGTACAAACGGCGAGATAAAACGTTGGTCTTCGCTGGTCATCAACTCGTCAACCTCTGCGCTAGATACCGAAATACCTAAGGCTTCAACCTCGTCGGTTAAAAGTTTGTTGTTGATGAATTGGTTCCAAACGTTGTCAACCACCTGGAAACCAGATGCTTGGCTGTTTTGAGAACTGTTCGAAACAGCTTTCTGGAACTCCTGGATATCAATGGTTTTACCGTTGATAGAACCTACAGATGAAGCGCCACCGCCACCCCTGAGTAATGATGATACAGCTTCACTTAAAATGAAAAGCAGAAGTGCTAGCGCCACGAAACCTACCAAGAGGCCTGTGCGTTTTCTGATGTCGCCAATTAATGCCATGTCGCTTTTAGCAATTATTTAAATTATTAACTATTGATTTTCAATTACTTATCTACAGGGCACACCTATAGAGTGGGGCAAAAATACTATTTTTTATGAAATAGCAAAGTAATATCAGTGATTTACTTGCTAATCATGCTTTTGCATCGCCTCGTGGGCCAGCTCCAGCTTGTCGTAAAACTCGGCGCCGTAGCGGCGGGTCAGGGGTTCTTTCAGGAAGCGGAACATGGGTACGCCGAGTTCTTGACCAAAACCACAGGCCGGACTGCAAATGTCCCACTTGTTGTAATTCAAGGCTTCGTATTCGGGGAGTTTAAGCACGCGGATGGGGTACAAATGGCAAGAAATGGGTTTCTTGAAGTCCACCACACCGTCCTCGTAAGCTTTTTCGATACCGCATTTGCACATACCTTGTTCATCGATAATCATGTAGGCGCAAGCGGCATTTTTTTGCAGGGGCGCCACGGTTTCATCCACCTCGGGGTCGTAGTACGAGGTGCCGTATTCCTCGATAGCCTGTTTGCCTTCCTCGGTCAGGTAAGGTTTCACCTTGGGGTAAATCTGCTCCAGGATACTGATTTCGTCCTCTTCCACGGGCGCGCCCGAGTCGCCTTCCCAGCAACAAATACCCTTGCAGGCATCCAGTTTACACACGAAATGCACGTCGAAAACGTCGTCGCTGATCAGCTTATCGTCAATGATAATCATGGATATTGGTATATTTAGCGCAAAGATAGCTGAAATTAGGTAAAGGGTAAAATGGGGTAAAAATGGGTGAAAATGGGTGAAAGGGGGCGAAGATGGGTGAAAGGGGGCTAAAAGCTAAAGATAGCTAAAGGCTAAAAACGCAAAAAATCAAAACCCTGGTCATTTACTCAATTACTCGTTTAATCATTTCATCTTTTTGGGGCGCTGCGCCCGCCGGGGCGGTCGCCGTTACGCTACGGCGCTCGCTATTCGCTCGGCCCGCTACGCGGTCTGGCCCTGCGGGCCACGCCTCCGCATCACTAGCGCGAGGAAACGGCGGTTTTGTAGCTATGCAATATGAACAGGGATTGGTCAATATCATTTATTCCTATTTAGCCTCCTTGCCGAAAGTTTCTTCCAAATACTATCTGCAAGTTTTATTTCTTTATCGGTAAAGCCATATCCGTCTTTTAGAATTTGCTTATTGGTGATTTTTAAAATTTCATCAATGCTCTTTTTCTCTCGCATCATTTTATCAATGGTGGCAAGTAAATCTGCATTGTCGGTTTGGTAG
Organism: uncultured Saprospiraceae bacterium; assembly: GCA_964508975.1. Classification (GTDB taxonomy): domain Bacteria; phylum Bacteroidota; class Bacteroidia; order Chitinophagales; family Saprospiraceae; genus CAZDVQ01. Next base: position 30,266 of record CAZDVQ010000024.1, read on the forward strand.
GGAAGTAGTATTTTTTCTGCTTCACTTGGCATTAGTTCTAAAACACCACCGCCATAACTACGCCCAACAATTTCTGAAAACGCCAACGATAATGAATTGTAAAAACTGGCTATGAAAGCGTTTTTGTCCGTGTCTTTTTTCATAAATACACGGTGCATTGTGTCGGTTGTATATGCGTTTGCCGAATTCAGGATTAAACGGGGATAAAGATTGTTTCTACGGATAAACAAAGCATCTGAAAGTTTGATGGAAGGAATGACAAACCAATCATCACGAATGCCTGTTTTGTAACCTTTGTTTATCCCCATTGATTCGCCCAAATGAATGTATGAGTTAGCTCCTTTGTGCCCATTGATTTTTTCTTTGGCTGGGAATACTAATAAATGGGCTTTTGCTTTGGTTTGCCTGTTTAGTTTCCAATCCTTTTCCGTAAAAATTACGCTATTGACCTGAACACTTCTGCCAACCATTGGCTTTGCGTATTCTTTCAAATCGTAAGCTTCTACAACAGGCAAAGGAACGGTGAAGTAGTCATTTGCACCTGTAGTGATACCAACTTCTACACTTGCGTAATTTCCTATTGTCGGAACTTTTCGTTTCCTGGCAATTTGTTCCAAAAAGTCAATTTCTTCTTGCTCTAAAAAGTAATAAGTCCATTTATTGGATTTGAAATCAATCTTTTTTGTCGGGCTTTTAAGTCGGGTTACATCCAAGCTTTCAAGGTCAGAAGCATCTTTTAATTCAAGGTGTTCAATTAAATGTGAATCGCTTCCGTTTCTTTCACAAAGCAACAAAACAACTTCTTGCTGAATGTCAGGGAATACCAACTTCTCAAAAGAAATAATGTTGATTTTATTGTAGAAATGAGCCAAAAATTCACGGAGTTGTTGAGCATAAGAAACCTGTAATAATTCCGCCGGAATTACAAAACCAATCTTTCCTTTTTCTTTGAGCAACAAACTTGAACCAACTACAAAAGAAACCCATGCATTGGTCAACTTTGAATATTTTAGTTTAGCTCGATTGAAAACTTTAATAGCTTCATTTTGCTGTTCTGCTTGAAAATATTGGTAACGAATGTAAGGCGGATTGCCTACCACTAAGTCAAATTTTTGTGTGGTTTCATTGCAATACAAATGAAAATCTGCATTAATTACAGTCTTGTTATCAATTTCAATTCTTTCCGCTTTTTCAGCTTCTACATCATCGAATTCAATAGCGGTTAGTGACTTGAATTTATGTTTGTTATATTTAATTTGTTCAATAAAGACGCCATCACCACAACTTGGCTCTAAAATTTCATAATCGGAACTTCCATTGATACCCCATTTTAGAATGAATGCAGCAATTGGCTCAGGTGTGTAAAATCCACCTCTCAATTTCTCGGCTGTCGCGTTTTTAATTAGCTTCATACAACTCTTTGATTAATGGGATTAATGAGTCTTCAATACCTAAATCGTATAATTTAGCTAATAGCTTTTCTAAATCGGCCTTTACAGTAACGAACTGTCTACGTAGTGGAGTTAATGCTCTTATGTTTCCTGCGTTAGCATCTATTTGGTCATAAATACTGATTAATTCTTTTTGGATTTCTACAATTTTGTCGTGTAGTGCATTTTGATTAGTATCAGAAAAGTCAATCTTACGAATTGGTAGATTTTTCAAAACCTTTGTTCCTCTTGCTATATAACCACCTCTGAAAACTTCACCATACAAAGCACTTAACCATTCCAAGTATTTAGAGTTGAGAATGGCTTGAATGTAGTAAATGGAGTAATCAGAAGTTGCTGGAATTGCAACTACACAATAACCTGCTGTCCCACCTGACGAAATCAAAGTTCCATGAACATCAATTGCGTATTTGTCACCAACGGAGAGAACGCCAACAATAATTTTTGAAGGTAGTCCGCAACTATCCAAACTTTGATGTCTACCGTATCTGTGCCATTCATTTTTTGTTTTTGGCTCTGGTTTTATATCTCGTTTTGAATTATTTAAAATGGCTTTATGCTTTTGCAAATAGTCATAAGCTAAAGGAAACTTCTTCCGAATTGTTGTTAGAGGAATGATATCAACCCCTGTTTTTGTTGTCAAATAAGGATAAATTACCCTGGCATTCGGTTTGAAAGTTCTGTAAGTATATAAATTATCTTCGCCTGAAGAAGTTTGAAAATATGGTTTTGTTAATTCTTTTTCAATTTTATAATTAATGCCTTTCTTTGTGAAATAAAAATGCTTCTTATCCTCTTTGTTTGGCGTGAAAATGTAAACTTCATTTGCACTGGTCTGAATACCATTGAAAATATTGTCGCTTCCAACCAAATCGTTAAGTTTTATACTTTGAGAAATAATTTTATTGTAAGTGTTTGTTAATTCGGGTGGAACTAAAACCCAAACTTCACTATCCAATTCATCTGTTTTCTTTGAACCGTATTTTGCTGCTTCTGGTTCTCTAACTTTCCAACTTTTCAGGCTTCTTACTTCCGCATATCGGAAATTTTTTTGTGGCTTCTTACTCAGAATCAATAAGCAAGTGTAGGTTGATTTGTCCGCAAAAACTTGATTTGCACCAAATGAAACGATTGAATGTAAATACTCTTTGTCTGCGAGTAATTCACGAAGTTTTTTACCTGCACCAACTTTTGTAAATTTGCTTGGAACGATATAACCTAAAATTCCGTCATCATTTAATAAGTTTATTCCTTGCTCAAGGAAAAGAAAGTATTTATCAAACTGCTTATAAGCCGAATCGTAATTGGTTTTGTAAAGTGGCAATTCAAGCGGAGTAATGTTTTTCATATCCTCCGATTTCATGTAAGGCGGATTGCCTACAATGACATCAAAGCGAAGTTTTGAAAAATCAAACGGATTGATAATTACCTGATCTTTCTTGTTTGTTACTTGTTTCGGATTCAATAAACTGTTTCCGAAAAAAATACTTTCTGAAAGGTCGGGTAAAACAGGTTTTGTCTTGTTGGTCGAATTTACATCTTCACCTTCAAGCAATTTGAGAAGTAAACCAAATTTTGTGGTTTCAACTGCATTATAATCTTTATCAACGCCATAGATACAGTTCAATAGAAGTTGATGCTTAATTTCAAACGGCAGTTTGAACGTGTTGATATTGGTTTGAATGAGTTTAGATTTGTCGTTTTTTAGATAGTTATCAATCAAAATATCATTTAGCAACTGAAACAATTCCAATAAAAACGCTCCAGAACCACACGAAATATCAGCGAATTTTAGATTAAGAATTTCCTTGACTGTTTTCCCTTCGCATCTATTCAAAACTGTATTTCGTAAAATATCGTTTATAATGAAAGTCGGTGTAGTGATAATATCACGGTCAACACTCTCCGGTTTCTTCACCAAAACAACAGAATCACTTTGAACGGTCAATTTTTCAGAAAGGAAAATTTCATAAATGCTTCCTAGTACATCAGAAGAAAAAACGCTGAATGAATAGGGGCTTTCAGGATAATACAATTGCTTGATGATAGCCCAAAATACCGAACTGATATTTTCTACAATCTTGTCTTTCAGCAATTGGTCAAAAAGTCCTGAATTATAGTGTTTATCTGCTTGTTCAAATTTCTTTATGAGTGCTTTGAAGTCGTTTGCGTTGGCAAATTTTAAAAGTGTTTGATAATCTTCTAAATTCCTGTCCTCACAAACACGCAGAAATAAGACCCTGTTCAAATAACTTTGAACAATATCATTAAGTTGTTGCTCGCCAATTTTGGGGTCGTGTTTGTAAATTTCAGCACCTAAAGCTTTTCTCCAATCATTAATTTGGTTTAGAAATAAGTTGTCAATCGAGTATTGATTGATTTTGCTTTCTATTTCTTTCCACTCCGTTTCAAATGCGCCTGAATAAACCGATTCCTTACCTAAAAGCTGTTTGATTTCCTCAAACTTGCTTTCAAATTCTGTATAATGGTATTTTTTTACAAGTGCCTTTGCATTGTTGTCGTCCTTTTCAACTTTTACCGAAGTGTCGTAAATAATTAAGTATTCAAAATTTGAGAGAACAGAAATTTTCAATTTGGCTGTGAATCCGTATCGTCTTACTTGTTTTGCTGTGTCGTTGTTTGATTCAATAGAAACACAAGGTTTCTTGGCTTCCAAAAAGAATTTTCTTTCAGAAAAAAGTCGGAAAGTATAGTCAGGTTTTTTTGAATGTTCAGAAGCGCTTGCCTTTAGTGCTTCTTCCAGAATTACTTCTCTTTCGTTGGTCGGTTTTCCTGCATTGTTTTTAATATCCCAACCAAGCAACTCGAAAAAAGGGTCTAAGAAATCACTGCGAAGCAGTGTTTCATTATACTTGCTTGTCAAGTAATAAGCCCTGTCGGCTGAATATTTTTCTATGAGTTGCTTAATTGTCATTTCTTCTTATTGGCTTTAATGTATTTGGCTCTTTCCTCTGCTACTTTCAGAGCTTTTATTCCTAAATCTTCGTTTTGAATTTCATACAAAATCTTGTCGCTTAGGAATGAAACTAAAAGGTCATCTGCATCATAGTTGTATATGTTCGCAAGTTTCAGAACTACTTCTTTTGTAATTCTTCGTTCCCCTCGTTCCATCTTGCTCAAAATAGCAACATCAATGTCGAGCAAGGCAGCAACTTTTCTTAGAGGAAGTTCCTTTTCTTCTCGTATGTGTCTTAACTTTTCGCCTATTGTTTCCGTTGACATAACCTGTGTTGACATAAAGTGTCAAAATTAGAATATATTTTTGATTCGTTCCCATTTAATTTAATTTTTTTTAAACATCCTTGTCAATCGTTGGAAAATTGGCTCTTATGCAAATCTTAGGTTATTGGTTGGTTTGAGAAGTTTTGTAAATGTGTCACCAAATGCAATGGCTAATATTTCGATTGTTTTAAAAAGTCTTTTAGTTTAATCGTCGTTATGCCAAAACCCTTGCATTTAAGCTGTATGCCATTGTCTGATGTCAACATAATAGGGTTTTCTTTTTTGTATTTAAGTGCAACTGTCAAAATAAAATTATCTGGCGATTTTTTGTCAAAGTCACTTGGCAACAAAGTCAGGTCGGCTATATCCATTTTGATATTCCGTTTGTCAAAACTGTCGTTGATTTGTTTGATTGCTTTTTGAACATTTTGTTTTTGTTGTTCTGTTTGCAGCGTTACTTTCAGTTTGTCCAACTCGTCAATGACTTTTGCAGATAAGACTATTTTATACTGTTTGTCAATTTTTGAAATTATGTCGGGCTGGTCAACAAATACGTTAGTGTCAATAATATAAATATTTTCCCTCCCATTAACGATTTCTTTCTTAGGCTTTTCAAATTGGGAAAGGTCTATTTTGCCAAGAACCTTTAATCCTGTTTGACTTTCTAATTTTTCTTCATCCTCAGGTGTATTTGATTCTGTCGTTTTGCTTTCAATTAGTTTTTTTTCAGTGGTATAATAAAACGAATATTCTTCATTTAATTTTTCAAGATAAGTTTTAACATATTTATTTAATTGAAAATCGGAACTGATAATATCCTTGTCTGCAATTATGATTGTATGACGTTTTGAACGGCTTGTCGCAACATTGAACAAACGCTTTTCTAATGAATGATTGTAGCCTGAATTTGGAATTACCAAAATGGTTACGTCTGTGGTAAGACCTTGTATTCTTGCTACTGTTTCAATCAATAAATTTTCATGGTTGTCAATTGATCCGTAAATGCTTTTTTGTAATGCCTTTACTGTCTCAATGTAATTGCTTAAAACAGAGATGTGCAATTTTTCTTCGACAGTCAGTAGATGAGTAACTAACAGCTTTGCTATTGCCGATGCGTTTACAGGCTTTTTACTTCCAACTTCCAAATCTGTTTTAATAAGCGTTGAACCGCCCTCCGGATTGAAAAATACGTTCACTTCATTAGTCATTTCAGGAAATGAAAGTCGTATGTCTGATTTTGATTTTGATTTTAAACTGTTATTGTAGAACAATCCTGTGTAATAAGAACCTCTGTTTGGCAAACGATATGTTTCTGTAAGTTGATAAATCGGAACAGCAGAAGTATCTGCAAGAGCTTTCAATCCCTCCACTAAAATCTCATAATTCTTTTTACCTACTTTATCATCACTGATTGCAATAACTGGAGGCAACTGCATTGTGTCACCAATCCAAATATTTTTCTGCCCTAAAAGTTTTGCTGCACCAAACATTGCAAGTAACGCCTGGCTTGCTTCGTCAACTAATACATAGTCAAAAGGCGGTGTATTCGCAATCTTAGTTGCTTCGGTGCTTGCTATAAAAAAGGTGGATAAAACTAACTTGCCTGGTTGTGGATTTATATCCTTTGTCGGTTGTAATCTTGGAATTTCTTTGGCTTCATCTGTTGATATTTTGGTTTTAAAAACTTTACCCTCATCTAGAATAGTTGCTAATGCTGGTTTTTCAACGACTTCAATTAACGCTCTATTTGTAAGCGATGTAACTAAAACGGATTTTCCTTGCTCACATAAAAGTTTACAGATTTCAGCTATTTGATAGGTTTTTCCTGTGCCAGGAGGTCCTATCAAAACAACGTTATCGGATAATGTTAATTGATTTAATATGAAATTTGGTATATCATTTTTTTCATCAAGTAATGAAGGTTCCCCATTGGTTTTTAAAAAGTCTTGGTCTAAAATTGAACTTACTGCTTCAGAGTAGTTATTCTTAACTATTTTTTGTAAATTCTCTATATACCCATAGGGTGGGACATTCGGGCCTAAAAGCAATATAATTTTTTCCGCTTTTGAAATATTTACCGAAAAATCCAATTCAACACCACGAAAACCTGCGATGTAAAAGTCTTTATCAAGATTCCCGTCCTTGTCTTTTGACGGAGCTTGCCAAACGCAAACAGTTTCAGTAAAATTTCCTTTTTCTTTTATTAAGTCGCCATACGTTTTCTTACCCCAATTTCTGTAATCTCTCAACTCTTTTGGAACAGTAAAACAATACAAATACTCGCCTTTGCGCGGTAAGCCACGTTTAGTTGAGAATTTTAAGATCATTTCTCCGTCTTTGAAAGTCAAAAATTGAGCAACAAAAAGCTCTTCCCTTTCTTGAAGCAAAAACGTAGCGGAAGTATTTAACTTTTGGTTAAATGCTTTCGTTTGTGCTTGAAGTTCTTCCTCAAGAAAGTTGCAGTGTTCTTGTCTAGTATATTTCATTTACAATAATTCTTCATCATCACCAGTTAATTCTTCTTCGTTTCTTCTTTCGTCGAAACGGTAATCGCTTAAATCTTTGGCTATGCTATAATCGCTCGGATTTACACTATTAAAATCAAAGTGGACGTTGCCGAAGTAATGAAGCAATTCGGCAAATTTATCTAATCTGTCCTCTACATCAAGATTTTCTGTGCTAAAACTAATAGTAAGCTTATCCTGATTTCTCAATAAATCATATAATTTTAAGCATCCTAATTTCCTGTTTCCAAAATGTAACCAAAACATTGAATTTGGTTTCATTAGTTGTATCCATTCGTTTGCTCCAATTTTTAAAGGCTCGTCTTCATATTTGTAACTTTTTACAACAATCGGAAATTCAACATTATCTTTATAAACACCGTCAATTGTTGAGAACTTGCCTATTCCTTCAGTAAATTCAAATCCTTCTCTTTCTAATTTTTCCTTGACAATTTCTTTTGCTTCTCGGTTAGCTTCTTTTTGGTCGTTTTTAGAAATGTCTGTGCTAAATTCACTTCCTAATGTAGCGTCGCTTGATCTTCTTAATTGTGCGTTTTCTTTTTCTAATATTTCTAATTTGTTTTGCCACAATCCGTCAAAATTAAAATCGTTATACTCCTCCAATTCTAATTTTCTTAGTTCTTTTTTTACATCTGCGTTTTGATTTATGTAAATATTGTTTTTATCATCAACTGCGGTATTGCCTTCAAAAAAAGAATAGAACACATAATCTTCAATTTCATTAAGTGAAATTGTTTTAGGTAATTCGCCTTCGTATAGAAAAATAGCAACATTAGAATCCTTTTTCCAATTTTCATAATATGATTCTTCCCACACTAATGCGTTCTCTTCTAACTCTTCAACATCCAAATCCTCTTTAATTTCTAAATCTCCATTGTTGGTTCTGTTTTCATTGATAACTTCAACTACTTTCTTAAATGTTTCAAATTGTTCCGCTGTTTTGAATGTAACTTCGTTTTCTTTAAGCCAAACCAACGAATTGAATAGGTTTAATTCACCTTCGTTAAAACGTGTTTCTTGTGACAAACGATTGTTTTGAAAATCTTTTATTTTACCGCTTAAATATTTTCGCAATACAACAATGACAGAGCTTTCTGTCCACACGCCCAAGTCAGAAAGGAAATCAATTTTGGCATCTTCTTCACCAAGCCATTCTATTAGATAATCAGGTAGTAGTTCACTTTCACAAGCGTATTTACTTGGATAAACGGATGTTGTTGGATTGAATCCTAAAATGTTTTCAGTTTTTACATCATCAATTGTATTCCAATCAATATTTTTGATTGACGTCTTTTTACTTTTCTTATTCCACTGATTGAATAAAAACTCTATAAGACTTAGTTTCTGCTCATCTGATAAATTTTCTTCAATGTACGGACAAATGAATTTAGCGTCTTCAAAATAAGGTTCTTTAATGAGCAATAAATTATCATTGTCTTCTACTACAACAGGAAAGTCTTTGAATATTTTAGAAATACTTCTGTATTTTTTATGAAGTATTTCGGATTGCTGTATAAAATCAAAGTCCGTTAAATATTTATCTGTTCCCAGTTCTATTTCTTCTTCATTTACGTTTAGGGCATTAAACTGATTAAAATTTATTTTTTCAATATACAAACCGTAAAGAAACAAAAATGCTAATTGTTCGGCATTTTCCAATGTTTCAACTTGTTCAGAAAACATTTCATAAATGACGCTTGGTTCAGGTTCTTCACTTACGCCAAACAAATTCCCAATTCGCTCTTTGTTCAAACCAAGTCCAATAAAATGATTTATCAAACTGCTTAAATAGTCGCTGTTTTCGTAATTGTCTGGGAGAATTTTAGCAAGACTTATTTCATAATTATCAATTTTAATTTTATCCGTGAAGGGTGGAATTTCAGAAAGTTTTAAATCTTGATTTTCCGTTTCAATGACAACTTTTTCTTTGAATTTTAGATAATCGTTTTCTTTCAGTTCACTACAAGCTAAATCTAAAATTTTATACTCGTAATCCTCCCTAGAGTATTCATTTTTAGAATTAAATCTGAACTCTGATAGTTGTTGTAAAAACTTGTGTTTGGCTTTATATTTTACTATATCCACAAGTATTTCTTTGTGTTCATCTGCATCAACAAATTCCAAAATCAAACCGTGCAAATCATCGGCTTTTATTATACCTTCTTCGTCCTTGTAGTTTTCCACAAACTCATAAGGAAGAACAAATAAATTGTCAGCACAATTTTCATCTAAAAATTTTCTTGCTTCCTTATCGGCTGATTGAACCTGATAGGTTTCGCTTGTTTTTTTATCGATTATAAAGTCTTTATTCTCTTTTTTAATTATGAACTCTTTGAAGAATGATTTTTGATTGTCTTGATAAAGATTAATAAGCGATTTAATTTCCTCTGCTGTTGTTAATTCAGCAATTATATCATCTTGATTTTGTTGGTAAATTTCTTTGAAAATATTCCCTGAATCTAAAATCAGGTAGGGGTAGAGTTCAGCAAAGTATTCATCTTGTTTTATTTTGTGTGCGTTTAACCAACTTGGCGTTTTAATATTACCTATAAGTTCGCTTAGTGGTTTTATTTCTGAATTATTATTGCAAAATAATTCTAAGTTTTTTAATGTGCCTTCAGCAACATTATCAAACTTTGTTGTTTCGTTAATAAAACTGAGAAATAAAGTTTTCTTTTCTTTGGCTGACAAGGTGTTAGTTTTGCATTTTTCAGCAATATAAGTGTACATCTGTTTTTCGTCAGGCATTATTTCAATACAAGAAAAAATGTTTGGATATTCAGAAGTAGTAATTTCAGATACAATGATTCCAATTTTGTCAAGCTCTTCTACGATGCCTATTGTTTTTTGTATTTTGAAAAAAACATTAGCAAAACCATAACTAGCGATAGTTCTATTTTGTGAGATTTGTTTTTTTACTATTTCATTGAACGAATAGAACTCGTCATTGGAAAATTTAAAAAGTTTGATTTGAGAAAGTTTCTCTTTAGTTTCCTTGCGCAAATAACTTTCTTCTAATTCATCTAAAAATGATTCATAAGTTTTTTTATCACAAGTAGCAATCCAATTATTTATACTTACCAGATTGGCATTTTCTACAATATCTCTGATGTCCCATTCTTTAAGGCCCAATTTTTCTGTTTTGGTTGCTTCGTTAATCAACAATTTATCTACCTCACTATCCCACTCAAACCATTGAATATGGTTCAATCCTAATTCCGATAAGTTTATAGAGAGTTTGAGCTTATTAATTTTTACGTTTTGAGCGTTGTCAGAAAAACCAATTTTGGTTGGTATATTTTCAGATAGGTATTGATGAATGAAATTTGAAAAACTATTACTTATATGAGGCTTGTTTTTGGGGTCTTTCGACAGTAGAAAGTTAGAGTACAAAGACAAAAACAAATTACGGTTATTTTCTTTCTGTATATCTGAATACTTAATTACGTTTTGTGCAATTAAGGGCAAAAGCTTTTCGTTGATTTGAGAATTAGCTTGAAGTTTACGCCTGTCATTATTCATGTCAAAGGCATTGCAATGCAACAAAAAACTAAAACCATTCTTTTCTTCGTCCATAGAAAAGAACGTGTAAAGATTTGGTGCTAATTCATTTTGTAAATCAACAGCCTTTTTGTAATCATGATAAAATGCAAATGTGAATTTTATGTCCCGATTTTTATTTTTTGGATTTATGTCTTTGAATTCATTACTGCCAATAGGAAAAGAATCTGAATAATCCAAAACAGCTTTTGCTTTGATTTCTTCGTCATTGATGTATATTTTTTGCAAGCTGTTCAAAAATTTGAAAGAATATGACAATCCACTTTTAATTTTATCGATACCCTCATCAAGAAATTTGCTTTTACCCTTACCTAGTTTGAGAAAGAAGATTGAGCCGCTTTTTAAATTGTTTGTTTCTTTCAGATTTACGTTTTGCAGTGAATGTTTTAAAAATGTCCTCATTTCGGACAATTCGTTTTTTGAAAACCTTATGCCTTCTGTATCGTAGTTTTGCAATTTTAATTTTTCGTCCAAATGAGAAGGAAAACAAGTGTAAAGCAATTTTATAAGCCAAGGATTTTCGCTATCCTTTGTTACGTCGAAGCCTACTTTGATTTCATCTTCCTTTAGAAATGCATCTAATTGAAAAAATTTATTCCAGCTAAAAATGATTGGCCCTGCATAATCGTTTATTATAGCTTCTCTTCCATCATCAGCACCAACTAATCTGTGTAAAATTTTGAAGCCAATACCAAATGTGCCAATATCTTCTCCATCTTTGTAGTTGCCAGCAACATTGATGATTGCGGACATGTCACGGTCTGAAAAATAATTCCCATTGTTTATGCAGAGTAAATAGTCCTCATTGTAGCTCACGCTAAAAAAAGACGATTTACAATCGTCAGCGTTTTGAATAAGTTCATATATGGCTTGGTCGTCTGCGGCTACGTTTAAAGCAATTGTTCCTAGTAGTTTTCCTAAATCTTCCCTATTACCATAAATCAGTTTTGAAAATCCAGTTTCTCTACGTTTTCTGTCGGGATGTAATGAACCCACAAAGTTGAGGTCTATATAACCACTTTCTCTCGCAACTTCTTCTTTGTAGAATCTACGAAAATAAAAAGCATTTCTTGTGTATAACATTATATTTTTATTTTTTGGAATTGATGATGTGTCCGCAATGCGGTTGTGACACAAGTAAATGTGTTGCAACGGTGTCGGCTAATGCATTGGTTTTCAAATCTTTTGATTTTGTGAAGTCTTGGCATTTTGTCTGTTGTATTACTGTTTGTTTTTGTTGTGTCGTCTTTTAGCATCACAACCAACCTCCCCGCAGCCACAACTCCCCTGGCTTTATAGTGTCACTATTCAGGTTTAATGAATAGAACAAGTAGCTAGTACCCGTGTGTGTTGTGTTACAACGAATGATAGGTCCTGTGCAAAGGTATTGAAAATATGCTAATCTCAGTAATTTTTATCATCAATTTATAGGGCATTTTACGTGCTTTGGGTGCTTGGTGCTTGGTAAGGCTCGATGGGGTTTCGGTCCGGCTACCGTTCCGTGGCGATTTCTGTATTGGGCATTCTCGTCTGGCTTGCCGCCACGGGGTTTTGGTTGTTGCTTTAAACCCCGGGTTGCGCTGCGCTTAACCCGCGGCTACCGATATTGCCTGCCCCTTGGGCAGGATTTAGCGCGCAGCACGCAGCGTGAAATTGTGAGTTAAATCAAACCATCGCCAGTACACGATTCGGCTTAGCTGCCTGTAGGGCGCCGCCGCAGGCGGCGGTGCGCGTAGCGCACGGAGCGAATAGCGAACCCCGGAAGGGAGCGGCCCGCGCAGCGGGAAAGCCCCAAAAAAGAGCATTCATCCGATAATCTTACACTTTCATATAAATATTTGAACTTTGAACTCAATTCTGTTTTAAACTTGTACCCTTAATCCAATACACGGGAATTTTTTCCGTAGTTTTGGAGTTCTCTGATTGTTCTGCCCGGTTTTAAGGCAAAACCCTCTACACCTTACAGCTCTTAACTATAAGCACACCATGCGACAAGCGACCCTTATTCTATTTTTGCTCCTTGGCCACTTTGCCCTTCAGGCACAAGAAACCTGGGATCTCGAAAAATGCATCCGTTATGCCCAGGAAAATAGCCTGCTCATTAAACAAAATGCCATCAACGTTGAAAACAACAAGCTCGACCTTACCCTGGCCAAACGCTCCCGGCTCCCAACCGCCGATGCTACCCTGAGCCAAAGCCTTAACTTTGGTCGCTCGATTGACCCTACCACCAACACCTTCCAACAACAAACCATTTATGCCAACGGCTATGGTATATCTGGTGGTGTACCTATTTATAATGGCGGTCGGATAAACCATAGCATCGACCAAACGGAAGTATCCGTGCGGGCCGCCGAGGAAGACCTGGCCAACGTGCAAAATAACCTGGCGCTCAACGTGGCACAAGCTTACCTCAATGTGCTGCTGGCCGAAGAAGCTATCCTGGCCCTGCAAGAACAACAAAAACAAACCGAAAACCAGATGGCCAATACCCGCAAGATGATTGCCGCGGGTACCCTGCCCGCCAATACCATTTTCGACCTGGAAGCGCAACTGGCCCGCAACGAGCAAAATATCGTTAACGGTCAAAATGCCATCGACCTGGCGTACTTGAGTTTGAAGCAAATCATGAATTTTGACCCCTACACGCCTATACTAATCAGTAAGCCCAACATCAACGTGCTCGAAACGGCGGAGGTGATTAGCGCGGAAGCCATTTATAGCTTGGCCGAGCAAAATCAACCCAACATCAGGGCTAACGAGCTGCGTGAAGAAAGCGCCCGCATTAATGTGGAAGTGGCACAATCAGCCTTGAAGCCTCAAATTAACGGTTTCTACCAGTTTCAAACCAACTACTCTAGTCTCGGTAAAGAAGTGACGGGCTTTACGCCAGTTCAACAAAACCTCGGCGATGTTGAAATCCCGAACGTGGGCACATTCCCCTTGCTGATTACAACTCAGGCCCCTACCTTGCGCAACACGCCGTATTTCAACCAGCTGGGCGACAACTTCCGCCAGGCCGTTGGGGTATCGTTGAGTGTACCGATATACAATGGCGATCGGAATAAAATTCAAATTGAACGGGCCAAGCTGGGCGTTGTCTCGGCTGAAATTGCTTCAGAACAATCTAAAGTACAGCTCAAGGCCGATATCAACCAAGCGATTGCCAATGCCCGTGCGGCATTAAAACGCTACAACGCCGCCTTGAAAACCGTTAACGCCCTAGAGCAAGCCCTGGGTAATACCCGCAAGCGTTTTGACGCCGGTGCCGCTAGCGCTTTTGAACTCACCACCGCCGAGAATAGCCTCTTGGTATCTCGTGCTGAATTGATTCAATCCAAGTACGATTACATTTTCAGGCTTAAAATCCTCGATTTTTACGAAGGAAAACCTATCGTGCTTGAGTAATACTATCAAAAAGAAACACTCACCTCCTTTTACACCAATTTATAGATACTTCATATGGCAAGTCCAGCTAATAGCAAGAAAAAACGCTCACCTTGGTTAATTCCCGGCATCGTCCTCGCCGTCATCGTGGTTGCAGGAATAGTGTTCTCGAAGAAAAATAAAGACACCGGTACCGCCGTGACCATGGAAGCCGTGGCCAAGCGCACGATTGTTGAAACCGTTTCGGCCAACGGGAAAGTTTACCCCGAAGAAGAACTGAAAATCAGCTCCGACGTGTCGGGTACGCTCGTTGATGTTTACGTAGTGGAAGGCGACTCGGTGAAAGAGGGCCAAATCCTGGCGCGCGTAAACCCAGATCAGCTAGAATCAGTAGTTGAACGCGCCGCAGCCGCGGCCGATGGCGCCCGTGCACAAGTACAAACCTTGAGCGCGCAGCTACAGCAAGCCAATGCTAACCTGCAAAACGCCCGCAACATCTTAGCCCGCCAGAAAAAACTCTACGATGATGGGGTAATTTCGACCGCCGACTACGAGAATGCCCAAACAGCCGTGCTTAGCGCAGAGGCCAACGTGGAGTCTATCCGCCAGAACATCAAGGCCAGCGAGTTTAACGTGGCCAGTGCCAACGCAACCGTGAAAGAACAACGCGTGAACCTGTCGCGCACGGCTATATACGCGCCCATGAGCGGCGTGGTGACCAATATCAGCCGCAAAAAAGGCGAGCAAGTGGTGGGTACCATCCAGATGGCCGGTACTGAAATCATGCGCATCGCCAACATGAAAGCCATCGAGGTGCGCGTGGATGTTTCAGAAAACGAAGTGATGAAAGTCAGCGTGGGCGATACCGCCGACATCGAGGTGGATGCGTACAGCAACCGCAAGTTCAAAGGTGTGGTGACGCATATCTCCAACTCGGCCAATAATCTCGATGCCGCTTTGGTGAGCACCGACAAGGTTATCGAGTTTACGGTGAAGGTACACGTGCTAGAAAGTTCGTATGCCGACCTGACGGCTATTGGTCGTTCACCATTCTTGCCGGGCATGTCGGCCTCCGTTGAAATCCGGACCAACACCTTGGCCTCGGTGCTTAGCGTTCCGATTGGAGCCGTGACCACCCGAGCAAAAGAAGATGATAAAAATAAAAACATTACAGATGCTGAGGTGTTAGAGGTGGTATTCATTCACCAAGCCGACACCGTCGAGATGCGTGAAGTAAGCACCGGCATCCAAGATGATAGCTACATTCAAGTTTTAAGTGGCTTAAAAGAAAAGGAAATGGTGGTTACGGGTCCTTATACCGCTATCTCCAAAGATTTAGAAGCGGGCAAAAAGGTACGCAAAGAAGAGAAGGAGAAGCTGTACAAGAGCTCCAAAAAATGACGTCCATAGCCAAAGCCAACTTATTAATATTTATCAAGAATCCAAAGGCCGGGCGGGTGAAAACCCGCCTGGCCGCCAGTATCGGTGATGCCGAGGCGCTTAAAGTTTACAAGCGCCTGTTGCAGCACGTAAATGAGCAAACCCTACAGCTTGATGTAGACAAAAAGCTGTACTACAGCGATTTTGTGGATTGGCTCGACGAGTGGGACGATAACCGCTACGCCAAGCTGCAACAAAGCGGTAAAGACCTAGGTGAACGCATGGAAAAGGCTTTTCACCAAGCTTTTCTCGAGCGCAAAAAAGGTAGTACCCAATTGGCGCTATCTACCGAGCCACGGCCAACAATTATTATTGGCAGCGATTGCCCGCAACTCACCCAACAAGCCCTGGAGCAAGCCTTTGAAAGCCTTCAACAATGTGATATGGTGATTGGCCCAGCCGAAGACGGTGGTTATTACCTCTTGGGCTTAAATTTCCACCAGGCCGATTTATTCAAAGGCATTGCCTGGAGTACCGAGCAGGTTTTTGAACAAACCATGCAAGTGGCTGCCCAGTTGGGCTTAAAGGTAACGGTGTTGCCCACCCTCCGCGATTTAGATACGGTGGATGATTTGCTAGCTTTGGGGTTTTAGGGGCAGTTCTGCCCCCCTGTCTTCACTTCGTTCAGACATCCCCCCACTCGCTTCGCTTCGCGTGGGGGGATGTCACCAGCGCTAGCGCAGTGACAGGGGGGCAGACGGGCATCGCCAAAATTGCGCCTCCCCCCGGCGCTGCACGCCGACCCCCTCCACTGCACAGACGCTGCGCGGCCGTTGGTAGCGGGGGTTGGGCCGAGCTTAGCTCGGCCGAGGGGGGACGCAGCGGCAAAAACTGTACTAATCGTAGCGCCTGCTTAGGGCATGTCCGTTCATAGTTCATTGTTCATCTTTTCCTAGCGCCAGGTGCCCGGCGGGCGCGGCTGGAAGCCGCGGTGCGAAGCACGGAGCGAAGCGAACCCCAGAGGGGACCGCCGCCGCGCAGCGGCGGGGCGCCCAAAAACCTATCCTCTAAAATTCATCGTTCAAGTGTAATACCATGAACCCTCGTGTAAAAGCCCTGCTGGATGCCAAGCTGCTGGAATATAACCAGCCCGGCTTTATTGCTGACGACCCTATTTCAATCCCGCATCGGTTTAGCCAGAAACAAGATATTGAAATCACTGCTTTTTGGGTGGCCATGCTGGCCTGGGGACAACGCAAGAGCATTATCAACAGTGCCAACAAGCTGATTGCCTTGATGGATAACGCGCCCCACGACTTTGTGCTGAACCATGCCGAAACCGACCGCAAGCGTTTTCTGGATTTTGTACACCGTACCTTCAACGCCACGGATGCCTTGTATTTCCTCGATTTTTTCCAGCGGTACTACCAGCAGCACGATAGCTTGGAGCAAGCCTTTTCGCGGTTTATCAGTCCTGCCGATGAGCACGTGGAAGCGGCTTTAATTGGTTTTCACCGTTTATTTTTTGACCGTCCTTACGCGCCGCAGCGCACGCGTAAACACGTGAGCACGCCCGAGCGAAAATCGACTTGCAAGCGGCTCAACATGTTTTTGCGCTGGATGGTGCGGCAAGATAACGCCGGCGTCGATTTTGGTATCTGGCAGGAGGTAAAGCCCGGCCAACTGCTCGTGCCACTGGATGTACACGTAGAGCGCCAAGCCCGGATGTTGGGCCTCATTGAGCGCAAACAAACCGATTGGCAAACGGTGTTGGAGCTAAGCGCAACGCTGCGTCAACTTGACCCCTCGGACCCCGTGAAATACGATTATGCGTTGTTTGGGATGGGGTTGGAGCGTTAAATCAAACCCAATTCTTTAGCTTCTTGTATGGCGGACTCTACTATTGACTGCTCTACGCCTAAAGTAAGGGCAATAGTTTGAATATCATGCCCTTTTTTATATTGATCAATAATTTCTAGGGCAAGCCGCACGCCTTCTTCCTTTCCTTTTTCGATGCCTTTTTCGATGCCTTCGAGATTGCCTTTTTGAATTCCTTTATTGTATAGGTAGTCGGTTTCAACGTCTTCAAGTTCAATGTAGATGGGCATGGTGTTGAAGTTTTCGATTAAAAGATGGTCAAATTTACGTAAACGTGCTAAGTTGAGCAACTGTGCGTGATATTTTTTTAGTTTGTTGAGGTCATGACAACATTGATGCAATTTTATGACTATAGAACGCAAAACTTGTTCTGTTTGTTCCTTGCTAAACTTGGCAAACACTGCGAAGATAATCACCTCGGGCACTTGGGAGGAGAGGAATTGCTCTGGGTCCAGCTCATTCAGCGTGATGATGTCGTACTCAAAATGTGAACGAAGCCCTGTAAGCTGCCGAACCATGCGATGTGGCTTAGAGTCTAGATAGATAACTATTTGCCAAACGGGTAGTTTGTATTTTTGGCTAATCAAGCCATAATAAACCAGCATCCTATAGTGCATTTCAGGGTCGGTTCTAGATTGGAATTCCATATGAACCAACAGGCGTGTACCATCTGCTTGTGTCACCTCGTACAACATGTCAAGTTCTCGTTCCAAGGTACTTTGTAGCTTGCCGGGCAAAGGTTTTATGTTAATCCATCTCGCATCAGGGGTCAGTGCCTTGAACAACTCCAGGGCATTTTCCTTGATGATTTTATCATAGATGTTCCCTGTATCGGGTATGGGGGGAATCGGTTTGTTTTCCATGTCGCAAAGTTCTGGCGACTGGCCCATTAAACCTATTCGACTGGGTTATACTTGACCCGTTTAGGTAATACTATATTACAATTTGCGAAATTTTTGGAATATCGCCCCCGTCTAAGCCCCAACGACACATTTTCCGCTCCAATCTCCTCTCTTCTATCTCCGCTCTCCTATCTAAGCCCCGTGGCCCACATTGACCACGGGGACCGCCCAAAATGAATAAATGATAAAGGGAATAAATGAATAAACGACATGCACGGCACTT
The DNA here is from genome assembly GCA_964508975.1 of uncultured Saprospiraceae bacterium. Classification (GTDB taxonomy): domain Bacteria; phylum Bacteroidota; class Bacteroidia; order Chitinophagales; family Saprospiraceae; genus CAZDVQ01. The sequence goes on from CAZDVQ010000024.1 coordinate 48,816, forward strand.
ACCTTAATGTACCAATTAAAGGGTACATACTTACACGTATATAGACTCTGTAATTTGATAGGTATTTGTTTTCGGTATTCTAAAATGCCGTAGACTTACGCCCGCTAGTCCTCGCGACTACCGTCAGCAGCCATACGCACCATTTTTGGTTGGAACATGGCCACCACGTCAACCAGCTCGGTTTGCGCTTGCATCACCTCGTGGATGTTTTTGTAGGCCATCGGTGCCTCGTCGAGACCACCGCCAATCAAGGTTACGCCGTGTAGTTTCAACTCGTCGCGCAGGGCTTGCTTGGTCCCAGCCTTGATGGCCTTGGTTCGGCTCATCTGTCGACCAGCGCCGTGCGAGGCTGATTGCAACGCGCTTTCAACTCCTTTTCCGCGCACCAAGAAGCCTGGTGCCGTCATGCTACCTGGGATAATACCCATCACGCCTTTGGCGGCAGGGGTTGCTCCTTTACGGTGTACAATCACTTCCTCGCCGTTCCAGATCTCTTTCCAGGCGAAGTTATGGTGGTTTTCTACCTTGGCCAACACGTGGCCACCGATGGCTGCCGTCAGTTTTCGGTGGATGACCTCGTGGCAGGCCGAGGCGTAATCGCCAGCCAGGTTCATGGCCAACCAGTACTCCATACCTTCTTGGCTATCCAGCGACAAGTACGCTAGGTTTTGGGCTTCTTGCGGCAATTTACACAGGCTCTTGGCCAACTTGGTGTAATGCCCGGCAATGGTTGCCCCGAAACCGCGTGAACCAGAGTGGGTCAACAAAGCCACGTATCGGCCTTTTGGTATACCCAGGACCTCGTCGGCCTGGGCAAACTCAATGATGCCCCACTCCACGAAATGGTTTCCACCACCCGAGCTCCCCAGTTGGGAATAAGCCTTATCACGCAGGTTTTTCACGAAAGGGTTGATGTTGAACAAGTCGTTTTCCAGCACGGCATGGTCGCTCTTGTACTGTGGTTTAAAGCCATGTCCAGCGCCAAACAAGCTATGGGCAATCAACTCGCGTTTGTACTTGGCCTCGTTTTCCAAGAAATGGCTTTCCGGGATATCGTAGATACTCAAGGCCATTCGGCAACCGATGTCCACGCCCACGCCGTAAGGTATAATCGCATTCCGGGTAGCCAACACCCCGCCGATAGGCAGGCCGTAGCCCTGGTGGGCATCTGGCATCAAGGCCCCGGCCACGGTAACGGGTAGTTTCATGGCGGTTTTCATCTGTAGGTGGGCGCCTTCCTCGATATGTTCGGTCCCGAACACGGCGTACTCGGCAGGGTTTTCCAACAGCTCGATACAGGCATCGGCTTCGGCTTGCTCGGCGATATCCAATAGGCAGCGGGCTACTTGGTTAAAGTATTCCATATCCAAGAAATCGGCTGGGTTTTCCAGCACTTGTTGCAGGGTTTGCAGCAAGATCTCGGCTGGCATATGCGGCAAGTGTTGCTCGGCGATTTGCAAGGCAATACCGATGGCCTTGTTCTCGGCATAGCCGAGGGCGAGGAGATGTTCTCCGCCTATAATATTATTTTTCATAGTATGGATTTAACTCCACAAAAGTCAATTTTACTAATAATTTTAAAAATTCAAAGGACTTTTGCGTAAATTCATTCACAAAGCCTTGTGATGTTATTTGATAAGACCTATGAACACCAGGTTTTCCATCTAATAAGCAATGATAGTTTGAATTCAAAAGAATTCCATCCAGTTTTTGTAGGAATGATTCGAAGTTGTCCTGTTTTGCGCTGAAATAAAAACTACCCATGGGATAATGGGCAAATTGGTTTCTCAGTATTCTAAATAGGTATATTTGAGTTCGTAATGACTGAAATTCCTGGGATAAATTTACATCTTTAAGCAGATTATTCATGGCATCTTCTGGGCTTGAATAAGTTACAATTTCTGTGGGCTCTAAATTTTTGCACCTCCATTGGTAATGAAAAAGTATGTTGTTTATAGAATTATCTAATAGAATAGTCAATTCAATCAATGCGTTTTTAAACATTATAGAGTGAGTTATGCTTTCTACCCCTGCTTTCTTTTCCAATGAATTATTTATAATGCATTCGCTAGCAAAAGAATAAATATTAATCACATTGTTCACACCCGCAGCATATTCTTGAGGGAGTCCATGCACTAAATTATCCCAAAAATTCTTGCCAAGCTTGTCATTTGTGGTTATTGATGAAAATAATATTGAATGCCTTTTCCTTTTATTCATGATGGAGTAATATTAATTATTCGGAATACTAAAATATGTTTCAAAAAACTATTCACGGTCTTTCATCCAAACCCAGGAAGTGTAATCGTTCGAGCTCGCACGCGGGGAAATTTCATCTAATTCATAGGTGCCATCTTCTTGCAAAACATTAATCAATAGAGGCCCATCTATTGCCTTACGCAAGTAAATATTACCATAAAATTCAAAATACTGCAATAGGTAATCATGGACAAGCAGCGTTTTATGAATTATTTCAGCCCATTGCTTAAACGAAAGGCTGTAAACGGAATCGAGATTTTCCTTAGCATTTCCATATCCAATATTATTACCCATGAAAAAGTATTGAGAGTGTGCAATCGAGTTTCGAATTTGCGTATTGTAGATATCTTTAACTAGCTTTGAAAATTTCGGACAAGAAACCTCTGTAGGCTTAATAATTTTTTCTAAGATGAAAGAGCTTCTCCTATAAAGTTCCCTTGAGAGATCGTTCCATCTATAATTTTTATGATTAGCTAAATTGATAAGTTGATGAATTTTTTTTAAGGTCATTTCGGATTCCCAAAATTTCAGGTAAATTTGTTTTTCAATGTTGATGGAATAGAGTTCTGTATTTTTCAGTTTTGTATCTAATTGGGCCTGCACTTCAAACTCTTCCATCGTTCCAGGAAGTTTGTAAGCCTCTCGGTGGAGTATTAAAAATTGATTTACGGTGGACTCGCAGTGCCCTATTATATCAGGTCCCAAGCAACGCTTAGTCTCTCCGTTTGCATCTTTTTGAAAACATGCATGGGCAATAACTAGCAGTAAATCCTGCTCATGCTTTTGGTTCTGAAAAGCATTTTTAAATAGTTCTTCAACAGCTTGACCTACTTCGTCTCTGTATTCCTTAACAATTTCATCAAAAATCATGATTTGAGATTTAGAAGATTATTAGATTTTTTAGTTTTAAACTGGAATTTACATCAAGATTTAGCCATGATGATAGTGCTTAGCTTTTTTTATGAGGTGTAGATATTTTAACAGTTGTTTTTATTTGAACAATTCCTTTGTTAATAGAATTGCTTTTCTCTATTACGTCCTTGCCAAAAATGGGTACTTCAACAGGTAAATTTGCTTTCACATCTTTTTCAAATTTCAAAGATAGTCTCCGGAAATTGATTAAACTATATATCAACTCCGAGCAAAACAACGTCATTTTATAATCCCTTTCATGGTTTTGAATTTTTGTCACAACACTCAGTTCATCTTTTTTAGATCCTTTTGTGTAGAAAGACATTGAGTCTTCTAGGTTAACATTCATAAGTGGTTTAACGGTCTTAGGATCGACAAATGTAACTTTAGAAAACATCGGTACAATTCTAAGTCCATGTTTATAAGAATTGTACTCTGTTCGATCTGAAAAGTCTTTGGCGAGAATAGTAATACCATATTTTATGGCGCCAATGCTTTCCAAAATATCTTTAATAAATTCTTTATTATTAAATATGCCCATATAGAACAAATAATGTCCAACGGTAACGTGATGTCCTTGAAAGTTTATTTTTTTATCTAGAAAATTTAGAATTTCAGGATTTTCCGCTATCCGATTTATGAAGGCGTAATTCTTCTGCCAATTAGAATTTGTAATATTGAAAAGAATATTTTTATCATCAAAACTTTCCTTTCCATCAGGATTGAGCGCAAACAGTAGCTCAAAAAAACTTTCAATAGCATGAAAGTAATTTTGGCGAAGTTCGCTTTTGAGGGTTCTACGAATAGAATCTCTATCTTCATCAGAAGTATCCTCTCCAAAGAACTCTTTTAGATAGTTTTCCTCTAGTCCAGCTATCATTTTGTTTAAATAAGTAGCTTTGTACTTGTGGTACTTAGAAATGTAAGATTGGTAAAATAATTCTGGCTCAAAATACATGATTCGTTATTTTTCAATGTAATAGAAAGTAAGTTAAACGAGGAATGTAGGGGCAGGGCTCGCCCCTGCCCAACAACATCGCGGTTTTTGGGGCTTAGGAATCAGGTTTCAGCTGCTAGGCATCAGTATAATAACTAACCCCTAATAACTAAAACCTAATCCCTCACACCTCATTTCACAAAAATTTGTTTTAGTTGTTCAATCAGTTGGCCGTTACCCGACAGGTTGATGTTGTTGATTTTTTCCGCGATTTTTTCCACGTACTCCATTTCTTTCAACTTGTACAGGGTCGCGTTTTCTTCCATCAATTTGGCGGTGTTCAACAAGCTACGCATCGAGGCCGTTTCTTCGCGGCGCATGATGATGTTGGCTTGGGCGCGTTTTTCGGCAACCAGTACTTGGTTCATGATGTCGCGCATCTCGCCGTTCAAGATAATATCTTTCACACCGGCGTTGAACAGGGTCAAGCCCAGGTTTTCCACTTGTGCCGACACGGTTTCCAACACCTTGGCCGTGATGCTTTCCTTGTTGTCCATCAGTTCGTCCAGGCTCATTTGGCCTACGTATTCACGCAAGGCCAGCTGCAACAGGGCGTACAGTTGTTTCTCAAAGTCCTTGTTCTCTTCCAGCGCTTTCACGATGTCGATCACTTGGTATTGCACCACGAAGTTGATGCGGATTTGCGCTTTGTCGCGGGTCAATATTTCCTGGCCGTTCACCTCCATGTTCTGGCGGCGCATATCGGTTTTGGCTACATGAACCGTGATAGCATTTTTGTAAAAGTAGTAGGTACCGGCGTCCAAGATACGGTCTTGTTTACCGTCCAGGTACAGGATCGCTTTTTCAAAAATCTCGACCTTTACCGAGCGCAGGTAGCCGTTCAAGAAACCTTTTTCAATCAGGTTACGGTCAATTTCGGTACCTACTTCCAGTTGGTTCAGGTTGGCGCGTTGTATCGTGAAGGTGTAAATACCTTTTACATAAGCGTGGCGGCCCACACCCAGTACCGATTCAAACTTACCGTCTTTGTACAAAATGGCAAACTCGTTATCCTGCACGTCAAAAACATCTAGCTCGGCTCTGATGTCGACGTATTTCAGCAATAAATCTAAGTTGTAGCGGCTTGTAAAAGCTTTGCCGCGTTCAATTAGTTCCAAATCGTCAAAGAAATTGATCATGGTTCGACCTGTTTTCAGCACCTTCACGAACTCGTTCGAGCGGAAAACCAGGGCTAATTTGTTCGAATTTACAGTAATGATACTCATGATAAAAGGTATAAAAAGATGATAATAAACGGTTAAAATAGGCGAGTGCTGGTTCATTCAGGGTTCGGTGCGGAGGGCCTTGTGCCAGCGGGTTAGTTGGCGCTTTGCCAGCAGTTGGGCTAGTGGTACTTGCTTGACTTTTTTTGGAGGATGATTTGGGCACCCCGCCGCTACGCGGCGGCGGTCCCCTACGTGCTCGCTATTCGCTCGGCCCCTGGCGGGGCTGGCCGCTACGCGGCCACACTCCGGGCACCTGGCGCAGCATCATCTTACTGTTAAGTCAAGGTTTGTAGCAACAAGCTTAGCTGAAAGCGTGGCGCGAGCCAGTGCCCGCGGCGATTCAAAGCGCTACAAGCGCTGAATCCCTTGTTGTGTTAAGTTCCCGAGCAAAATTACTTTACGTTAAAAACTTGCATATTTCCAGTCATACTTCGTTGTAAAAAGTGCGTCGTAGGAACCACTACGCCTTATTTTTACGCCTCGTCTGCCAGAAAATCTGCGGCGTTTTTATTTGTAAGCAATTTCGCCCGAGAACTTACAACCGAATGCCTTTGCACTCGCCTTGCTGAACATTTGAAAAGTGTTCGACTTTTAAAGGATGGATTAAAATTCCATTGCATGACCACTATGCTACCCCACGATGCCGTGGGGGCAGGATTCGAACCTGCGTGAATGAAGTGTTGCTCTACCAGCTGAGCTATTGTTCTTGCGAACAAATGGGACTCGAACCCACGACCCACACGCTGTTGAATTTTTTGCGGCTACTAAACATACCGTGCAAGAGGCTTGTCGGCATTGTGGTGCTATACAGAAACACCGACGCTGAGTGGCTCATTCTTTCAACATTGCAAAGATGTAGGCAATACTGCGCAGTATATTTGCGCAGTTAAATTTATTTTTGAAAAAGTTGAAAATTTATGCCCATTTAATTTTTAATATATTGATATTCAATATTTTAAAATTAAAATTATTTTTCAAAAATTTAACCACTAAAATCACATTTACACAAGTGCGCAGATAGATTGCGTTGTTGTCCGCGCCAGGTGCCCGGCGTGTGGCCGCGTAGCGGCCAGCCCCGCAAGGGGCCGAGCGTCTAGCGAGCACAGAGGGGACCGACGGCGCGCTAGCGCCGGGGCGCCCAAACCAATCACACAACTTAATTCGTTGATTAGGTAAAAATAACTTAACTAATTTTTACATCTTTGTGCTACGGCGTACCATGCCTACTATCAAACGCTTCAAAGATTGCTTCAAAAACAAAACTTATACACATGAAAACGCTGCTTTTAACCTTGTTCATACTGTTTAGCACTGCGCAATTGAGCCTGCAGGCCCAAAAGTTTTTGCGTCCATTTGAAACTTTTTCACATAGTTTACCCGCTTACATCACGCTTGAGGACGGTGTAGAGTTTGAGTGTACCATCAAGAAAATAGAGCGTAAAAAAGGCCTTATCGAGACGATTTACGTATCCACTGCCACAGAGAAAAAACGCGAAATTGCCATAGAGACTATCAAGCATGCTTACCTTCCACAGAGTGGTTGGGACAAGATGATCGATTTCAATGATGTAATATACAGTGCCAACCGATGGGAAGATGGCTTATACGATAAGGAACGTATCAAGGCAGGTTATGCCTATTTTGAAAAAGCTACTGTAATTGTAAAGGATAAAGAAAGTACTATGCTTATGCAGTTGCTTAACCCACATGGTTCGGCCCGCATCAAAGTATACCACGACCCATTTGCTACAGAAACCATGGGTGTTGGGGTTGCGGGTATTCAATTGACCGGTGGCGACGATAGGTCATACTACATCAGCAAAGACGGTGCAACGGCCTATAAATACACCAAGAAAGAATTTAGGACCGATTTCAAAGGCCTGTTTGGCGATTGCCAATCGGTGCTTGATACCTATGGCAAATCGGCTTGGTCAGAGTTTGAAAAAATCATGTTTAACTACAATTATACTTGCAGTAAGTAAGCTTTGTGGGTGTGCCTTTCCGGGTACTTTGCGTTTGCCCTGCCCTTGCGCTAGGCATGCATAGGGCAGCGCCGTAGGCGCTGGTACGAACCACGAAGTGCTCCGCAAAGGAGCGAAGCGACTGCGCGAACAAAGCACGGAGCGAATAGCGAACCCCGGAGCACGCCGACGGCGCGCAGCGCCAGGGCGCCCAAATTATAAGAACAATGAATTGGGGGAGAATTAATTCTTTATAAATTCTTTATACCAGGCGGTTTACCTTTGTAAAAAATAAAGCATTGAATATACTTGCCACCCGGACATTGAGTTTAAAGCACCAGTACATGATCAGCATGTTGTTGGTGCTGTTGAGTGCCTTGGTTTGTTTTTTCGTATCGGGTTTGATTGGGTACCGCGGCGTGGCCTTGGCCTTGCTATTGATGGTGTCGGTATCGGCCATGTTGTTCGATATATTCCCGGTGTTGCTCACGGCGGTGCTGAGTGCCTTGATTTGGAATTTCTTTTTCATTCCGCCCGTCATGACCTGGCATATAGAGCGTGCCGAAGACGCCTTGATGTTTTTAATGTACTTTGTGATAGCCTTGATTAATGCCGCATTAACCTACAATATCAGGGATGTGGAGCGCAAAGAAGGCATCAGGGCTGAGAAAGAGCAGAGTTTAAGGCTTTACAACACCGTGCTCAATTCGTTATCGCACGAGTTACGGACGCCCATTGCCACCATCATCGGGGCAATAGATACGATTAAAGGCCAGCAAAACCAGCTATCAAAGGCACACCAAGAAACCTTGTACAACGAAATAGAAATAGCCAGTTTAAGGCTAAACAGGCAGGTTGAAAACCTGCTGAGCATGAGTCGGCTAGAAGCTGGCGTGTTGCAAGCCAAACCCGATTGGTGCGATGTAAACGAGACTATTTACGGTGTGCTGGAAGATTTAAGCGATCAATCTGCGCAACATATCGTCCTTTTTGACCCCAAGGAACAATTCCCCTTGTGTAAACTTGACCGGGGTTTGCTGGTACAAGTGCTGCGCAACATATTACTGAATGCCTTGCAGCATACGCCGGCAGGTACCCAGGTTCAAATAGCAGCCATAGCCCAAGCGGGCGCCTGTACAATAGTGATCAGCGATAATGGCCCTGGCTTTGAGCAGGCAGAGATAAGCCAGGTGTTTGATAAATTTTACCGGGCAAAATCCTCGGCACCGGGAGGTACAGGCCTTGGCTTATCCATTGTAAAAGGTTTTGTGGAGGCGATGAAGGGTCAGGTATACCTTGAAAACAATCGCGGCGGTGGGGCCGTGTTTACCGTTGTCATACCATCGGAGATATCATCTATAAGCGATATAAACCATGAATAGAGCTGAAATACTGGTTATAGACGACGAGCCGCAAATCCAAAAGCTATTACAGATTAACCTGGAGCACAACGACTACAAGGTTAACCAAGCCAGTAGCGGTAAAACGGGCTTGGCCTTGGCAGCCAGTCATCCACCCGATTTAATCTTGCTGGATATTGGCCTGCCCGACAAGAGTGGGCACGTGATTTTGCAGGAATTAAGGGCGTGGTACAACAAGCCCATTATCATTTTATCCGTACAAGACAACGAGCAGGACATCGTCTCAGCCCTAGACAACGGCGCAACGGACTACTTGGTGAAACCCTTCCGGGTAGGCGAGTTATTGGCCCGGATACGCTCGGCCATTAGGCTTAGTCAAGGCGCATTGAACGAATCGCACAAACTTATAGGCAACCTTGAAATTGACTTTGCAGCCCGTGTCGTGAAACGAGATGGTTTATTGCTCAAGCTCACCTCTACCGAGTACAATTTACTTTGTTTATTGGCCAAGCATGAAGGGAGAGTACTGACACACCAATACATTTTAAAAGAGGTTTGGGGTTATGGATACTTACAAGAAACACAATATTTGAGGGTATTTATCAGCACCTTGCGCAAGAAAATAGAAGACAACCCCAACGCCCCAAAACATATTATCACCGAGAGTGGTGTTGGCTATAGGTTCCAATAATCTTTATATTTTCTTAATGTTCTGGGGCTAAAGCTTTACGCCCTCTATATACCATTCGGCAGACCTTTACAGCGTCAAAACAAGAACGGATCAAACTGAAAAAACAGCCCCCGTTCGGTAAACAGATGCTATGGAACCCGAGGAAAATTTGAATAATTTAAAAGAAGCGCTCGCCAGTTCGCTGGTAGCGTTATGCCAGCTGAGCCAGGATATAAAACGGCTACTGGATGGCCAAGCCTACCACGATATGCGACGATTACTACACTTGCACGAGCATAGCGAGGCCAGGGTCTCGATGCTTTTGTCGATGCAAAACCAACAAGGATTTAACCGAAACCTAGCGGCCTTTATCGCTGAGGTAGATGCGCTTGTACAACAACCCA
>CAZDVQ010000025.1:0-56528 GCA_964508975.1 uncultured Saprospiraceae bacterium
ATGAAATGATGAAATGATGAAATGATGAAATGATGAAATGATGAAATGATTTGGCCTTTATTCACCCTGTCATTTGCTCATTTTATCAATTATTCATTTTATCAATTATTCATTTTATCAATTATTCATTTTATCAATTTGGGCGCTCCGCCGCTACGCGTCGGCGGCGTGCTCCGCGCTCGCTGTTCGCTCGGCCCTACGGGCTGGCCGCTGCGCGTCCACGCTACGCATGCCTAGCGCGATGGCCAGCCTAAACGCCTTAGAGTATGTTTGGATTTTGGGTTTCGAGGGAAAAACGAGCTATTTTTTGATGAGGTTGCTTTAAAAAATGGGCGCATAGTGGGGCTACGTAACTATTTTTTAAAGCAAAAATCATCGTAAAAGAGCTGTTTTTCGCCGGAAGCTAAGGTCCAAATATACTCTTAGACTAACCAGATGGCTGAATAATACTACAGGCACCACAAAGGTGGGCAACCATACAAAAGGAAAATTCAAGATAGCAATGTTGGGCTGTTCAAAGGCTATTTGCTGAATAGGAGAAGGTGCAGCCAATATAGCATGTACCACAATGTTGAGCAGTAACCCAAGCCCGATTACATTCCACAGTAAAATCACTTTAGGCCCAAGTTTTCCCTTGGTCAAACCAAAATAAGCGATGAATGGTGCCGTAATACCCGCCAAAATATCAAAGTTTCGGCCTTCAAAAGTCATCACTTCAGGGATAGCCTTGTGCAGGAAAAGCCAATACAAAACCAGCTCTACTGGCACCCTAACTACATGTAGGTAGCCTAAGTGTTGTATCGACAAACTATCTATAAATTGCCTGCCCCGGGTTGTAGCAAACAACGTAATGATAGCCAACATGGCTGGTAAAATACCCAATAGCATAATTTTGGGCGGAAAAGCATCTAGATTACTATTGTAGATGTTTTTTATACTCAACACTCCTTGTAGCGTAAGCCATAAGCTTATCCCAACAAAAACGGGGTGGTACATGCGCTGTGTCTGGCTGCTTTGTGCGTTTTTGATGCTGTACAGCAAAAACATCATGGTAGCCAGGGTAGTCCAGCCAAAAACAATGATGATAAAGAAAGGTAGGTTGGATATCATGGTTTATGTTTTTATGCCGTTTCGCCTACCCAAACTTCTCCTTCACCTTTACCAGGAAACGCTCTAGCTCTACTTCGTCGCTGAAGAATACCTCGCGGGGTTTCGAGCCCTCCGCTGCGCCAACGATGCCCATCACCTCGAGTTGGTCCATGATGCGGCCAGCACGGTTGTAACCCAGTTTTAAGCGGCGCTGAATCATGGACGTTGAGCCCGATTGGTGTATCACCACCAAGCGTGCAGCCTCCTCGAAGTGCTCGTCTAGCTCGTCGATAACCTTTTGCAGGTTACCGCCTTCTCCATCTCCACCACCTTCATCGTAAGCTGGCAAGTAGAATGGCTCCGGATAACCGCGCTGGTTAGCGATAAATTCAATCACACGCTCTACTTCTGGCGTGTCGATAAAGGCACATTGCAAACGGATTATATCACCGCCAACGGACAATAGCATGTCCCCGCGGCCTATAAGTTGCTCGGCACCACCCGCATCGAGGATGGTCCGCGAGTCAATCTTAGACGTTACTTTAAAGGCCAAACGCGCCGGGAAGTTGGCCTTGATAATACCGGTAATGATGTTAACCGATGGGCGCTGCGTGGCAATAACCAAGTGGATACCCACGGCGCGGGCCAACTGCGCCAAACGGGCAATCGGCATTTCAACATCCTTGCCGGCAGTCATGATCAAGTCGGCAAACTCGTCAATCACCAGCACGAAGAACGGCAGGAAGCGGTGACCCTTGTCGGGGTTCAACCTGCGCGAAACGAATTTCTGGTTGTACTCGGTCAGGTTACGCACGTTGGCCTTTTTCAGGAGGTTGTAGCGCTCATCCATCTCCATGGTGAGCGAGTGCAGCGTGGCCACCACTTTTGAGGTATCAGTCACGATGGCTTCTTCCTCGCCAGGGAGGTAGGCCAGGTAATGGTAGTCAATCTTATTGTAGGGCGAGAGCTCTACTTTCTTGGGGTCGATGAGCACGAGTTTCACCTGCGAAGGGTGCTTCTTGTACAACATGCTCATGATAATGGCGTTGATACCCACCGATTTACCTTGACCGGTAGCACCAGCCACGAGCAAGTGGGGCATCTTGGCCAAGTCGGCTACATACACCTCGTTGCTGATGGTTTTACCCAACGCGATGGGGAGGTCCATCTTGGCCCTGCGGAACTTTTCGGATTCCAGTACTTCGCGCATCGATACGATTTGCTTGTTGCGGTTAGGCACCTCGATACCGATGGTGCCCTTGCCTGGTATCGGTGCGATGATACGGATACCCAAGGCCGCTAGGTTCAACGCGATATCGTCCTCCAGGTTCTTGATTTTCGAAATCCGTACGCCAGGCGCTGGGATAATCTCGTACAAGGTTACGGTTGGACCGATAGTCGCCTTAATCTTAGTAATCTCAATCTTGTAGTTGAGCAGGGTATTTACAATCTGGTCCTTGTTGGTTTCCAACTCGGCACGGTCGATAACGGGCGCTTGGTCGTCGTACTTTTCGAGTAAGGCCATGACAGGGTTCTCGAACGATGGCAGGTCGAGTGTAGGGTCATAGGGCTCGAGGTGCTGCCAGTTGTCTTCGGCAATTTTCTCGATGTTGCTCAAGGAGCCTTCCTGGAAATCTTGCAGGATTTTCTCCTTGTTGTCTTCTGGATCGTAGTCCACCTCTTCTTCAAAGTCGTCGAGGTTAGGGTACTCGGGTATCTCGATAGAGAGTTGGTGGTTGGTCAACTCCTCGGTCCGTTTAGCTAGGGTAGGGAGGTCTGAACTTGGTTCGTCATCGAAGTTGTAGGCAACGTCGTCTTCCATGCCCAGCTCTTGTTGGGTATTCGGGAATACATCGTCGAAGGGCAGTTCTGGGCCGAAGGGCGAATCGCCCGTTTTCTTAGTTTTGGTTACAGCCTTGGTTTTTGCAGCAGCTTTAGCGGTTTCATCTTCATCCTCTTCGTCCTCGTATTCATCCTTGCGGCCAAAGCCAAAGTATTTGGAAAAATTTAGAGAATCCAGCAAGTCGCGTTTTACACTGCGCACGCTGATATCTTCAAAATCAGGGTTTTTCTGCCAAACCAAAAACAAGCCCAGGGTAAACAACATGAAAAGGGTTAGGCCAATGACGCCCGCAAAATCGCTCACCGCATACACGATGGATTGCCCGATTTTACCACCCCAAGGGAAGCCCGACTGGAATAAGTGGCTGTTGAACAAGAAGGCTAAGAATGCACTGGCCCACACCATGGTGATGATACTAGAGATATACACCAACCTGAAACGGCTGAGTGGTATTTTTTTCACGAGGTTTACACCCGTGATAAAGCTCAGGAATACAAAACCAAACGAGGGTAAACCCAACAATAGGTTGAAGAAATTATAGGCTACCACTGCACCTAGGCGGCCCAGCCAGTTGCTCACTTCTGCCTCGCCGTCGAAAAGCAAGCCCCAGTTGCTATCTTGCACCAAGTCTTGGTCGGCTGTCCAGGTAAACAAGTACGAGGTAAAGGCAACGAGTAGGTATACCGAGGCCAGGATGCACAATAAACCGAGCATCTTGGGGATGCGTTCATCGTTCAAGTTAAATTTAAAGGCGAGCTGTTCGCCTATATCAGGTCTTTTCTTTCTTTTACTAGGGGCCGACATGCACGGGATTTAATCTGCAAAAGTAAGGAAAAAATTGAGTTATTAAAATGCTTTTGCTAGCGCAACAATACTTGTTTGCTTTGTGCGCCTACACGTACAATGTACAAGCCCGCGGGCAGCGCGCTACAGTCGATGGTACAAACAATACGGCCCTCGGGCCAAGCTTCTTTCAAGAGCAATTGTCCGGCCATGTCATATAGGTGTACATCCTGCTCCAAGGCCGTTTCTGCGCGAAGTACTAGTTGGCCTGAAAATGGGTTTTGCAGTACCTGGAACAGATTGTCATTTTGGGTAAATATTTGTGTATCAGATAATTGCCCCATGGTGGTATTATAGCGTACCTGGAAAAAGGGTTTAACCCCATATGGCGAATGTCCATCGATGGTTTGGGTCATACCATCGATAAAGGCTTGGTAGTCGTAGCCCCAGTCGAGGTTTGCATAAGTATCGGCAGCGCGGAAGGGTTCAATTTGGGCGTGTAACTGGTCCAGCATCGGAAAAATAACCGTCGGGTTGGTCACAAACTGCGTGATAGAGTCAATGAGCACCTCATAGCGTTGGCGGAACTGCGGTACAGCCAGTAGCTTGCTGGCTAGCGGGCGCGTCTCGTTCGGGTGAATCCATTGGTTGATGTTTCGGGTGGCCCAGTCGATACCAATCCAGTCGATACCGCAAGTATTGTCGGTGTCATAGGTGATGAATTGAAATTGCCCGTTCAGGTTATAGAGGTAGTAATTATTTTTGTTGTAGGCGTAGTTATCCCAGTTGCCGGTGGCCACGTCGAGGGCTAGAGCTTTCAAGTAGCCTTCCACGTTGAGTTGTTGTTGGATGAGTTGAATAAAGGTACTGTTGGGCGCCATGTTCAGCGTGGTGATGAGTTGCAGCAGGTCGGCGTAATCATCGGCAGTTTCATTGGTTTGCAAGTCGTAGGCACGCTCGCCTTGTCCGTTGGTAATGTTCTTGTAGCTTTGTTCGTTGTTGTTGATGAAGGCTAGGTCGGAAGGCCAAGTACATTTGTACAAATTACCGTTATCGTTAGGGAACACGCGGTCAAGCCAGTCTTTATCCATTTCCTCGGCATTGGTATAAATACCATAAAACGCATTGTTGATGTACACACGTACAAAGTTTAAGCGGCGTTCGGGCTGCCCAGTTTGGTTCCAAAGGTTGTAGAACACTTTTTGCCTTATCAGGGTAGGGTCGTTGTGCATACCGATGAGGTTCACCTTTTTGACGCCTTGGTAGCGACGGCCGGGTACAAACTCGTTAAAACTTACCCGAAACGATTTTTTGGCGGCATAGCGCGAGGTGTTGCCCCGTAGCCTAAACCCTACGTTTTGCACGGTATCAGCGTGTTGGCCATCGTTAAACACGAAAGTTGCATTGCGGTACCGATCTGAAAAAATATCCACGTAAATATCGGCTAGGGTATCGGCATCAATGAGGATGTCAACACGGTGCACGGCTTGGTCGTCATACAGTAAATTAGAGCCCTGGGCGCTCAGTTGGCCCAAGTTCAGCAGCAGGAAAAATGCTGCGATGTAGTTTAATTTGAAGTATAGTTTACAGTAAAAAAGCTTCATATTTTTCCTTGTTTTGATATTTTGTTGGCTTTAGCATAAGTTGGCCAAAGATAGGGGAAAAATGGCTGAAATTAGCTTAAGATTGGTAAAATTGGCTTAAGATGGCTAAAGGCTAAAATAGCTTTATGCTAAAAATCAAAAACATCAAATCAAAGGGCAAAAAAGTCATTTCCTCAATTATTCCTAAAATCATTTATTCTTTTTGGGCGCGTCGGCGCGCGGTGCTTGCCGTCGGTCCCCTCCAGGCTCCCTAAACGGTCGGTGCTTCGCACCTGCGCCTTCGGCGCAGCCTTCCGGGCACCTCGCGCGATGCTCGGCGTCCGCCTCGCAAGGGGTGGTTTGATGGGGTGTAGGGGCGACCCTTGTGGTCGCCCAAGGCTTGCAAATGCAGCACCGCGGCAGGATTTGTCAGCGATGGGTGAGGTCGTAGAGACGCACGATTTGTCGCGTGACGTAGAGTTGTGAAATACATCCGTGACATAAAGTTGTTTATTCACGGTTATCCAAGTGCCGCACCGCGGCAAAAGCTGTCAGCGATGGGTGAGGGAGTGCTGCAGGCACGACCGGAACCCATCGAGGAATGCGGTTAGACATTGAGTCCTGAAAGGACGGTATGATGAGCAAATGCACCGTCTACAGTATCGCCCCTTCAGGGCTCAATCTATTTCTGACGCTTTTCGATGGGTTCTGGTCGTGCCTACAGCACTCCCTCACCCATCGCTAAGATATGTTGCCGCTTCGCGGCATATTTAGGTTGTGCAAAACTATCTGTCTTTGACATGTTCACAACGCTAACGTCAACCGACAGGCATGGCGGCTCTACCCCTGCACCTATAATAATCAATAATTCATAATCCACAATCAAATAGCGCCAGCGATGCGAAGCAGTGGCCCGTAGGGCCAGACCGCAACGCGGGCCGAGCGAATAGCGAGCTGCGTAGCGTAGCGGCGCAAGGCCGTAGGCCGCAGCGCGGCGCCCCAATAAAACAACAAAATCAACCCTTCCACTCCCACTTCAAGAGGGAGTAGCAGTCAGAGTCATAGTTTCTGCCATCTATATTGTAGTCTTGGCGTAAGGTACCTTCCTTGCTGAAACCATATCGTTGGAGCAGCTTGATAGAAGGCGTGTTGGCGGGGTCGACCAGGGCTTGTATGCGGTGTAGGTTCATGGCGTTGAACCCGTAATCCAGCACAGCGTGCAAGGCTTCAGTCATGAAGCCTTTGCGTTTGTCGCTGTCATGTTTTAAGTGGTAGAATACTTCGGCCCTGTAGTGTTTTTGGTTCCAAGTGTGGAAGCCACATTCGCCGATGGGTAATTGAGTTTGTTGCTCCACCAGCAAGAATACCAACGTGGAAATCCGGAAAGATTCCATGCCTTTTTCGTGCATTTCACGGTAATGTTCGTAGCCGCCCTCGTCGAGGCCAAGGTACTGCATGATAAAGGTCTTGTCCTGCGTGCGGAACAAGCCCTGGATAAAAGCCGGCGTTATACTTTTGAGGATAAGCCTTTGGGTGTTTAGCTCAATATCGTGGTGCATGCCTAGGTCCTATATTTCAGGTATTAGGTGTTAGGTATTAGGTACTAGAATCTCCTCACTCCTATCTCCTCTCTTTAAATCAGTCTTCCTGTAATGTAGCTCTCGGTCAAGGCATCGGCGGGGCTGAGGAAGAGGGTGTTGGTTTCATTCCACTCGATGATTTCGCCGTTCATGAAAAAGGCGGTATAATCGCTAAGTCGAGCGGCCTGGCCGATATTGTTGGTGGCGTAAATAATGGTATGTTGTTTCTTGAGCTCGTAGAGCACCTCTTCGAAACGACCTTTTTCAATGTGGTCGTTGAAGGCGGTAGGCTCATCCAGCAGTAGTACTTTAGAGCCTAAGGCCAATATACGCGCCAGGCAAAGCAGTTGGCGTTGCCCCGGCGGTAACTGGTTGGCGGGCAGGTGTAAATTATCTTTCAAGCTATCCCACTGTCGGGTTTGCAGCAAGGCCATTTCAACGGCTTCATCGAGGGCCAATTTATCCGAAATGCCTTTGACCCGTAGGCCAAACGAGATATTGTCGTAAATACTGCTCTGGAACATGATAGGCTTTTCGAACAACATACCTACATCGCGGCGGAGTGCCTCGGGGCTCGGGGCGCCACGGCCATAAATGGGCAAGCCATTCACCAGCACGTCGCCTTCTAGCAAGAAACCTTGTTTTACTTCGTTCAAGCGGTTGAACAAGCGTAAAAAGGTTGATTTACCCGAGCCAGAAGGCCCGAGCAGCGCGGTGATACTGTGTTCATAGGCCTTAAAATCAACTTTATACAGGATGGGCTCGTCGTTGAAAAACACGTTTACCTGTTTGGTTTCAAGCACTATTTCAGGACCGTCGTATGAGGTGGATAAGGCCATTAGGGATTTTTTTGAGCATTTTTGGTCATTTGATCAAGGGCAAATGCAAACAACAGCAAGCTGGCTGAGATTAAAATCAACAAGGGTTGTCGCAGCTCTTCAACCAGGAACATGAACACGATGGCCATCTCGGCAAAGGACCGCACGAACACGAGGAAACCCACGATGTAAAGCCTTGATTTGATCTCTGGCAAAATAACCATGCTGATAACCTGTAACTGGTTGGCCCCTAGTGCATAAGCGCTGGTTTTCTCGCTTTTGGATACCCGGCCAATGGTATTGTAAAACATAGAAGTGGTAAAAGGCACCATGACTAAACCCCAGATGATACCCCAGTATAAAGGCTGGATGACGTGTATCCCAAGGGTGAACAAGCAATAAACACCCAAAATCCACCAGGTCAGTGGCGGGATGACAAACTGGAAACGCACCCAACCCTTTAGCGTGTTGCGGGTAGAGCGGTCGGCGTATTCGCTCACGTACATAGATGCTGCAAGGCCAAAAGGTATGCTGATCAATAAAGTACATACCGCGATGGAAAAAATATAGGTATACAAATTATCGGAAACCTCAATAACCTGCCCTAGACCATGCGGAAAGGTAAGCCCATCGCTGCTTGGTGCATGCAATGCATTGAAATAGGCATAGAGGCCAAGCCCAAGAAATAAGAGCGGCAACATGAAACTTATCCAAGCAGATAGCTGCAAGTAATTTTTCAAGAGTTTGTTCATAGTCCCAAAGGTAATATATCGCCTTTAAATAATCCCGAAAAAAGGCATGTAAACTAATTGTAAACAGCTAAATGGTATTGAATATCAATATCTTATAGCCATAAAATGCCATTTGCTCGAACTGGGTAACACAAAATTAATAAACACATAACCATAGGGTAAATACCATAGCCGAAAAGTAGTGTCACCTTTGCACCATCATTTACACCTGCAAATTGTAAAACAAACCAAATCATTTCTTTTATGAACTTTTCCAAAAACACTTTACTGCTTGGCGCTGCACTTTTTGCCATCGCTGCCTCAGTAACTTCTTGTAAAGATGAAGTTGATCCAATCGATCCAATTGACCCAACGGCCACTGTGTTCGAAGTAACAACTGACCCTGCTGGTAATGCAGCGGTTCGCATCACCGACAACGGTAAAGGTATTGGTACTCGTACCCTGGACAAAGACACTGTTTACATCTTGGATAACAAGGTATATGTAAACGACGGTCAAGTTTTGACCATCGAAGCTGGTACTGTAATCAAAGGCGAATCTGGCTCTGGCGCTAACTCTACTGCACTTATCGTTGCACGTGGTGGCCGTATCGAAGCTAACGGTACTGCAACTGAACCAATCATCTTCACTTCTTTGGTTGACAACACTGCTGACGCAATCGACATCACTGCCAATACAAACAGCCTTTGGGGTGGTTTGATTATCCTGGGTAAAGCCAACATCAACATCCCTGGTGGTTCTAAAGCTATTGAAGGTTTGCCTACAACTGATGACCGTGGCTTGTACGGCGGTACTAACGACGCCGACAACTCTGGTACACTCCGTTATATTTCTATCCGCCACGGTGGTGCTGAAATCGGTGCTGGTAACGAAATCAACGGCCTTACTTTGGGTGCTGTAGGTTCTGGTACAACTATCGAATATGTAGAAGTATTCAGTACTTTCGACGACGGTATCGAATGGTTCGGCGGTAAAGTTGACATGAAATATGTTGTTGTTTACGGTGCTGGTGACGATATGTTCGACTGGGACGAAGGCTTCACAGGTCGTGTTCAATACGGTCTTTGCGTTCAAACGCCTGCCGTTGGTAACCGTGGTGGCGAGTTGAACGGTAACGTTGGTGGTGCTGCTTACCAGCCTACTTTCGTTTCTGGTGGCCAAGTAGCTAACGTTACTTTCATGGGTAACCAAGACGTTACAGGTGCTGGCGAAAACGATGCACTTCGTTTGCGCGAACGCTCTAAAGGTAAATTCTACAACAACGTGTTCTACAACTTCAAAAAAGGTCCACGTGTTGATGCTAACTCTACCAACATTCCTAACGACGCTGAAAGCAACCTTGACGCTGGCGACATCATGTTCGTAAACAACTTCTTCGGTAAAATCGGTACTGCTACTGATATTGCTGGTTTGGCTAACGGTGGTGCTTCTGCTAAATTGACTACACACTTGAACGCTAACGGTAACGTTGCTGATGCAACTGCTGGTTTGACTGGTGTTGTGCTTACGCCTGGTGCTAAAGGCTTGAACCCACTTCCTACAGCTGGTGGCAACATCGCTAGCATAACTGCTGGTACTGTTCCTGCTACTTTCTTTACACAAACTACCTTCGTTGGAGGCTTCGGCACAACTAACTGGGCTCAAGGTTGGACTGCTTTGGATGCTTACGGTATCTTGGCTGACTAATTCTTAAATGAAAATTTAAAGCACAATCCTAACCGATTGTGCTTTTTTAAGTTTTGATAAATTAATAAATCATGAACAAATCATTAAAATTATCTCAATTAATTACATTGTTTGTTGCCATTCTGTTAACCAATGCAGGCTTAGCTCAGTCTGGTGTTATTACAGGTAAAGTAGTAGACAAAGAAACAGGTGAAGAACTTATTGGAGCCAACGTCGTGATCGTTGGAACCACTAACGGTACTTCTACCGACATCGATGGATCTTACTCCATCACTGGCTTGAGCGCCGGTACTTACGACTTGCAGGTCTCGTACATCTCTTATGAAAATAAAACCATCACTGGCGTTGTCGTTAAAAACAACGAAACTTCTTACCAAGACATCACCATGGGTACCGACGATGTGGCCCTCGGCGAAGTAGTGGTTGAAGCCCGTGCTATCCGCAATACAGAGAGCTCTTTGCTCTTGCTCCAGAAAAAATCAACCGTTGTAATGGACGGTATCTCTGTTCAACAGTTCTCTAAAATGGGCGATAACGACGCCGCTGCTGCCGTTCGCCGTGTAACTGGTGTTTCTGTTGAAGGTGGTAAATATGTTTATGTGCGTGGCCTCGGCGACCGCTACTCTAAAATTACCCTCAACAACGCTGAAATCCCAGGCCTCGACCCTAACCGCAACTCGGTTCAGATGGACATGTTCCCAAGTGCCCTTATCGACAATATCAGCGTGGTGAAAACTTTCTCAGCTGACCTTCCCGGCGACTTTACCGGCGGTTTCGTGAATATCTCAACCAAAGACTTCCCTGAGAAATTCAACCTTTCTTTCAGCGCATCGCTTGGGTACAACACCAACTCTAGCCTCCGCAACGACTTTATCACCTACGAAGGTGGTAAACTCGATTGGTTAGGTATCGACGACGGCACCCGCGCCCGTCCTGCCGATGCCATGAATATCCCCAACGAGTCAAGTGCTATCGGTAATACCGCTACAGCACTCCAAAATGCACAGCAAATTGACCGTGCCACCCGCGCTTTCAATAAAACTATGGAGCCCGTTCAAGGCAATTCTTTCCTTGACCAAAACTACTCTTTCAGCATTGGCAACCAGCTTAAACTGGGTAAAATGCCTATGGGTATCGTGTTTGGCTTGAGCTACCAAAATACCAACGAGGCATATCAAGATGGCCGCCTTGGCCTTTACAGCTTGCAAGGTGGTTCTACTTTGAGTACCCTTCAAGACTTGACCGACGTTTACGGCGAAAACAACGTACTTGTAGGCGCTATATTGAATACCTCTCTCAAGTTGAACGACAATAACCGCATCAGCCTTAACTTGCTCCGTAACCAGGCAGGTACTTCTTCAGCAGGTATTTACACTGGTACTTTCCCGCCGCAACTCGATGACGACCGCGTGCTTCAATCCCGTAACCTGAACTACAACCAACGCGCGATGAACTTCGCCCAGTTGAAAGGTGAACACTATTTCCCCAACGCCGCGAAACTCCGCATCGACTGGCATACAGCATACACGTACTCTACCATCGATCAGCCTGATATGCGCCTTTTCGCCAATCACTACGAGGTAGATACCAACCAAGATACTGCATTCTTCGTGTCGGCGGCCAGCTACAAGTTACCGAGCCGTTTCTACCGTAACCTCGACGAAAATTCAACCGATACTAAAGCTAACTTCGAATTTGCCTACAAGGGTGTACGCGGCCAAGAGTCCAAGTTCAAAACGGGCTTCTCTGCCTTGTACAAATGGCGTACCTTCGAGGAAACTCGCCTTGATTACGACTTTGGTTCTTCTCCTTTCGGTTTCTTCGACGGCAATATCTCTAATTACCTCGCCGACGCAAACATCGGCTTGCAAGATCAAGGCACTGGTACTTACTTCGCAACCATCATCCAAGATGCTTCTGAAGACCGTAACTCTTACTTGTCGAACCAACTCATCGGCGCAGCATATGTCATGACCGACCTCCCGATCAGCAAGAAGTTCAAAATCAACGCTGGTGTTCGCGCGGAGTACACTAATATCTATGTGGAAAGCTACGACCAAACTGTTCCCGCTGGCGAAATCAATAAAATTGACATCTTGCCTGGTGTAAACTTTATCTACGAAGTAGCTAAAGACATGAACCTTCGCCTCAGCTATAGCCGCACCATCGCTCGTCCTAACTTCCGCGAGTTGGCTCCGTTTGCTTCTTACGATTATAACGGTGGTCAAATCTTGGTAGGTAACCCTGAACTAGATCGTACCTTGATCGATAATATCGACTTGCGCTACGAGCTTTACATGAAACCAGGCGAGTTGTTCTCGGTTTCGGCGTTCTTCAAGAACTTTACCAACCCTATCGAACGTGCCTTTAACCCTGCTGGTGCCGATGAGGTAAGTTTCCGTAACGTGTCAAATGCCGTTGTGGCTGGTGCCGAGGTGGAATACCGCCAATCACTCCGCTTTATCTCGCCGTTCTTGAGTGGGTTCCAAGTGGGTGCTAACGCCTCTTACATCTACTCTCGCGTGAATATCGATGCGCAGGAATTGGTTGAAATCCGCGCTGGTAACCCGGATGCCAAAGACTATCGTCGTATGTTCGCTCAATCGCCCTACCTCGTGAACGCCATGTTGAGCTACACCAACGAGCAAAGTGGTACCGAGTTCAACGCTAACTTCAACGTGTTTGGCGCTCGTCTTGCCGTAGTAAGCCGTGGTAACACGCCTAACGTTTTCGAGCAACCACGCCCAACGTTGAACTTCATGGTGAGCCAAAAAATTGGAGCTTCTGGCCGCTTCAAAATTACCCTCCGTGCCAACAACTTGATTAACCCTCCGGTTAAATTGACCTACGATTTTGCAGGTGGCGATTACATCTACCGCTCATTCACACAAGGCCGTGCGTTTAGCATCGGCGTGAGCTACACCGTGAAATAATATTCCATTTTTAACCCATTTTGGAATAATTTACCACAATGCGTTAAATAAAGCCCCGTACTTGGTCTCCGAGTGCGGGGCTTTTTTAATTTTGTCCTCTAACTGCGCAAGGTGCTGCGCGAAGGGGCTGTAGGGGCACCGAAGGTGCGCCCGACCGAATGGGAGGGCCAAGCGTCTAGCGCGCCCGGAAGCACCTGACCCCGTAGGGGGCGCGCCCAAATAATACTTTTAAACAAGCACATGAAACCTGATTACTTTTTTATTGTTTTTTTGGGGCGCCCCGGCGCTAGCGCGCCGTCGCTGTCTTCCAGGCTCGCTGTTCGCTCGGTGCCTGCGGCACCAGCCCGCTGCGCGGTCTGCCTTCCAGCCAGCTGGCGCATGGGCTCGCCAAGCCTGAGCTGCCTCGCCCTAGCCAGTTTCATGTTGTTTAACACATCCCTCTGGGCGCAGCCCGATACCACCAAACCTGTCGAAATCATCCAGCAAGATATTGATGGCGACAACCAGATTTTTATCGAGAACGCCCTCGAGGACAATGGCGCCGAAGATGGTAATTTTGAATTTGATACCCAGTTTGAAGACCAGCAAGTTTACCGCAACGGCCAGCTGAATATCAACACCGTAACGGAGGAGGAACTAAGTGCCCTACAGCTTTTATCAGCCCTACAAATCCAAGCTCTGGTGGAGTATCGCCAAAAAGTAGGCCGCATCGTGAGCCCTTTCGAGCTCATAAACATACCCACCTGGGACGAAAATACCCTCCGTACCCTCATGCCATATTTCCAGATTGAACCACCGGCCGCATTCAAGCCTATGCCCTGGAAAAACTTGTTCAAATACGGTCGCCGACAACTATTCATGCGCTGGCAACGCACCCTCGAACCTCAGCTCGGCTACTCCGATGAAGCCACGCCATCAACCACTTACCTCGGTAGTCCCGACCGCCTGTACGCACGCCTGCGCCATACGTACCGCGACCGCCTGAGCATTGGCTTAACCATGGAAAAAGACCCCGGCGAGCCGTTTTTCAAAGGCCAGAATAAACAGGGATTCGATTATTACTCGGGTCATATCTACCTCAAACAACCCGTAAAGTACGTGCAAGACCTAGTATTGGGCGATTACCTGGTACAAATGGGCCAAGGTTTAATCAGCTGGAGCGGCTTTGGCCTGCGCAAGGGCTCGGCCACCACCCGCGTGCGTAGGCTCACGCAACCCATCAAGGCTTATACCTCTGTCAACGAGTTTGCGTTTTTACGCGGCGCTGCTACCCGTTTAAAGTTTGACCGAGTAAGTGTCATCGCATTTGGCAGTTATCGTGGCCGCGACGGTGGCCTCGTCAACACTGATACCCTCGACGAAACAGAATTTGCCCTCAGCGCCCTGGTGGAAACCGGCTTGCACCGCACCGATACCGAAATGTCAAAGCGCAACACCCTGGGCGAGTTGACCGCTGGTGGCAGTGTTCAATACGCTGGTGATTTGTTCCGGGTGGGCATCAATACCATATATAGTCGGTTCTCGACGGCTATTTTACCGGGCGATGACCCATACCAACGCTACCGTTTTACGGGGCAATCGCTGCTCAACGCCAGTATTGATTATGCCTTTCTGTATCGAGGCCTACAAGTGTATGGCGAGACGGCCATCAGCGATAACGGCTCGGTGGCCACCATCAACGGTCTAAGCACCACCCTCGATGAAAAGCTAGAGCTGGCGCTGGTGTACCGCAACTATAGCAAAGGTTATCAAACCATTTACGGCAACGCCTTTGGTGAATCATCAGGTGTGCAAAACGAGCAAGGCCTGTACATTGGCATGGCTACGGGCTTATTTAAACGTACCCGCTTGAGTACCTACGTGGATGTGTACAAAGCACCTTTCCTGCGTTACTTGACCGATGCCCCAAGTCGTGGTGTTGATTATCTGGCCCGCCTAGATTATAATCCAGCCCGTAATTTGCAAATGTATGTACAGTTTAGGCACGAGACTAAACAACGCAACAGCTCTGACCCAGATGCAGCCTTGGATTACTTGAAAGCCGACCAACGAACCTCTTTGCGTTTTCATGTGGCCTATAACCCGTCATCAAACTGGAGTTTGCGGAGTAGGGTAGAGTGGGCCTGGCACGAGCGGGATGAAGCCGTTAAAGGCTTTGCCGCCTACCAAGACATTATATATTCTCCCACTAAGTTACCCATGAAATTTTACCTGCGGTATGCCATCTTCGATGCAGATTATGACGCTAGGATATACACCTTTGAAAATGATGTACTTTATGCATTCTCGGTACCAGCCTTAAGTGGCCGGGGTACCCGGTGGTATGGCATGATTAGCTATCAAGCCACCCGTAGGCTTAGCTTTTGGTTCAGGGTAGCCCAAACTTGGTACGCCGACAGAACGGAACTTGGCTCTGGTGGCGATTTAATCAACGGCCGCCACAAAACCGAGGTCAAGGTTCAAATGCGTTGGGGCTTTTAGCCTAGAATGATCATATCCTAAACATCGCGGCTCATCAACCAACTGGCAAATTGCTTGATGTGCGCTTTGCGGCTGGGGTCCACTTGTACGGCATCCAAAGCGGCAAGTGCTTCTTGGTAGAGCAAATCTGCATGTTGGAGCAAGGCTTGGTCTGCGCCAGTTTCCTTAAATATGCTCGATACACGAGCAATTTTAGCCGATTCGTTGTCGGTTGAGCCATACCATTGGAGTAACTCGGCTTTCAAGGCAGGACTAGCATTTTCAAGCGCTTTGATGTATAGGTAGGTCTTTTTGTTTTGGGCAATGTCGCCGCCTACTTTTTTCCCGAACTTCTCTGGGTCACCGTAAGTATCTAGGTAATCATCGTGTAGCTGGAAAGAGGTGCCCAGTTTGAGGCCGAACTCGTACAGGTACTCAGCATCGCGCAAGCCTGCACCACCGATGATGGCCCCGATTTCGAGTGCAGCGGCCAGGAGTACAGCTGTCTTGAGCTGAATCATGCGGATATAGCGCTCTAGCGATACATTGCTCTCTTGCTCAAAGTTCATGTCGAGCTGTTGGCCTTCGCACACGCCCATGGCCGTACGGCTAAACAGTTCGAATAGTTTGGGCAACTCGGGGTGGCCAGTCTGGGCTAAATACTGATAAGAAAGAACCAGCATGGCATCTCCTGAGAGGATGGCGGTGTTCAAGTTCCATTTTTCGTGCACGGTTGCTTTTCCACGGCGGAGTGGGGCGTTATCCATGATGTCGTCGTGCATCAGCGAGAAGTTATGGAACAATTCAACGGCATGGGCCGCAGGTAAAGCCTGGTCTGTTTCGTCGCTAAATATCTCTGCGGCCAACAGGACTAGGATTGGACGGAGTTGCTTGCCGGTCAGCGATAAAATATAGCTTACTGGATCAAACAAGCCATCCGCCTCGGTGGTGTAAGCTTGTGCGGCTGCATATTGTTGATAAGCTTGGCGTAATTGATTGAGATGCCCTGGCATGGGAATATAATTTGGGTTAAACAGTATCGTAAAATAAGGGTAAAATACCCTATTATGTTGATTTACAGTTGGTTGATAACTTCTGTCTTGTATTTGTACTTGTGAATTGCAACTTTGGCGATTTTTTTTTCATCTTGATAGCGAAAAAAAGCTTAATTTGCTATTCGTGGCAACGCTTTGCCTGTTGGGACAGCTGTTTTGAATTAGTACACGCATTAGTTTTAAATGTATGTAACCATTCACTTTCAGGCACGTTAATAATCCCATTAAGCCAACGCAAAGATAGACTTATCTTAATATTTGTGCTTGTGCATTTGCGTATAGTCGTGTATGAAATTTGAGATTAAGCTGATATTATGACATTAAACCAAACGAACAGAAGGCTTTTACTGGTGGAAGACAATGCCGCCGATGTAAGGCTTTGCATGGAAGCTATCAAGGAGTTGGAGCTCCCTGTGGATTTAAGCGTGGCGATGGACGGGGTTGAAGCGATTGAATTCCTCAACAATATTGGCCCCGGTGCAAATCCACGCCCTGATATCATTTTGCTCGACCTTAACTTGCCCCGGAAAGACGGCAAAGATGTACTACGCGAAATCAGGTTGAATGCTAAATTTGCAGATATTCCTGTTTTGGTCTTGTCTACATCTATCGCAAACCGAGATATACAAGAATGCTACGGCTTACACGCCAATAGCTTCTTGAACAAACCAGTTGACTTTGATAGTTTTTGCTTACTGCTAACTATGGTAAAAAATTACTGGTTTGATCTAGTCCTTTTTCCCGAAAATGAATTTTCCTTTTAATAATTACAGCCTTGGTCATTGATAAGTTAGACATATTATTGGTTGATTCGAATCCTAAAGTTGCCACCGCTTTTCGCTTGGCACTTAGAGATGTTGAACCTAAACACGTTTTGAGCATAGCCAATAGCTTTGCCGAAATAGGCTTGCAGATAAAGAAAAAAAACTTTGATCTTTTTGTTTTAGGCTTTAATTACCAAGATAGTAATGGTTTTGAAGATATTACCCGTTTGATAGAAACCTATGGGCCACGAGCGGTGCTCGCCTTATTGTCGCCAGATCAGGAGCAGCAAGCCATCTCGGTTTTGACAAAAGGTGCATCTGAGGTACTGTTCGTCGAGAGTTTGGTTAAGCCCTTGATCCAAAAATCTATATATTGTGCTTATGAGCGTTTTAGTCAAAAGGTATTGTTGGGCGATTATATCAAACGCTTTAACCTCAGCGAAAAACGATTCGCCGATGTACAGCAACTCAGCGGCTTGGGCCACATTGAACTTGACGTATTGACCAATCAGATGACTTGGTCGGATGAAGTCTACCGCATATTCGAGGTTCAAATTGGCAGTAATGCACCTAATTTAAAGGAAATGTTGCAATTATTGCCGTCTGATGATCGCTTAGTGTTGGAGGAAACCATTGCTAAAACCACCGTCGATGGTCAAGTACACCAATGCGAGGTTAGTGTATTTGTCAAAGGCAATAAAATTAAGCAAATCCGCTGCCAGGTGAAGTTAATTTTCAACACCTTCAGCCAAAAGTACAACGTGGTCATAACCCTTAAAGATATAACCCACGTAAAATTACAACAAGAGCAAGCCTTTGAAGCACGTTTGGGAGTCTTGAACAATCAATTACTGGAAAAACTCCTGTCCGACCTCGGTAGCCGTGTTCGGCGCCCATTAAGTTCGGTACTCAACTTTGCTTATCTCCTTAAACAAACCCCCGTCGAAAAGTTATCCCCTGATGCTTTCGATGGCCTTGCCATTTCCGTTAACGAGTTGCTAGAGTCAATCAACAACTTGCTTAACTTTACCATCGTTAGGGGAGGTCACATCCAGCCACTTAGGCAAAAACTAAACATTGAGGCCTTCCTCGATGATTTGATTCAATTCTGCGCGCTCCGGGCCAGTACCAAGGATATCGTGTTCGAGTCCGAAAACCAACTGCAATGCCCCGAAGGCCTAGTTGGTGATTTACGCCTGCTCTCCCAACTCTTGTACAACTTCATCCTCCATAGTATCACACATGCCAAAAATAAGTCGCATGTTTCTCTGAATATTGAATGGGTCTTGGTTCAGCCTTACAGGAAGTTAATCACCTTCACACTGAAAGATGATGCCGCACCATACCACTTGACGCCTGAACGCTTACAAGCGCTTGAATCTATCGAGGTTTCAGATGTGCAAAGCATTGAGCACGACCCCAACTTCCACTTGATTATAGTCTTGAAAATACTCAAGTTGATGGGAGGGCAGTTGGGTTTTACCCGTAAAGCCAAGTCGAACGTACTGACCTTGAAAATTGAGATGGACGTGGTTGACCACAGCGCAGCAATCGCCGAGGGCCACGCTACGAACCAAGCGCTTCGTATCCTCATCGCTGAAGACCACTCCATGAACCAACTCGCCCTCAAAAAGTTGCTGGGCAATTGGAAACCTAATGCGCAAATCGTGCTAGCTGATAATGGCCAACAAGCCCTTGATCACGCAAAATTACAAGATTTTGACCTTGTACTTATGGATCTTCAAATGCCTGTACTCGACGGATTTGAGGCGTTCAAGGAGATTTCAGCTCTAAAGCAAACCCCCACTATCGCCCTCTCGGCAAGCTCAAATGATAGCGAACGCATTAAATGTATCCAAGCAGGATTCAAGGCTTATATTGAGAAACCCTATAAGCCCGAGCAGTTATTTAACCTCATCGACACCGTGCTTTCCCCTGTTTAATATGTCTGGATTTCAAGGGAAAAAAGAGCTGTTTTTTGATGAGCTTGCTTTAAAAAATGGGCGCTAGCTGGGCTACGTAACTATTTTTTAAAGTAAAGCCGGAAGCTAAAGTCCAAACATACTTTAAAGCAGCTCCAATAAATCTTGTATATTGTGGTACAGCGGTTTCTTACCCTGCAATTCTGCCACGCTAAGCCATTGCGCTTGCTCTATATCCTCTTCCTTTTGAGGCACCAGTTTCTGCTCACTGCAACGCATGACAAACCAATCGGTTTGTTTCAATATTCGCACACCGCGTTTGTTTTTGAACACGTGAAACGTCCGGCTTAAAAAACGTTCTATCACAGGGGCTTTTACCCCTGTTTCTTCAATAACCTCCCGCAGCGCGGCTGCATCTACGGCCTCGCCTGGATCAAGCTTGCCCTTAGGCAAATCCCACCAACCACGCCTATAAATAGCCAATATTTTATCATCTGGCGTAAATACCAAACCTCCTGCAGCAGGCTGCAACTCGAACAACGAAAAACATTCCTCCTTCAAACGCTCCACATCGTCAACCACCAAGGCAATGGCGTTATATCGCTTGCTGCCCTTTTCTAAAGCATCAATATAGTGGTACAAATGCCGCTTGGGGCCGGTATAGCGCGCCATTAAAAGGTCGTCAGCCCTGCTAATCATCGATACTTCCTCCTTGTGTAGTAAATACAGCGGGCGTTCGTTAATCAAAATTTTGTACATGTGTCGGTATGCTTGAGTTGTCGGTGCAAATTTCTTAAAAAATGACGATATTTTACGCCTTTCGTTTTTTTCAGGTTAATTTTGGGCCTCCCGCAGGGCCTTCGGCCCCCGCGGGCGCTACGTTGCGCGGCTCGCGCAGTCGTTACAATCCTTTGCGGAGCCCTTCGGGGTTCGCTGTTCGCTCGGCCCGCGTTGCGGTCTGGCCCTGCGGGCCACCAGCCATTTGCAGCGCAAATGGTGCGCTTGCTACAAATGTGCATTTAGCACATTTGTTTTTGCTGCGCAAAACCGCTAAGCTTATACATCGCTAGGCCAATAGGCCAAACAGTCTTACTTTACCATTTCAATCCAAGTATACCCCATGAACCAAGCACTCGCCGCTCAAATTGCGCAACACCTGCTTTCTATCAAGGCCGTTAAACTCAACCCTGCCGATCCTTACACCTGGGCTTCTGGTCTGCGCTCGCCCATTTACTGCGACAACCGAAAGACCCTCTCCTACCCAAATATCCGCAACGATATCAAAATGGCCTTTGCCGAGGTGTCAAAGCAATTTGGCGATTTTGATTGTGTGGCTGGTGTTGCTACCGCCGGAATTGCACACGGGGCACTTCTGGCCGATGTACTTGGCAAACCTTTTATTTATGTGCGCTCATCCGCAAAAGGGCACGGCTTGAAAAACCTTATTGAAGGCGAACTGTTACCTAGTTTCAACAAAGTATTGGTGGTTGAAGACTTGATTTCAACGGGTGGTAGTTCTTTCGCCGCCGTTGAGGTACTTCGCGAGGCCGGCGCTGATGTTGCTGGCGTGGTGGCTATCTTTACTTATGGTTTTGAATCCGCTGCAAAAGTATTTAGCGAGGGCAACTGCCCCCTGGCCACACTCAGCAACTTTCCCGCTTTATTACAAGTGGCTATCGAGGCCAATTACATCAATCCTGAGCAACAAGCCACGCTGCTCCAGTGGCAAGAAAGCCCTAGCGCATGGTCGGCTAATTTTTTAGATAGCCTGGGGGCTTAAAATTTACACCAGAAATTAGGTCATTATCGGGTTTGTGTGTTTTTGGCAAAGATATTGTTTAGGATTTATGAACAACCAAAACACACACATCTACAAAATACAACAACATGCATCGTTTATTCCACATAGCAGCTTTCTTGATGCTTTTTTTAACTGGCGCCACTACTGCTTTGGCTCAAACCCCAGTTAAAGAAATATCAGATCCCAAAGCGAAAGCCATACTGGAAAAAAGTAGGCTTAAATACCAGTCTTACAAAACCATGCAAGCTGATATTAAGTTGACCATCCAGTTTGGGGCCGATAAGGAAATCCAACAAGGTAAAGTTTATCTCGCCGGCGATAAATACCGTATCGAGTTGAACCAACAACAGGTTATCAGCGATGCAAAAACCATGTGGATGGTTTCCAATAAAAGTGGCGTCTGCGAAGTGCAGATAAACCATGCTGATGAAGCCTCACTCCTGTCGCCATCTAAGTTAATCACCATGTACGAAAATGAAAACGAGGTGATTATCGGCAACTTGACCGAGGCTACCGAGAACGGCAAAGCAGTTTATACCATCGAGGTTAAACCCAAATCAAGCAATGCTGATTACTCAAAAGTCCGCATGAGTATTGATAAATCCACAAATGATATTGTCCAAGCTACTATCTTTGGTAAAGACGGTACGCGCTACATCTTCGAATTCATCAAGATTACCGGTAATGCAAGCTGCCCTGCTACCTTGTTTACCTACGAAACTAACCCTAAGTGCAAGGTAATCGACCTCCGTTAATTCAGTCAGTCAGTTTATAGTTAGGGGCTTCGGCCCAAAAGGAATCAGGCCACGTGAAAACGTGGCCTTTTCTTGTTTCTAAGCGTACCCTCATTTAGGTATTTATCCTATGCATGCATATAAGAAATGGGAAAAGTGTAAATTTGTAGCTCAATTTAAGCATGAAACCATGAGAACCCTAGTACAGATTAACGACCCCGTTTTTGAAGACAATCGCTCCTTTAACGGTCTTGACCAATTTTTCTTGAAATTCATCAACGATAAGCGCGATTTACCCTTCATTTATCTTAGTTTGCAAATTACCTTTACGGTGATACCATTTGCAGTATTCCTCTTCACGCCCGTGCTCAGCGGCTGGATCTGGTGGGTTGCAGCGCTTGTTTACGCCGTTTGGGCCTTGGGTATCCTCATGGCCCCATTTATCTTGATGCTCCATAATACCAGCCACAATAAATTTTTCAAGCAGGAGTACAACATCATGAACAAATATATTCCCTGGGTATTGGGGCCGTTCATGGGACAAACACCAGAAACCTATTACAGCCACCACGTGGGTATGCACCACGCCGAGAATAACCTCGATCCCGATGAGAGTAGCACCATGCGCTATCAACGCGACAATATCTGGCATTTTTTACACTACTTCTTCAAGTTTATGATCATTGGCATCATCAAGTTGTCGGAGTATTTTTACAAACGTCAAAAATGGCAGTACCTCACTAGTGCCGTCCGTGGCGAAGTAGTATTCATGCTACTTTGTGTTGGTTTAAGCTTTATCAGTTTTAAGGCAACTTTCATCGTGTTCATTCTGCCTGTTATCATTGCTCGTTTCGCTATGATGGCGGGTAACTGGGGCCAACACGCCTTTATCGATGCAACACGCCCTGGCGATAGTTTCGTGAACTCTATTTCTTGTATCAATACCGTTTACAACAAGAAATGCTTCAACGATGGCTACCACATTGGCCATCACTTGCACCCACGCATGCACTGGACCGACATGCCACGAGACTTCATGCGCTCGGTTGATCAATATGTCGAAAATCAATGTGTAGTATTTGAAGGTGTAGATTATTTCGCAATATGGTTCATGCTTATGACCAAACAATATAATAAACTTGCTAGCCACTTCGTAAACCTTGGTAATCAGTTTAAATCACAAGAAGAAGTTGTTGCTTTCTTGAAATCTAGAACAGCTGTTATCAAGGATTAGCATCGGTGATTTCCTCCTGTGGTTTTAATTCAGTGTCGTTTTGGGTCAGCCAGCGCAAAAAGCCCGCGTTAGCTGGCCGGAGCGTGGCCGCGCAGCGGCCAGCCCGCAGGGCCAAGCGCTCAGCGCGCGCGTAGGACAGCGGCGGCGCGCTAGCGGCGCAACGCCCAAAGAAACAACACAAAGCGCAGGCTAAGCAGTACTTCACGTTAATCAATAAAAAAGGCTACCAGCATTGCTGGTAGCCTTTTTTATTTAGGTATCAAAACTTATTTAACCACAACCAGTTTTTGGCTGTATTGGGTATCGTTGGTTTGTACAACCACTTGGTAAACACCAGCTGCAAACTCAGTAGTGTTTAAATCGATGCGTTGCGCATTTTGCACTTGACCCAAGGCTTGCTGGTAAACCAATGTACCATTGAGGCTGTAGACAGACAGGTTAGCGTCGGTGGCTTTGCTAGTCACGAAGCTCAAGCTAGTCATATCGCTGGTCACGTTAGGCAGGAGGCCAAATCTAAATGCTTGTTGAGCGGCTTCCTCGAATGAAACCACCAATTGGCCTGAAGATACATCAACCGTGTGGTTAGGTAAACCAGCAGCAGGCGCAAAGAATTGGAAGTCGGTCATTTTAACGTCTACATATTCGTCGCCTTCAAAGCTGAATGTATAGGTATTGTTGGCCAAGCGAG
The DNA here is from genome assembly GCA_964508975.1 of uncultured Saprospiraceae bacterium. Lineage (GTDB taxonomy): Bacteria > Bacteroidota > Bacteroidia > Chitinophagales > Saprospiraceae > CAZDVQ01. The sequence goes on from CAZDVQ010000025.1 coordinate 23,726, forward strand.
GCGACATCATGCCTGTGCTGCAAGTAATGGGGCTACTCCACCAAATCCGGCCTTCACACTCGGCAAACAAGCTAATGGTGTATGTTTGGTTAGCGAGTAAACCACTAAAGGTAAATGTAGATGTGCCAGCAGTAGTTGCATAAGCAATAGAGCTGCTTTGGCTATAGCCTGTTTGACCAGCAAAGCTATAACGAGCGCCAATCCTTGTAGCACTGCTCAACTCTGGCCATTCAACACTAATGCTGCTTTCAGTACTAGAACCGCAAGTAACGGCAGGAACTCCACAACCAGTTGAAGGACCGGCCGTGGCCAATGAAGCAACTGGGGAAGTGTAAAAATCAGCTGAATTATTGGAACAGCGGTTTATTACCCAAAAATTGTAGGTAGTAGCTGAAAGTAACTGCGAGAATGCCGTGGTGCTAAAGTTGTTTGTTGAAACGGTGCGTTGAGCAAAACCGTTAGCACCTTGTGGACGCCAGCGAAGTGTGTAACTTGGCGCAGAAGCGGCTGGCCAAGAGGCGTTGATTGAACCCGTTGGATTGGCTGGATTGAGTGCTAGGGTAGGGGCATCAGGGGTAGCTGTTGTGTTGGCGATACAGTCGAAAGTAGCTGATGGAGGACATGGAGCAGCATACAATGCTGAAATCTCCATGGCGGTTAAAGCCCTGCTGTAAAGCCTGAACTCATCCATTTGACCGTTTAAGTTTAAATTACTAGAATATGCACCTACTTTGAAAGGACCTGCACTCGAAATGGTAGGTGGTCCTTGAGTTACAGTGCTTACCAGATTTCCATTTAGGTAAGCCCTAGTTTGTCCTGCCACAGCATCGTACACAAAAACGTTAAAGTTAGGGGCTGGAGTTGCGCCCCCTGGGATTGAAATATCACTTACTGGCCCGCGTAAAATCCAGTTATTAGCGCCAGCCACTCCGTTGGTAAAACACCTGAATCCGTTAGCATTCACATCGCCGAAAATATACCACAAATTACCAGAAGGCGTGATGTTGTTGGTCCAAAAAGCAATGGTCCACGAGGTTCCAGTAAGGTTGGTAGCCCAGTTGGTGTTAACGTAGTCGTTCGTGCTGCCAGTGCCCGTTCCGTTTAAGGCACCATCACAAACACCTGTGCCACCTTGGGTTAGGCCAGTGCCCAAGATAGTACCTGTAGCAGTACCTGCGGGTGGGTTGGTAGCGTAATTGGTAACGGTCGTACCCGTACCGTCAAATTTGTAGTGTAAAATTTCAGGACCCTGGGCCATCAGTGTTACGGTGCTCCACAAAGCGAGCATTAAAGTAATAATACGTCTCATATTTAATGGGTTTGTGAGATAATACACAAAATTATGGGCTTTTCACGTTCGAGGAAAAAAAAATTCATATTTTAATTTAAATTTAACTGATGCAAAAAAAGGCTACCAGCATTGCTGGTAGCCTTTTTTATTTAGGTATCAAAACTTATTTAACCACAACCAGTTTTTGGCTGTATTGGGTATCGTTGGTTTGTACAACTACTTGGTAAACACCAGCTGCAAACTCAGTGGTGTTCAACTCGACGCGTTGTGCATTTTGCACTTGGCCCAAGGCTTGCTGGTAAACCAATGTACCATTGAGGCTGTAGATAGACAAGTTAGCGTCGGTGGCTTTGCTAGTCATAAAGCTCAAGCTAGTCATATCGCTGGTCACGTTAGGTAGGAGGCCAAAGCTAAATACTTGTTGCGATGCTTCCTCGAATGAAACCACCAATTGGCCTGAAGATACATCAACCGTGTGGTTAGAGAGGCCAGCAGCAGGCGCAAAGAATTGGAAGTCAGTCATTTTAACGTTCACATATTCGTCGCCTTCAAAGCTGAAACTGTACGTTTCATTGCTTAATCTCGATGCGGCAATTCCAGTGTTGCAAGTAATCGGGCTACCCCACCAAACACGGCCATCACACTCTGCAAATGGCGTGATAGTATACATTTGGTTAGCTTGTAAACCGCTGAGCGTGAATGAAGATGTACCAGCAGTAGTAGTGTAAGCAATAGAGCTGCGTTGGGTATAACCAGCCTGGCCAACAAATGAATAACGGATACCAACTCTAGTAGCAGCCGTTAACTCTGGCCATTCAAAAGTGACAGTGGTAGGGGATGTAGCACCGCATGATATAGCAGGAGCACCACAACCAGCGGAAGGGCTAGCCGTGGCCAATGAAGCAACCGGGGAAGTGTAAAAATCAGCTGAATTATTGGAACAGCGGTTTATTACCCAAAAATTGTAGGTAGTAGCTGACAGTAACTGCGAGAATGCCGTGGTGCTAAAGCTGTTTGTTGAAACGGTGCGTTGAGCAAAACCGTTAGCACCTTGTGGACGCCAACGAAGTGTGTAACTTGGCGCAGAAGCAACTGGCCAAGAGGCATCGATAGCGCCAGTAGGGTTGGCTGCATTGAGCGCTAGGGTAGGGGCTGCGGGTGTTGCAGCTGTATTGGCTATACAATCGAAATCTACAATTGGATTGCAAGTTGGAGATTCCGTTAAGGTAAGTGTACCTGTTGAAATACATCCAGAAGCAATGTCAGTGACGGTTAAAGCGTAAGTTCCAGAACTGGTTACCTCAATGGTTTCTGTATTTTCACCAGTTGACCATAAGTAAGTAGAAAATGTTGTAGTAGCACCAAACCCGTTTAGTTGAAGGGTATCACCTTCACAGTAAGTCAAGCCTATTGTAGCACTCGCTAGGTCGGTTCCACCATAAATGTGAACGTTATCGAATGCAACCCCATCGTCAACAACAGAGCCATCTGTACCAAAGGTAACACGCAATTTAACATCGACTTGTCCTGCTAGTCCTGTTAATTTGTGCCTTGCAGTAACCCAGCCCCCTGAGCCGTTGCCTGTGGAGGCGCGTCCAGACCAACCTTCTTGGCTACCCCCAGGGGATCCTACGATCGTGTTATCTGTATACCAATTAAAAGGATCTCCGAAGTTACCTACATTAATCCAAGTGTTACCGCCGTCTATGGAAGATTGCAAGTTCATACCGTCCCAGCTAAATTCAGCATTCCACCAAACGTCCATGTCAATATATGGGTCGCAAGAAAAACTGGAAAAGTCAAAACATGGTCCTGTTACCCAAGAGTTATCATTGTCGTTATATGAATTGTTTGCTCCTGTAACCCATGCCATTACTCCTGAAGCAGCACCAATGATAGTTGTCTTTGCAGGTGTCGCCAAAGTCCATACACCTAATAAGTTGTTGGTAGCTAACCACCCTCCTGCACCGCTTTCAAAATCTTGGTAATAAGGGAAAGTATTGATTAATGGGATATTATTTATAGATTTATACAAGGTGTCATTGCCTAGGTTGGTATCACTAGCTAGGCTACTTGCACCCCAAAATGAATAAGTTGTTAATGCAGTAAAATTAACTTGGGTGTTAAATATGTATAAAATTGTATCAGAAGGGAGTATGTCAGCAGTAGTCGTCAAGGTTTCAGTGATAGCGTTTGTGCCATCATTGTAAGAGAAAACGATTAGCGAACCTGAGGGTATTGTATCAGAACCTATATTAATCGCCTGAATATCCATGTTTTCCATACCCAAACCGCAGCCTGAATTCACGCCTAATCCAACATTAATTACCTGTAAATCATTTGGAGCAGGCTCAAAGACCTTAACGTCATCAATACCCATGTCTGAGGTGAAAGAACTTCCAGTTAATCCTCTAAAACGGAGCCTTACGGAATCCAAGCCAGCAAATGCTATTAAATCAACATCTGCTTCTTGCCAAGTATTTACGTTGTCTGTAATAGGGCCCCAAATCGGTGTCCAAGCACCCGCTGAGCCTACTTTTGCATCAACACTCAATGTTCCCATTGTGGCACCAAACATGTGATACCAAAATTCTAGTTTAGGGGCAATGTTATTTGTAAAATTAAAATATGGTGTCATCAATAGAGCCGTAGCGTTATTGCATCCACTAGATTCCACATACATATATTTGCCAGTCCCTGTCGTATGGTCAAAATCAGGCCCAGTATTAGAAGAAGGGGTCGCTGAATTTAAGCCTCTCCATTGAGTATTAGAACTGGCATCATTTTCCCAGCCAGGGGAAGACATGGTAAACGGTGTAGTACAACTGGTACTATTACTCTCGCCGGTAAAGGCTTCATTGTAAGGAAAACTACTGATTACTTGTGCGTTGCCCCAGAGGGTAACCGTTGTAAAAAATAGTATGGTTATAAACTTATTCATAGCTTAAAATAATTTTAAATAAATAAAAAGGTTGGTGATAGCCTCACTCATCAGGAAACACCAAGGTTTAAATCTAAAAAGAGTGTTTTGGTTAAACCAAGTTAATAACTAAGGGTCTGGGTGTGTTTTGATCTTAATGGATATTAGTGTCCGTGGATAGAAATTAATTTTGCTCATAATTAAGGGGTTAAGCGAATTTTAAAAATATACAAATAACAAAAAATAATTATATAGAAGATTGTTCGTTTGCTCAAAAAATAGGTTAAAACATTTATTGCATTCATTTAAAGTGCATTACAAAAATTAAAAGGGCTACCACCAACTAGCTGGCAGCCCTTTTACAATAAAAAACAATTACACTATTTAACCACAACCAGTTTTTGGCTGTATTGGGTATCGTTGGTTTGTACAACCACTTGGTAAACACCAGCTGCAAACTCAGTAGTGTTTAAATCGATGCGTTGCGCATTTTGCACTTGACCCAAGGCTTGCTGGTAAACCAATGTACCATTGAGGCTGTAGACAGACAGGTTAGCGTCGGTGGCTTTGCTAGTCACGAAGCTCAAGTTAGTCATATCGCTGGTCACGTTAGGCAGGAGGCCAAAGCTAAATGCTTGTTGAGCGGCTTCCTCGAATGAAACAACCAATTGGCCTGAAGATACATCAACCGTGTGGTTAGGGAGGCCAGCAGCAGGTGCAAAGAATTGGAAGTCCGTCATTTTAACGTCTACATATTCATCGCCTTCAAAGTTGAATGTATAGGTATTGTTGGCCAAGCGAGGCGACATCATGCCTGTGCTGCAAGTAATGGGGCTACTCCACCAAATCCGGCCTTCACACTCGGCAAACAAGCTAATGGTGTATGTTTGGTTAGCGAGTAAACCACTAAAGGTAAATGTAGATGTGCCAGCAGTAGTTGCATAAGCAATAGAGCTGCTTTGGCTATAGCCTGTTTGACCAGCAAAGCTATAACGAGCGCCAATCCTTGTAGCACTGCTCAACTCTGGCCATTCAACACTAATGCTGCTTTCAGTACTAGAACCGCAAGTAACGGCAGGAACTCCACAACCAGTTGAAGGACCGGCCGTGGCCAATGAAGCAACTGGGGAAGTGTAAAAATCAGCTGAATTATTGGAACAGCGGTTTATTACCCAAAAATTGTAGGTAGTAGCTGACAGTAACTGCGAGAATGCCGTGGTGCTAAAGCTGTTTGTTGAAACGGTGCGTTGAGCAAAGCCGTTAGCACCTTGTGGGCGCCAACGAAGTGTATAACTTGGCGCAGAAGCAACTGGCCAAGATGCGTTGATTGAACCCGTTGGATTGGCAGGATTGAGCGCTAGGGTAGGGGCTTCTGGGGTAGCTGTTGTGTTGGCGATACAGTCAAAATTAGACACCGGGCAAGCTGGGCCGTATACTTCAAAAGGGAAACCTTGAGCTGGATTACCTGTGCCACCGTCAACTGCATTAAGCCAAGTCCATGCACCTGAACCTACTCTTTGTTTACCATTGCCAGTTATGCTTTGACCAACTGGTGTACGCGATGGTTGCCAAGGACCGGAACCCAAAGAGCCACCCGATTGCCAATCAATCCAATATGTACCAGGCGCTAGTGTTAAGCCTGCCGTGGCACAAACGTTGCGCATAATAGGCCGAGCGGTGTTGCCTGTTGTGGTTTCCGTAATACGATAAGTACCAGAAAAACGAGTGCTACTCAAGCGATTTGTAGTGCTATCGCCATAAACAATATTTGAGCCTGGGGCCCCTGGCTCTCCATCCCAAATCATAAAGTTGACCGCAGTGAAAGTCGAAGTTAAAGTAGAGCCTGTTTGGTAGCCAAAGAATACAATAGAGTCTACAGACCAATTACAACCACTTACTACAAAGTCATCTGCCACGCGGTTTGCGGTTAGTTGCTGACCAAAACCAATGGTACCCATAGAAAAGGTAGTGGTGTACAAAACGCTTTCGTTAGCGCCACCTGCGCCAGTGCCCACACTGTTGAAAACAGGGCCATTGTCGAAGAGTAAAGCTTGCGCTTGTGTGTTTTGATTGAATAGCAATGCAATGGACATAGCTATCCCAGAGAGGATGTTAAATTTGCTCATATTTTTTTTGGGGGGGGTAAGTGATAAGATAATCGTAATATACAGGAATTTGATCCGAGAATGTGATTTATTGGATTAAATGAATCGAATCTAATCTTATTTTAATGCGCTAGCGATGTGCAGGGGTGGCGCAACGCGCCAGACCGCAACGCGGGCCGAGCGATAGCGAGCCCCGAAACGTAGCGGCCCCGAGCCTCAGCGAGGGGAAGCGCCCAAATCCAAAAAAATATTACTTTTACAGCCACGAGTATCATCAATACCACTGCTATGAAACAGTTGCTTCTCCTTTTACTGGCCTGTACTTATTTAAACCAAGGCCTGACACAACAAAATATCCCTGCACAGCCATCGGCCCCCGCCGTGTTGCTAGGCCAAACTATACCCTTTTCCGACCTCGAAGATGAGCCTGCTGTACAAGCCAATTTTAAAAAATCGGCCCTGAAATACAAAATGCGAGGCAGCACGCCCAACCGTTTCGATGGCTTACCGCATGGCGCCGACCCCCTGCTTGACCCTCAGCGCAATGGCGGTAGCTTGTTTGACGGCAACGTGCTGGTCAACGTGGAAGGGATGGTGTTTGCCAATAGCCTCCCGCCCGATCCCGCTGGCGATGTTGGCCCTAACCACTACGTGCAAATGATTAACGGCTTCCCACATTCCAGGCTGCTGGTTAAAGATAAATCAGGCGCTACTGTACTCGGACCCGTGAGCACCAACGCCATATGGGCTCAAGTAGGCATATCAGATACTGGCGACCCCATCGTGGCTTACGATGAACATGCCGACCGCTGGATTTTGCTCAATTATTCTCGCGCCAACGCCTTTGTATTAGCCATATCTGTGACCAACGATCCTACAGGCTCTTGGCGTGCTTACCGTATCAATACACCTGATTTTCCAGACTATCCCAAGATTTTCATCTGGGAAAACAGCTACTATGTGAGCTATAAGGGTGCCAACAACTGGGTACCTGTGGTGGCCATCGACCGTGCTGCTATGTTGAGCGGTGCCACAACTGCCTCCACACAAACCTACCAAATTCCCCGCTATAACGGCCAAAGTTACCAAGTAGCCAACGGAGGCGACTGGGACGGTGCCACGCCCCCGCCCCCAGGTAGCCCCGCCTACCTCGTGCGCATGTACGACGACGCTTGGGATGGCGGTCAGGATAAACTAGACATCTGGTCGCTGAACACCGATTGGGCCACACCAGCCAACTCTACCGCCACAGGTCCCATGGAAATACCCGTGGCCCCTTTTGATGCCGAGGTTTGCGGCAACGATTTCCTCGGCTGCGTGGTGCAAAAAGGCTCGGCTACCAAGCTCGATGCCTTGCACAAAATAATCATGCACCGGGTACAGTACCGCAATTTTGGTACACACGAAACCATGGTATTAAACCATACCGTTGATGCCAGCGGCACCGAAATTGCTGGTGTGCGCTGGTACGAACTGCGCAAAACAGGCAACAACCCTTGGCAAGTATATCAACAAGGTACGCATGCCCCTGATGATAATAGTAGATTCATGGCGAGTATCGCCATGAACGGCGCTGGCGATATTGCACTAAGCTACGCCATGAGCTCTGATACCATTTACCCATCCTTATACGTGACCGGGCGCCGGAACAACGACCCGCTTGGACAAATGACCATGGCCGAGCTGCCCATAGGCCTTGGCTTAAACAGTAATCCTAATGACCGCTGGGGCGACTACTCGGCCACGGGCGTTGACCCAGCCGATGACCGCACGTTCTGGCTAACCGGTGAAGTGGCCAAAGCCTCTAACTTTGGAACTCGCATCGCCGCCATTAGCCTAGGCCAAGATAGTTTTGACCTCTCGGTGAATGCCGTGCTCACGCCAAGCAGTGCTAATGGCCTGAGCAATGCCGCTACTGTAAGTTTACGCTTGGTCAATACTGGCCTGTTTAGCCAGTCAAACTTTAGCGCAGGTTACAAATTGGATGGGCAAACTGTACCAAACCTGAACATCGCTGGCCCACTGGCACCCGGTGATACGCTGGATGTAACCATACCCACCAATGCAAACCTAGGCCAAGTTGGCGCTGTATATGAGCTGATTGCCTATTGTAACAGCAGCTCAGACACGAACCCTGCCAACGATACCATCTGTACGAACATCCGGCATTTACCTAACCTGGATGCCGCCTTGGTAACGGTTACAGGCACAGCCGCGCCTTGGTGCAGCGCCACGCAAGATATGCAGGTATGGGTAAAAAATACTGGGACTGTAACCTTGACTCAAGTTAGGCTGAACGTTGAATTAAACGGCCTAGCCGCGGGCAACCAAGTGTTTAATACCAGTATTCAACCAGGCGCTACCCAAAGATTTACCTACACCTTGGGCCCAGTTAACCTAGGCTTGAACCAATTGAAAGTGTATAGCAGCTTGCCTAACGGACAAGCTGATGAATATACCCTAAACGATTCTTTATTGATGCCGCTGAATTACTCGGCTAACGGTACCGCGATGACCTTGACCGTGTTGACAGACAATTCGCCATGGGAAAGTAACTGGGAAATCCTTGGTGAGGACGGAACTTTGTATTATGCTGGCGGACCATACCTTACAGCCAACACAACATACCAACATACCCTGTGTTTGTTGGATAGCGTTTGCTACCGCTTTAAGTTTTACGACAGCTACGGCGATGGTTTGACGGATGGTGGCCCAGGTAACTTTATCCTGAGTGCTGCCGATGGCCGTGAAGCCGTGGTGATGGATGATGCTGACTTTGGCAGCGAGTTTATTCAAGGTTTCTGTGCTGCTTGCCGCGATTTTGACATCACCGTGAATACCTTCAACGAAACTACTGCAGGTGCCAATAATGGCCGGATGGCCGTTATCGTTACGAATGGCCGCGCGCCGTATAGATACTCCAAAAACGCAGGTCAAACTTGGCAAAGCTCGCAGGTATTCCTGAACTTGAGCGGAGGTTATTACACCATTTACGTGGAAGATGCCGAAGGTTGTACCGATTCGACCGTGGCCTTTATCACCACTGCACCCGTGGGCACTACAAACATCCCAAGCTTGAATATTCAAGCCAGTATTGAGCCTAACCCCGTGCAAGATGCGGCTACCATCCGGATTCAAGGCTATCTCGGCCAAGAAACCCCAAGTTTCAGTATTATTGATCTGAACGGTCGCATACTCCTTGATGGCCAGTTATCGCTTGAGAACGATACATACAGCCAATGGGTTGACCTTGGCATGTTGCCACAAGGCCTGTACTTTGTTCGTTTGCAGCTAGGTGCTGGGCATACGACCGTGTTGAAATTGGTGAAGGATTAAGAGCTGTTTTTCGCCGGAAGCTAAAGTCCGAACCTACCCTTAGGCCTACAGAAAGTCAACATCTACAGCGTAAGGGTAGGTCATGAGGTATTCTAGGGCTAAATCAACCGACATCCCCTTGTAAAAAATGCGGTACAAAGCCTGCGTAATGGGCGCGTGTACCTTGTAGTGATCGCAAACAGCTTTAACCACTTGCAGGGTTCTAAAACCTTCTGCTACCTCGTCGGTATCCGTTTGGATATCCTCGATTTTATCGCCTTTGGCAAAACGATAACCTAGCATGTAGTTACGGCTATTTTTAGAAGACGCTGTGGCCACGAGGTCGCCAATACCCGCTACACCCAAAAACGACGACACGTTGGCACCCATCGCGGTACCGATATGGATCATTTCGGCCAAACCACGGGTCAGTAACAAGGCCCAAAGGTTTTGGCCCATGCCTTTGCCAGCGATAACGCCAGCGCCCAGTGCAATCACGTTTTTCAAGGCTCCAGCTAGCTCAGCGCCGATGATGTCTCGACTGCCATACACTTGGAATTTCTTGCTGCGCAGCGCATTTTGCCCTGCTTTAATCACCTCGTTAAACTCGCTGGCAATCAAGGTTGCAGCGGGTTGGCCCGCTTGTATCTCGGCCGAAAGGTTAGGGCCCGACAAACATCCAATGCGCACCACCACGCTTTCTTCCTGGATCACCTCGCTCATGGTGCGGATGTGGCGGCGCTGCATAGGCCCATCTTCCTTGATATAATTGTTCACGTCAAAGCCCTTGGTACCATGTATCAAGAAATGGTGCGGCTTGAGGAAAGGCCCGAGGTCTTCCATCATGGGCCTAAAATTGGCCGATGGTACCACGGGGAATATTAGGTTGCAAGTATCGGCCACCTGCTGGATATCGGCGGTGGCACGTACGTTGGGGGAGAGCGTAACCCCTAGGAAATGCTGTTCGTTGATGGCCTGCACCACCTCTGGTTTACGGGCATAAATAAGCACCTGACCATTCTCGGCCATGAGGTTTGCCAGGGTTAAACCAAAGCTCCCTGCACCAATTACACCATATACACGTTCGTCGTTACTCATAGTTCTCCGTTTCGGATTCGATATTTGCGGTAGGCCCGCATACCCAAGGCGATGAATAAGCCAAAAAGCACCAAGCCGCCCAGTGCAAAGATAGCATAAGCGGGGTTCCCATTTTTACCAAAAACGGCAATCAAGGATATGGCCACCAAAAACAAGGTTGCCACCTCGTTGTACATGCGTAATTGGCTTGAATTATACGTTGAAATACCATCCCAGAGTTTCAGCATGATACGCTTATTGTAGAGATGATACAGCGTTAAACCCAACAGCAAGAGCAATTTAAGGTGCATCCAGCCCGCATGAAGTAGCCCTAGTTCTAGACCCAGGTCGCCGATGAGCAACATGGCAATACCTGCAAACCAAGTAATCATCATGGCCGGGTTGGTGATGATAAAGTACAGTTTATGCTCCATGAGTTTAAACTGGGGCAACAGCACGCTTTGCTCGTTTTCTGGCCGGGTAAAAGCCTCCGAGTGGTAAATGAACAGCCGAACGAGGTAAAAAAGCCCAGCGAACCAGCTCACGAAGCCAATCACGTGTAGGGCCTTAAAAACGTGGTATAAATTTCTCAGCAATTCGGGGCTCATGCAGTTCAAAGTTTAGCACAAAGATAGGTTTTTTGGAGATAGGAGTTAGGAGATAGGAGTGAGGAGATAGCGCAAAAGGTTTAATCAGCACATTAGCACATCAATCATGAGCACATTCATTTGGGCGCTGCGCCCGCTGGGGCGGTCGCCGGTCCCCTCTGGGGTTCGTGCGGTCGCTTTGCTCCCTTACGGAGCACTTCGTGGTTCGCTTTGCTCCGTGCTACGCACCTGCGCCTTCGGCGCAGCCCGCCGGGCACCTAGCGCTTCGGCGGCAGAGCCGCCGTTTTTTAGTTAGGAGTTAGGAGAGAGGAGTTTGATTCAACAACAAACCCATCGTTCAGGAACAAGCTTTTGGGCTATATCCTAACGATGGGTTTATACATAATAACTAATACTTAATAACTAGAACTAAATACTTAAGCCGTGTTTTTGCATGAAGTCTGCCAGTAGAGATTCTTCTTGTTCTTCGTGTGATTTAATGGCTTCAACAGCTTTGGGCAAGCCCTCTAGTTCTTCGCCAATAAAGCTTCTAAGTGGTTTGAAGGGCGTGCCGTCAAAATATTTGGCCGTGGTGCCCTCGCCATCTGGGCTGCCGTGGTCTGCCTCAATGGACCTTCTCCAGCGCTCGGCGTGGGTGGCCCATTCTTTTTGGTTCACGTAGCAAGGTGCGGTAAACCAAACATTCCAGCTTAGTACGTTACCGGCTTTGAGCATATTGCCTGAAGCCAGGTTGAATACATCCATGACCAAGGCGTTAAAATCGTCAACAAGTTTTTGACCGGTTTTCTTGATGGGGCCAATTTCAACATCTAGGTGCCCAACGCCCCAGGCCTCGTTTTCATGCCTAGCAAATTCAGGTATGGGGAAGGCCTTGGTTTCGCCGTAGCTGAGCGGGAAAATAGGTTGTTCTGGGTGATTCGGTTTAAAGGTGGTTACGCAAATTGCCTTTGATTTATCAGAAGGGAACTGGAGCCCTCTACTATCAAACAAGGCCCATAAAAGCTTAACCTTGGTACTTTGCAAAGCGCTTGGACTAAACCATATTTTACCAACTACGCTCATATCAGCTGCAAGGCCCTGAGGCGATGTTTCGTTCACCCAGCCTCTTTGTCCGGTTACGGTCACCTCAACGTTCATGCAGCCGAATTTGGGCGAACAAGCGCCTTGCTGCGGGCAAATGATGGAATAAACTCTACCTTCATTGGTGTAGCCCAACCTTGAAATGTATGGGGCAAACATCTGGTAGCACCTCGACTTTGGATTACCCGGAATGGTTTCCCAGCTAAACTCTGGCCATTTAACGGGCTGCTGGCGTTGCAGCTTGTCGATATTAGCCAAATTGTCGAGCATGGGTAAGGAACTCAGATCGGGATTGGGGTACGCAAAAGCGGGGTTTGATTCGGCGAAGCCGCCTACCCAGCCTGGGTCAGGTACGTTTGGTACTTGGCTACTCGGAATATCGGTTGGAAGTAGCGATGCTGAACTCGAAGAAAAGATTTTCAGGATACTGTTCAGCAATGATTTGAAAAATTGAATAATGCTCTTCATGGTCTTGGATTAAGGATGAATTATGAAACTATAATACTGATGCGCTCTTGTACGATAGTATTAGCATATCAAAAACCGTGGAAAGCATATGGCTAAACATGTTGAGCTAGCGCCTTAATGCCGTATTAAATTCCCCTTTAATTTTTAATATCCCAATAATTAATTGCTTTGGCTCTAGCCGGAAAGCAAATTGTTGGTTCAAAGTTAAGGTTTATTTTTATGCTGTGGCTGAAAAAAGATGCCCCCCCCAGCGCTAGCGATACGGAGGGGTGGCGCAACGCGCCAGACCGCGCAGCGGGCCGAGCGAACAGCGAGCCCCGTAGTGTAGCGGCCCGGCGCATTGTAGGGGCGTATTGCATACGCCCTTTAGATGCGCAGGGAAGCGCCCAAATCAATAAAAAAAAAGTCCTGCTCGGTTATTAAACCAAGCAGGACTTTCGTCTATTATTTTAGGATATGCTAGTCGCGACTGCCCGCGAGGACCATCAACAAGCGGAGTACTTCAACGTAAATCCACACGAGGGTAATCATCAAGCTCATGCCTGCAAACCACTCCATGTTTTTTGGTAAGCCTTGCGCTGAGCCTTGGTCGATGAAGTCAAAATCCAACAGCAAGTTCATGGTAGCAATACCGATGATTACCAACGATACAATAATGCCGATGGTGCCACCGCTATGCAAAAATGGGATATTGACGCCGAACAAACCCAAGAGCAAGTTGGCCAAGTATAAGAACATTACCGCCGCTGTGGCCACCATGATACCCGAACGCAACTTGTCGGTTACCTTGATGATGCCTGAACGGTAGAAGAACAACATGAAGAACATGAGACTCAGGGTAATGGTGATGGCTTGGAACACGATACCGCCAATCATGGCTGATTTTGGCCCCGTGAAGGCAAAGTTAATCACCGATGAAATGCCACCTAGGAATAAACCCTCGGCAGCCGCGTAAATAGGCGCCAAGATGTTGATGTTTTGCATACGGAAACGACTCGCGATTACCGCAATTAAGCCTACGATTAAACCACCGTAAGTCAGGATGGTGTTCTGCAAGTTCCAGTTGATGGCCGCCGTTACCAGCAAGATACCAAACAACAGGAAGGTTTTGTTCACCGCGCCGGTTGCCGTCATGGTATCGCCGTAGCTGTACGTTACGTTGCCATCAAGCGTTGTATGGCTAGCACTTTTGCTCATGGCTTGCGTTAAAAATGGATTGGATGATTTTCCAAATCTTGAACTGATATTACTCATGTTAAATGTTTTTATTATTTAGTCTGGCAAAAATGCAAAACTATCTCTACAACAACAAATTTTTTCAAAAAGTTCTATTAGGTAAACTAACCCTTACGCAGCCCGCTTGCGGTAAACCCAATACCCGCCAGCACCCAGCGCCAAGGCGCCAAAACCCAAGAGGTAGGGTAGGGTACTCGATTGCCCGATGGGCTTAATATCGCCCAAGGCCACAAAGCCTGCCCAGTAGTAGGGGTGCGAGGTGAGTTGGTCGGCTCGCTCCAAGAATGCCAGTTTGGCTTGTTGCAAGGCTACATCCTTGGCTAGGCCATCGTTGAGGTTTTTGTAAAAATCCTCCATCAACTTGGCGCTTGAAGCATCGTTTACTTTCCAAAGGGTCATTACGATGGAGGGGGTACCCGCGTGCATGAAGCCGCGCGCCAAGCTCATGATGCCCTCGCCTTTCTCGTATTTGCCGGTGCCTGTTTCGCAGGCAGAAAGCACCACCAGCTCTGCGTGGAGGTCTAGGCCGGGCAACTCGTAAGCGTATATAGTTCCCTCGCTCAAGCTATCCGAGGCAAAGGCCAGGGTAGAGAACATGGGGTTCTGGTCGTTCGAATTACCGTGCATGGCCAGGTGGATGATGCCGTAATCGCCACAACGCTGAATGAAGTTGGTCTTGGTGGCTTCATCGCCATAAAAAAACTTGCCCTTGAAGTATTTCGACATGGCCTGCACTTCTTTCAACGCACCTGGCAGGTTGCTATTGCCTGCCAGACTGTTCAAATCCTCGTCTTTGGAGCGGTTGGCAGAGGCCACGGGCTGTTGGTAGCTCGGGGCAAAAGCTAGCACCTCAACCGAGCGCTTGCGCTTTTGCTGGGTAGCCAACATACCCAAGGTAGCCGAGTAGGTGTAGCTGATGGGGTATTGCCGCAAAAGGTAAGGCAGCTCGTAATAGTTTAGCTTGTCGGCTATTTTGTCGCTGGTCAAGAAAATTTCGAAGGGCAGGTAGCCAAGCGAGGCATCTGGTGAAATGATGAGGCGTTTATAGTTGCCCTTTTGCGGCGCTAGGATAGGTTCTAGAATGGTTTGGAACAATAACCGAGACTGTTTCGTCAGGGCCTTGTAGTTGTCCAGTGGTTTGTCCATGAAGGCTGCTGCATCGAGCAGGTAGGAGCGCAGCGAGTCTGCATCGGCTAGGATTTGATCCAACTGGTCAATTTTGTGCAACTTGATGTCCTTGCCATCGATGGCAAACACGAAGAGGCTTGAATCGCCCACGAAGTACTCGATAAACAGGGCATCTTTGCGTTGGAGGTATTGCTTGAACTTGCCAATGTCAACGATGCTCTTGTCGTATTTCAGGGCATAATACTTGGGGTATTTTTCCTGAATGAGGTTTAGCAAATCGTAATACTTGTTCTTGGCCACGAAGAGCGAGTCCTCTGCTTTTTGCACTTCCGCTTGCGATTGGCTGCGTTTGAGTTCGAATACTTTTTTCTCCCACACTTCCGACTCGGTCTTGTAGCTTTTTTCCATGGCTAACACGCTGTCGGGTACACCACCAAAGCTACGGGCATCCACGTCGAGCAAGGCGCTGATGAGCTGGAAGGCCCGGCAGCGTTCGGAGAACAAGAATGATTTTTCAATATAAGCGGCATCGCCCGTTTCCATGAAAAGCTCGTTGGCCAAGTTGATGGCACTTTCAAAGGTTGGAAGGGATGCCTTGGTCAACTCGCCTTTTGAACCTGCACTCAGGGTATTGCCGTAGCGGATACTGTCTAGCAGGTTTAGCGCCATCGAGTAGGTCTCGAAGGCAAATTTACGTTCGGCCTGTTTGCCAGGCAGGGCTTTCGACATCTGCTCGAGGATATTGGCCTTGAGCTGGAAGGTTTCCAGCAGGGGCAAACTCAGATCGATACCCTTGGGCACGGGATTGGTCATGGGGTTTTTATCGTCGAAACCCGTCACTAGGCCAAAGAAAGCGCGCTGGGCAAACTCCAATGATTTTTGCCATTGGCGTTCTTTCATGTAAAAACTGGCCAGGTTACGGTACGACGATGATACGTCGGGGTGATACTCGCCCATGCGTTCTACCCGTAACGACAACGACTTGTTAAACAACGCCAGGGCTTCATCTTTAGCGCCTTGGCGGTAGTAACACCAGCCCAGGTTATCGTAGCTGTGGTACAAGCCGATGGCTTCTTCGCCAAAAAGCTGCTCGCGAATGGCTACCGATTTCTTGAGGTATTCAACTTCTTTAACGGGGTTGCACACGCGTTCGTAGTAGGTGCCGATGCCTTGGTAAGTGCGGGCAATTTTCTCGTGGATTTCGCCCTTGAGTGGAATCCAGATGGCCAGGGCTTTTTGTAAGTATTCGAGCTGTTTATCGTAGTTTTTCTGCTGGCGGTACAAGTGTGCCAGGTTGTTGTAGGTAGAGGCCACGAGGTCAAGCATTTCCTTGTTGCCGGGGTCTTTCTCGATGAGTTTCAGGCGGAGGTCCAAGGCTTTTTGGAGGTAAAGCTGTTGCTTTTCCAGGTCGCGTTGATAGCCGTAAATCACCCCGATATTATTGTAAGATGCCGCGATAGAAGGGTGCGTTTCGCCGTACAACTTTTTCTGTAAGCCTAGAGCTTTGAGGAAGAAAAACAAGGCCCGTTGGTAGTCGCGTTGTTGGAAATAGAGGTAGGCAATCTTGTTGTAGGTCTCGTGGGTTTGCGCTTCTGATTTGGCAAATTTTTTCTGGGTACAAACCTGCAAGGAGCGGTTCAGGTAGCGTTCGGCTTGCTCGTACTTGGCCATGTAAATCAGGCGCATGGCAGCGGTTTGTAATACTTGGGCACAATCATCCCAAGATTCGGCCGCCTCATAGATGTTGATGGCTTTATCGAAGAATGAGATGGCTTGTTCGTAGTTTTTGGCTTTCCAGCTTTCGCCGCCGCGCTCGAATAAATCTCGGGCTTTGGCGGTGTCGGCCACTTGGCCGAGCACACTGCTGCATGCCCATAAATAAAGGCAAACGCTATATACTGCTTTCCTGAAATACGACATGGGTGGCTCTATTGGGATGAAGTGCTACAAAAGTAATTTTTTTATTGGAATTTTTGGTTTTTTTGAATTTTTGGGTGTTTTGCGGCGGAGTGTGATTAAGCGAGTAAAAGATTGAGCAATATCTTTTGTGCCATTACTCCTTTCATCCTTTGTTCTTTTATTCTTTTGGGCCTGCGGCGCTTTGCGCCGCCGCACCGTTCGCGTTGCGGGGCACTTCGTGCAACCGGGCTCGGCTGTTCGTGCGGTCGCGTTGCTCCCTTAGGAGCACTTCGTGGTTCGCCTCGGTGCTACGCACCAGACGCCGAGGCGGCTACCCTACAGGCTGCTAGGCCGAGTAGTGCTCTGCCGTGCTAGGCATGCAGTACTAGTCTTTGTGGGACATTGGCGACCAGGGCGACGCTGCTGCGATGAAGCACAAAACATATCCAAGAACGATGCTTAAATGTCCTTGGTGTCGCACAAGTCCCACAAAAAGGTAGTGTATGACAAGGCTAGCGGCTTCGCCGCCGTTTCCAGCGCCAGCGATGCGAAGCGGTGGCCCGCAGGGCCAGACCGCAACGCGGGCCGAGCGACAGCGAGCTGCGAAGCGTAGCGACGGCGCATCGCGCCGGGGCGCCCACAAAAAAAATCCCATACTTCCTGCCGGAAATATGGGATTAAAATACGTTTCTACTATGCTAGAACTTAGGCTGGGTTGCGGCTAGGGCGTTCCAACACCTCGTCAACTAGGCCGTAAGCCTTGGCTTCTAAAGAAGTCATCCAGTTGTCGCGGTCACAATCTTGCTCGATTTTCTCGTAAGGTTGGCCCGTATGCTTGGCTAGGATGTCGTACAATTCTTTCTGGAGTTGTTTTACTAGTTTATACGAGATTTCCATGTCCGACACTTGGCCTTGCATACCACCCAGCGGTTGGTGAATCATCACGCGGCTGTGTGGCAAAGCGGTGCGTTTGCCTTGTTGGCCAGCGTTCAGGAGCACGGCGCCCATAGAAGCTGCCAAACCAGTACAAATAGTGGCCACATCGGGCTGGATGTACTGCATGGTATCGTAAATACCCAAGCCAGCAATCACCGAGCCGCCAGGGCTGTTGATGAAAATTTGCACGTCGCGCTTGGCGTCAACCGACTCCAAGAACAACAGCTGCGCTTGTACCACGTTGGCTACATAATCGTCGATACCCACGCCAAGGAAGATGATGCGGTCCATCATCAAGCGCGAGAACACGTCCAACTGGCCAATGTTCATCTGGCGCTCCTCGATCACGTATGGGGTAAAGTTTTGTGGCATCATGTTACCCGTTTTGGTCGCGTAATGCTCCAACTGGGCGCTGTTCATACCAAGGTGTTTTACAGCGTATTTCTGAAACTCGTTTTTATCGAACATGATTGTTAAATATGGTTTGATGAGTTAATGTTTACAATCCGATTGGCGAAGTTAGGCAAAAAATTGAATTTGCAACGATAGAGCTACAACATCGTGCTGGGGCACAAAGTTCAATGTATGCGCTAAAGGTGCCTCACCCCGCCGCGGTGCGGCGACCCTCTCCCCTGAAACGCTCGTAAACTCGCGTGCGGAGAGGGTTTTGGTGCCGTGCAAGGCATTTGACCCCCTCTCCACAACACGCTGTGCGTGTGCCCGTGGAGAGGGGTGGCACGAGCGCTAGCTCGTGACGGGGTGAGGCACCACTAATCGTAGGGCTAAGTCTCACACGGCACCACAAAAAAATCCCGAACCCTGCACGTGGCAAAGTTCGGGATTATTTATACGGGAAACCGGAGTATTTGGTTATACAGTTTCTACCTCAACCTCGTCGGTTTGTGGCGCACTCAACAAGCTTTGGAAACGGGCTTGTGATTCCTTGTTGATTTTGTCAAACTCGGCCATTTCAATCGGGGTTTCAACGGTAGCAACTTTGGCGGCACATACATCACCCACTTTAGCATCCAGGATAGAGCTGTAGATACGGTCTGTGTAGTCTTTGTCTTTCATCATGGTAGTCACCAAGGTGTTTACCATTTGCTCGTTAGCACCAAATTGGTAGTACTGGTTGATTTCGCGGGCCACTTGCGAGCGGATTTCCTGCTCGGTTACATACACTTCGTCTGATTTCTGAACCTGCTCGCGAATTTCCAACCAAACCAAAGTGCCTAAGTTATCGCGAACATAGCCTTTCACGTCTGTGATGCTTTTGTTGTCAGGGTTGTTCTCGATTACTTTCTCCATGAACTCAATCGGCATATCGATTTTCGTGTTCTCCATGATGCTGATCATCACTTGGTTGCGCAGTTCAACATTGGCACGTGAAGCGGTTTCTAAGTTCATGCTCTCGCGAATCAAGTTGCGAACGTCGTCTTCCGAGTTTACTTCCTCGCCAAACAATTGGTTCAAGGTTTCTTTGTCCAAGGTAGCATCGGCAAACACCATGATGCTCTTGATGGTTGCGGTACCTTTGGCAAAGGTAAAGTTATCGTCGTCGATGCGGAGTACATGTTTGCGGAACATATCTTCCGAGTAGCTGAAGTCACTCACTACGAAGTCGAAGCTAAAACCTGCTTTAGCGGCCAAAACTTGTGCTTTCAAGGTTTCGTTCTCGATGGTACGCACCATGAACAACACGTCGTTGATGGGTTTCTCCAACTCGATAGCATTACCGGCCTCGTCGAACAACGCGATATCAGCGTAGAAAGTATCGCTATCACCTTCAAAAGCTTCAGCTACATTGGTTGAGCCGTAGCGTTTTTTGAGGCTAGCGATTTCTTTATCCACTTCAGATTCTGGGAATTCAAATTTGTAGAGCGGGAAGGTTTTATCCATACCACCCAATTCAAAGGGTGGAATGTGACCAACTTCGTAGATGAAGCTGTAATCGCCCAACTTGTTGATGCGTGGATCGAAAACCGGGCAGTCATCGGCAGGAAGCGGGCGACCAAAAGTATTCAAGCCTTGTTCTTTAATCATCTCGTCCATTGCTTTCGAAAACTCGTCAACGATCAAGTCGCTCAAGATGCTATCACCGTAACGGCCTTTAACCAAGCTCATGGGCGCTTGTCCTTTGCGGAAACCTTTGATTTCGATTTGTTTGGCCACTTTCTTGAGCTCTGATTCTAATTTTTGAGCGTATTCAGATTGTGGAATAGTTACTTCTACGCGAAGTGTGTTGCTTGACAAGGGCTGATGCGATACCGTAGGCATTGAAATTATTTTTCTAATGGTTGAAAATCAAATGAATAGAAGCCCAGCTTAGGGCTTCTGTGCAAAAATCGGCTGCAAAGGTAAGGGTTTTTTTGGAGTTTTAGAATTTTAGGCGTTTTTGAAGTTTAGGTTTTTTTGAAGTTTAGGTTTTTTTAGTTATCCTCAAATCTTCACTTCTCCAAATACTCACATACACTAATCAGCACATTAGCACATCAAATAATTAGCACATCACAATGCAATCTTCTTCAAACGCTTATCCTTTTTCTCTTGTCCTTTCACCAGCAAGCTATAATCCTTATGGTACGGGAAAGGCTGTAGGCAATCTCGAAGGGTTTCTAGATCAAGGCCATCATCGCGGTCTAGGTAGGCATAACCTTGCAGTATGCCGTCCTCGATGAGGAACACGCACATTTCGCTTTCAAATCGGCCAAAATCTACCAGCAGGTAATCTTCCGTAAAGTCGCGGCTCAGCCAGGCCAATGCCGCCTCAACCCGACTGTTGTACTCCTCCACGCTTTCTAGTTGGGTACAAGCGCCCTTGCAGGTACCAATAACGGTGAGCGAGCAAGCGCCTGGTTTTGAGGTTTCCATGTTGCACCATTTCGAGCATAGCTCAAACAGCATCATGGCCTCTTGTATATGTCGGCGAGCGTCATATACGCGCTCAAACCTAGCAATAGGCTCGTTGCGCCTTGATTGTGTCTCGTCTACCATCAGGCAACGGTAGCCCAAATCGTTTTCGTTAACGAATATACCAGCAGGCAAGTTTTTCTTGCGTTGTTGACGGTTATAAACGGGATTCAAGGTTTTGATTTCCTTCGATTCCAGCAGCAAGGCCGCCAGTTCGCTACCTGTTACTTCAAAGCTAATATCGGCCACGCTCTGTTGTAATCGTTGGCCTTTTTGCGTGGTATCGGTAAAGTGCTCCATCACCCTTTTCTTGATGTTGATGCTTTTACCCACGTAAATCAGGTCTTTGGTTTGGTTGTAAAAGTAGTAAACCCCCGTTTCCTCGGGCAGGCTGTGCAGCAGTTCAATACTGATGTTTTCGGGTAGGCGGGTTTCGCGAACGCCTAGGTTAAGTTGTTGACTAAACACTTGGTCTTCCCCGTCGCGGCGCATCAGCTCCTCGAACAAAATGGCGGTGGCACGGGTATCGCCCAGGGCTCGGTGGCGCTCGCCGGCGGGCACTTCAATATCCAGGTATTTAATGAGTGTATCCAGGTTATGCCGACCCGTTTCAGGCATTAATTTACGGCTTAATTTGCAGGTACACAGTTGTTTGCGGCTAAATCGGTAGCCTAGTCTCCTAAACTCCGTTTGTACAAAACTATAGTCAAACCGGGCGTTATGGGCCACGAAAACCCGACCTTGGGTGCGTTCCACAATCTCTCTGGCCACCTCGTAAAACTTGGGGGCATCGCGCACCATATCGTTGGTTATCCCGGTTAATCCAGTAATAAAACTAGGTATTGCCATCTCCGGGTTCACTAGGGTACTGTATTCGTCCAGCACCTTCTCGCCATCATGCGTAATGATAGCAATTTCAATGATGCGGTCGCGTTCAGCCCGTCCACCCGTGGTTTCTATGTCGATGATGGTGTACAAGTTAGTTGATAGTTGATAGTTGTTAGTTTTTAGAAAAAAGTTTCTAGCGGGCGTTATTGTATCTATTGGAGTGGGTAAGATGGCCGGAATTAATACATCTCCTAACTCCTCTCTCCTAACTCCTATCTCGTTTTGGGCGTGTCCCTCTGGCTTCGCCGCCGCTTGTATCGCGGCGCTACGCTTCGGGTCGTGCCCTTCCGGGGTTCGCTGTTCGCTCCGTGCTACGCACCGCGGCTATACGCCGCGCCCTCCAGGCCACTCACGCGAAAAGTGCTCAGTTTATGCCCTAATTATCCAATTTTCGATTTTGATAGCTTCTATTCGTTCGAATTCGCGTGTGTTTTCCGTTACCATGATTAAATCATGAACAACTGCGGAGCATCCAATCAATAAATCAAAGTCGCTAATGGGCGTTCCTAGTTTTCTTAGCCTTGCTTTTTCTTTACCATATAAATCGATTGCGTTAAATATGGGAATCGTGCTTAGCTGAGCATGAAAAGCTTGTACTGTAGCTTTATTTTTTTCTGGATTTAAACTGCATTCAGCTCCGTAGATTAGCTCAGCCAAAGTGATTTCAGAGATGCAACAGTTTTGCAACCCTACTTCTTCTAGTTTGGAGATCAAATTATAACTACCCTTAAAAAAATGAATGCAAATATTGGAGTCGAGTAAATACAACATGCTTAGAAATTTTCAAGGTTAGCTTTATCTACCCTCGACTCCTTTAAAAAATTAATAATTTCATCGGCTGATTTAGAGTCCTCCCAGCTACCAAATAAACTTGTGATGTTTGCAGATTGCTCCTTCTGGACTTCCATAGATTCTAGAATCTTGATAGCAAGCATCTTCTTAGAAGCATTATCTAAATGCCTGAAAATGCTAACGTAATGGTCAATTGTTATACTGGGGAGTGATAGGCTCATAAAACTTCTATTTGATTTAAGAACAGTACAGAATACTATCGTGTTCCAAAAGTAATCAATTTTGAATTAAAAAGTATACGCTTGGTCCAAGAACCACTGCGTACCTTTTACAACTCCGCAATCAAATCAACGTTGCCTTTTACCACTTGGCCAGGGGTTACCAAGATTTTAGTACCCAAAGGTAAATATAAATCAACCCGGCTACCAAACCTGATAAAACCCATGTCTTCGCCACGTACAGCCTTGGCGTTAGCCTTGGCGTAGCAAATGATACGACGTGCCAAAAAGCCCGCCACCTGGCGCATCAGCACTAGTTTGTCGTTCCACTGGTAAACCGTGGTGGTACGTTCATTCTCAGTCGATGATTTCGGGTTAAAGGCCATCAGGTACTTACCCTCGTGGTATTTGTAAAAACCAATGGTAGCGTTTAAGGGGTGACGGTTTACATGCACATTCAACGGCGACATGAATATCGATACCTGTATACACTTTTGGTTTAATACCTCTGGTTCATGGGTTTCTTCTATGACCACTACCTTGCCGTCGCAAGGGCAAAGCACTAGGTTCTCCGCCAAGTTTGCAGCTACCGGTCTAGGTGGGTTCCGGAAAAAGTTAATGGTCAGCAATCCAAATACCACGAGCAACAAGGCAATGGGCAACAATAGCCATAAGCCTCCGGTAATGGCCGTGTAAGCACTAAATACACCAATACCAAGCAACAAAACGGCCGGTATCATGAATGCTTTTCCTTCTTTGTGTATAGGATACATTTTTTAGTTAGGAGTTAGGAGTGAGGAGGGAGGAGTTAGTATGGAGTTGATAGTTGGTAGTTGATAGTTCAGAGTTATGAGTTATTAGTTCAAAGTTATTAGGGAGTTGATAGTTGGTAGTTTTGATTTAAATTATTGAAATTCAATGGTTGAAATCAAATAAAGCCGTTGAAAAACAAATCTATCAACTACCAACTATCAACTCAGAACTCTTAATTTTCAAAAAGTAAATTAGTCCAGCGCAAATCAGGGCAGAGCCCAAAACCCAAGGCCAACTAAACGATGTTTGGGATGCCAGTGCATTGCTCAATTGACCGTGTTGTGCCATGTACTCGTATACCACTTGCCAGCTATTGTGTACAAAATGCCCAATAATCGGTACCCACAAAGAGCCCGTCCAAACATACAAGTAGCCCAATAAAGCACCGAGCAAAAGGATAGGTAAAAAGCCAGCGGTATAATTGTGCGTCCAGCTGAAAATCAAAGCGGTAATCCAAATAGCAACATGGGTTTTGCCGTACAAGTTTTTAATAGTAGGCAACAATACCCCACGGAAGAACAATTCCTCGCCAGTAGCAGCTAGCAAGCCTACCAGAATCACGTTCATGAATAGGTCGGTGCTGCTAGGCATTTGCATTAAAGCTTCTTGCAGTTTTACCGGGCTATCAGCCCCTTCAGGGAAGAATAACGTCATTTGCTCTAGCAGGAACTGCACCACTGGTGTCACTAAAAACATCAGTGCGATTACCGCTACGAGTACCTTGGCATCGGCCAAGCGGTTCAGTCCTAAAAAGCCGAAAGCATCGTTTTTCTTATAGATAGCCGCAAACAGCAAGGCTGGTATGATAAACATGCAGAACTGCATAATCATCAATACGATGCGCACCGCCGGGATAACCTCTTTGTTTTTGCCATCGCCTATACCTTTTATGATGGCCGAGAAGGCTTCTTGGTCACCAAAACCCAGTTGCGGCAGCATGGGCCAAAGCAACAAGGGCATGAACACGAGGCTACCCGCTAGGTACAAGCCTGTAGCACCCAGCATCTCGCGCCAAGCATTGCGCTTTTGCTCCATGTCGGATGGGTCTATTTCTGGCCGTTCGTTATCAAGTACTTCGCGCATAAGGGTGAATTTCGCCGCAAAGGTAAGCATTTTTTAAGGGTTAGGTTTTAGTTATTAGGGATTAGGTTTTAGTTATTAGGTTTTAGTTATTAGGTTTTAGTTATTAGGTTTTAGTTATTAGGTTTTAGGGATTAGTTATTTTGCATAAAAATATTATCTTAGTGTCAGCAAATTTCTACTTTGCTCTCTACACTCATATCTAAACTCTGCTCTCTGCTCTCAGCCCTCATAACTATGAACAAACCTGTTACCATCATCACCGGATTTTTAGGCGCAGGCAAAACAGCCTTCCTCAATGCCGTGATTGCCTATAAAAAACCAGCAAGGCTGGCCATCATCGAGAATGAATTAGGTGAGCAAGGCATTGACGCCGAGCTTATTGTAAACGGTACCGATAGCGTGTTCGAAATGAGTAATGGCTGTCTCTGCTGTACCCTCGGCGACGACCTGTTCGATGTGCTCAACCAACTGGCCGCCCGTGCCGACGACTGGGACGAGCTGGTCATTGAAACAACTGGTATCGCTGACCCTGCTTCGGTGGCCCTGCCGTTCTTGATCACCCCGGCCCTGAAACGAGATTTTCCCCTGGCCCGCGTGGTTTGCCTCATCGACCCCTTGATGATTGAACAACGCCTCAGTCAAACCGAGGAGGCCATGAAACAAATTTCCTTCAGCGATATTTTACTCATTACCAAAACTGATACCACCACACCTGAGCAAGTATTGGAACTCCGACAAAAACTACAAAGCATGAACCCTTGGGCTACTATCCTGCAAGGCAACCACGAGGATTATCCTTTAGACGAGGTGTTTGCCTTTGAACGCGCCGAACAAGTAGGATTCAGGCTGGACCATACCGCTGCTCAACCACAGGCCCCGCTACTGAAACAAGGCACAGCCTTCCAACACACCAACATCGTTTCGCTTAGTTTTACGTTCGACCAGCCCTTTGATATACTGGCTTTGCAAAACCGTCTCAACGCTTTCGTGGTGTTCCAAGCGGTAGATGTGTATCGCATTAAAGGCATCATTCATGCCGATGGCTATCAACGCCGCATGGTGATTCAATCGGTGGGGAATAAAATCGTTATTCTGCCTGGTAAACCTTGGGCCGACGATGAAATACGGCAGAGCAAGGTAGTGTTCATCGGCAAAAATTTACAGGAAGAAGGGTATGTAAAGCTGCTGAAAGCAGCTTTGGTGAGATAGGAGATAGGAGATAGGAGATAGGAGATAGGAGATAGGAGTACCCCGCCCCCCAGATAGTTTTTCGGGCTTGCAGGGTGTAGGGGCTGTAATAATCCTCATATCCTCACATCCCCATATCCTCACGTCGCAAGGCTGCGCAGCAGTTGAATATGTGTCGCTCCTAGTGGAGCCTTTACTTTGATTCATCCAAATCCATCTGCTAAATATATTGATAGTAATCCCCAAGTCCAAATTACCAGATGAAATAAAACTCCAAAAAAAGTAACAGCAACATTAGAGCGTTTCCCTTCGAACTCTTTGAAGTATAATTTATACTTGTCAGATTTGTATAAAAGAAACTGATTTACAATATATGAAAAAACAAGTACTGCAATAGCATAATAGCTAGAATTTTCGCGTACTTTAATTTCAAAAAAATAACTGCTAACCGCTAGTATACTTACGGCAAGCCAAATTGTAGATACAAACATTGAACTAAAAGCAAAACCAACATTCAGTCCTTTTTTGCCGTGTATAATTGCCTTATACTCCTTTTTGCCTTTTTCCCAATTATCCCTAAATAGAGGTATTTTCGTGAAAACATAGATCATAGGTTTCTCAATAAGAGTTTCACCAAATTGTACATACATTTTCCACGTACAATAAAAAAAATAATTCCAAATTCGCTGCATGATTATACTATTATTACAACATATATTAAGAACTATACTCAACTAGTTTTTGTATTCTAAAGGCGCTAATTATGGGGCAAGGCTCTGCGCCAGCGATGTGGAGCGGTGGCGCAACGCGCCAGACCCGAAGGGGCCGAGCGACAGCGAGCCGCGTAACGTAGCGCCGACGCGCAGCGGCGGGGCGCCCAAATCAAAATCTCCAAAAATCAAAAACGCTAGTCAAGCGCTTTTTGGGTATTGAGGTATAGCGCCACTTGCGAGCGGATGGCTTTTTTGCCTTTGGGCCTGAGTGCGTTGCTTTGTGAGCCATCTAATATCCTGGCTTTCACGTTGTCTTGCCACTGGATGTGGAGGAAATGGAGTACCTCTGTCTTGAGTTTTTCCTCCATTACCGGGAAGGCGCACTCGATGCGGTGATGCAGGTTGCGGCCCATTAAATCGGCGGAGGAGAGTAGCAGGCGGTCGCTGTCCTCGAACTTGAAATAATACACCCTGGCGTGCTCCAAATAACGGTCGATGATGCTAATGGCCTCAATATTAGGACTTAACGCTGGGTTCAAGCAACAAATACCGCGCACAATGAGCTTGATTTTAACGCCTGCCTCGGCAGCTTCGTACAGTTTGTCAATGACATGTACTTCTTCAATACTGTTCAGCTTTAGCGTGATTTCGGCCACTTGACCAGCCTGCGCCCGCATGGTAGCTTCCTCGATAAATTGGATGAGCTGATCATACATATTGATTTGACCAACCCACAAGTGCTTGAATGCAATACGGGGCAAAACGCCGGTTTGCAAGAATTTGAAAACGCGTTCAACCTCCAGCGAAATCTCGTTATGCTGGGTGAACAAGCCGAAATCGGCGTATATCTTTGCTGTCGTTTCGTTAAAATTGCCCGTGCTCATGTAGGTGTAACGCACGCGTTTGCCTTGCTCTAAACGGATTACCTGCGCCAGTTTGCTGTGAACTTTCAAGCCTGGGAAACTGTAAAGAACTTGCACGCCGTGGCGCTCCAGTTCCTCGGCCCATTGTAGGTTGGCCTCCTCGTCGAAACGGGCCTTAACCTCCACGAAAGCCAGTACTTTTTTGCCCAACTTGGCGGCCTTGATCAAGGCTTCCATAATGCGCGACTGGCGCGCCACACGGTATTGTGTAATCCGAATTTCGCGCACTTGTGGGTCGAGCGCGGCCTGCTCGAAGAACATGGCCACGGGATCGTACTTTTGATATGGGAAACTCAGGAGGATGTCGCCCTGGGCTTTGATGGTATCTAGGATGCCTGTATTACCCGCAAATAATGGGTGGTTTACAGGTGGTTGTGGGGTATCTTTCAGGTCGGCCCGACCAAAATCAGGGAAGCCAAACAGGTCGGCATTGTTGTGGTAGGTGCCTTCTGGGATAAGGTCTTCCTTGTTGGTTTTAAATATTTCGCCGAGCAGCTTGAGCAGCTTCGACGGCATGGAACGGTCGTATACAAAACGGGTAGCCGGACCAGCATTACGCTTGGCTAGGCCTTCTTTTATCTTGGCGATAAGGTCGCCCGAGTATTCATCTGTGATGTTTAGCTCGGCATCGCGGGTGAGTTTAAATGAGTAAGCGCCTTTTACGGTGTAGCCTGGAAACAAGTCGTTCAACATGAAACGCACCAAGTCATCGAGGAAAACCACTAGGTTTTGCTCGCCTGGCACCACGATAAAACGCCCCGTATCTTTAGATGGGATGCGCACCACGGCGTATTTTTCTTTGCTCGACTTAGGTTCTTGCAAAATGACCGCTAGGTACAAAGAGCCGTTGATCAAAAAAGGCCTAATTTTCTGTTTAACCAGCAAAACGGGCTGAACATAGGGCGCAATCCTATCTGAAAAGTACTTTCGTAAAAATGCTTGTTGGTTGGTATCCAGCTCTGAAGGGGCCGCCACGTAAATACCTTCTTTGCGCAAGCTGGGCAATAATTGCTGGTGAAAGATAGCGCTAAAGTGTTGCGCTTGCTCATTCACGGTAACCAGCAATTTACCCAACACGAGGGCCGGGTTGAAGTCGATGGTTTTTCGCTCCTTTTTATCCAAACGGATGAGCGAGCGCAAGGTGGCTACCCGCACGCGGAAAAACTCGTCCATGTTCGACGAGTAGATAGCCAAGAACTTAACCCTTTCCAACAGGGGAACTTCTGGGTTTTCAGCTTCTTGCATCACCCGGTGGTTGAAACTCAACCAGCTAATATCGCGGTAAATGTATTTGGTGGGCTGTTCCTGGGGACTCATCAAATCGTATTTTGAAAGTTTTTCCACGCTTTTTTAGCCAAAGCATCGGTCAATTGCTCCAGGTAGTAACTGCCCGCCGCTGCATCGCGCAACTGGTCGAGGTGCGACTCGAAGCGCAACAAATGGTGTACATTACGGGCTATGCGCGATTCAAACACTTCATTTGCACCGGGTTGAACGGTTAAGCTATCGGCGGTGCCAATCGTCCCGGCGAGTGCTTGGACAGCCGCTGCGACCATATTTTTGTGTGCATCGGCTCCAAAGGTATTACTGGTGTAAACGGCTAGGTAGGGTTGGCTGTCGGCGTCGGTTTGCCAAGCGTTGAAATACAATTTCGAAAGATGTCGCCAGGCCCTCAACTTGGCTATTTCGGCGTAGAAGTTATCGCCGATTGCAAATTTAAACTCGGTTTGCTGGGCAATGTCAGCTGGTTTAAGGCCACGTTGTTCCAGGGCTAGTACCAGTTCGTTCAAGTTGCGCAAGGCGAAGCTAAGCTGCTCGCTCCCGTGGCGGTCGTTCATGCTGCGCACGTCAATGACCACGAGTTTAAACTTGGGCAAGTGTTGTCGGGCGTATAGAATGCAATCCACCAGCTTGTCATAATCGCTGTGGAACATGATACTGCCGTATGCTTCGGTGTTTTTGCCTTGGGCTTGTAGCCATTGGTACAAGTGTTCCAAGAAGCCTTTGGGTTGTTTATCGAGTGCTGTGCCACAGAACGAAAGTTCTACCATTTCAGGGAACACACCTTCTAGTACGCTTGAAAGGCTATCGAAACTATGCTCGAAGGAAAGCTCCAATGATTCAGCGCCTTGGTTCAAGGCTGCTTTTACTTGGGCTTGGGCAGAGGCTGGATTATCGTTGACCAAAACCTGCTCACGGAAAGCCCATGACTGTTTAACGGGGATGGCGCTATTTTGGCTCCAGGTATCGGCTTGTTGGCTGTAAAAAGGCGCCAAAACGATACCGGGTTCTACTTCCCAGTTCAAGGCGTTGAGCTCGGTACCTTTTAATTCTTTCTCTATCTGTTTGATCCAGGCGCTGGTTTCCAGCACGGGGAACTCTGCTAAAATGTCGTTAGGCATAGGTGCAATGCGGTTGTTGGACGCAAATATAAAGCATCGCCTACGATTTTCAATATTAAATCTTTCGGGGAGGGCGCTAGCTAGAACTCTTTCAGGAGTGAAGCGGCTTGATGCGCGTATGGGCTTGAACTGCTAAACTGGATTTCGGTCAAGATTTTTTTAGCACTTTTCCGTTCGCCATTTTTCAAGAGCAAGAGGGCTTTATACCAAGATGCTTTGTCGATAAGTGCTACATCTGCGGTTACGGCAAGCAATTCGTCAAAACTCTTGATGGCCGCAAATTCATCTTCGAGGCCTATTTTGCAGATAGCTTCAAAGTATAAAGCTTGCTGTTCGGCGAGCTTGGCCGTTTTGTTGGCCCTAAATTTTTCAAACAATTCTAAGGCTTGGCTATAGCTGCCGAGGGCATAGGCATCGTAAGCCTTGGCAAAATAATCGCGACGTTCTTGGCTTAGGCCATCCAACACCTTAGAGTCGAAGGGCAAGCTCGCGTTCGATTCACCGCCGTTGCGCATGGTTTGTACATCGGGGTTATAATACGTCGCGAAGAGTTCAGCGTTTGATTTACCAGCGTTCAAGTTCATGTACATGGCAGTGCCAGCAACGGCAAAAACCAATACAGCGGCAGCATACTTGGCAAATTTAGGCCAGAAAGCTACCTTTTTAGGGCTTTGAGCCAAGGCAAGTGGTGTGTCGGTAGCTTTGGCCTCGGTTTCCCACTGTTTTACATTATCTTGGAATTTGTGCCACATGTTGGCACGCATACCTTCCAGTATTTTGGCGTAATCTTGAACAGCTTCGGCCAGTGCAGGATCGGCTTGCATGTGTTGCTCAAAGGCTATACGTTCCGCGTCCGCCATCTGGTCGTTCAGGTAGCGTTCTATGGTTTCAATCAGAATTACGTCGTGGTCCATTTGTAAGGTCTTTGTTGTTCGTAATGTCGCGAAACGACAATCCCGAACAATTAAGATTGCATTTCTTGAAGGATTTCCCTCATTTTTTGTAGGCAGAGGCACTTGCGTTTCCGCACTACTCGTTCATCGCTGTAATTCATGGCCGCGACTACCTCCTTGGTAGATTGACCTTGAATGTACATGAGTTCGAGGAGCGTTTTGCAAGGCTCACCAATTTTATCCAACAACTGGCTAACGAGTGCTTGGTTGTGGGCGGCTTCATACTTGTCAATAATCGAGTTGTCGTAGTTCAGGTCTTGAACTGGTTGGTCATCAATCGACACGGTTTGGCGTTTCTTGATATCCCGGAATTTTTCCCTGAACACGTTTTTCCCGATCGCAAAAATGTAAGTGCGCAAGGAACTGGTCAAATTATTCAGCTTGTTTTCACGCACGTTAAAGTAAAAAATCGTGAAAGCCTGCTGGAATACGTCGATCGCGTCATCTTGGTCACACTCATAGAGTTTCACAGCCCAACTTACAAAGGGCTGTCTCAACTCGTGATACAGTTCTTGCGCAAGCTTTTGATCACCTGCCTTCAATCGTTCGAGCACACGGTTGTTGTCCGATGCGTTCTCCATTTATATACTTTTTAGGGTTTTCGTTACCGCCAGCACAATAATTTTATGGACGATACTTAAAACTGGGGGTAAAAATAGTTTTTTTTCTGGTCACAAGGCATTTTCAACCGTATGAAACGTCGATACATTTTTTTTATTATATTTTGGGGCCTTCGGCGCGGCGCGCCGCCGCTACGTTCCGCGGCTCGCTATCGCTCGGCCCCTGCGGGTCTGGCGCGTTGCGCCACCGCTTCACATCGCTAGGCCAATGATTTAGAGCAGAGTGCAGATAGCAGAGTGGGAGAGATTTAAAGCCGTACAGTACAATTTAAACCACATGTAGACTGGCAATTAATCAGCACATTAGCACATCAATAATTAGCACATCGCAAGGCTGCACCGCAGCCGAGCAATTTGTATATTTGCCGCTCAAACCCTCCCGCTCATGCTAAAATATATCGGTAAATACGGTTTCGAGTTCCTCTCCATCTTCGTGGCGGTGGTATCGGCTTTTGCCTTGAACAGCTGGAAAGAAGGCCGCAACGATTTTCAGGCCGAACAAAAAATACTCCTCGAAATCCGCAACGGCCTCCGTAAGGACACCCTCGATATACGCGGCAACATTGAGGGCCATAAGCAAGGTATAGAGTCCATCAGGTTTTTCCGGAGATGTATCACGCTTGACAACCTGGACTCCATCAAACAGGATTCCTTGTCGATGTACTACCTTGGCCTTACCCGCGATTTTATCGCCGTGCTCAATACTTCCGGCTTTGAAGCGCTCAAGTCTAAAGGTTTAGAAATCATCTCCGACGACTCGCTCCGCGCCAAAATCATCGACCTGTACGAGTTCGATTACAAAATCCTCAAGGAAATGGAAGAGGATTACGACGAGATGAACTTCCACGCCAACTATTTCCCTACCTTGAATGCTATCTTGGTGCAGTACCTGGTATTCGACAACAAAGGCAACCTTGTGGGCCTCAACACCAAGCCTAAAATCAGTGAATCAGACCGGAAAATAGTGCAAAGTCTCTTTTTGAAAATGCAGCTTAACCGCATGTACATGATTTACTACTACAATGGCGTGCTCGACAAAATCAGGAAGCTAGATCGTTTGATCAAGGGGGAGGGGTAACCGCGTTAGCTGGCCAGAGGGCCGCGCCGTAGGCGCGGGTGCGAAGCACGGAGCGAATAGCGAACCCCGGCGGACAGCGGCGGCGCGAAGCGGCGCAACGCCCAAAATGATGAAATGATGAAATGATGAAATGATGAAATGATGAAATGATGAAATGAT
>CAZDVQ010000026.1:0-56414 GCA_964508975.1 uncultured Saprospiraceae bacterium
CCCGGGTTGCGCTGCGCTGACCCGGGGCTACCAAAAGGGGCTGCCCTACGGGCAGCATCAAAAGATGTGTCCTAATCGTAGCCATGCAAAGGAGGGGTGGATGCAAGCGGAACGCAACGCGTGTAGCACTGCAGACGGGGTGGTAAAAAATGATGCTGTATACATTAACCTAGAACCAATCAATCCTGCCTGTAGCTGCGCCAGCGATGTGGAGCGGTGGCGCAACGCGCCAGACCCGCAGGGGCCGAGCGACAGCGAGCCGCGTAACGTAGCGACGGCAAAGCCGGGGCGCCCAAATCATGAACAAAAAATTAATCGTTACAAGGGCAATCTGGATCATCAAAATCAATGAAGCCGTCGCCATCATCGTCGATGCCGTTGGTGCAAAGCTCAGGGCAGATATTGACCACCAGGGTTGTAGTAGCCGAATTCTGGCAACCATTGGCATCGGTGCCTTGCACGGCATAAGTGCCCGCTTGCGCCAGGCTGATGTTATCCCTGTCGGGGTGAGGCCCCGTGTTGGTATAGCCCCCAGGGCCAGTCCAAGTATAGGTTTGCGCACCGCTAGCCGAAAACTGAACCGAGCTGCCCCTACAAACTGGACCAGAATTGCCAGCCAAAATGCTTGGTAATGGATGCAGCGTGAGTGCAACCGACTCGGAAACCGTACATAAACCATCGGTAGCGGTGACGGTGTAAGTGGTATTGGAGGCTGGGCTAACTGTTATGTCAGGGCTAGTTGCGCCAGTTGACCAAGCCAAAGTAGCGCTAGAACATTGTTGGAAAGTTATGAGGGGCCGTTGCGTGCGGGTAGTGGTAGCCACGAGGAAACAGCCGCCCGTGCCCGTGCCTGTACTGGTAGCCGTGAGGGTTGGAACCAAGGCCGTACTGGTAAATCGAATCAGATCAGAGCCAGCCTGCGCCACAGCGTTATCGTAGCAAAACTCGATGACGAGGTTACTAAAACCATCCCAGTAATAGGCGTTTTGGAGTGCAATGTTGACCGCCCCGGCACTTGTTGTCACATTACCACTGAACACTTGATTTAAACTTGGGATAAAGTTGGTACCCAGGGAAGCAAAATCAGGTAGGCTGGTACAGCCCATTTTAACGGTAAAGCCGCTAAATGGCACATTGGATGCCTTGGTGGCTACGAATAAAGAGATGGATGAAATTGGTCCGGGCACAAGGCCTTGGGCGAGTAAATCGCTGGCGCTGTAGATAGTTTGCATCCTGCATTCTTGGGCGTTGTTAAATGGAAAAGCCAGGGTTGTACCAGATAGCGTACCGGAAGCAATGTTGACACCGTTGCCCGTGCAGGCAGGTGCCGTGGCACAGGCTTGCGGTACATTGCCCGTAACGTTCGCCGTAAAGGTAGTAGAAGCGCCAGGGCATATAGAATTATCACCACTGATACTGACATCCAAGCTGGACACATATACTGTGGCACTAGCGGTAGCCGTACAACCCGCTTGAGAAACCGTGACCGTGTACATGGTTGTAGATGCAGGCGTAACGGTCAGCGAGGTATTTGAGCTACCATCTGACCAAGAATAACCATAGCACATGCCAAAGCGGATATTCACGCGTGAAGTTAAAGTAGTTCCTACAGTGGCATCACAGCCTGGGTTGGTTGTAGCGCGCAAAGTAGGAGCATAAACAAGGGAGGTTGACTCGGCAAAATCATTTGCGGTAGCAGTAGCGTTATCGTAGCAATATTCAAGAACGATATTCGAAACCCCATCCCAGTACCACGGACTGCTGAAATTCAAGGTATTCAAGCCCGCCACTGTAGTATAATTAGCATTGAAAACCGTGGACAAACCCGTTTCGAAGGTAGTAACATTAAACTCGCTGAGGCTGGTACATCCGATTTTAACCGTAAAATTATTATAGGGTTGTGTAGACGCTTTGGTAGCAACTTGAATACCAATGGATGTGATAAAACCCGCTTGCATACCTTGGGCAATCAACTCGGAAGCCCTAAAGATATTTTGCCTTTTAGCATCCGCTGAGCCACCCGAGAACGGTGCGATATTAGAAGTGCTGGTTGTAACCCCAGAAATAATAGAGGCGGAAGCACCCGAGCAGGCAGCAGTTTGGCCACATGCAATGCCCGTAGGTTGATTGAAGGAGGTATTCAACACAACTGGCGTACCCGCCGCACAAATAGTGCTTGAACTTGGGCTAATGTCTAAAGATAGATTAATGACATTGACCGTAGCCGTAGCCGTACCCACGCATACACCATCAGACACGGTAACCGTGTAGGTTGTGGTTGCTGTAGGGCTTACTGTAATAGCACGACTGGTTTCGCCACTGGCCCAACTAAAACTACTACAATTGTAAAAGCGCAAGTTGGGTCTAGTAGGATCAGTAATACCTGTAGCAATGGCACAACCCGAGGCTCCTGTAGCGCTATATAGGGATGAGTTATATCCAGGACTTGACACTTGGTTTAAGTCGTTGGCCGTGCCTGTTGCATTATCATAGCAAAACTCAACAAGTAGGTTAGAAGTACCATCCCAGTACCAGGGCGTAGAGAAAGCAAAGGTATTTAGCCCGATGAAAGTGCTGTAGTTGCCTGTAAATACCGTTGTCATGCCCGTAGAAGTGAATGCGCCATTAGATAGAGCTGTGAGGCTTGTACATCCTATTTTAACGGTAAAGTTATTGTAAGGCTGGGTACTACTTTTGGTATTAACCTGTATACCAATTTGGCTGATTAAGCCAGGCTGGACACCTGCTGCTACCAATTCGGATGCCCTATATATGCTTTGAGCCCTAAAATCAGCATTCCCACCAGCAAAAGGTAAAATACTGGTATTGCTGGAAGTGGTTCCACTGACCGTCATGATAGGTGTTGCGCTACAAGTACCTGTATAGCCACAGGCTTGCGTAGCGGGCATTGATGCCGTTAAAACGGTACTGGCTCCAGCACAAATAGTGCTGGTGGCGGGGGTTACTGTAACGGGAACTGTAACTGTGACAATATCAATAGAGCCCGAAACCGTACATTGGCCATCACTTACTGTAAGCGTGTATGTGGTATTAGCCAAAGGATTAACGGTAATGCTTGCAAGGTTTGAACCTGTTGACCATGCATACGAGGCGCAACTAAAGAAGCGTAAATTAGGTCGAGTGGCATCAACTAGACCATTGGCAGTACTACAACCCGAGGGTCCTGTACTAGAATATATGGATGAAAAATAACCTGGACTAGATACTTGGCTTAGGTCATTACTTGTACCAGCTGCATTATCGTAGCAAAACTCGATGATAATATTTGAAGTACCATCCCACAACCAGGGGTTTGAAAAAGTAAAGGTGTTTAAGCCTACAAAAGTGCTATAGTTCCCTGTAAAAACAGTGGTCATGCCTGTACTAATAAACGGACCATTAACCATAGTATTTACAGCCGTACATCCTATTTTAATGGTAAAGTTATTGTAGGGTTGTGTACTGCCCTTGGTATTTACTTGAATGGCAATTTGGCTGATTAAACCAGGGCGAAGCCCTGCCGCATAGAGTTCTGAAGCACGATAAACACTTTGAGCCCTAAAGTCAGGATTCAACCCGGCAAAGGGAAGAATACTGGTATTGCTAGAGGTTGTTCCTGAAACAAAAGTACTGGATGGACCAGCACAAGTACCACTAGCTCCACAGGCACCAGCATTGACTGTAGGCGTAAGGGTTATGGAACGGCCAGGGCATATATTATTATCTGAGCTTGCGATGGAGACCGATAAAGTACTCAAGCTGATAGGAATAGCATTACTTACCGTACATATACCATCCGTTGCCGTTACCGAGTAGCTTGTAGTAGCCGTTGGGTTGGCTACAGGATTGGCTATGTTGGTAGCTGACAAACTGGGATTAGCGGCCCAAGTATAGGTAACTGTTGGACTTGGAATAGCGCATTGATTAAATATGATATTGGGCCTTTGGGTACTAATGGTGGTTGTTACACCGGGGCCCGAAACCAAGTTACATCCATTACCAGAGAAAGCAATACCTAGGGCTGAAGCATTGTAGGCAACGTACGAATAAACGATATTATCTGAAACGCCACTCACTGCATTATCGTAACAAAATTGAATAAATAGATTTGAGCTTCCATCCCACTCGTAGGGCTGCGTAAAAACAAAGTTATTGAGCCCCGTAGCAGGGTTTACCGAGTTGGAGTACACGGTGCTAAAAGATACACCTGTATTCAAGGTGCCACCTGTAGCAAAAGCGTTCACGCTGGTACAAGCCATACCGATGGTAAAATTATTGAATGTTGTATTACCAAAACTTACAACATCCAGCTGTATGCCATTGATTTTCCCGGCGGTTAAGCCTGCTGCAAGCAAGTCGGCGGCGGTATATATCACTTGCAACTTTGCATCGGGGGCAGATCCCCTGAATGGTGACACCGCAAAAGTATTTAAGGTTCCTGAGCCTAGGCTAATATTAGCGCTAGGGCCACATGGCCTGTTTAATAGTCCGCAAAAAGCACCTACATTGGGGATATAAGTTGCAGATAGTTGCGTGGTGCTGCCAGGGCAAACAAAGCTGGGCGAAGCAGTTAAAGTTAGTGGTGCAGCAGCCCTGATATCGACAAAGGTAGATGCTGTAGTTGTACAACCGTTAATGCTTGCCGTTACGGTGTAAAAGCCTGACATTAAAGTAGATACATTTGCCCGGGTAAAAGATTGAGCCGAGCTGGTAAAGCCCCCCGGCCCTGACCAGCTGTAAGTAGATGATGGCCCGACAGAAGTGGTGGTTACAGCTATAGTGCTGCCTACGCAATATGGTCCTGTATTACTTGCGGCCGTAACAGGATCAAGGACAGTAATGGTTATCGCATCTGATACAGAGCATGCATTGACTTGAAATGTTGCCGTGTATGTAGTAGTGGCAGTTGGGCTCGCGTTGACATTATTGCCTGTAAAGTTATCTAAAGTAAGGGTTGGGCTCCAAGTAGTTTGTTGTGAAATACCTCCTGACATGCAAAACCCAAATTGAATATTGGGTCGGTTAGAGCTAATAGTCGGTGCATCTATAGTAAAGCCACTCGAATTACTTATAGTTTGCGTAAGTACTGTAT
Source organism: uncultured Saprospiraceae bacterium (assembly GCA_964508975.1). GTDB lineage: Bacteria > Bacteroidota > Bacteroidia > Chitinophagales > Saprospiraceae > CAZDVQ01. Next base: position 5,093 of record CAZDVQ010000026.1, read on the forward strand.
TGCTGGTACTGGTAAATTGAGCTTGGGTAGAGACACCACTAGCTTCATTATCAAAACTAAACTCAACCACAATGTTGTTTGCAGCATTCCACCGGTAGGGATTATCGAAGACAATGGTGTTCCAGCCTAATGTTGGCGTAATAACACCAGAAGCCACCAAATACATGTTTGGTTCAAAAGCAGTGTAAGTACTAAAATTACTCACAGCTACTTGACCAATACGCACTTGGAAATTATAGTTGGTAGTACTGCTTGTCAAACAGTTGAACGCAATACTATTGATAAATGGTTGAGGAGAACCAAAAGCCAGCACCTCAGCGGCTGTATACAAATATTGAAATCTACCATCTTCAAAAGCCCCACGGAATGGACTACCCACCGTTGTACCAGTAGCACCTGTCCCGAGGGTTAGAATAGTGGGCGTTGTACCACAGCTTGTACCTGTTGGGCCATAAACACTGGTAATATTGACTGTGGTAGCCGCATTTAAAGCCGTTGTTTCTCCTCTACAAATGTTTACATCAGGGGAAGTTACAGAAACAGTAAGCTGTGTAACATCAAAGCTAACGTGATCGGTTGCCGTACAGCCATCGACAGAAGTTACCGTTACTTGATAGGTTCCACCATTGGCTAAGACAAGGCTTGGAATCACTGGGTTTTGCAAGGTACTAGAGAATGCATTGGGGCCAGACCATACGTAAGAAGCTCCCGCTTGTACATTAAATTGTGCACTGGTACCGGCACAGCCATTGGTGACTACAGTGGCTGACAAAGGCGTATTACCAGGCAAGGTTGAAAAGCCTGCGGCTAAGCTAACCACGGTTGATGCTGTTGTCGTGCAACCATTCGTTGTGGTTATGGTAACGGTATATGTACCTGCTCTTAAGGGCGACATACCGCCAATGACTTGAGCAGCGCCAGACCCCGTCCAGCCACCTGGCCCCGACCAAGCATAGGTACTGGTATTGGAAGGTGCGTTTAAAACAGATAAATTGAGCAAAGCCCCTGGGCAAACTGGACTATTTGAAACAATGGTTGGCGTAACCACGTTCACACGAACTTGATCGCTCGTGCTGTTGGGGCACAATTCGTTACCGGCTGATGAAGTAGCTGTGTAAGTTGTAGAAGTACTTACACTGCTTGTCAATGTCGCTCCTGAAAACCCTCCAGGTGCCCAAGTAAACACACCGTTACCCCCAGTAGCCGTTAAGCTGAAACTACATCCTGGCAACACATTAATATCAGCCCCAGCATTTACGTTAGTATAGACGGCCCCATTAACAGCGGCAATGGAATAATCGCAAACGTCGCCGGCGTAACCATCAATCATGAGGTAGTAAGTAGCCCCAGGCGTCAAGCCAGTAAAGTTAACGGCCGTGGTTTGATTGTTCAATATTTGAAAATAGCAATTACTCGACGAGGCATTAGCATAAGTAAACGACGTACAATTAGTTGTAGTGTACAAAGCCATTTGAATACCGTTGCCAGCTGAACAAGCACTAACCGTTACCTGCATGCTTACCGTTGCCTGCGCAGCCACAAATGATAACCAAGAATTATTTTCAATAGAACCACAGTATGGTGTGACGGTAGATGTAGTATAGGCAGAACTCGTATTGCCACAATAGCCATTCAAATCACAAACGGGTGTGGCATAAGTACATTCGTCAGCTGCCGAAGGGGCTCCAGAACCACAGGCTGGAACTGATGAATTTGTATGCGCACATATACCGAAATTGCCAAAAACGTTGTTGCCGTACTCAAAGAACCTGATATAAAGCGGTGTTCCAGGCGGTACATTGGTTATATACTCTAGGGGCATTAAACCTGGGCCTGCATCGTCATCGCATGAAACAAGGGTATAAGTACCCGTACTACAAGTTCCTGACAGGGTGTAAATGGCCATGGCCCCGTCGGTAAGTGAGCTGGCTGTAGATTCTATAATCAATGTACCCGATGATGGCATGGTGGTGCTATACCAAATGTCGCCACCTAGGTAATTGCTACAACCCGGCGCTGGGATTATAGGCGATGTGGTAGCTGTTGCACCTACGTTTGTACCTGTAACAGGTACACAAGTCAATCCAGCAGAACTGAGATCCGTGGCAAAACATGGATTATCGTTTATTGGAGCATTACTGGCACAAATAGAGAATGTACCATTATTGTCATTGCCATCTTCCCATGCCCTAATGTAAACGGCAGTGCCCGGTGCCAAAGAGTATATCGTAATGGCAGGTGCAAACCCGGGTCCAGCATCGTCGTCACAGCTTATTTCTGTAAATGTACCTGAACAACTGGTTGCTGTATAAATGGCTATGCTGTAATCGGCGCTGGTTGTTGTCTCCATTAAAACGCTTAATTGTCCATTGGCAGGTACAGTTGTGGAAAACCATACGTCACCGCCTACATAGTTGCCGCAGCTTGGTATATTGATGGTTGGGAAATTGGTAGAGGTAGCACCCGACATCGTATACTGGGTCATATTGCATGTACCACTTGAGTTCAAGTTAATAGCATTACAAGGATTATCATTTGCGGGCGGGCTTGATGCGCATATCCCAAATGTACCGCTTACATTGTTCCCGTATTCCCAAACCCGTACATAATAGGTTTGGCCTGCAATAAGACCTGTCAAGGCAAGTTGTGGCATAAGGCCAGCACCCGATAAATCGTCACAAGCAACCAACGTATATGTTCCGCCACAAGCGGTGGCACTGTATACAGCCATGTCAGCATCGGTGATGACGCCAGCTTCGGTTTCCAGTGAAACTATACCATTGGTAGGGGCCACAAAAGTAAACCATACATCACCTCCTAGATAGTTGGCACAGCCAGGTGCCGGGATTCCCGCAGTTGCAGTTGCAGAAACCGTAGAGTATTGCGTGGGATTGCATGAACTACCCAAAGGCAAGGCTATGGCACCGCATGGGTTGTCATTTACAGGGGGTGGCGTACAAGTATAATTCAAGGTCATGGGGATGCTATTGGTGGTACAACCCGCTGCATCAACCAGTACCCTAACCTGCCCGGTAAAGCTAGCTATCCAAGTAACTTGAGATTGCAGCCCACAAAAATTATCATTAAAAGCTATCAAAGTACCACCTGTATTGTTGAACACCGTAAGATAAGTATCAAAATCGGGATCGCCACAGGTACTAAAAACATAAGTATTGCCAGCGGTTACGTTGAACAAACGGTACTCACCCGCAAAAATCGCTGTAGTGGCTAAGCGGGAAACGCCATCACAAATTGGCGTAGTAGTACCAAACAATGTATTATCGTTTGGGCATTGGGCTTGAAGTTCGGCAACCGTTAGCATCAACAAGAAGCTTGTTGACAGCACAAGCAATATACGATTCATCATTATTATATTATTAGTAGGGCTAGGCGATTAGTCGACAATTTCAAATCTATTGGGATGTAGGGTTACTTCCTCCAACAAGTCTTCTGGTAACTGTGAAAGCTCACTTTTGGTGTAAACGTGCTTACCTGTTACTGGGTTCGTATGCCCCAGAGCAATTGGCCGGGGTTGAACAACATGCGTTTGCGTGATACGTTCCCGTTCTGTGTCGCTGATACCCTTCATCTCTTCATCTGAAGACGGAAAAGGCTCGTTATGCTTTTGATATTCAATTTCTACTTTTTCAGTTGTAGTTGTTTGGGGGCCTGCTGCACTTAAATCATACATGGAGGGACCAACAATTTGTCGCACGGCGGCATCATCCATTTGTTTGAGCTGGGCATCGGTATAGCCGTTAAATATGGTATCAGGCTGATAGTTTAAATAAACCGAGCGCAATGTTGGATGGTATAGCTTGTTCCATTCGTACAAGGCCTTTTCATATGTAGCATCATCGTTAAAGCTTGACTTTTCGGGCTTGGCAGGAATGGGTTCGACGTTGTGCTGCGCTGTTGCGACAAGGGTACAACACAGGCATAATGCCAGTAAATAATAACTTAGCGGATTGAACATGAGGGACTTATTCAGGGTAATAATATGGGGATGGGGCATCCTTACTCGTACAAATATAGGGGAATAATGTATCGCATGAAAAAAACTGAACGAAAAATTAAAGGTATTATTTCAGTTCAAGTCCACTGGGGTACATGCATTCTAGAGTCATTGTTTTATTTTTTTGGGGTTATTTGGGCGGTCCCCTCGGCATGTTTTGCCTCGGGTCGCTATGTTACGCGGTTCGCGCAGTCGCTGCGCTCCTTTGCGGAGCCCTTCGGGGTTCGCTGTCGCTCGGCCCCTGCGGGTCTGTCGGCTGCGCCGCCACCGCTCCACAGCGCTACCGCAGAAAAAAAATCTGCTGTTCTGCCCATTAAGCATAATATCTACAGATTAGAATGGTTTCCAAACATGTAGGCCTATTGCGCCAGGGATTGGAGCGGGCGCCGGAGGCGCTCCCGACGCGCGCAGCGCTAGGGACAAGCTCGCGCAGCCGCGCAAAGCCCGACGGCCGTAGGCCGGGGCGCCCAAAAAAAGAATAAATGAATAATGGATTAAATGAATAAACGACAGTGCGTAAATAGACGTGCTTTACTGAGTCAAATACAATTAAAACATGCCCCTAGGGGTAACATATTTTCCAAAAATGCAATTAAACCTTGCGTTAAATCGGCTGTTGCATGCAACGGCTAACCTTGTATAGCGCTCTTTTTAATTACAAACCACCCCTATATATTTTATATGAAAAAGCTGATATTGATACTCCTTTGCCTTGTGCTTGGATTGGGCTCTAATGCGCAATCGAACGAAGCTAAAATAGCCTTCAACAAAGGTACGAGCCACTATAATGCTAAAAATTACTTGTTTTGTATCGCCTACTTTGAGGAAGCGCTAAGCCTGGAACCCAAGTTCAGCGAGGCGCACCTTTGCCTTGGCCATGCCTACCACGAGTTGGGCAAACTAGATGAATCTGCCGTGCACTACGAAGCAGCCATCGGCCAGCAGAAACAAGACGAGAAAACTTGGTACAACCTGGCCATGGTTTACAAGGAGCTCCAAAAGATGGACAAGGCCCTAAATGCTGTAAATGAAGCGCTACGCATCAATTCAAAATATGATAAAGCATTGAGGCTCAAATCTATACTAACTGGTGAAGTATCTGGAGAAGTAATGGATTCGCATACTGCACTGGCGCTCGGACTCTATAAAAAAGGCGATTACAGCGGCGCTATCAAGTTGCTAGAATCGAAGAAAAGCAAGGAACTTGGCCCGCAAGATTATTATATTATGGCCATTACCTACGATAAAATGGCCAACTACCGCAAGGCCAAAGATAGCTACGAATCGGTGCTGAAACTGGACAGCTTACACTTTGACGCCAATTTACAACTGGGTATTTTGTTGTTTAACGAACAAGCCTACAAAGAGGCCCTCGTGGTATTTAACCGGGCCACACGCTTACAACCCAAAGACCCCTACGCCACCTACTTTACAGGTGTGGCTTATTTTGAAACCAAACAGTACGACCAGGCAATTCCGTACCTGCGAGAAGCCGTACTCTACTACCCAGATGCTGGGGAGGCCCGTTCGTACTTTGATAAAGCCTTGTCGGCCAGTAGTTTAAAATCAAACTCGCTGGGTGTAAAAGATAAGCCACAGAAAAAGAACGAAAAGCAAAGCAACAAATACGTGGAGTTGTTCAACGCTGGGGTTAAGGCTTACAACAAGAGCGATTACACGGAGGCTGCTACAGCCTTTGGCAAAATCAAAGACGACCCTGCCGCTGATGCTACCTTGTTTTACTATCTCGGCATCTCGCTAAAAGGAGAGCGGAAACCTTTGCAGGCCCAACAAGCTTTGGAAAAGGCCATTGAAATGGATCCAAGTCTGCACAAAGCCTACACGGCGCTTGGCCATATTGCCTATCAATCAGAGGATTATATCATGGCTGGTGCCTATTATCAACGAGCCATTGAGCTGGGTAACGACGACCCAGAATTGTACCTTAACCTAGGTAGCGCTTATTACAACTTGAATAATCTACCTAAAGCGGCGCTCAATTTTGAAAGCGCACTCCGGGGTATGCCACGCGATACTAGGGTATTGTTTAACCTTGGTATGATTAGCTTTAAAATGGAGAAATGGGCGCAGGCCAAGGATTATTACAATCAAGTATTAGCCATAGATGATACACATTTCGACGCGAAGTATCAAATGTCCCTGACGCAAATTCAACTCGGCGAGATTGACGAGGCTATCTCCATCGGGGAATGGCTGGTTGAGATGGCCCCAGAATCATCGGAAGGCTACATGGTTCAAGCCATTTGCTACGACAGGAAAGGAAACCGCAAGCTGTCAGAGAAATTCAAGAAACAAGCGTACAAAATCGATCCAAGGCTTAAGAAGTAAAGTGCGCCTTGTAATCTGACATAGAGGCCGTTATAACTTCATATGCCTTTTGAGGGCCGTATATTTCGGCTATTTCCACCTCGCGGGCGGCGCTCATGGGCGCATGCTTGTAAGTGAGGAAATAGTGCATCATTCGGTCAACGATGGCTTTAGGTAAATCAGCGATATCATGGTACTGGCCATAAAGCCCATCGCCGTCGAGCACGGCGATAATTTTATCGTCGGCCTCATTGTCGTCAATCATGCGAAGTCCACCGATAGGTTTACAACGCACCAAGATATCGCCATGTTGAATATCCTTCTCGCTGAGCACCAAGATGTCGAGGGGGTCGCCATCGCCGACAATACCTTCCTTACCGCTGGCCTCCATGCAGGCTTGCGCAACGGCCTCGGCACAGTAGGTTTTAGGGATAAAACCATACAAGGCTGGCACCACGTTGGAAAATTGCTGCGGCCGATCAATTTTCAAATAACCCGAGGCTTTATCAATCTCGTACTTAACTGTATCGGTCGGTACAATTTCGATAAAGGCAATCAGGGCCTGAGGCGCTTCAGCACCCGGCTCTACGCCATGCCATGGATGTGATTTGTAATGCAAAACTATGAACTATGAATTATGAACTATGAACAATGAACTAGGAACGATGAACTAGGAACTAGGAACGATGAACTAAAAACTATGAACTTTGAACGATGAACAATGAACTAGGAACGATGAACAATGAACTAGGAACGATGAACAATGAACTAGGAATCCGGGGGTCTAGGTCTTGTTTTATATTATTGATAATCAATTAAATATAAGACAAGTTAAATTCCCCTCCATGCAAAGGAGGGGTGGATGCAAGCGGAACGCAACGCGTGTAGTGTAGCAGACGGGGTGGTAAAAAATAATGCTATAAGCATTAATCCAAAATCAATCAATCCAAAGCGGCGGGGGGAGGCGCAAATTTAGAGCAGAGAGCAGAAGGCAGAGTTCAGAGTAACCCGGCGAGCTTCGCTCGCATAACTACCAACTGCCAACTACCAACTCAAAAAACTACACGCCAAACTGGCGTAAATGGTGATCGAGGTGTTTGTAGAACATGTTGTTCCACTCGGTAAGGTTCAATACCCCAAAATTGAAAGAGTCTTTACCATCAAAAGCTGCTGGACCTTCCTGCTGTACGCGCTGAATGTATCCAATCAACTTAGCCTTTTCTGCTTCAAAATCGCGGCTGCCCGTGATGACAAAATCAGGAGCCGTTGGCGAACTTGCCTTGTAATCAACCTCGTTGACAACGACCTTTTTCACGAACATTTTCAAGATAACGCGCATGAGAAAACCTGCTTTCTTGTATTGTTCGGGCGAGTAGATCATGCCGTAAGTTACTGAACAGTGGGCCAACATTTGATCTGCCGACATTTTGCCCCAACGCGGGCGGCTGTCGGGCTTCAACTGGTTGATTCGGTCAATGATACCGTTGCTGACTTCTAGTGTGAAAATGTTTGGCAAGGCCATGCTAAAAGGGTTATTGGTGTAAGATTGCATCAAAGGTAAACAATAAAATAAATGGGTCAAATTAAATATGTGTAAAACATATTCGTTTTAATTTATGCCCTTGTACCTATTTTAAAGCCAACTTCAACACTTCATCCATACTGCTCACGTAGTGGAATTTCAAGCCAGTGATGTACTCCGCCTTGATTTCCAAGATGTCGCGCTCATTATCTTTACAGAGAATGATATCCGTAAAGTTCGCCCGGCGTGCAGCCAACACTTTTTCTTTGATACCACCCACAGGCAGCACTTTACCGCGGAGGGTAATTTCACCCGTCATCGCCCATTTGGCCTTCAATGGCTTATTGCTAAAGGCCGAAGTCAATGCCGACAACATGGTGATACCAGCCGATGGACCATCTTTAGGGATTGCCCCCGCAGGTACGTGAATGTGTATATCCGTTTCGGCAAAGCGTTTGGGCTCAATACCCAGTTTAACCGCATGCGCTTTCAAATAGCTTAAAGCAGTGCTCGCCGACTCTTTCATCACGTCGCCAAGGCTACCAGTTAACGAAAGACCACCTTTACCCGGACTTAAGCTTGCTTCGATGAACAAAATATCGCCGCCTACTTGGGTCCAAGCTAAGCCAACGGCTACTCCAGGGAGTTGGCTCGACTCGTACATATCGGCCGAGAAACGTTCATGGCCAAGGATTTTAGGCAAGTCGTCATTCTTGATGGTCACGCTACTGGCATCACCTGTGGCAACTTTGCGGGCTGCATAACGCATCAGGTTGGCGAGTTGACGGTCGAGTTCCCGCACACCTGACTCGCGAGTGTACTTCGTAGCTACTTCCAAGAGTACTTTTTCCGATATTTTAACCTGCTTTTCTTTTAGTCCGTGCGCTTCGCGTTGTTTTGGCAACAAGTGGTGTTTACCAATTTCAACTTTCTCTTCAATAGAATATCCATCCACGTGGATAATTTCCATACGGTCGAGCAAGGCTGGTTGAATGCTGTTCAAGGAGTTTGCCGTGGCGATAAACAATACCTTCGACAAATCGTAATCCACCTCGAGGAAGTTGTCGTAAAAGGTACTATTTTGCTCTGGATCAAGTACTTCAAGCAAAGCTGAAGATGGATCACCTCGGAAACTATTGCCAATTTTATCGATTTCGTCGAGCACGAAAACAGGATTTGATGTACCCGTTTTACGCAGTTGTTGTAAAATACGACCCGGCATGGCACCGATGTAGGTCCGGCGGTGACCCCGAATTTCAGACTCGTCGTGTAAACCACCCAAGGACATGCGGATATACTTGCGCTGTAATGCCGTTGCTATGGATTTACCCAAAGAGGTTTTACCAACACCCGGAGGGCCTACCAAACACAAGATGGGCGATTTCATATCACCTTTGAGTTTCAATACGGCGAGGTGTTCCAGAATGCGTTCTTTAACCTTATCAAGGCCAAAGTGATCATTGTTGAGAATCTCTTCCGCGCTTTTCAAGTCGAAAACATCCTCGGTATAAACACCCCAAGGGAGGTCGGCGAAGAGGTCAAGGTAATTGAGCAAGACCGAGTAATCTGGCGACATCGGGTTGATGCGGCGCAAACGGGCCAATTCCTTGTCGAAGTGCGTTTTAGCATCTTCCGGCAAGCTTTTCGTCGATATTTTCTCCACGATGTTGGCAATTTCTTCCTCCGTAGGGTTGCCGCCCAGTTCTTCCTGTATGGTTTTGAGCTGTTGGTTAAGGTAGTACTCGCGTTGCTGCTTGTCGATGTCAACCCTTACTTTCGACTCGATTTGATCCTTTAACTCCAACAGTTGTATCTCATTATCAATATGTTGTAGCACAACCTCCGCTTTGAGCATGAGGTTATCCATTTCCAACACGTTTTGCTTCACCGCGATGCTCGCGTTCATGTTCGAGGCAATGAAGTTCAGCAAGAAACTATTGCTGTTGATGTTCCGCAACACGATATTCGCCTCCGTTGGGATATTGGGCGACAGCTCGATAATACGGTTTGCAGTATCGCGAATAGCCGAGCTAATGGCAGCTAAACGATGATCGTCGGTCGACTCGTCCAAAAGATAATTCACGCTGGCTTGTAAAAAAGGCTCCGCCTTGTCCAACTCGCCCAGTTTAATGCGTTGAACACCCTGCATAATGGCCGTTATCGTGCCGTCGGGCATCTTAATCAACTTGACGATACGGGCCAAAGTACCTACTTTATACAGGTCCTTGATACCAGGATCCTCTGTATGAGGGTCAAGTTGGGTAAACACCCCGATGAGCTTATCCTTGGCATGCGCTTCTTGCACCGCCTTGATCGATTTATCGCGACCCACGGTTATCGGGATGATAATCTTGGGGAACAGCACCATATTTTTAAGCGGCACCAGGGGTAATTTCAACACCTGGCCTTCCGATTGAGGCTCGTCGTCACTATCGTCGTCTAGCGGCAACATGGGCATAAACTCAATTTCATCGTGCTCGCCAAGTTGGTCATTTTGGAATATATCGTCAAACATGTTGTAAATTGTATCAAATTAAGGTAGAATGCAAGCACTATCAAATTCATGCCATCCGCAAAACTAAGCCTTTTTGTCATTTACGTGGCACGAATAAGCTTGCATTTAAAATCATGGCTGACAAAATGACACGGGCTAACTTTGTGCAAAGCAAAGAAATCTGATACACAAGGATAAAAACCTTCCAAAATATTTGCAAATCAAGTTTTCACGTGTAACTTTGTCGAAATAAAACTGCTGAACGTGAGTAACAACCTAGACCTCCAGTCAACCAACTTCATCGCCGAGGGAACCGTTATCAACGGCACATTTGAAACCACTTCAAACGTTCGCCTCGATGGCGTTATCAAGGGGAATATTAAGTGTAATGGCAAGGTAATCATGGGCAAAAAAGGCTCTATCAACGGCGATATCGAGTCGTCTGAGTCAGCTATCGAAGGCCGCTATGAAGGCAACCTGCAAGTGAAAGATACCTTGCACGTGTACGCTACAGCTAACCTCAACGGTACGTTCAAAGCAGGCAAACTCATCGTAGACGAAGGTGGTGTCATCAATGGTGATTGCCAAGTTTCGGGCACTAAATAAATCATTTTTATTTTTTGGGCGTTGCGCCACTTCGCTACCATAGCCTAGCTATGGCAGCATTCGCGTCGCCGCTCCCCTCCGGGGTTCGCGTTGCTCCGTGCTGCGCACCGCCTGCTACGCAGGCGCCCTCCGGGCAGCTAACGCTCAAAACGGCTACTTTGTAGCCGTTTTGATAGAGCAGAGTGCTGAGAGCAGAGAGCAGAGTAGAGACGCAATATTTTGCGTCTAATAGTGGCTGAGCCTGCCCTAAAGCCCAAATAATAACTAACAATTAATAATTAATAACTAAAATGAAGTATACCTATTACGGCCACGCTTGTTTCTCGGTTGAAGTTGCAGGTAAAACTTTGTTGTTCGACCCCTTTATCAGCCATAACGACTTGGCTAAACACATTGATATACAACAGCTTAAAGCTGACTACATACTCCTGTCCCACGGTCATTTCGACCACGTGGCCGATGCCGAACAAATAGCCAAAAATACCGGTGCCAAAATTATCTCCAACTACGAGATTGTAAGCTGGTACGAAGCCAAAGGCCTTAAAGGGCACCCCATGAACTTTGGCGGTCAGTGGCAATTCGACTTTGGCACCGTGCATTACGTGCAAGCAGTTCATTCTAGCGTGTTGCCCGACGGTACACATGGCGGTAACCCCGGTGGCTTTGTCATTGAAACAGCCGAAGGCACTTTCTACTATGCTGGTGATACTGCGCTGACCATGGATATGAAACTCATACCCATGTTGTACCCAAAACTACTGTTTGCGGTGCTGCCCATTGGCGATAACTTTACCATGAACTACAAGCACGCCGCCATCGCTGCCGATTTCATTGAGTGTAGCCTGGTCATTGGTTGTCACTATGATACCTTTGGTTATATCAAGCTCGACCATGCAGCGGCACAAGCTTATTTTGCCGCCAGTGGTAAAACTTTACAGTTACCAGGCATTGGTGCATCGCTCGAATTCTAGCGCTCGTCCGAAAAAGCGTGGTATATATCTATAATGGAGAACAATATTGATGGTTTAACTGTACATTTGTATTATGATAGTACACACCACCATCGAAAGTTTCTCGCAAGCCTTTCAACAGCTGCTGGGAAACAAGTTACGCTCGTTTTTGTCGCTGTTGGGTATAACCATTGGCATCATCTGCGTGATTGCGGTATTCTCCGCTGTCGATTCGTTGGAGGCCAATATCCGCGGTAGTTTCCAGAAGTTAGGCGATGATGTGTTGTACATCAGTAAAATGCCCTGGGGCGAAGACCCTGATGAGAACTTCTGGAAATACGAGCGCCGCCCTACCCCATCCTACGCCGATTACGAAGCAATCCGTGAACATGTACCCTCCGCCAAGGTAGCTTCCTATTACCAATTCATCGGCCCCAGGATATTGCAGTTTGAAAGCAACTCGGTGTCGAATGTATTCATGATAAGCTCTACTTACGAGTATGCACAGCTGTTCTCACTCGAAATAGAAAAAGGCCGGTACTTCTCCCCTATCGAGCACCAAAACGCCAGCGAACAAGTGCTCATCGGCTTTGATGTAGCCGAGAAACTCTTTCCGCCGGGCGTTGACCCCGTGGGCAAGAAGGTCAAAATTAACGGTCGGAAAATGCAGGTGGTTGGCGTGATCAAAAAATCGGGCAAGGACTTGATTAACCCCTTGAACTACGACAACGTGGCGTTAATTCCATATAGCACCTCGCGTAAATTCGTGAACACCAAATCGCAGATATTCGGGGCATCGGTTTCAGTAAAAGCTAAAGAAGGCTACGACCTGAAGTTATTGGAAGATGAAATCATCGCGGCCTTAAGGGCCAAGCGCAAGCTAAAACCAAGGGAAGACGATACATTTTCGCTCAATAGCTTGTCTATCATCTCGAATGCTTTCGATGCTTTTTTTGGTGTTTTACACATGGTTGGTTTAATCATCGGCGGCTTTTCAATCCTGGTAGGTATGTTTGGCGTGGCCAATATCATGTTTGTGAGCGTGAAAGAACGGACCAACCTGATTGGTATCAAAAAGGCTATCGGTGCACGGAGTTACGTGATACTGTTGGAGTTCTTGATTGAATCCGTGGTGTTGTGCTTGGTTGGTGGTGTGTTGGGCTTAATCATCGTTTACCTTTTGACCAAGGGTATTTCTTCGGTTATTGAATTTAATATCTTTTTGTCGAGTTACAATATCATCCTAGGCTTGACCATTGCGGTGATTACGGGCGTAATTGCGGGCTTTATTCCTGCTATCCGGGCATCCCGCTTGAACCCGGTTGATGCCATCCGTAGTAAATAAGAGGATTTGGTTTTTTTGTCTGAACCTTGATTTATGTGATTAAGCTGATTTATGTGATTTTGAAGCTAGAATTGATATTTTAAACATGACGATATAAGTCACACAAGTAAGATGAATCAAGGTTCAGATACTAATCATGGAAAGCAGTCTAATTGCAGTTTTAATTAATGACTATATTTGCAGTGTTGATTTCCCAACTAATTATAGTTATCTAATGGCATATGATAAATGAGCAATATAAGCATTCCGAATTAACTTCAAAGATAATTGGTTGTGCGATGACTGTCCATAAAAGCTTAGGCAATGGCTTTCAGGAACTTATATATCAGCGGGCGTTGGCAATAGAGTTCCAGTTGGCTAATATTAGTTTTTGTAGAGAATATGAAATGCCTATTTTTTATAGAAACGAAAATATTGGTACTCGTCGGGTTGATTTCCTTGTAGAAGATATTATATCATTGGAACTTAAGGCAATAAAACAGCTTGAAGACGTTCATATGGCACAAGCCATAAACTACCTTGAAGCATACAATCTAGAAATTGGTTTACTCATAAATTTTGGCGAGCAAAGTTTAAAATTCAACCGTATTAGAAACAAGAAATACAAACCAAAAATGTAATCTGAATACCGCTTGCATCATCTGCGATAGTTTAGTTTAATTGATGTATAGCCTAATTGATTTGATTTTGAAGCTAGGGAAAATATTTCCGACTTAAATCATATTAATCACAAAAATCAAAGGAATCAAGGTTCAGACAAAAAGCTCAAAAACGTAAAAATCGGCGGCTTGCCGCCGTCGCGCGAGGTCAATGCCATTAAGCGTTAATTTTTTCAGGGTTTTATAACCACCCCGTCTGCGCTACAGGGTGTTAAATACCCTGTGCGCATCCACCCCTCCTTGAAAAGGAGGGGAACTGGCTTTTTATTTCAAATAGCTGTAAATCAAATATTTATAGCAAGGCATGAGCTCCCCTCCTTTTCAAGGAGGGGTGGATGCAAGCGGAACGCAAAGCGTGCAGCGCAGCAGACGGGGTGGTTACAAAGGCCGGAAAAAGCTGAAAAACAAACAAAATAATTAACGCTTAATGGCATTCCGCGCGAGGTGCCCGGAAGGCCACGCCGAAGGCGCGGGTGCGCAACGCGCACGGAGCATCGCGAACCCTGGAGGGGACCGACCCGAGCACCGCGAGGGACGCGCCCAAAAAAAGATGAAATGAATATGAACAAATAGTTCTTGAAAAACATCCAGAGCAATGGCCAAAAATACATAACTTTGTGAAAAGCCCATTGAATGCGTAAACAACAATTGCTGGCCAAGATTGAGCCCCTTGATGCCCAGCGCGACCACCTGGCTATTGCCCATTGGGTCGGCTACCATGATTTCCCCTGGGATACTACCCGAGCCCTTGAATTTGCCTTGTTCCGCACTTTTGCCATACCCAGCGTGGGCAACTTGCTGCGCGACACCAAAGAATTTACCGAGCGCACCCAAAAACGCTACGACGATACCGATTTGTTGCTCAGCGAAATTATTGAGCACGGCTACGATAGCGAAAATGGCCGAGCCGCCTTGGCACGCATGAATAAAATGCATGGCGCCAACCGGATTTCGAACGATGATATGCTCTATGTGTTAAGTACCTTCGTGATAGAGCCCTACCGTTGGAACCTGCGTTTCGGCTACCGGATTTCGACCCAAAAAGAACTGGATGCCAACCACCGACTGTGGTTTGAAATTGGTACACGAATGGGGATAAAGGATATTCCCAATACCTTTAAAGCCATGGAGGATTTTAACTTAGCCTATGAAAATCAACACTTTGGCTATTCCGACGGCGGCCGAAAAGTAGCCGATGCCACCATTAACCTGATGCTCGGTTGGTTTTTACCCAAGTTCATGTGGGGTATGTTCAGGCCATTTGCATTGGCCGTTATGGATGATCGTTTGTTGCAAGCCCTGGGCTACAACAAACCGAGCTGGCTGGTTAGAAACAGTGTTGACTTTGCCATGCAAGCCCGGAAACTGGTGATGCAATTTATACCCTTGCGCAAAAAGCCAAAATACCGGACCCGCCGCCGAACTAAAACCTACCCAGCGGGTTATAAAATCCAAGAATTAGGCACACATGCAACACCAAAAGGTTAAAATGTAACGTTTGTACATCTTTTGCGTCTTAAAAACGTTTAAATTTCGTGTTCGGCTTTGATAGTACGCTTGGATAGTTGTATCTTTGCGCTTTGTTTGCCGATTCATCACCGTAAGTAAATTGTAAAACCTGTATTAATTTTATGAGGCAGTTAAAAATCACCAAGTCCATAACAAACCGCGAAAGCCAATCACTTGAAAAGTATTTACAAGAAATTGGCAAGGTGGACCTGTTGACGCCAGAAGAAGAAGTTGAATTGGCTAAAAGGATTAAACAAGGCGACCAGGCCTCGTTGGAACGATTGACCAAGGCTAACTTGCGTTTCGTGGTATCTGTTGCGAAACAGTACCAAAACCAAGGCCTATCCTTGTCGGACTTGATCAACGAGGGTAACCTCGGTTTGATTAAAGCCGCTCAACGATTTGACGAAACCCGTGGTTTCAAGTTTATCTCGTATGCTGTGTGGTGGATTCGTCAATCTATCTTGCAAGCCTTGGCCGAGCAGTCTCGTATTGTACGTTTGCCTTTGAACAAGGTAGGCTCTTTAAATAAGATTAACAAAGCTTTCTCGAAGTTGGAGCAAGAATTTGAGCGCGAACCTTCTGCGGAAGAATTGGCTGAAATCTTGGAAATCAACACGGAGGAAGTAGAAACAACCCTTGGTGTTGCTGCCCGCCACGTATCGATGGATGCGCCATTCGTTGACGGTGAAGATAACTCATTGCTCGACGTGTTGGAAAACATCAACACTCCGGGTACCGACACACACTTGGAATACCGCGAGTCATTGCGCAACGAAATCGAACGTTCGTTGAGCACCTTGACCGACCGTCAAGCTGACGTGATTAAATTATACTTCGGTATCGGTGTTGACCACCCGATGTCGTTGGAAGACATTGGCGATAAATTTGGGCTTACCCGCGAGCGTGTACGTCAAATCAAGGATAAAGCTATCAGCAAGTTGCGCACTACTTCTAAGAGCCGCTTGTTGAAAGCATACCTCGGAAGCTAGGTTTGAGTTCAGAGAGCAGAGAGCAGAGAGCAGAGTATTTTAAACTTTACACTCTGCTCTCTGCTCTTTGCGCTAAAGCTTTGCTCTATGCACTTTACGCTAAACTCTGTCTGCGCTAAACTCTGCGCTCTGCACTCTGCGCTAAACTCTGCTCTCTGCTCTCTGCTCTCATAACTCTTCAAGTACTTTGCGCATGGCATCGAGCTTAACCATACACTCCTCATACTCTTGTTCTGGTTCGGAATCATATACGATAGCGCCGCCTACTTCCGTACAGATATATTGTTTCTCGGCATCGTAGAGAATACTACGGATAACGACATTAAAATCAAAATCGCCATCTGGGCCAAAATAACCCACACTGCCGCTATATAAGCCGCGCTTGGTGTTTTCAATCTCCTCGATGAGTTGCATGGCCCGTACCTTCGGGGCACCAGTCATACTGCCCGGCGGGAAAGCCCCTTTGATAGCATCAACGGGATGGACATCAGGTTTTATCGTGCCTGAAATAGTAGAAATCATTTGCCAAACTTGGCGAAAGGGATATATGCCAAAGAGTTCGTCCACTTGAACGGAGCCTGGCATACAGCTTCTCGACAAATCGTTGCGGACCAAGTCTACAATCATCACGTTTTCAGCTTGGTCTTTGACCGAGTGCGCTAAATCCCAGGCCAGTGCAGCATCTTGCTCCGCATCTGCTTGCCGGCGGCGGGTACCTTTAATGGGCTGCGAAATTAAGCGATTGCCCCGCTTAGCCATAAAACGCTCGGGTGAGGCACAGAGCAGATACTGTGTATTAAAACGAGCAAAGGCAGCAAAGGGCGGTTGAGAAATAGCATTGAGGTTTTGAAAAGCCCGCAAGGGGTCCAGTTGCACCTCAAAGGCTTCAAATGCTTGACAAAGGTTGAGTTCGTAAACATCGCCAGCGATGATATGCTCGCGCACTTTTTCCACTTGAGCCAAGTATTGCACTTTAGGCATTCGGGGCATTAAGTCCACCGCGCCGCTGCTCGGTCCGGGGGTGTGCTGATAGTTTTCAATCAACTCTATTACTGAAGCATCGCCTTTAAGCACTTGTATTTGGCCTGCATGGAAAGCCAGCACAGTTTCGGGCACGAAGAACAAGAGCTCGGGCATGGCTATCGTGTCGGTATGCTCCGACTGGAGCCGTTCAACTTGATTTTTCAAATCGTAGCTCAAATAGCCAAACAGCCAATCGTGTTGTTGGTGTAATGTTTTTAGTTGCTCGAAGGCATTACCAGGTTGGCCTGCCTCGAAAACGAGCGCAGGCTTATGCCCAATGGCGAGCAATGCATCATACTTGCGCCAGTTGTCGTTGGGGTATTGGTTGCTATCTAGATAGCAAACGTATGGAAAAGCCTGCGCCCAAGCCAATGCCTTAGCCTGAATAGAGCTGTTTTCCATAGAAGTGAGTACTTGGGTTAGCGAAGCAACAATTGCTCGCGACCAGGGCCAACTGAAACCATGCTGATGGGCACGCCTAGTTTAGCTTCCAAGGTTTTGATGTAATCTTGGGTAGATACCGGTAGGTGGTCAAATTCTGTTACCTGTGTGATATCTTCGCTCCAACCTTGAATAGCCTCATAAACAGGCTCTAGGTCTTCTTGGCAAAGATCATAAGGCAAGGTTTCTTGGGTACCTTGGTTCGTTTTGTACGCCACGCCGATATTGAGCTCACCGAAGGCCGAAAGTACATCCGACTTGGTGATACAAATTTGCGTCACGCCGTTGAGCATGATGGTATATTTGAGTTGTGGGATATCAATCCAACCGCAACGACGCGGACGACCCGTAGTGGCGCCAAACTCGCCGCCTTCTTGGCGTAATTTTTCACCGGTCTCGTCCAACAGTTCTGTAGGGAACGGGCCAGAACCAACGCGGGTGCAATATGCTTTAGCAATACCGATTACCTCACCGATTTTGGAAGGCGCTACACCTAGGCCATTACACACACCAGCGGTGATGGTATTGGAAGAAGTTACAAAAGGGTAAGTCCCGAAGTCGATGTCGAGCATAGAGCCTTGAGCGCCTTCTGCTAGTACACGGTGTCCTTGAGCCAAGAAATCGTTAACGAAGTATTCTCCGTCTACGAATTGTAAAGTGCGTAAAAACTCAATGTCCTCAAACCACTTGGCTTCCTCGGCTTCGAGGTCCATTTGGATTTCAGGGTAAATTTTCAACAAGGTCAAGTGTTTTTCCTTGAGATCGTTGTATTGTTTCATGAAGCCTGGCAAGAAGATATCGCCAGCGCGTAAACCATTACGGCCTGTTTTGTCCATGTACGTTGGACCAATACCACGTAGCGTAGAGCCAATCTTCTCCTTACCTTTTGAGGCTTCAGAGGCAGCGTCTAGAAGGCGGTGTGTTGGGAGAATCAAGTGTGCTTTGCGTGCCACAAAGAGACGCGACATAAAGTCGACACCAGCTGTTTTCAAGGAGTTGATTTCCTTGCGCAAGGTGATCGGGTCAAGTACCACACCGTTGCCAATCAGGTTCATCATACCTTCGCGGAAAATACCGGAGGGGATAGTATGGAGTACATATTTCTTACCGTCGAGTACTAAGGTATGGCCAGCGTTTGGGCCGCCTTGGAAACGTGCAACAAGTTTATAATTAGGGGCAAGGTAATCAACAATTTTACCTTTGCCTTCGTCGCCCCACTGGAGGCCTAATAATACATCAACCATGATTATTGAGTGATCAGCTTTGCTGGTGGTTATTAAAGCACAAAATTAGAAAAAGTTTGTTTAGTGCCTACTTTTTAGCCGTTGTTTTCTTCACGGGCGCTTTTTTAGCTGGAGCTTTAGCCTTTTTAACGGGTAATTTACCGCCTTGGCCCTCGATGATTTTTTTCACATCTTCGAGGCTAAGGGTAGCAGCTTCTTCGTTACTCATGGCTTTACCATCTTCACCTTTGGGTAGCTTGAAGTTATCTTTTTTACCCATACGGATGAATGCGCCCCATCGGCCGTTCTCGATAAAGATGCCTTCTTCCTCCCATTGCTGGATGTACTTGTTGGCTTCTTTATGCTGTTTCTCCTCGATAAGCTTGATAGCTCCGGCCTCGGTAATATTGTCCAGGCTAAAGCCCGAGCCTTTGGTAATACTTACGTACAGCGTGCCCCATTTTACAAACGGGCCAAACCGTCCGCTACCTTTCGTGATGGGTTTGCCTTGGTAAGTGCCAATCGGGGCATCGGCTTGTTCTTTTTGGCCAATCAACAGTTGGGCGCGTTCCATGGTGACTTCGTGTGGGTCTTCACCTTTGGGTAGTGAGATATATTTCTCGCCATATTTGATGTAAGGACCGTAACGGCCTTCACCGATGGTCACGTCAAGGCCTTCGTACAAGCCAAGCTCTTTAGGTAAGTCAAATAGCGGCAAGACTTCTTCCAGGGTAACGCTGTCCATCATCTGGTCGTGGCGGAGGTTAGCGTATTTTGGCTTTTCGCCTTCGGCCAATTCTTCGGGTTTACCGATTTGAACCACGGCCTTGCCCGTACGAGCGATGCGCACGAGGATACTCCTGCCCGATTTAGGATCTAGGCCCAGTACACGCTCGCCCGAGATGCGTTCGCTTTCCTCTGAAGTTTGGGTAATGAGTTTATGGAATGGCTTGTAAATACTGTCGATCGTCTCGATCCAGTCTTTCTTGCCCTCGGCCACACGGTCAAGGTCGTTCTCGATTTCGGCAGTAAAGCCGTAGTCCATGATTTCGTCAAAGTATTGGTCGAGGAAGTCGACAACCACCATGCCCATATCTGTAGGGAACAGCTTTTGTTTTTCGG
Organism: uncultured Saprospiraceae bacterium; assembly: GCA_964508975.1. Lineage (GTDB taxonomy): Bacteria > Bacteroidota > Bacteroidia > Chitinophagales > Saprospiraceae > CAZDVQ01. Next base: position 25,322 of record CAZDVQ010000026.1, read on the forward strand.
CTCCCGTGTTCTCTACCGATGTTTTTTGGCTAATTTGACCAGCTTTACTCAAGGTATAAACGGCAAATGGACGTTGAACGCCCTCGCGGTTTTCTTTAACCACATAGCCCCGGCTTGGGTCCATGATACGGCCAATAGTAGGTGCATAGGTAGATGGCCTACCGATACCCAGCTCTTCCAGCTTTTTAACCAAAGCGGCTTCAGTATAGCGTGGCGCAGGGCGGGTAAAGCGTTCGGTCGCTTGCATTTCTTTAAAGTCGAGTACCTGGCCTACCTTGAGTGGCGGCAGTACATCCTTGGTATCGTCGTCGTCGTCGTCGTCGGTACTTTCCAAGTATACTTTCAAGAAACCGTCAAACATCAATACCTCGCCTGTGGCTACTAAATCAGCAGCAGCGATGGTAGAGATTCCAATATGTACGTCTGTTTTTTCGAGTTCGGCATCCGACATTTGCGAGGCGATGGTCCGTTTCCAGATCAACTCGTACAAACGTTGCTCGTCGGAATTACCCGATACGTTTTGTTTCTCGATATAGGTTGGGCGTATCGCTTCGTGCGCTTCTTGGGCTCCGGCTTTGTTGGTTTTGTACTGGCGTGTGTGTACATATTGTTTACCGTAGTTTTGCTCGATGGCCGCCGCGATGGAAGTGAGGGCGGTTTGGCTCAAACTGGTCGAGTCAGTACGCATATACGTAATATGTCCGGCCTCGTACAAACGCTGGGCGGTTTGCATGGTCCGGTTTACCGAGAAGCCCATTTTGCGACTGGCTTCTTGTTGTAGCGTTGAGGTGGTAAATGGCGCTGCTGGCTTGCGCTTGAGCGGTTTTACTTGGATGTCGCGGATGGTGTAAATGGCACCAACGCACTTTTGCAGGAAAGCCTCGGCATCCTTGGCGAGGTCAAAACGCTCGTGGAGCTCTGCTTTAAGGGTTACAATTTTATCACCTTGAGCTTTTACCGAGAATAAAGCCGACACTTTGAAGAATGGCTTGGAGTTAAAGGCTTGAATCTCGCGTTCGCGTTCAACCACGAGTTTCACCGAAACCGATTGAACACGGCCCGCAGAAAGGTTCGGTTTAACTTTTTTCCAAAGCAATTCCGATAGTTCAAAGCCTACCAAGCGATCGAGGATACGACGAGCTTGTTGGGCATTTACGAGGTCAACATCAATGGTGCGTGGATTTTGAACCGCCTTGGTAATGGCAGGCTTGGTAATCTCCCGGAAAACGATGCGTTTGGTATTGCGAACGTCCAGCCCGAGTACTTGCGCGAGGTGCCAAGAAATGGCTTCTCCCTCGCGGTCTTCGTCCGTGGCGAGCCACACGTCTTCCACTTTCTTGGTCCAATCTTTTAACTCGTTGACTACCTTGCGTTTATCTGGGCTAACCTCGTAGGCTGGCTTGTAATTATTTTGGGTATCAACCGCTTTTTTATCTTTCGAATCTTTGATCAAATCGCGTACGTGACCAAAGCTAGATTTCACTACGAAATCTGTTCCCAAGATTTTCTCTATGGTTTTCGCTTTAGCAGGCGACTCGACAATCAGCAAATGTTTAGGCATCAATCAGTATTTAAAAGGCATTTCCGCGAATGTAGATATTTTGTATTAGTATTTCATCATATATCTTTCATTTTGGTTTTTTTTGATGCTTTTGATGCGTATATTCGCTTTACTTCATTGTTCATTTTTTTTTATGGCGTTGCGCCGCATTCGCGCCGCCGCTACGTTTCGCGGCTCGCTATAAGCTCGGCCCTTCGCCCTACGGGCTCGGTCTGGCCCTGCGGGCCACCGCTCCACATCGCTAACGCGAATCGTGGTCGGTTGGGGGCCCATGCGTGAGCGCAAAGTCATTAAGCGTTAATTTTTCTCGGCTTTTTAACCACCCCGTCTGCGTTACAGGGTGGAAAACACCCTGTGCGCATCCACCCCTCCTTGAAAAGGCTACGATTAGGACACATTTTTTGGCTGTTAGTTTAAGGGTATGTACAGACAAAAGCTGCCCAAAGGGCAGCCCATGATGGTAGCCGCGGGTAAGCGTAGCGCAACCCGGGGATTAAAACGCAAGGTTCATCCAGCCCAGGCGCGGCGGTAAGCGTTAAAAATGGGTCTATACATTGCCCCGCCGCGCAAAGGGTACAAGTTTTATTGCAAATTTTAATTAAAATTAAGGTCTTTTGCGCCTCCCCCCGGCGCTAAGCGCCGACCCCCTCCACTGCACAGACGCTGCCCGTCCGTTGGTAGTGGGGGTTGGGCCGAGCTACGCTCGACCGGGTTGCTGTCCGTCTACAGTTCCGTGGCGATTACTGTATCAGGCATACTCGTATGGCTTGCCGCCACGGGTCTTTCGTGGTCGCACTTAACCCCGGGTTGCGCTGCGCTTACCCGCGGCTACCATCATGGGCTGCCCTTTGGGCAGCTTTTGTCTATACATGCCCTTAAACTACCAGCCAAAAGATGTGTCCTAATCGTAGCCTTTTCGGCGGCCGGGTGGATGCAAGCGGAACGCGAAGCGTGGAGTGCGGCAGACGGGGTGGTTATAAAGGCCGAAAAATGCTGAAAAACTATCAAAATAATTAACGCTTAATGGCATTATGCGTGAGCGATGTGGAGCGGTGGCGCGTAGCGCCAGACCCAAAGGGGCCGAGCGACAGCGAGCCGCGCAACGTAGCGACCCCAGTCGCTAGCGAAGCTAGTGCTGGGGACACGCCCAAAAAACTACAATATTATTGATCTTAACGACTGCTATACCGCAGCGAGAAAGTATATACATTATATACCGCGGCTTGGACTTTCAAGTAACCGCTGAGTAGGTTTAATTCAGGATCGTAGCTCAAGTCCTCGTAGGCAAAGCCAACATTCTGCTTTTGGGATTCAGCGTTTTCAACTTGAAGGCGTACCGTAATGGATTTCGAGCTGGTTGAAAAAGTTTGCAAGTGCAAATCGTTTTGATCCAAAATCGTCATGGAAGGCTCTAGGAGGGCCTGATACTTGTCTTTGAAGCCATTTGACACCAAGTTGGTCAGCACGATGCTAGCGGTATCTTGGTTCACATTAACCACGAATGGAATTTTAACCGTGCCCACACGAGGGCCTTTTTGCCAGCCACGTAAACGTTCCGAATGATCGCGCATGAGCCCAACGAACCAGCGTTTTTGGTACTCGGACTGATGTTTGGTATCTAGCCACCATATCCATTCATAAGGATGGATTTCAGGGTGACAAGTATGGTTGCAGTCCAATATGTAGGTACCATACACCCCAATAGATGGCTTGTGGTTGTTCATATTGGGGTGATCCTGGTGCTCGGTCAGCTCGCTGGTAGGGTAAAACAAGCTATCCAGGAGCTTGCGGTGCACTTTATCGGGCGGCGTACATTCACAATGTATCCTGTAGGCTTCGGCATGTTTGGCCAAAGAGGGGTGGATATAAGGCGCAACACCTGTTTTGCCCCGGGTAATTTTTTTGCCACGCCCGGTTACGGTTTGTTTCATCCGGGCATTGTAAGCCAATTCGAGATATTGCGGCAGGTGGGGCACTACGTCAAAATTGACGTCGTGTTCCTTGAAGGCTTTTTTGCTGTACACCGAGGTCCGCATAACCGTACCGACAAACTTCTCCTTCCTGAAATTAATGGAATACCAATAGTAGCCTGACCATTTCAACAACTCGGTAGCAAAGCCTAGAAAGCGGTGGCGTTGTTTGCGCATGTGCACGATAGAATCTACCACATGGCATTCTAGCAAATCAACCATCGACTCGTTAATCGTATCGTTTTGGTCGATGGTAGCATTAGGCTTTGCTAAACTGATAAAAGGTTCTTGGAGGCTTTGTTCTACAATTTGTGCGCTCAAGCTAGAAAAGGCAAGGTTTGCACACACCAAAAAGGCGAGGTATTTCATCTTTACAATTTGTTTGTATAAAGATATGGGCATTATTGTAAACCTAAAGTTATTTTTGCAGCGTCAAATACTCGAACTACTTTTTTATGAAAAAACTACTACTACTCTTATCTTTTTCATTGTTGATAAACGTAGTCCAAGCACAAACTTTCGGCTGGACCAAACGCCTGGGCCCAGGTGTCCTTACCAATAGCATAACCAAAGATGCTAACGACAATATATACAGTACAGGTTATTTTGCGGGTACGGCACAATTTGGTGGAAGTACCTCTATCATGTCGGCCGGTGGCACTGACGACGTTTTTGTTTGTAAACATAATTCGAGTGGGGCCTTGATTTGGGCTATAAAAATAGGGATTAGCGGCTCTGCTGAAAATGCCTTTTCTATAGAACTAGACGCCAACAATGACATATACATTGCGGGTTACTTTAGGAATACCGTAGATTTTGATCCAGGCCCTGGGGTATTTAACATGACTGCTCCTAGCTCATCTAGTAACATGTTCTTGTTGAAATTAAACAATAACGGTGGCTTTGTAAGGGCTGTCAATATGGGCTCATCGAATAATTCTGCCATACCGAGAGATATAGCCTTCGATGGGCAGCCTAACATGTATGTATTTGGTACCTTTAACGGTACAGTTGATTTTAACCCAGGCCCAGGGGTAAACACTTTAACCTATGTTGGAACAACCACTACCAATATGTTCCTCCTCAAAATGGATACGACCTTTAATTACATTAGGGCAAATCGCTTTGGCGGTGGTAATGCCGACAACGCCATGGGTATGCGGGTAACCGCCGACAATAAAATAATATTGGCGGGTTCATTCGAAAATACCATCGATATAGACCCAGGCAATGGCGTAACGAACATCACCTCGAATGGTGCCGACGATGTTTATATCTCCAAGCTGGATACGAACGCTACCCTAATCTGGCATAAAACGCTAGGCGGCGTGAGCGAGGACTTCCCCGGTGGCCTAGATGTAGACCCCCTCGGCAATGTATATGTAGGTGGATATTTTACGGGCACTTGCGACCTTGACCCAGGTACTGGCGTTGTAACGGCAAATTCGGCAAATTCAACTGACCCCGAGTTGTTTATCTTGAAGTTAAACAGCAGCGGTAATTACGTATTTTCCCGCAGTATTGGAACTACAGGTAACACCTATGGTTATGAGCACTGCACATCCATATGGGTGGACGATAACCAACAAATATATGCCGTTGGCCATTTTAACGCTACCGTGGATTTTAACCCAGCAGCAGGTGGTACCTTTAACCTCACGGCCGTTGGTACTAGCCTCGATTATTTTGTTCTTAAGCTAAACGCCAGCGGTAATTTTGTATGGGCTGGCAGCTTTGATGGCTACCCACCGTCCACCAATAAGCAAGTAGTTGTATCCAACAGCGGGGCCGTGTTCTTCAGTGGCCAATACTTTACAAACACTACCGACTTTGACCCAGGCCCTGGTACGCAAACTTTAATTGGTGGCCCTGGTGGCTTTTTAGCCCGTTGGAGCTGTGGCGGCTCATCGGCTACCATTACTCGAACAGGTTGTACCAGCGTCAATGTGAACGGCACTGTATATTCTACCAGTGGTACATATACCCAGCTTAGAACTAGTTCTAGTGGCTGCGACTCTACCCTTACCATCCAAGTTAATATCGGCGCTAGCACGCCAAGCAGTTTCGCACAATCCAGCTGTGGCGCTTATACTTGGCAGGGCCAAACCTACACCAGCAGTGGTAGCTATACCAGAACCTTTACCAACCAAGGCGGTTGCGACTCGGTGGTTACCTTAAACTTGACCATTACAGCCGCAGCTACTGGTTCAATTACGCAAAGTGCTTGCACGCCAATCACGGTCAATGCACAAACATACAGCACTAGTGGTACTTATACACAAAACTTGACCGCTAGTAATGGCTGCGACTCTGTATTAACGCTGAACTTGACGGTTCGCCAACCAAGTACTAGTACTATCACTCAATCAGGCTGTGGTAGTTTGACCATCAATAATACCACTTACACCCAAAGCGGTACCTACACGCAAGTGCGTACCAACGCGGCGGGTTGTGATTCGACCATTACCTTGAACTTGACGGTTCGTCAGCCGAGTACCAGCACCATTACACAGTCTGGTTGTGGTAGTTTGACTATCAACAATACTACTTACACCTCAAGCGGAACCTACACGCAAGTGCGTACTAACGCGGCGGGTTGTGATTCTACCATTACTTTGAATTTGACGGTTCGTCAGCCGAGCAGCAGCACCATCACGCAGTCAGGCTGTGGTAGTTTGACCATCAACAATACCACTTACACACAGAGCGGTACCTACACGCAAGTGCGTACCAACGCTGCGGGCTGTGATTCAACGATTACTTTGAACTTGACGGTTCGTCAGCCGAGTACCAACACTATCACACAATCGGGTTGTGGCAGTTTGATCATCAATAATACCACTTACACCCAAAGCGGTACGTACACGCAAGTGCGCACCAACGCGGCGGGTTGTGATTCTACCATTACCCTGAACTTGACCGTTCGTCAGCCGAGCAGCAGCACGATCACGCAGTCAGGCTGTGGTAGTTTGACCATCAATAATACCACTTACACCCAAAGCGGTACCTACACGCAAGTGCGTACCAACGCGGCGGGTTGTGATTCGACCATTACCTTGAACTTGACCGTTCGCCAGCCGAGTACTAGCACTATCACGCAATCAGGCTGTGGTAGTTTGACCATCAACAATACCACTTACACCTCAAGTGGTACTTTCACGCAAGTACGCACCAACGCTGCGGGCTGTGATTCTACCATTACTTTGAATTTGACTGTTCGCCAGCCAAGCAGCAGCACTATCACACAATCGGGCTGTGGTAGCTTGACCATCAACAATACTACTTACACCCAAAGCGGCACCTACACGCAGGTGCGCACCAACGCGGCGGGTTGTGATTCGACGATTACTTTGAACTTGACGGTTCGCCAGCCGAGTACCAGCACTATTACACAATCAGGCTGTGGTAGTTTGACTATCAACAATACCACTTACACCTCAAGTGGTACTTTCACGCAAGTGCGCACCAATGCTGCGGGTTGTGATTCTACGATTACTTTGAATTTGACGGTTCGTCAGCCAAGTAACAGCACCATCACTCAGTCAGGCTGTGGTAGCTTGACCATCAATAATACTACTTACACCTCAAGTGGTACCTACACGCAAGTGCGTACCAATGCTGCGGGCTGTGATTCTACCATTACTTTGAATTTGACCATTCGTCAGCCAAGTACCAGCACTATCACGCAATCGGGTTGTAGTAGTTTGACCATCAACAATACCACTTACACCTCAAGCGGCACCTACACGCAAGTGCGCACCAACGCGGCGGGTTGTGACTCGACGATTACTTTAAACTTGACCGTTCGTCAGCCAAGTACCAGCACCATCACACAATCGGGTTGTGGCAGTTTGACCATCAATAATACTACTTATACCCAAAGCGGTACCTATACGCAGGTGCGCTCCAACGCGGCGGGTTGTGATTCTACCATTACTTTGAATTTGACCGTTCGTCAGCCAAGCAGCAGCACTATCACGCAATCGGGTTGTGGCAGTTTGACCATCAACAATACTACTTACACATCAAGCGGAACCTACACGCAAGTGCGTACTAACGCGGCGGGTTGTGATTCTACCATTACTTTGAATTTGACCGTTCGTCAGCCAAGCAGCAGCACTATCACGCAATCGGGTTGTGGCAGTTTGACCATCAACAATACTACTTACACATCAAGCGGAACCTACACGCAAGTGCGTACTAACGCGGCGGGTTGTGATTCTACCATTACTTTGAATTTGACCGTTCGTCAGCCAAGTACCAGCACCATTACACAGTCTGGTTGTGGTAGTTTGACTATCAACAATACCACATATACCTCAAGCGGAACCTACACGCAAGTGCGCACCAATGCCGCGGGCTGTGATTCGACGATTACTTTGAACTTGACGGTTCGTCAGCCGAGCAGCAGCACCATCACGCAATCAGGCTGTGGTAGTTTGACCATCAACAATACCACTTACACCTCAAGCGGCACCTACACGCAAGTGCGCACCAATGCCGCGGGCTGTGATTCGACGATTACTTTGAATTTGACCGTTCGCCAGTCAAGTGTAACCCCTATAACCCAATCCGGCTGCGGAAACGTAACCATCAACAATACCACCTACACCCAAAGCGGTACATACACGCAACTGCTGACAAATTCAGTGGGTTGTGATTCTATCCTAGCGCTGAACCTGACGATTGATACGCTTGATCTCACCATTATCAGCCAGAACGATAGCACCTTGAGCGTTGCCCAGTCCGGGGCCACGTACCAATGGGTCGATTGTGGTAATAATTTTGCGCCTATTGCCGGTGCTACATCGGCTACGTTCATCGCTTCCGCCAATGGCAATTACGCTTGTATCATCAGTTTGAACAGCTGTGTTGATACCACGGCGTGCCTAAACGTTATCAATGTTGGCACCAATAATTGGGCTAATCTAGCTTGCAGGGTTTATCCAAACCCTATGAACGAGTGGCTTACCCTCAGCTTCTCCGAGCCACAAGTAGCCTTCAGCGTCAACATTTACGATATGCAAGGCCAGTTGCTCCTGTCTCAAGCACACAGCAACACACAAAGCATGCGAGTGAGCCTAGATTTACCCGCCGGTATGTACCTCCTAGAGGCTATTTCACCGCAAGGGCGTTTCGTCGAAAAATTGATTAAGCAGTAATTGTCTTAAATTATTTTTTTGAATTGGGCGTTGCGCCGCATGCGCGTCGCCGCTGTCCTGCGGGCTCCCTGAACGGTCGGCCCTTCGCCGCCCCTGTAGAGAAAACGTTTCAAACAACGCCTCTGCGGGGGCGGCTCGGTCTGCGGCTTCGCCGCACCCTCCGGCCAGCTAACGCGAATATTGTTCTGCTGAGGCAATACATCGTTGGCCTTGTTGCCATCACCAACAAACTCTAAAATCGTGTAGATAATTAGCCGGACAGGCCCTTCTAAATTGCAAATGCTCAAAAATTATGGTTGAAACTAATGTAATATCAGAAATTTATCCAGGCCATTTTTTTGTAATTTTAGACTGGCCTACAGCAAAAGACCTTGTAAAAATTTTAGATATCAACTGTAAGTATGTTTGGGTGCTTGAGCATGAAGAGTATTATGTTTCATGGGAGCAATATAATGATAAACTTTACGGTACATCGGTCGAGCCGAATGCGGTGATGGTTAGAAATGCACAAATGGAGTACTTGGTAGAAACTGAATTTTTCATTGCCAATATTTTACCAAGGGTTAAAAGGACCATTCATTTAATTCAAACCAATACGATTCCACCATATTATCTAAATTTGGAGCGTTTTGAAGGTAAATCCAAATATAATATGCTAAAAAACACAACCGACTATAGACTAGAGATAGAAATTCCAGGTGCTACTGATTACGCACCACTTTGGAGCCAAGACAAAGCTTTTCTCGAAAGAGTCGTACAGCGCATGACCGCTGAATAGGGATTGATTATTGCAGTTGTTGGTATTTCCTACAATAAAGGGAATGCTTAAATTACATCGTACAACCCAATCCAATTAATGACATATAGATACATATAGAAATAAGATTTGTAATATGAGCGATAAGCTACATTTTATACATCTTACAACTCACATCTTACAACTCACATCTCCCCCCTACCCCTTGTCCGAATAAAACCTAATAATACTATCACTCAAGGTTTTATATACGTATTGGTATTGGGGATATTGGCCCAAGTACGCTAAATGCTTATCGATGGTTAGTTGGTCAAAACGACGTGCAGGACCAGTTTGTACGCTGCCTGCTGGGTTTTGCAAGGCCTTGTCCAAGGTCTCGATGATGAGGGGCTTGAGCAAGTCGTACTGGATGTTTTCCCGCTGACAAATATCCTCGGTGATGGCCCAAAGGTGGTTTACAAAGTTGTTTACCATCACGGCACCCACATGCAGGCCAGCCCGCTCTTGCTCCGATACTTCGTGAACGACATCCGATAGTTTGACTGCTAGGGGTTTTATCAGGTCCATGACCCGCGCGGTGCTGGCTTCCAGACAAAAAGGAATAGTCCTGAAATTAGGAACTTTACCTTTTGAAAAGGTTTGTAAGGGGTAAAATACCCCCGCATCTGGGAAAAAACGGGCAATGGTTTGCAAACTCGTGGCACCCGAAGTATGTACCACCACGGTTTCGCTGGGTAATAGTTGCGATAACTGCTCGGCCACTTGGCCAATGGCATCATCCTTGACGGCTAGGATATATAAATCTGCCGCTGTGGTAATAAGGCTAAAATCTGTAATGGGACTGGCACCGATGGGCGTGGCCAAGGCCATGGCATGTTCATGGCTACGACTGTATACCTGGATAATCTCCAGCCCGGCTTTGTGCAAGGCATTACCCAGGTGAAAGCCAAGGTTTCCGGCGCCAATGATACAGATTTTCAAATGTTGTTGTTGAAAGTGAGGTAATCGGCTACAAAGCGCACTACATGTCGGCGGACTTCCTTTTCCAGCAGGCGGTTAGGCTCTTTCATGATGTACTGGAACTTCAGCGCCAAGGAATCCTTGCGTATCGACACCACCTTAAGGTTATAGCTGTTCGGGGCAATTTTATCCTGATAATCTGCCAGTTCCTCGATGAGTTTTTGCTCAAAGGCCTCGATGCTCATCATATGTTTGATATCTACCTCAAAGTCGATGCTGGTTTTCTTGATTTCACGTTTGGTATAGTTGATCACCTCCGAGTCGAAAGCGCGATTATTGGGTATAATAACCAAATCATCGTCATCGTTGAGGAGGTAAATATTGAGCAGGTTAATGTCGATGATTTTACCTTTTTGCTCGCCAATTTTCACCTGGTCATCGATGGAGAGTTGGTTCGAAAACGCGATGATCATGCCGTTGATGAAGTTCGACACATAATCCTTTGACAGCAAGGCTATGGCCGCCGCAAAGATACTCAGGGAGGTGAATAACTCTTTGAGCGATAGATTGAAAAACGACATACAGGTAACCACGATGGCTATCGACATGATGATGTCGAATATATTGCCCGTGCCCAGGATTACATTATCTACTGCCTTGCTGCTCAAGCCTTTGCGCTTGCGGTAAATGCTGTTGGCTACCCAACGGATGGCATCCAACAATAAGGAAAACTCGAAGAATGCTGCGATATTGTGGAATATATACATCCACTTGGGTTCAGGCTTGATAACGTACAACTCCTGTATCAGCGCCACGGAGGCAAAGACAAACAACAAGCGGAATATGAGGTAAAACAATCGCATTGGACAAAATTGAACGTTCAAAAACTAGGTATCCAGCTCAAATGCGTGAGGTGCCTGGAGGGCGCGGCGTAGCCGCGGTGCGACGTAGAGCCGCGATGCTTCGCGGCTCAGGAGCACGGAGCAGAGCGAACCCCGGAAGGGACCGACGGCGCGTGCAGCGCGGCGGCACGCCCAAACCAGTATCCACTACGCCGCTTTAGGCTGCGGCAACACTGGCTCGTAATGCCTGTTGATGATAGGCATGACGATGTAGCCCAATATGCCGAAAATGAGGTTGCACAAGTTAATCACCACGAAAACGATCATGGCAAATGAGAAGCCCGATGCCATGCCGTAGATAGCGAGCGCCTCGGTGACGAGGAAATGGTAGGTGCCCATGCCGCCCGGCGAGGGTATTAATATACCGAATGCACTGAATACGAACACCACGAGGCCAACGACAGGCCCTAGGTGCGCCGTGGGTGCGTAGGCAAAAAAGCTTAGGTATAACATGAGCCAGTACAAAAGCCAAATAGCGATGGAGTGGAACACAAACCAGCCTGGACTTTTGACATAACGTACACTTTTAACGCCCTCCACGAAGCCCATGACGAGGTTTTCAATCTTAACGTACAAGGACATCCGACGAATGCGTTTTTTCAATACCCGGTACATGACCAAGGACAAAACGCCTGTGAGGGCTATGCCGCCGAAGAAAATAAACTTGCCTGAGGAACCTGAATTCCCTTGTAACGCGTTGATACTGAGCCATGACCAGATGCGGTCAAACTCCAGCACAAAGGCCAAGGCCACGAGTAAACCAAGGCTGACCAGGTCGAGCACACGGTCTACCACGATGGTACCCATGAGTTTGTCCATGGGTATTTTCTCGTGTTTGCTCATAGCCACGGGTCGGGCCACCTCGCCCGCACGCGGGATGATGACGTTGACCATGTAACCGATCATGGTTGTCCAGAACGAGTTGGACAGTTTGGGCTGGTAACCCATGGTTTGCAAGAGTTGGTTCCAACGCACAGCACGACTGAGGTTGCTGAGCACATAAACCAGCACGACCACGGCAATCCACCAGTAGTTTACCTCCCGAAAATCTTGTATAACTTGTTGGGTGAGGGTTGTATTGACAACGGTTTGGCCTTGTTCTATCTTGAGGGCCACCTCTTTATCATAAGCAAGGCTTTGCTTGTGATACACGTAGTACATGATCACAGCTCCAATTCCGAAGAACAGCAGGAATTTAAGGATGTTGACCAGTATATTTTTCAAGGCTTAAAGACTGTTATCGGCTTTAGGGAAAACGGTAGCAGGCTTGTAGGCTTTGCCTTCTTCCGGTGTCATGAAGGCATACGACATGATGATGACGATGTCCCCGACCGAGACCTTACGAGCGGCAGCGCCGTTGAGGCAAATCATGCCCGAGTTACGGTCGCCCCGAATAACGTAGGTTTCAAAACGCTCGCCGTTGTTGTTGTTCACGATTTGAACGCGCTCACCTTCAATCAGGTTAGCAGCTTCCATCAACACTTCATCGATGGTAATACTACCCACGTAGTTCAAGTCGGCTTGCGTAACGGTAGCCCTGTGAATCTTAGATTTTAAAACTTGTATGAACATCTTTTAAAAGGTATTCGGCTGCAATGCAATTACAACCAGCAAGAAAAAAGTTAAAAGTTAAGCCGTGGCTGATAATTCGGGGACAAAGATAATCTATTCGCAATAATAACTTCACAATCATTTTCGAATTACCACCGACTTGATGTTGACAAACTCTCTCAGGCCGTCTTGGGCCAATTCGCGGCCAAAACCTGATTTTTTAACGCCACCGAAGGGCAGGCGTGGGTCAGAATGAACCGCATCGTTGACCATGACGGCTCCTACTTCAAGGGCCGGAATCACCCGTTTCAAGGATGCCTCGGCATGGGTCCAGAGCGATGCACCGAGGCCAAACTCGGTATCGTTGGCCAGTTGAATAGCCTCTAGTTCGTCTTTAACCTTGAAAATAACGCCAACTGGACCAAATAGTTCTTCGTGGTAGGCCGGCATACCTGGCTTTACGGCGCCCAGCAACACGGGTTTATAGTAAAGGCTATCCCCTACCCGACCGCCTTCGAGCAATAATTCAGCGCCCAATTTTAAGGAGTCATTGACCTGACGTTCCAAGTTTTGCACTAAATCAATGCGTGCCAAGGGGCCCAAAACGGTGTTTTCTGAACTAGGTTCTCCCGGAACATACGCCTTAAAAGCATCAATAAGCAAAGGTAAAAAAGTATCGTAAACGGCCTCATGCACAATGAAGCGTTTGGCAGCCAGGCAAGTTTGACCGTTGTTGTTCATCCTAGACTTGGCAGCTGATTTGGCCGCTTCGGCCAAATCGGCATCGGGCAATACGATAAAGGCATCGGAGCCGCCCAATTCAAGCACGCATTTCTTGATTTCACGGCCTGCAATTGCTGCTATACCAGATCCTGCTCTAACGCTACCCGTTAAGGTAACGCCCTGTATATAAGGATGTTGAATAACTTGTTCAACCTGTGGAATGTCAATAAATATATTTTGGAACAAACCCGGCGCCCAGCCAGCGTCATGCATCAGGGCTTCAATAGCAAGCGCACATTGCGGTACATTGGGGGCGTGTTTCAGCAACACGGCATTACCCGCTAAAAGGGCTGGAGCCGCAAAGCGGAACACTTGCCAAAAAGGGAAATTCCAAGGCATTACCGCCAACACTACCCCGATGGGCTCATAGCTGATATAGCTTTGCTTGGCCTCGGTTTCTACGACGGTATCTTGCAGGAAATCAGGGCCTTGTGTGGCAAAATACCGACAAAGCCAAGCACATTTTTCAATCTCGGCCAAGCCTTGAGCCAAGGGTTTGCCCATTTCTAGGCTCATCAACTCGGCGTATGCCAATTTGCGCTCGAGCAGTAATTCAGATAACTTATTCAAGTATAAGCACCTGTTATCCAATGCATTATGTTTGTGAGCCAGGAAGCCTTGTCGAGCGGAATCAATTTTCAAGGCTAGGGCTTCATCCGTTAAAGTTTCAAAAGATTTCAACACCTCGCCAGTGGCGGGGTTCATCGTCCGAAATAACGGTTCGTTCATGTGCCGCAATTTTATTTAGTATGTTTAGAGGTTGGGGCTCAATTAGAGTATGTTTGGATTTTGGGTTTCGAGGGAAAAACGAGCTATTTTTTGATGAGATTGCTTTAAAAAATGGGCGCATAGTGGGGCTACGTAACTATTTTTTAAAGCAAAAATCATCCGAAAAGAGCTGTTTTTCGCCGGAAGCTAAAGTCCAAACATACTCTTAGGCTCATTGCTGAGCTTTGTTTTATTTGGGCGTGCCGCCCCTTCGCGCAAGCGCTCGGGGCGTCGGTGTACTCCAGGTTCACTATCGTTCAGCCCTTCGGGCGCGGCCCATGCGGGCCGCCCTTCCGTCCACCTCACGCGGCTAACCGAGCTGTTTTACACAAACCTTACTAGTTAGCATCTACGAAACGGTAAACCGAGTAACGTAAAATTTTAACCTTGGTATTTTCATAGTACTTGATAAAGTCAGGGAAAATACGGTTTGATGCTAGTGGTGGGGCCGATAAGTACCTAGGCTGTATGTCGTACTCTGTGTGATAGTATGTACGATTTTCATTCCCATCTACAAAATAGTGGAAATCAAGGCCATAACGCTTAATAGCACGACCAATAAACATCATGTCATCGTAACCACGATAAGCATAATTAGATGGCGGCCAGCGGTATGAGTTGAAGTAACGGCGTTTAAATTTCTGTATTTCTGGATCGTTGATATCGTAATGGCTCTCGCTTGAAACACAGATACCAATGTTGTTGTAGATGTTAAACGGTACTTTCTGGAACGATATCCAAATCGGCATACCATAAACAATGGTACGGCCTTTCGGGCTGGCGTTCAACTCGCGCAGCGCACGGTTAATCATGTCTTCATCATGCCAGAAGGTAAATACCACGAGGTTGGAGTCGCCTACAGTCATCTGTTCCTTCAATTCCGCCAGCGAGAACTTGTCGTTACAGTTATACTCGCGCAAAGTACCCATGCCATTAGCGGCAGCGTGCGATTGCATATGTTTAACCAATTCAACCTCATAAGGTTTACCCGACGACACGATGACTACATTCCTGCGGTATGGGTATTGCGTCTTAATATGATTCAAGATGTTTTCGCCATGCGTTTCAATCGTTGGGTTCAATACCAACATGTTGTTGGCAAATTTAACCCCCTCCGTTTTCGAGTTCAAAGGCGAAATCATCGTGATGTTGCGCTCTCTACAGAAAGTAGACACTTTGCGGATGTTCTCAGAGGTTACTGGCCCGATGATAATGTCAGCTTCCAAGAGGTGCGAAGTACTCAAGAGAGAATCCACCACAGCCCCATCCGCTTGGGTATCCACTACCCGGACGTTCATGCTCAAGCCTTCCCGCTCTAAGTCGTTCAAAGCCATTTTTAAACCTTCGTAATAGTCAACCGCCAAACGTACTGAACCTTTCAAAGCATTTAAGCTTTCCAGGGTTTCTTTGGTTTTGAAAGGCAACATCACCACCACGTTGTAAGTAGTGCGTTGGCGAATTTCAGGTACAAACGACTTGTAAAAAGGCGTTTTCACCAAGGTATCAACCGACACGGTAACGCCGTTGTATTTTTTCACTTGTACTACAACCAGTTCTAAACCAACTTGCATGGTATCGTTGTACGACAAGGTATCGCGGCGCATCGGTTTATAGTCGGTGCCGTTAGCCACTGGTTCGGTGGGCTTGGCCGGTTTGTTCGGGTGGTCGTTACCCGTGGGCTTATTCGACGATTCTGTGGTGACTGTCGACAATCCCTTGTCTTTACCAGTGCTTTTCGGTGTACCACAAGCTGCGAGCAGCAAGTTGGCCATCAAAGCGATGGTTACTATTTTAAAGAGTTGAGCAAATCGCATGTATTTGTTCTATTTTAGGTTTAGTGGCTCTAGTGACAAAGCTCAAAATATCTTAAAAACTATTCCCACTCGATGGTGGCAGGTGGCTTGGTGCTGATATCGTAAACTACCCGGTTAACGCCTTTCACCTGGTTGATAATATCGGTTGATACTTTAGCCAGGAAGTCGTAAGGCAATCTTGACCATTCAGCGGTCATACCGTCCAGCGAGTTCACGGCGCGGAGTGCAACGGTGAACTCGTAAGTACGTTCGTCGCCCATCACACCCACCGATTTAACCGGCAGCAAGATGGTAGCCGCTTGCCAAACTTCTTTGTACAGGCCGCTTTCACGCAAGTTGTTGATGAAAATAGCGTCGGCGTTTTGCAAGATAGCTACTTTTTCTGGAGTAACCTCGCCTAAAACCCGGATACCTAAACCTGGGCCAGGGAAAGGGTGCCTACCCAAAATATTTGGAGCAACTTCAAGGGCTGCACCAACTTTACGCACTTCGTCCTTGAACAAGTGGCGCAAAGGCTCTACAATTTTCAATTTGAGTTTATCGGGTAAGCCACCAACGTTGTGGTGGGACTTGATGGTAACCGATGGACCGTGTACCGAAACAGATTCAATCACGTCGGGGTAAATGGTACCTTGGCCAAGCCATTTCACGAAAGGCAAATGCGCTGATTCTTCCTCGAAAATCTCGATGAACAAGCCACCGATGATTTTGCGCTTGCGCTCTGGATCGTCGGCGCCTTGCAAAGCATCCCAAAAGCGTTGTTTGGCGTCAATGCCGCGAATATTGAGGCCCATGCCCTCGTACGAGGCCAATACTTCCTCAAACTCGCCCTTGCGGAGCAAACCGTTATCGATGAAAAAACAGTGTAGGTTTTTACCTATTGCCCGGTGCAACAATGCAGCCGCCACGGTAGAGTCGACACCACCAGAAAGCGCTAGTAAAACATGCTCGTCGCCGAGTTGTTTACGCAGCGACTCGATGGTTTCTTCTACAAACGAAGCTGGCGTCCAGTCTTGTGAACAACCGCAAATATCCACCACGAAATTTTTCAGGAAAGTAGCGCCGTCTAAGCTGTGCGTCACCTCTGGGTGGAACTGGATACAATAAACATCGTTGGAGTAAAGTCCTGGTTTTGAACGGTATGCAGCCACTTCGATAGAATCAGAAGAAGCCAACAGCTCATAACCGGCAGGAATTTGGGTAATGGTATCGCCATGCGACATCCATACCTGAGAGTTTTGGGGAACACCTTTCGTAAAGGCATCCTCGTGGTAAATACGGCCCAGGTTGGCTTTACCGTACTCGCGGTGTGCCGATTTAGACACAACACCGCCGAGGTGTTTAGCTACGTATTGAGCGCCGTAACAGATGCCTAGCAAAGGCTTTTTGCCCAGCAAGCTATCCAAATCGGTCACCAAGGCATTGGGGTCATTCACCGAGAATGGGCTTCCCGACAGGATAATCCCTTTCACCGAATCGTCGATCGTTGGGATTTTGTTGTAGGGTACAATCTCGCTGTAAACATTCAGTTCGCGAACACGGCGAGCAATCAACTGGGTGTACTGCGAGCCAAAATCTAGGATAACAATTTTTTCGTGCATAGCTGGTTTATGTTGCCGCAAAGGTAGCTTTTTTTTGCAAAAAAAGTAAACGATAGATATGCAGATGATTTGGGCGTTGCGCCGCGTGCGCGTCGCCGCTGTCCTACGGGGTTCGCGGTGCTCCGTGCTGCGCACCAGCCGCTACGCGGCTGCCCTCCGGCCAGCTAACGCTGGCCCAGGCGGCGGAGCCGCCTGGGTTAGATAGGAGATAGAAACGAGGAGATAGGAGTTTAACTATGAACGATTGGAAATTTATATAAAATTGCCTGTTCTGATATGAAATACACAAACAGGACATAAATGGGAGAAGGGTGCGACTGCCTGTACCAAAGGAGATGCTCTTATGTGTAGGTCGTTTTTAGGGCACATTATTTTGAATACCTTATTGCCTTTCGCCGTAATTCATTAAAAGCGTATAAATATTATCTAGTTCAGCATCGTCATCATTACAGAAAACGTTTACACCAACATTAGTATTAGGGTCATAAAACATCAAAGTTGTCACGCCTTTTTCGCCGCCACTGTGTCCTAATACTTGTTTACCATTTATTGTTTCGTAATAAAATGACAAGCATTGTTCAGCACTTCCAAATTGAAGGGTTTTCATACTTGTCATACTGGAGCTTGATAATATTTGAACTCCATTCAGCGCCCCATTTTGTATAACCATCCTTAAAAACTTAGATAAATCTAAAACATTGGTTCGTAGCCCTCCATTGGGATAGTCCGGAAATGTGTAATGAGGATTTGAACCCGTTATATCAGGCGAATAAGGGACAGCTAATTCAACTATGGGCGTATTGGCTAACCTCCACTCCGTTTTTGTCATTCCTAGTGGCGTGAAAATATTATCCTTGCAATAAACATCAAAAGGTGTTTGGGTAATTCTTTCTATCAAATACCCAATGAGTGCAGTAGCTAAATTGCTATAGTCTTCTGTTGAACCCGGACTATTATTTGAAAAATTATCCGTTGAGAAATATTCTCCTGAACTCAAGAAAACATTGTCAAAAAACTGAGCCAAGGTTATGGGGCAGTCTGTTCCGTAGCAATCTAAGTCTAAATTATCTTGAAATTCATCAGAAATACTAGAAGTATGACTGAGCAACATTCGATAGGTGATTTTAGTACTTGGAAAATTGGGATTGCGTACTGAAAACGGTAGATTTAAATTGATATCATCGTCTAGCGAGATTAAATTTTGTTCAACCAATTGCATCAAGGCAACTGCTGTAATGGTTTTAGAAATAGAAGCAACTAGAAAACGTGTTTCATCTGTTGCTAACCTATTTGTTGCGTTGTCGGCAAATCCCAAAGCACCGCTGTGCAATAAACTGTCGTTTTTTACAACACAATAGGCAACTGAAGTCAGGTCGTTATTTAAAAATTCATTTTTGATTTTTTCCTCAAGTTCTTCCTTTGAATTTACGGTTAAGTCGTCATCGTTTTGACAAGAAAACAAACCGAATGACAGAAAGAGAAAAAGCAAAGCTATATTGTTATTTGTCATGATTTTAAATTTCATGTTCACTTTTATACGAAAAACATATAACGCACAAGTCTACGCAACTCGCATATAAGCTCACAAAAATATAAAACACAGGCCTTACATTAAAAAATATAAACTAGAGCAGCGGTAATTTTGGAACGTGTTTTTTTAAGGCATTACAAGCCAATCAAGTATGGATTTTAAAAATCAAATAACTCCCCTAGTATTCCTTTTTTCTTCTTGTATTGATACTCCTTATCTGTTGAATGCCTATGATTGTCAGAATAAGTATCTTGCTGATTATTTTTGACACTTTGAGCAGAACGTTCGATGATTTTATCAAGCTCTCCACGGTCAAGCCATACGCCACGGCAATCAGGGCAGTAGTCGATTTCAATACCGCTTCGTTCTGTCATCACAAGACTTACATTACAATTTGGACATTTCATTTTATTACGTTTTGGTTATTCGACAATTTTAGCGAGCGCTTTGATTTCGTGCTCTTAAAAGGAATCGGTTCCAAAGCCTTGCTTTAGCCTACAACGCCCGCCCCATCGACGAAGTTTAGCAAAATACGAAAAGCTGATATTTTTTTAAAAATTACCACGTGGGCTTTTTACCCAGACCCAATATTGGAATGTAAAATGAACTAATACATACACATTGCCGCCGTTGGTGTCCAGGTTAAAGGCCATATAAGGTTTTCCATTATTTGCGCTATTATATGCTTGTTGTTGAGAAACACACAAAGGGCAAGAATTTCATTTAAACCACTCATGTCCTTTGTCTAATCGTAGCAAAAAGTCAGTAAAAGAGTTTCCAATTTCAACATGGTATTGTTTGTCCAAGTCTATAAAAGGCGAAAGCACTACTCTTATTGAATTGTCGTCCGTTTTTTCAATTGCAATGAATTCACTACTTCCGTTTCCTCCAATGCCCAAAGTATTAGGAAGATTTTCGAAAATTTGATAATCCGTATTAGCTTCAATTAACTCGTCAAGGTCCCAGAGTCGTACAAATTCTGCCCCAATAAAGCCTTCAAAACCTTGATAATGTTGTAAAAATGTTAAATAGTCGACAGGAAGATTGAAATGCACAAAACTTTGTATTTGTTCAATGGTAGTTTTGGCTTTTTCAGTGCGTTTGGGACAATTATATTGCAACAATAGCTCATTAACTGTTTTCATAATCTACATTGCTATTTTTTGTAAAGTTCGATTTTTTTGTCGTCTGGATCAGTAATCCAATTGATATCATTCCTGTTTCGTGTCATAAAATGTAACGGTTTCGGCTAGACGAAGTAATAGGTTTAGTAAGTTCCAAAGATCATATTTGGTACCAATGTGAATTGAATGTACAAATATTCAATCAATCTAATTATGCCGCCATATTTACAAATCGGAGCTACAAGCTGCTGATCTATTCTTCTTCATCGTTGTCCGTTTTTGATCGTGTCCAATGTCCTCCAATATACGCTCTATTCGCCGCTTCACCATAGTCAAGGTTGAAAACGTCATTAAGTGTTTTGTCTTTAATAAGCATTTGTTCTAGTGCTACAATCCTTGCATCTGCTAAATTTTGGTCTCCTGTCAAAAATTGCCAATCACCCTCATGGTCGTGAACAACACGAATAATTGGCTTTCTGAGTTCTAACCATTGCCTTGTTGTAAAAATACCAAGATTTTTGGCTTCTCTAAATTTGAAGTCTGCGTTTCGATCAAGTAACGGTTGCCTATGTTCAAATTCTTCTTCGTAATCCTTGTCCCAAGGGAATTTATTCTTCCGGTCAGTCCAAACCAACTGCATTGCTGGAAAGTCGGTCGTTTGATAATAATTTATTGCGAATCCGAAGTAGTCAGAAATATTTCGGCTATCAACTTTTAAAAATTGAGTATCGCTGTTTTCAAAAAAGTCGTCATAGTTTTTATCAACTTCAATCCTCTGTCCTGCTTTTACAATTTCTCCTGCAACATTAAGGATTAAATGCAAGGTCCTTGTTGTTAATCCGAAGGAGATAATTTCAGGATGATTATAGTTTTTCCAAAGTCCAACCGTATAAGCAAAAGAAGGTAAGTATTCGGTCGAATCAAATAAACTAACTGTCCAGCCGAATTTTTCAATGTCAGCAGAAAATTCTTTTTCGTCTAAACAATTATGTTCGTGGCCTGTAGGCATATGATTTCTTGTAACTCATCAAAATACGCAACTAGCATATATCCCAACAAAAATATAAAATCTTAGCCTTAGATTCAAAAATCTATACAGAAAAGTTTCAATAAAATCAAAGTCAACTATTTAACCTACAATGAGGTTCACTTGTACTGGCAAACAAACTGACTCACATCCACTTAAAACTACCAACCATCAACTTCCAACTAACATCGGCCTAGCGATGTGGAGCAGTGGCGGCGCCAGCCGCCAGACCCGAAGGGGCCGAGCGTTAGCGAGCTGCGCAACGTAGCGCCCCTAGCATCGCGAGGGGAGGCCCCAAAATGATAAAATGATTGATTGAATAATTGAGTAAATGACGATGTATTTTCCTAAGCCCTAGACACACTATTTTAGTGCTTAGACCATGATAGAAAAACAAACCGTTCATTGTTCATTGTTCATCGTTCATCGTTCATCGTTCATTGTTCATCGTTCTCAAAAGTTAGTCCTTCAACGATAGCTGTACACGGCCACGCTCAAAGTCAATGCTCACAACCCGCACAATCAACTGCTGGTTGAGCTTGAGGTGATCGGCTGGGTTCTCGACAAACTTGTTGGCAATTTGACTCTTGTGAATCAAACCGTTTTCCTTGATGCCGATGTCCACAAATGCACCAAACGCGGTGATGTTGGTCACTATACCGGGTATTTTCATGCCCTCGCGTAGGTCGCCGATTGTTTTTACATGCTCGTCAAAGCTGAACGCGGTGATTTGCTCCCGTGGGTCGAGACCCGGTTTTTCTAACTCCTTGATGATATCTTTCAAGGTTGGCAAACCTACTTTATCGTTCACGTAGCGCTTCAGGTCAATCTGCTTGCGCAACTCCGCCTTTTGCATCAAATCCTCGATTTTACAGCCGAGGTCCTTGGCCATCTGCGCCACAATTCCGTAGCTTTCAGGGTGTACAGCACTGGCATCTAGCGGGTTTTGAGCCTCGCGGATACGCAAGAAACCTGCACATTGCTCGAAGGCTTTATCACCGAGGCGTGGCACCTTGGTTAATTCTTTACGACTTTTAAACGGACCGTTTTCTAGTCGGTACTGCACAATATTTTGAGCCAGCACCGGCCCGAGGCCCGACACGTAGGTCAAGAGATGTTTACTGGCCGTGTTGAGGTTTACCCCAACGGCGTTTACACAGCTTACCACGGTATCATCGAGGCTTTCTTTCAGTTTTTTCTGGTCCACATCGTGTTGGTACTGGCCCACACCGATGGATTTTGCATCAATTTTAACCAGCTCGGCCAATGGGTCCATCAGGCGGCGACCAATAGAAATGGCGCCCCGAACCGTAACGTCGTGCTTGGGAAATTCCTCTCGGGCCACATCTGAAGCGGAATAAATAGACGCCCCGCTCTCGCTTACCACGAAAATCTCGATAGGACTGCCTTTGAACAGGGCCCGAACAAATTGCTCGGTTTCGCGGCTGGCTGTGCCGTTACCTATCGCAACCGCTTGAATATTAAACCTTTGGGCCAAATGACTCAAAGTATTGGATGCGTTGTAATGGTCGTTTTGCGGTTGGTGCGGGTAAATGACCGTGTCCTCCAGCAAATCGCCCTGGGCGCTGAGGCACACCACTTTACAGCCTGTGCGGAAGCCAGGATCGAGCGCCAGAACGGTTTTCTCGCCCAGCGGCGAGGCTAGCATCAATTGGCGCAGGTTGGTGGTAAATACCTGTATAGCCTCCACATCGGCCTTGTCTTTGGATAGCAGCCTGAACTCCGTTTCGATAGAGGGGTGGATCAAGCGTTTGTAGCTATCTTTCACGGCCATTTCAACTTGTTCGGAGCATGGGCCGTGGCCTTTCACGAACATGCGGTTGAGTTGCTCCACGGTGAGCTCTTCGTCGGGGGCAATATCCACGCGGAGGATGCCCTCGGCTTCAGCACGGCGGATAGCCAGCATCTGGTATGATTGAACGGTGCGCAGCTTGCGGGTAAAATCAAAATAATCGCGGTAGTTGATACCGGCGGCTTCTTTATCGCGAATCACCTTGGCGCTGAGCACGGCTTCTTTCTCGAAAATGCGGCGTACACGGTCGCGGGCGGGCGCGGCCTCGCTCACCCACTCGGCAATGATATCACGGGCACCAGCGAGGGCTGCATCTACATCTTCCACACCGTCCTTGAGGAAAGCCAGGGCTTTTGATTCAGGGTCGCGCTCAAACTGGGCCATGATGAGCTTGGCGAGCGGTTCGAGACCCAATTCACGGGCTTTGCTGGCGCGGGTTTTGCGTTTAGGCTTGTAGGGCAAGTATAGGTCCTCGAGCTCGGTCATGGTCCACACCGCATTGATTTTCTGTTTCAACTCGGGTGTCAAGTGGCCTTGCTCCTCGATTGATTTGAGGATGCTCTCGCGGCGCTTGTCGATGTCCTGGTAGCGCTGGCTCATATCGCGGATGGACGTAATTTCCACCTCGTCGAGACTGCCGGTCATTTCTTTGCGGTAGCGCGAAATGAAAGGCACGGTTGAGCCTTCATCCAGCAGGTTTATGGTTTGCCTTACACCAGATAGCGGGAGGTTGAGGGCCTCGGCAATGAGTTTTACGTGAATTTCGTTAGCGGGCATATGGAGAGAAACAAGCAGGGTTATAAATGAATGATTGACTGTACGTTGGTCATCAAGGGCAATTTTCTTCTATTATATTTTGGTTAGAAAGAGCCTCTTTCAACCTTTCGTAAAAAAGCCGGAAAGACTCTAGCCTGAGCAATTTATCAATGCTAATTTTTTGGGCAAGGCTTGCGTCAATATCAGCAGCATCATCGGGAGCATTTCTACTCTTTTGTTTTGCTGTATTGAGGATATGTTTTAGCATTTCTTTGCTTTGGGCTTTACCATCAAGTACTGACGGGGATATGTTAAGCGCCATTTCTTGCTCGGTCAGTTCAACACCAATGACTTCTTTTAAGGCATCGGCATCCCCAAGTTTCCAGTTTTCAACTTTGGAGGCAGGAATAACAGGAACCAGTACTTTACAATGTGTTTTACTTGACGTTTGTTCTAATTTATCCAAAGCAGGCTGGATTTTGTTGGGCATCGCCTTATCGTAAATGGTCTGCGCATCGGCATCTGTATGGACAAACATCAAAGTAAACCCATGTGACTGTTCTGCTAAATCGAGCACTTGTTCTACGAAGCCATCCCCTTTGGGTTTTAGAACTGAAATTTCAGTGACCTCCCATTCGGAACGGGCACAACCTCTCAATAGGATGTCAATGACACGCTCAATGAGTGGGGGTAAAAAACGGATATCAGAGTTCCCTTCACCCCAAAATGTACAACTTAGAATATTCACTTAATCTTCCTTTTCTAGGTAATCAACTAATTCTAATGCGTTTATCTTTCTATCAACTTCACTTACTTCGTGAAAATCAAGAACAGCCTGTCCTACAATGACAGCTGGGATAATTTTAGTAATTTTCACATCCTGTTCTTTAGAAACTATCTTATCAAGTCTAGCAAAGTATAAGTGGACGTTGTTGCCAGGCAACCCGTGAGGAGTTAGCATTGATTTAAGCGAAGTGATAAACCTTGGGGAATGTGTATTGACGAGAATTTGCCTCAAAGGGAAAACCGGGCCAGTTAGTTCCGTACTCATGCTCCAAAGTAATTTTAGCACTTGCTTCATTCTGCCTGGGTGTATACCATTTTCAGGTTCCTCAAAACAAATGATACCTTTGTGCCTGGCATCGTATTTCAGTGTACAAAGCGCAATTAGCCTTAAAGTTCCTTCGGATAGGACTTGTGAACTAAAAGTATTGTTGTTTTTTGTAGTGGCTTTTACAACGTAACGCTCGCCAACTTTGTCTTCAAAAACATCAATGGCAGTTATGTCATTTACCAAATTGGACATTTCCCGCGAAATGTGCTTCAATGTTTCAGGTGATTCGGATTTTATCCTAAAGAGTGTAGCCGCAAGATGTGCGCCATTACTCCCCAGAGTATCTTTTGAACTAATTTTTTGAGATGGTTGACGAAGAGCCTCTGGACTTAATTGAAGAAATTGCCAATGCATCATTTCCTCTTTTACGGCTAAAACATGCGGAAATTCAGTATTTGTCACAGAACTTAGCATGGTACTTTCTAGCGCAAAGGCTGGCCGCGGCCGTCCGTGACTTCCTTTATCTTGATGAAGATTAATCGTGACAATTGAATCTTTAGAAATATCTGGATTCGATTTATTTTCAGTGCTAATAAACGGAACCCTACCGCCACGAACTTTCGGTATCCAGTTTTCTTGTTTTGATGCAGAAGGGATAAATGTATGCAGCCACTTATCGGTACCTTTGGGGATGGGAATCAACTTTTCGTGCTGTACATATAATTTATTAATCCCCCTCTCTGCTTTCATTTTGATTTCAAGTTCGTAGCGTAGCCGAGTGTATTTCAACTGCTCTATTCCTCCCCAAGCATCTTTTACTTCTTTGTCAACCAGAAGTTCTACTGCAAATTTCATTTCATCTCCATAAGTGCCATCGGCATTCATGGAAAAGAGCTCGTAAGCATCTCCTCGTTGGTCTTTAAAAGCAGTACGGAGGTCAAAGGAGGCCAAGTGTGAGAGGAGTTGCAGCGCATCGAACAGATTACTTTTACCTACCGCATTTAAACCCGCAATAACGGAAAAAGGCGATAGAATAAGCTCAAAATTCCTGAATGTCTTAAAACCTGAAATTTCAATTTTGGTAATCATGGACGCAATAATTTCTCTGTGATGCTAAACACAAAAGTAAGCAATTATTGGGATAAAGCTACTACTGCTCATCCGGCTTTGTTTGACAGGTTGTAATACTCGAATAAACATCAAGCGTGAGTGATGTGCAGCGGACGTGCGTCGCGCCAGGTGCCCGGCGGGCCGCGCCTTAGGCGCGGGTGCGAAGCACGGAGCAACGCGAACCCCAGAGGGGACCGCCGCCGCGTTGCGGCGGGGCGCCCAAATAAAAATCAAAGGAATCAACTACTTCTCGCGGAAGAAAATGCTGATGGGCACTCCTTTGAAATTGAATTTCTCGCGGAGTTTGTTCTCGAGGAACTGCTGGTACGAATCCTTGACGTGCTTGGGGTAATTGCAGAAGAACGCGAAGGCCGGGTAGTAGGTAGGCAACTGCGTGATGTACTTGATGCGGATAAATTTACCACGGTGCGATGGCGGCGGGAATGCCTCGATTTCCTCCAACATGTAGCGGTTCAGCTCGGATGTGGTGATTTTCTGCTCGCGGTTTTGGTATACTTCCATCGCGGTTTCAACGGCCTTGAAGATACGTTGTTTCTCGAGCGAGGAGATGAACATGATTGGAATATCGGTAAAGGGCGATATGCGCTCGTGGATGGTCGCGATGTAGTTGTTCATGGTGAAGTTATCCTTCTCTACCAAGTCCCACTTATTGATAATCAACACGATACCTTTGTTGCGCTTTTGGCAGAGGCGGAAGATAGACAAATCCTGGCCCTCTAGGCCCATGGTGGCATCGACCACGAGTAGACACACGTCGGCTTCTTCCAAGGCACGGATGGCACGCATTACCGAGTAGAACTCGAGGTTCTCGTGTACGCGGGCCTTGCGGCGGATACCCGCTGTGTCTATCAAGATAAACTCGTGACCAAACTTGTTGTATTTGGTGTGAACGCTGTCGCGGGTGGTTCCGGCAATATCGGTTACGATGTTGCGATCCTCGCCCAAAAGTGCGTTGACAAAGGTAGATTTACCCGCGTTAGGTTGGCCAATCACGGCAAATTTCGGGACGCGTTCCTCGATGGCTTCTGGCTCACCGATGTGCTCGCACACGGCATCCAACAACTCACCTGTACCGCTGCCGTTGGTGGCCGCGATAGCATAAAGGTTATCAAAACCCATGGCCCAGAACTCGTTGGCAGCCATGAGGAGGTTCACGTTATCGGCTTTATTGACCACGAGCAAAACAGTTTTGTTGCTCTGGCGCAAGATTTTGCTCACTTCTTGGTCGAGGTCGGTGATACCCGCTTGGGCATCTACCACGAAGATAATCACACCAGCTTCCTCGATGGCGATATACACTTGGTCGCGGATAGCTTTCTCGAACACGTCGTCGGAGCCTTCTACAAAACCACCGGTGTCGATAACGGTAAACTGTTTGCCAATCCAATCACAAACGCCGTACTGGCGGTCGCGGGTTACACCGCTGATGTTGTCAACAATAGCTTGACGTTGGCCAACCATACGGTTGAACAAGGTTGATTTACCAACGTTTGGTCGGCCAACAATGGCCACGATATTATTCATTATGCAATATTTGATAAAAAAGTAAAACGAACAGCTTTAGAGCTATTCCTTAATGTTGAATTCTTTGATTTTGCGGTAGAGGGTACGCTCCGAGATGCCAAGTTCTGCGGCGGCGTCTTTCCGTCGGCCACGGTGTTTTTTGAGCGCCTTGATGATGTAGTCTTTCTCGATATCTTCTAGCGAGAGCGAATCTTCTACCTGCATGGTATCGGTAAAAGTATCTTCGTGGTGCTCGTTGTTGTCAAAGTGAACGGTGTGTTTAGGCTCGTTGACCACTTGGGGCTGCTGTTGCTCGTGGCTATCGTACGCTTCGGCACTAAATTGCGGGAGGACGTATTGAACAGCGCCAGCGGCCTGCGGGTTCGGTACGCGTAGGTTATTTGTGGCGATGAGGCCCGAAATCAACGATTTGAGGTCGTTCAGGTCTTTCTTCATGTCGAATAAAACCTTGTACATGATTTCGCGTTCCTGGTAGCTTTGTTGCTGCTCTTTGTCAACGCTGATGGGCGCTAGGCCACGGGAATTGTTGTAATTGGGCAGGAACTTGGCCATGTCGGTAGCCGTCACGTTCTTGTCGATGGACAGTACAGAGACTTGCTCGGCCACGTTTTTGAGCTCGCGGATATTACCCGGCCAGTGGTATTGTTCCAGCAGGCGGCGGGCACCATCGTCGAGACGAACAGGTGTAGTGCGGTATTTCTCGGCAAAGTCGCCGGCAAATTTGCGGAACAGCGTGTAAATATCCTCCACACGGTCTTTCAGGGCTGGAACCCGGATAGGCACGGTGCTGAGGCGGTAGTATAGGTCTTCGCGGAAACGGCCTTTGGCCATGTTCTCGTGTAGGTCAACATTGGTTGCGGCGATCACGCGTACATCGGTGTGCAGCACTTGCGAATCGCCCACGCGCATGTACTCGCCTTGCTCCAGCACGCGCAGGAGGCGTGTTTGGGTTTCGAGGGGCATTTCCCCGACTTCATCGAGGAATATCGTTCCGCTGTTAACGGTTTCAAAGTAACCTTTGCGGTCGCCAGCAGCACCCGTGAAAGAGCCTTTGGCATGCCCAAACAACTCGGAGTTGATGGTACCTTCAGGAATGGCCCCGCAGTTCACCGCGATAAAAGGATTATGCTTACGGTTGGACAGGTTGTGAATGATTCGGGAGAAAACTTCTTTACCTACACCGCTTTCTCCGGTAATCAACACAGAAAGGTCTGTCCCAGCTACTTGCGTGGCTGTGATCAGGGCATTATCCAGCGCTGGTGAAGCGCCGATGATACCGAATCTTTGTTTGATGGTTTGGAGGGAGGACAACTTTCCTTAATGGTTAATGGTTAATTATTAATGATTAATGAGCTAGGAGATAGGAGAGAGGAGAGAATCCTTCATATCTTCTCTCTCCTATCTCATAGCTCCTATCTTACAACTCCTATGAGCGTTGCACTAGTACACTCGGTCACATGAACCATGCAGTAATCGCCAGGTTTGAGGCCATCCACTTTAGGGAAAACCACCATTTTGTTCTGCGAGTTACGGCCGCACAAGTCTTGGTCCGAGCGTTTAGAGTTGCCTTCTACCAACACCTCGAAGGTTTTGTTGAGGTCAGCTTGGTTGTTGCGCAAAGAGATTTTGAGTTGGAGGGCGATAACTTCTTCCAAACGGCGTTTTTTCACATCCATCGGAATATCGTCCTCGTATTTGCGGGCGGCGAGGGTGCCGGGGCGTTCAGAGTAGAAAAACATGTACGACATGCAGTACTCCGAGTATTCCATGATACTGAGTGTATCTTGGTGTTCTTCCTCGGTTTCGGTACAAAAACCACAGATAATATCCGATGAAATAGCGCAATCGGGCACAATGCGGCGGATGGCATCGATACGCTCCATGTACCAAGCACGGTCGTAAGTACGGTTCATGAGCTCCAATACACGGCTATTGCCTGATTGTACGGGCAAGTGGATATACTTACAAATATTGTGGTGTTTAGCCATGGCGTGTAGCACGTCGTCGGTCATGTCCTTAGGGTGCGAGGTCGAGAAACGAACGCGCAGTAGCGGGTTAACCAAGGCTACCATTTCAAGGAGTTGTGCAAAGTTGGTGCGCTCGGCAGTATCGGGGTTGTCCCATTTGTACGAGTCAACGTTTTGGCCCAGGAGCGTTACTTCACGATAGCCATTATCGAACAACTGTTGAGCTTCAGCCAAGATACTGTGCGGGTCGCGCGAGCGTTCGCGGCCACGGGTAAAAGGCACCACGCAGAAAGAGCACATGTTGTCGCAACCGCGCATGATAGAGATAAAGGCCGAAATACCGTTGGTCTCGATGCGCACCGGGTTAATCTCGGCGTAGGTTTCCTCGCGAGACAGCAGCACGTTAACGCTTTTCTGGCCAGATTCGGCCTCGGCAACGAGGTTAGGTAAAGAGCGGTACGCATCGGGGCCTACCACCATATCAACCAGTTTCTCTTCTTCCAAGAATTGTTTTTTGAGGCGTTCGGCCATACAGCCCAACACACCAACGAGCGTACCGGGGCGTTTTTTCTTCACCTGTTCAAAAATGCGGAGGCGTTTGCGTACGGTTTCCTCTGCTTTTTCGCGGATAGAGCAAGTGTTGATCAGGATCAAGTCGCTGTTTTCCATGTCGCGGGTGGCGGTAAAACCCATATCCATGAGGATAGAGGCCACAATCTCGCTGTCGGAGAAGTTCATCTGGCAGCCGTAGCTCTCAATGTAAAAGTGTTTTCCGGTCGATGCACTGGCCACTTGTTCTTTAAAAAACACGTCGCCCTGCTTATCCTCCAGGATTTCTTTCTTGATATCTACTAATGTGGGATTGTTATCGTACATATTTCATGTTCTTTTCAAACCGCAAAGGTACGAAACATAAATCTAGTACCAAACAATAATTGGCAGTTTAATTGCCAAAATGTCATATATTGCTTTGTGCTGGCTTGATAATCAGCTACTTTGCTCCGTTGAATGTTTTATAATTTAGATTTTTGGGGCGTTGCGGCCTACGGCCGCCGCTGTCCTTCGGGGTTCGCTAATCGCTCCGTGCTACGCACCAGCCGCTACGCGGCTGCCCTCCGGCCAGCTAACGCGACGGCGGCTTTACCGGCGGCGGGGGACTAGGCATGCATCTCGTGACGCAGCGTTGTGAACAATTCCAAGACACATTATTGTTTACAAGCTATAAATGCCGCACCGCGCAGGATTGATTGGTTCTGGCCTACTACCGCAACACTGATATTTTACCACCCCGTCTGCTGCGCTGCACGCTTTGCGTTCCGCTTGCATCCACCCCTCCT
>CAZDVQ010000027.1:0-56169 GCA_964508975.1 uncultured Saprospiraceae bacterium
GCTGGTATAGTACAAACCACAAGTACTGTGCGTGATTTAACGCTTAATGGCATTGTGCGCTAGGCATGTGCAGCGGTGGTGCGCAGCACCAGACCGCGAAGCGGGCCGAGCGACAGCGAGCCGCGAAACGTAGCGGCCCCGAGCAACGCGAGGGGAAGCGCCCAAAAAAGAACAAATGATAAAAAGAGCAATTGATAAAATGACTATAACTCCCCCGTTCATAGTTCATCGTTCTCTACAGCATTTTATTCCGCCGGAAGATATACACCAGCGAAATCGAGAATAAGAAGGCAAAGGTGATGATGGCCCAGAACGCGTATGGCCAGTCCGACATGGGGAGGCTGACGTTCATGCCGTAAAAACTAGCTACTAAGGTAGGTACCATCAACACGATCGTGATGAGCGTGAGCCGCTGCATGACTTGGTTCAGGTTGTTCGAGATGATGGACGCGAAGGTATCCATGGTGCCCGAAAGGATGTTGGAATATATATTGGCCATCTCTTGGGCCTGGTTGATGTCGATGATGGCGGCCTCTAGCATGTCGGTTTTGTTCTCGTCGTGCTTGATGCCCAACAAGTCGAGACGCTGGATTTTCATCATCAACAAGGCGTTGGCACTCAAGGAAGTGACGAAGTACACGAACGATTTTTCGATAGATAGCAGCTTGAGCAATTCTTTGTTCCGACTTGAATCGTACAGCTCTTGCTCAATGGCGTTGCGGCGCACGTTTAGGTCTTTCAAACAGCTGAGGAAACGGATAACGTTCTGCTCAAACAACAACAACACGAAGTTTGAACGGTCGGCAGGGTCGAAATTACGGATTTTCTGCTCCACGAAGCGCTGTAACACGGGGTTCTCGTAAGAGGTAATCGTGAGGATAAAATCGGGCAGGATGATGATACCAATAGGCACCGTGATGTACAAGGGTGCACTCTCGTCGTCGTTGGTATTGATGATAGGCGTGTTCACCACCAGCAGCAATACGTCGTCTTCCAACTCGTAACGCGAGCGTTCGTCAATATCCAGCGAGTCCGTCAAGAAGTCTAGCGGGATATCCAGCTCAGTGGCAATCTGCTCCAACTCTTCATAATTGAAAGGAGGGGTGATGTTGATCCAACATCCCCTGTTGAGCTTTTCTTGCTCAACGAGCTCGCCGCCTTTCCTGTTGTAGTAGTGAATCATGAAGCGTGGTGGTTCGGAGTGGTGCTTGGTAGTGTTGGCTTGCGCTGCTGTGCGCTATGCTAAACATGCCGGTGCCCTACCGTGCGCAAAAGTAAGGAAATCAAGGCACATAATGCCATATCATTCCGATATTACCACATCGGTCAGCGAAGTATCAGCGAAATACTTAACTACTTCAAGTAGGCTGAATACATCCAAACCAATTTCTCTTGCTGGCGGATATAGTCGCTCATCAAGGCGTTGGTGCCTTCGTCGCCGGCCTCGGCAGAGAGTTCCAAGAGGGCGCGTTCTTGTAGTAAAAGTTGTGAAAAACCATCCAAAACGAGTTTCACGGCTTCTTTGCCATTAGATACACCTTTGGCTTCTTTGATGCTGGCGGTGTTCAGGTAGTCGGTATAACTATGTATTGGCGTGTGCCCAAGGGTTAGTATACGCTCGGCAATCTCGTCTATTTTAAGGAAGGCGTCGTTGTAGAGTTCTTCAAATTTGAGGTGTAACTCAAAGAATTTCTCACCGGTAATATTCCAGTGGAAACCACGGGCGTTGATGTAAAATAACTGGTAGTTGGCCAGCAATGCGTTGAGGTTTTCTGCCAACTGGGCAGACAGGGTGGTGTCGAGTCCTATTGCGGATTTCATTTTGTGTTAGTTGATAGTTTATAGTTGGTGGTTGGTAGAGTATAGCGTAGATAGTTTGTAGTTGATAAATAATGCACAAACTGGACGTGAAAACTATCAACTACAAACTATCTACTAATAACTATTTAATGGCTTGCTCAATCGCTTTCTTGATCGAGGCATCGTCGGGTTTGGTTTTTGGTGCGAAAGACGTAATGAGTTTACCATCTTTACCGATGAGGAACTTCTGGAAATTCCAGCTTACGGCTGCGTCCAACACACCATTCTTCGATTTTTGGGTCAAAAACTGGTACAAGGGGTGCATTTTGTCGCCCTTCACAGAAATTTTAGAAAAAATAGGGAAGGTTACGTTATACTTGCTTGTGCAAAAAGTCTTGATTTCGGAATCTTTACCGGGCTCTTGGCCCATGAAGTCGTTGGCCGGGAAGGCTAGAATCACAAAACCTTTGTCTTTGTAAGTTTCATAAAGGTCTTGCAGGCCATCGTATTGTGGGGTTAAGCCGCACTTGCTGGCTACGTTAACCACCATCACGACCTTGCCTTTAAATTGGCTGAGCGACACTTCCTTGCCGTCGATGTCTTTCATCTTGAAGTCGTAAAACTTGGTTTGGGCGGCAAGGTTAAATGCCATGAAAAAGGCTACTGTAAATGCGCCCCAGCTGATTATTTGTTTCATAATTGAAGGTTGTAAATGAGTTTTATGCGTTAATGCAGGCCTAGTCTAAACCTGCCCACTTAAAACAGCATAAGCCCGAGATTGTTTAGGGAGGGGGGCTTAATACGCTGCTCTAGATTGCGCCTCCCCCCGCCGCGTTGCGTCGACCCCCTCCACTGCACAGCCTGCTGCGCGGCTGCTAGTAGCGGGGGTTGATTTGAGATGTGAGCTATTTTTCTCACAACTTATATCTCACAACTTACATCTTAGATCTCCCCAGTGCTGCTTGGGCCTCCAGGTTGTTGGGATTTATTTTCAGCACGCGTTTCAGCAGGAGTTCGGCGTTCTTGTTGTCTTTTTTCAGCAAGCGTAAAGCAGCTTTGTTCACCAAGGCCTGCTCGTAATCAGGGTTAAGGCTCAAGGCTTGGTCGTAATAGCGTTCGGCAATATCAAATTTGCCTTGTAGGGCGTTGAGGTAGCCCATGTTTTGAAGGGCTACGGCGTGCTTGGGGTTTTCTTGCAGGATAAACTGGAAGGTCTCCAAGGCCTTAGGGTATGATTGCAACTGAACCAGAACTATACCGTGCTTTTGCCTGAAATCCAGCTGGTATGGCATCAATTTTACAGCACGTTCAAAGTACAGGGCGGCTTGCCTAAAATCGTTTAGCTTGAAGTAGGCCTCGCCAATGCGGTAGGCTGTCCAGGCATCTTTAATATCGGCCACGGCTACCAGCGGCGATTCTAGCAGCAAATCATTGTAGGCGCCCTTCAGGTATAGCAAATGCACCTTGGTATTGAATTTCTGTATTGCCTTGGCTTTCGATTTGTTGAGGTAATAGTTGGCTGAGTCGAGCATCACGGGCTCGCTCACAAACTTTTCGTAGAGGGCCAGGTAGCCTTGGGCCATTTCAAGGTCCGATGCGTTGGGTTTGGTCAAACATTGTAAACCCAGGAATGCATTGCCTTTTCCATCCGGCATTTTAGGTTTGCCTTTGATATTGTCCTTGGCCATGTAGTGGTCGGTAATCGTTACGTGTGGTATATCGATACTGCCCGAGCGTGGCATATGGCAACCAACGCAGTTGTCGGACTGTGCCTTGCGCTCGGCGGCTGGTGCCGAGCAAAGTACTTTTTTCGGACTGTCGTGGCAGTTCTGGCAAGCCTTGTTGTACACCGATTTATCGGTACTCTTGATGCTTTTATGCGGGTTGTGGCAGGTTATACAGCTCAAATCCTCCGATTTTAGGAAGCAGTTACTCAGCCGCAGGCGGTCGGCCTGCGAGGCCATGATAAAGCGCTCGTTCGAGTTCTGGTAACGCGGCAGGAATACTTGCATAATCTCCGACAAGCGCATGCCCGGTTTGAAATCGTAAAAGCTTTTGCCCTCGTTCAGCACGGCGATACCTTGCAAATGGCAGCGTTGACAAAGGTCCATCTGGTAATCGCGGGGCAAATGCCTCGGGTTTACAATCGAGTAATCCACCATTTTGGCGGTATCTACTAGTATGCCAGCCAGTTTTTCCTGCACGTGCAAGGCGCCAGGGCCGTGGCATCGCTCACATTCAATACCCCTGGGCACTTCTAAAAATTTATTTTCAGAACCTACTTGTTGGGTGGGTAGGTGGTTGTGGCAAGTTAAGCACTCGCTAGCAATGATGCGGTTAAACCTGCTGTTGGCACCGTTTTCAAAGCCTGGGGCCAGGTCCCATTTTTGCGTCTGGGTATAAAAAGTAATGGGCGCTTGGAACAAATAACCGTTAATGTCCAGCAAGTGCGAGTTGGTGTGCTGCCCCGAGCCAATGATATAGCTCACCTTTTCGATTCGGCTATGCACGGTGTCGCCATTTTCAAGCCTGAACTCCTTGATATACAGCACACTATCTTTAAAAAACGGTTTGTAGTAAAAGTTCAAAACCGAGTCGTACACCAGGCTATGATGGTCAAACACGGCATCGCTTTTCTCGTGGCTGGCCCAGTCAAAAGAGCGGCCCATACCTGTTTGCATATACGTGTCGTATACATCGGCGTGGCACGAGCGGCATTGTTGCATGCCCACGTAAGCCACCGAATCGTTCACGGTACGGAATTTAGCTACATCGCCAGCACCTTGCCGACTGCAAAAAGCTATCAAAAATGTGCCTAAAGCCAAGGCTGCAAAGTAAAATATCTTTTTCATGCGATAAAGATACAGAATAACGTTATGCTGGTTTTGTTCAACGTTGGAGTTTTTTATTTTTTGGGCGCCCCGGCGCTGCGCGCCGTCGCTACGCTACGCAGCTCGCTAATCGCTCGGCCCGCGTTGCGGTCTGGCCCTGCGGGCCACTGCTCCGCATCGCTGGCGCGGAACCCGCTGCTTTGCAGCGGGTTTTGATTATGAATTGTGAATTATTAATTATTATGATGAACCACCACGTCTGCGCAGATTTGCGATAATCTGCCCGTAAAAATATCAAGCTCCCCACGCGAGCGTATGCGAGTGGGGGGATGTCACAAGCGCCAGCGCAGTGACAGGGGGGCAGACGGGCGCAAGGCTAGCAATAAATGAAAAGTAGGATGATGAGTTCATTATACATTTCAGCAATGCTGCCGTTTGATGTGAGGATGTGAGGATGTGAGGATGCGGAAATGTGAGGATGTGGAGATAAACTAATACCTACTCTGCACTCAGCCCTCTGCGCTCATAACTAGCATCTGGCCTAGCAGCCTGTAGGGCAGCCGCAAAGCGGCTGGTGCGCAGCACCGAGGCGAACAGCCGAGCCCGAAAGGGTGCGCCGCCGCAAAGCGGCGGAGGCCCCAAAAAATAATCATAGTCGAGGACCACGGCCTAATTTCAAGAAAAAATAATGAGACTTTTTTTCCTTTATCCGTATTAATGCAGTATTTTGCCTTGAATTTAAACAACCACTCCTTTACCCGTTAAATTACTACGACATGTCTTTCAACTTAATGGACCTCGTTAAACAAAACCTTTCTGCTGACGCTGTTGGCCAAATTGCACAAACCGTTGGTATCGACCAAGGTACTGCAAACAACGCCATCGGTGCTATTTTGCCCATGTTGGTAAGCGGATTGGCTAATAACGCCAGCACCGAGCAAGGTGCTGCAGGCCTCATGGCTGCCCTTGACCGCGACCACGACGGTAGCGTGCTCAACGACGTGATGGGCTTTTTTGGTAGTGCCGAGCCACGCACCAAAGCCGAAGAAGGCGATAAAATTGTAAACCACATCCTTGGCGATAAAACCGAGCCAGCTGCTCAAGGTATCGGTCAGGCTTTTGGTATCCAACCAGGCCAAGCCATGCAATTGTTCTCTAAATTGGCCCCACTCGTGATGGGTGCCCTTGGCTCGCAGAAAAAAGCTGGTGGCCTCGACCTCGGCGCGCTCGTGAGCATGTTGACCGCACAAAAACAAACGGCTAATGCACAGGCGCCTTCACAGTTGTCGGGCTTGTTAAGCATGCTTGACCGCAACAAAGACGGCAACGTTGTAGATGACGTTATCGGTATGCTCGGCGGCTTGTTCGGCGGCAAAAAATAGTACTCCTCCAACAAAAGCGATATACGGTAGCTGGGCCTCGGCCTGGCTACCGTTTTTTTGTTTTCTCAATCCTTAGCCCTATCTTTGTACGGCTCATCAAATAAACCGTACCCATGCTACACGATTTAAGCCAACAGTCCTCGGTGCTCAACGTTTACCTCGCTGAAATGCGCGATGTCAACGTGCAACATGACACCATGCGCTTCCGGAAAAACTTGGAACGTGTAGGGCGTTTCATCGCTTACGAAATCAGCAAAACCTTTACCTATGCTTCCCAGGAGGTTGAAACACCCCTTGGCATCGCATCGGTTCCAGTACCGAGCGACCAAGTGGTGCTGGCCACCATCATGCGTGCGGGCCTGCCCATGCACCAAGGCATGATCGAGGTGTTTGACCACGCGGGCAACGCCTTCGTGTCGGCATACCGCAAACACCACAAAGACGGTACTTTTGAGATAAACCTCGAATACGTTTCATGCCCGAGTATCGACGATAAAATCATTATCCTCAGCGACCCCATGCTGGCCACCGGGGCTTCAATGGTCATGGCCGCCAAAGCGCTCATGCGCCACGGTACACCCAAGGCTATCCACCTCGTGTCGGTACTCGCCGCCGTAGATGGTGTCGAGTACGTTCGGCGCATGTTGCCGCAGGCGCATATCTGGACGGCTGCCATCGACGAGGAACTAACCGCCCGCTCGTATATCGTGCCCGGCCTCGGCGATGCCGGCGACCTTGCTTTCGGGGCCAAGCTACAAGAATAAACGATGAAAGAAAAGTTTTTGGCCAACCTGGGCTTCTTGGTTATCATTAACCTGATTATCAAGCCTTTCTACATCTTTGGCATCGACCGTACCGTGCAGGTACGCGTGGCCCAAGACGTAGGCGAAGGTAGCTATGGCTTGTACTTTGAGCTGTATAGTTTGTCGGTGTTGTTTTATATCCTGCTCGACCTCGGCATTACCGACTACAACAAGCGCGAAATTGCCCAACACCCTGAAAGGTTAAGCACCGTGCTGCCCAACTTCTTGCTGGCCAAGAGCTTGCTGGCGGGGCTGTATTTCACCTTGCTGTTTGCCGTGGCCTTGCTCATTGGTTACGGTAACGATGCGCTGGCCTGGCTATGGCCCCTGGCGCTGAACCAGTTATTCATTTCCCTGATATTTTATTTCCGCTCAAATTTGGCAGGGCTGCTATATTTCAAGCTCGACGGTTTTTTCATGGTGCTCGACCGCCTGCTGATGATTTTTATTTGCGGTTTTTTACTCTGGTCAAGCTGGGTACAAGTGTTCAAGGTAGAGTATTTTATCTACGCCTCCACGACCTCCTACGGGCTTAGTGCTTTGTTGAGCGGCGCGGTAAGCTTGTACTACGCGGGTTTCCCGGCTTTGCGTTTCGATAAATCGGAGCTGATGACCATCATCAAGGGGAGCTTGCCTTTGGCCATCCTGGTGCTCATGATGTCGCTGTACAACAGGTTCGATACCGTCATGTTGGGTCGCATGCTCCCCGATGGCAACCTTGAAACCAATATTTACGCGTACGGCTACCGCATGTTAGATGCTGTTCAAGGTTTTGCCATGTTGTTCGCGGTGTTGCTGCTGCCTATGTTTGCCCGTATGATCCAGCAAAAAGACGATTTGAACGAGTTGGTACAACTCAGTTTTAAGAGTATACTGGTATTTTCGGTGAGCACCGCGCTGGCCTGTTTTTTCTTCCGAAACGAGCTGTTTGAGCTGCTCTACCACAAGCAAGATGTGTACGCCGCCAATGTTTTTGCCGGGCTTTTGTTCAGTTTTGTCAGCATCTCCACGGTATATATTTTTGGCACATTACTCACGGCCAACAAGAGCCTTTGGCACTTGAACATCATCGCGGTGGCGGGTGTAGTTTGCAATTTTGTGCTCAACTTCATCTTCATACCCGAGTACAAGGCGCTGGGCGCCACGCTGGCCACTTTGGTCACGCAGGCGCTCATGGCCATTTTGCAAGTGATATGGTGTATCAAGTTGCTTGATTTAAAATTCCCGCGGTATTATTTCCTCAACATTGCGGCCTATGCCGGTATATCGGCAGCCATATTTTACGTGGTTCGTTTAACCGATGCGCACTGGATGATACAGCTTGGCATGGCGGGTGTAATGGTTTTAGCCGCCGCCGTTATGTCGAACATGATAGATTGGCGCGAAACGCTCAAGCTGCTCAAAAGCCGGAAAGGGTAGTTTTTTTGGGGCGTGCCCCTTGCGCTGGGGCGTATTGAATACGCCCCAATGCGCTTCGGGTCGCTACGCTACGCGGCTCGCTGTCGCTCGGCCCCTGCGGGTCTGGCGCGTTGCGCCACCGCTTCGCATCGCTCACGCGATAGGCCATTAAGCCTTATTCATTTTGAACATTGTCGAGCGTTTATCTACTTTTCATAAGTGCCCGGGCTGCAATGCCGCCGGTGCGACACCCTGCTTGTAGCCTGTTTAACCACCCGGTAAGAATATCTTGATGGTTTGAATGCTTTTGTCCGTCTCGATTTGTGCAAAGTAAATACCAGGAACAAGGCCAGATACATCTAGTACACGGTTTTCGCTGAGGCTCAAGCTGGTACCCAAAACATCGTAAAGCATTATTTTAGAAATGCTCAAGGCTTCATTTTCAATGATTAACTGGCCTTGCTGGATGGAATATTTAATGGTGTACGCTGAGTTTGGAGATTCTTGTACTGCGGAAGTTATCTGGTTCTCTGAAAATACAAAGTACAACACGGTTACAGAATCAACACTGCCATTGTTGATATTTACTGGATACTTATAATAATCGGCAAAGGGACGATTCAGCGTTTCTATAGCCATGCCATTGCCGTAAGATTGTAAAATAATCGGGTTTAGAAAATACGGGTTAGAGAAAAATGAACTCTCGTATACGATTAAACTCCAATCCCTACAATCATTCTGTGGTGCCTGAGCAAACAAGGAAGGATCCCACGAGAATGTAATTGGGGGATGTTTAACCCGCATGACTAGGGCATGAACTGTCATGAGTGCTAATGGAGAATTACAATAAATTCCGCCTCCTTCCGCTAACAGTGTTTTAGAAACATTACCCACATACTGATGAATACCGTTCCACTCCAAGAATGAACTGCCGGCCCTCATTTCAAAAACACTATCGTAGGGTACATTGGTAATATCAACTTCGCCAAAAAAGGTATCAATATCTTCAGTAGCGATTGGATCGTAACCTAGTATCACGCTATCCCTGTTTCCTAGGGCATCGGTAGCATACAGCGTAAATTGGAATTCGGGGCTGGTTTGTGCGGACGACAACTGTGCTAATAAACACATTGTATATAATGTTGCTAGTGTTTTCATGGTTCTTTTTATTGCCCCATCTGGTTTAAGTCTTGTACGAAGATAAGGAAAAATGTAAAACATGCAACTTCTAAAGGCTTGCCGCCACGGAACGGTTAGACGTGCCCAAAACTGGTCGAGCGTAGCTCGGCCCAACCCCCGCTACCAACGGACGCGCAGCGTCCTGTGCAGTGGAGGGGGTCGGCGCGCAGCGCCGGGGGGAGGCGCCACGAAGCGCAGCGCAATGAACGGCCAAGATTTAATGGAGTTTTTTACCCCACCGTGTAACATAAGCAGATATTTTATACTTATTTTGTAGAACATATCTGAATCAACACATGCCAAGCCAAGCCGATTTATTCGACAAAATAATGCGCTTTATACTCGACGAGGCCAATGTCTCGTTTAGTTTTAGCGACCGCTTGGCACGCGAGCAGGCTTGGAGCCTAGATTATACCCTCAGGGCTATCTCAGAATATAAAAAATTTATCTACCTCCTGTGCGTGGCACAACACCCACTAACGCCCTCTGACCAGGTTGATCAGGTTTGGCACCTACACCTGCTGTACACACAATCGTATTGGCATGAGTTATGTCGCGATACGCTTGGCCGAGATATTCACCACGGGCCAACTAAAGGAGGCCAGCAAGAACGCGACAAGTTTACCAACTGGTACGATAAAACCAAAACCCTGTACGAAACGGAACTTGGCTATGCCCCACCACCCGATATTTGGCCCGATTCGGATACCCGTTTTAGCGATATTTTCTTTCAACGCGTAAACCTGAAAAAGAACTGGATTATACCTAAACCCTTTAAAAATAAGTAGTATGAGACACTTGGTAAACCTTCGCCCTGCCGAGATTACGTTGCTGCAACTAGGCAGTGCTGCCGATTTGAGAACGCTGTTTAAATTAACCCTCCAGGATTTAATCCTGAAAAAAGTACTTAAAGTAGAACCTAGCGATAGCCAAACGGACACCCCTGTATTTTCATTTAGTCGGGGCTTGCAGTTTGACAGCTACGCTGCCGTACCACACGAGGATGTATTCCTGCGCATTTTTAAAACTGACCCCGACCTGCGCCTTGACTTCCCACAGTTGCTGAAGCTAGCCCGTAAAAATGCCTACAATATCAACAGTTACCACAAGATGATTTATCCAAGGCCAAACTTGGCTGATGCCTTCAAGCAAAGTTTTTTCCAAAAAATATTAGGTTCGGGTTTTAGCATTACCCCAATGGGTATTGCCTTGCGTACTGAAGTAGCACAAGAAATTACAGCAACCCGCGCCTTATTGCAAGATTTATTGCAGCGCAATCCCAGCGAGGCCGATAAAATTATCGCCCAGCTTAACGGTAATGTTTACCTGATTGGCGGCATCGACGAACAGCTCACCCGTTTGATTGACGAACGCTTGATGCGGGAGCCAGACAGAGGCTCAACGGATACCAGCAGCAGTTATACTAATACCAGCGACAGCAGCGGTTGCGCTGGTATGATGATGTGGGGCGGCTACGGTCATTTTTCAAACTCGTTTGATGACCACAGCACAGAAATGGGCAGCGATACCACTAATTTTGACAGCGGCTTTGAAGGTAGCTCCGACGGTGGGTCAGACAGTGGCGGTGGCGATAGCGGTTGCTCTGGCTGCGGTGGTTGTGGCGGTGGCGACTAGTGCTCTTCCTTTTTCGCTTCGTTCCAAAGGGCATCCATGGCTTCGAGGCTCATGTCTTTTAGCGGTGCCGGGGCGTGTTGCTCAATGTATTGAAACCTGCGGATAAACTTCCGGTTGGTTTTTTCGAGCGCGGTTTCTGGGTCGACGCCAATGTAGCGGGCGTAGTTGATGAGTGCGAACATCACATCGCCAAACTCCTCGGCTTTTTTGTCGGCGGGGGCTTCAAGTAATTCTTGGAGTTCTTCTTGAACTTTGGCCCAGACATCGGCGGGGTCATCCCATTCAAAGCCAACCTTGCCTGCTTTTTCTTGGATACGCCAGGCCTTGACCACAGCGGGCAATGATACTGGCACACCTTGTAGTACCGAGGTTTTACCTTCTTGTAGTTTGAGTTGTTCCCAGTTGCGTTTTACATCTTCTTCGTTTTCTACTTTCACATCGCCGTATATATGTGGGTGGCGGTGAATCAGTTTTTCACAGATGGCGTTGAGTACATCCGCCACGTCGAAGGCGCCTTGTTCGTTAGCAATTTTTGCATAAAACACCAGGTGCAAGAAAATATCGCCAAGCTCCCCTTTCAGCTCATCCATGTCGTTGTTGAGGATGGCATCCGCCAGCTCGTAGGTTTCCTCAATGGTTAGCGGGCGGAGGCTTTCGAGGGTTTGTTTTTTATCCCAAGGGCATTTAGCCCGGAGGTCGTCCATGATGTCGAGTAAACGGGCAAAAGCACTGAGGCGAGGATCCATGAGGTATTGGGGTAATAAAGTGAACACTAAGAGTATGTTTGGATTTTGGGTTTCGAGGGAAAAACGAGCTGTTTTTCGCCGGAAGCTAAAGTTCAAACATACTCTAATCGCGCCAAGGATAGGAGCGGGCGCCGGAGGCGCTCCCGCAGCGCGCAGCGCAAGGGACAAGCAAAGCGCAGCCGCGTATAGCCTGGTGCCCGGCCGTAGGGCGGGCAGGCGCCCAAAAAAATATCTATTGAACTACATCCGACATGCCGAACATGGCCATGATGTTCATGGCCATTAGCTGCGCGATGAAGCCGATAGCGTAGCCGATATACACTTCTTGCTCGCTGTGGGCTTTGAGGTACAAGCGTGCGGTACCGGTTAAACCAGCCAGTAAAAAGATGACAATGGTGGGCAAAACGATGCTGTTGTAGCTTTGGCCCAAGGTGAGTATGGCCATGGCCACCAGGCCGCCAGCGCCCACGGTGTGCATGCTTACCTTCATGAAAATGTTGACCACGAACGCCGTGAAAAGCGCGATGGTAGCCCCCAGGGTAAAGGCTTGGAACACCAGCGGCACGTCGTTGATGCGGTAAAAGGTGTAAAACGTGCTCAGGTAGCAGGTACCCGCCGCGATGTAAGGCCCGATGCGCTCGGTTTTATCGTGTAGTTGAAAACTCTTGACCATGTCGAGCATTCGCATGATAAACACGGCCAGCACGGGGAATAAAAAGGTACTGGCTAGTACTTGTACGAAGAGGAAAAAACGCTCGTTCAGCACGGAGCTCAAACTGTAACCGTCGAAAATGTATGGGTTGGCGTAGGCCAACAGCAATAGGCCATAGCTGAGCATCAGCAATGGGTGAAAGAGGACGGATACGGTTTGCGCGGCGAGTTTCATTTGGATTAGTTGGTAGTTCGGAGTTGGTAGTTGGTAGTTTTGGGTTGATAGTTCGGAGTTGATAGTTGATA
Source organism: uncultured Saprospiraceae bacterium (assembly GCA_964508975.1). Lineage (GTDB taxonomy): Bacteria > Bacteroidota > Bacteroidia > Chitinophagales > Saprospiraceae > CAZDVQ01. The sequence continues at coordinate 12,732 of CAZDVQ010000027.1, forward strand.
GTTTGGAGTTGGTCGTATTAGAGTCATTTTCTACCAACTATCAACTACCAACTATCAACTCAAAAAAAGGTATTCCGCGATCTGAACAGCATTGGTTGCAGCACCTTTGCGTAGGTTATCGGCAACAATCCAGAGGTTGAGGGAGTTTGGCTGCGACTCGTCGCGGCGGATACGGCCCACGAACACCTCGTCGCGGTTATTGGCCTCTAGCGGCATGGGGTAAATGTTGTTGGCCACATCATCGCGGAGGATAACGCCTGGGGTATTGGCCATCATGTCGCGTACCTCGGCCAGGTCGAAATCCTGTTCGAACTCGATGTTGACCGATTCAGAGTGGCCGCCCATCACGGGGATGCGCACGGTGGTAGCGGTTACCCGAATGCTATTATCGCCCATGATTTTCATGGTTTCATTCACCATTTTCATTTCTTCCTTGGTGTAGCCATTCTCGGTAAACACGTCGATATGCGGCAAAACGTTTAGGTCGATGCGGTGTGGGTAAACCATCGGGCCGTCGATGCCAGCGCGTTCGTTCATGAGTTGATCAACCGCTTTTTTGCCTGTACCTGTAACTGATTGGTACGTTGAAACCACCACGCGTTTAATACCGTAGCGTTTGTGCAAAGGATTGAGTACCACTACCATTTGGATGGTAGAGCAGTTGGGGTTAGCAATGATTTTATCGTTTGGGGTTAGCACGTGGGCATTTACTTCGGGTACCACCAACTTTTTGTCGGGGTCCATGCGCCAGGCAGAAGAGTTGTCGATAACGGTGATACCGGCCTCGGCAAACTTGGGGGCCCATTCTTTAGAGGTAGAACCACCGGCGGAGAACAGCGCGATATCTGGGCGCATGGCGATGGCATCGGCCATACCAACCACCTTGTAGGCTTTACCTTTGAACATCACCTCGGTACCGATACTGCGCTCGGAGGCCACGGGGATAAACTCGGTCACGGGGAAATTGCGCTCTTCGAGCACTTTACGCATTACTTCGCCTACCATGCCGGTAGCACCAACAACTGCAACTTTCATGTTTTTTAGGTAATAAAAGGTGGGAAATAGATAGAAAAGCTTGGATTGAGGCCCAATCGGTTGCAAAATTAGCACAATTGCCGTTACTTTACGTTGATTTAGTAAGAGTATGTTTGGATTTTGGGTTTCGAGGGAAAAACGAGCTATTTATCGCCGGAAGCTAAAGTCCAAACATACTCTTAACCAACCCACACAACTTAATTTAAAATATTCACATGGGCTTATTTGACCGTATATTCAACAACCAGCAAGACAATACTTCCAGTGCAATTCCCTGGGTGGCGCTCCAAGATATAGCGCAACTTGACGAACTGGTTGAGCTATCACAAAGCAAGGATTGCCTCATCTTGAAGCACAGCACGCGTTGTTCTATCAGTAGCATGGCGCTGGATCGGCTAGAACGGAGTTGGAATTTGGATGAAGCCCAAGTTACACCCTACTACCTCGACTTGATTGCCTACCGGCCCATTTCCAATGCCATTGCCGAGCGTTTTGGGGTAGAGCACGAGTCGCCGCAGGTACTATTGGTACGACAAGGCAAGGTCATTTTCCACAACTCGCACAACAGTATCTCGGTGCAATCTATTGCTGAAGTACTGGCGTAAAACACTGGTTTGCCAGAATTTGGAGCATGAATTAAACAAACCTCCCAACAGCACGTAGATAAAGGGTATTCACCCAAAAAATAATAGCCAGCATGTACCAGCGGATTTATACCTTGTTGTTTAGCCTTTTATATTTGGCCTCTAATGCCCAAATCAACGCTTATGAGTACCCTTTATCGTCGCGTATTAGTTTAAAGTACGACAAAGAAACAGCCCAAAAGCTGGCTCAGCTTGGTCGGACCAAAGAAGCGCTGATGTATGCCGATGGCTTAAACCCGCAAATTGTACCCAAGTTGAGCCAGGCCGAGCTCGACGAGTTTAAGACTTACAAGGAAGTTGATGCCCGTAAATATGTGCTGGAGCAGGCTAAAAAATCGCAAATCGTTATCATCAACGAGTTGAGCTATATCCCGCAGCACCGTGCGTTCACCTTGGCCATGTTGCAGGAGCTCAAGGCCGATGGTTTTAAGTTTTTCCTGGCCGAGGCTGTTGGTCATGATGATGACAGCCTGAGTATAAGGAAGTACCCTACCGCAAAATCAGCTGCCAACGCCAATTTGTACGACCCATTGTACGCTGATATGGTGCGGACCGCCATCGAGTTGGGCTTTGAGGTGGTGCCTTATTGCTCGCAGCGTACCGGTTTGAACCCCTCGGATAAAGCGCTGGATGAAATCCGCGAAATACACCGCATTTTCCGTAAAGACCCCAATGCCCGCATCGTTATCCACGCCAGCTTTGCCGATGCTATGGAAAAAGCCCCGAAAGGCTGGGAAGGTACGTTGGCCATGCGGGTGTACACCTTGACCAATATCAACCCCTTGACCATCGACCAGGTGAGCATGGCCGAACATAGTTTGGAAACGTACGACAATGCTTATCGGCAAGCCTTAGGGTATCTCAACGACAGTAAAATATACTTGCATCCCATCACCGAAAAACCTTTTGTAGAACCCGCCAAGTCAGGGTTTTTCGATGTGCAGATATTCCACCCTAGGAGTGTTTATCGCTATAATCGCAGCCAGAGCATGAATGTGTTTGGGCAGCGCCGGCAGTTATTCCTCGACCTCAAGGGTATCAACGATTACCCGCTTTTGGTGCAAGCTTTTGTGGCCAGCGAAACAGGGCAAGGTCTGCTTCCTGTAGATCAAATTGAAGTATTAAAAGCACCAACATACGATCGCAAAACGGGCGAAAACCTCGACCCGACCACCCTGTTTTTACCCCCGGGAAAACGACTCATCATACAATATAAAAACTACCAGGGCAAGGTCATCAAAGAGGACAAGATGAGCGTGAACTAAGAGCTGTTTTTCGCCGGAAGCTAAAGTCCAAACATACTCTAAGCCATTTTTTTTCTTTTTGGGCACATGCTGCGCTGTGCGCAGCACCGGGCTTTGCGGGGTTCCAGTGCCTAGCGGCACCACTCGCTACGCTCGTGCCCCTCCAATCCCTTGTGCGGGTAGCCTGCAAGGCTATCTCCTCCTTAGAGGCATCGTTAATCCTCAGCAATTAGGTATTTATTACAAATTAACTGTGCTTTGGTAATAAAGTATTACTCAACGTAATAAGGTATAACCAAAGCGAATAGGTTGAATGAGCAAGGTGTCAGAACTTTGCGGTATGGAAACCAAACCCATCAACCCAGTACCCGAAACCGGAAATGTCTACGACAAAATTATCAAGGAAAATGCATTGGAACTGTTCAAGGCATTTACCAAGGGGCATGTCTGGAAAGACATAAAACCACTCAAGGATAAACTCCAGAGAACCATTGAACGAGAGATTGACATGTTGTACGATGTAACCGACAACGACGGTACGCGTATGTTGGTTCACATGGAGTTTCAATCTACCCCTGACCCCAATATGCACTACAGGATGTTGATGTACCTCGGGTTAATTTGCCAAAAATACAAGCTGCCCACCTGGCAAATGGTCATTTATCTTGGTATTCGACCGCATCGAATGCTCCGGGAATATAAGATTCGGGAGTCTAGTTTCGTTTACGATATCATCGTACTCAACGAACTAGAGCCAGCGCAATTCTTGTCGTCTCAAATTCCTGAGGTGATACTCTTCGCCGTGTTTGCCAAATTCAGCAAGGAACAAACGGAAAGTGTATTGCGTTCTATCTTGGAGAAGCTGCAACAGTGTTGTGGAGACCTCAACAAATTAAAAAAATATCAAGTACAATTGCTCAATTTAGCGCGATTGCGTAAATTTGACCATCTTTTAATCGATAAAATCAACACCATGCCTATCTATATCGAACTTGAAGACATTGAAACAGACTACCTTTATAAGAAAGGCATCGAAAAAGGCATCGAAAAAGGCATTGAAAAAGGCATTGAAAAAGGCCAGCTTGAAGGTGAAGATAAAGGCACCAAAATGACCCTCGCCATTATCAATGCGTATAAAAAAGGTCTAGGCATAGAGGCTATTGCTGAAACGCTCGGGCTAGAAGTAGCTAAAGTGGAACAGGTTATTCAAGAGGCAAAAGCGATGGATTTGCTGTAAGCGTGTATTGGGTACTCTAGTAGTCATTTAGATAGAATAGCTTAACTTTGTGCCTGTCGAAATATCAACTACCCCTATGCCAAGCCACAGTATATCGCTAAGTCCACCCAAAAAAGCACAGGCAAACTGCACCTTAAACGTACTCTCCTTGTTTTCAGGATGTGGTGGTATGGATTTAGGCTTTGAAGGTGGCTTCGCTGTTTTAGCGGCATCTGTGAACGAGGTGCTTCACCCAGATTTTGCGGCAGCGCCTGAAATTGGTGGATTTGTAAAACTCCGTGAAACACGCTTTAAAACCGTTTTTGCCAACGACATTTTGCCTGATGCTAAAAGCGCCTGGATCAACCATTTTGTGCAACGGGGGCATAACGCCAATGATTTTCACAATACCAGCATAGTTGATCTAGTCAAAATGCACAGGGCAGGCATAGAAGTTTTTCCTGCTGGGATAGACTTGGTTACGGGAGGCTTCCCTTGCCAAGACTTTAGCTTGGCGGGTAAACGCAATGGGTTTAACTCGCACAAGAACCACAAGGGTGAGCTGATAGACGCCGATACGGCATCGGTAGAAACGCGCGGCCAGTTATACATGTGGATGAAGGAAGTCATAGATATTACCCAGCCCAAGATATTTGTGGCTGAGAATGTGAAAGGCTTGGTTAACCTAGAAAATGTAAAAGACATCATCCAGCAAGATTTCTCTTCGGCTGATGGAAATGGTTATATTGTGCTTGACCCGCAGGTGTTGCATGCGGCGGATTATGGTGTGCCCCAATCAAGGGAACGCGTGATATTTATCGGTATCCGGAAATCAGCTTTAAGGCCCGAAGCGTTGGAGGCATTATCTGCTGCACAGATTCCGGAGGCTTATAACCCCTACCCCAAGCCAACGCACGCGTATAAAAAAACAGGGGATGACTTGAAGCCCTTTGTGCCTTTGAGTGCTTTATTTCAACATCTGGAAGAGCCTGAAGTATCGGAAGATTTATCCCAACGCTTTTATTCAAAGGCCAAGTACATGGGCAAACATTGTCAAGGGCAAACCGAGGTTAAACTCAATGGCATTGCGCCCACCATCCGTTCGGAGCATCACGGCAATATTGAGTTTAGGCGTTTGTCGAAAGCACATGGTGGTCAAATAGAGGTGGAGTTGAGCCAAGGCCTGAAAGAAAGGCGTTTAACCCCAAGGGAATGTGCCTTAATCCAAACTTTTCCACCGGATTATGCATTTGTGATACCGAACGAACATGGCCGGAAAGGCTCCTTCTTGTTGAGTCCATCGCAGGCGTACAAGGTTATCGGTAATGCGGTGCCGCCCTTGTTGGCCTATAATCTTGCCAGAAGGCTAGAGCAAGTATGGGATATTTACTTTGAAAAATAGAAACTTGCTTTGTTCTATTACGGCGGCAAGGATATCATTGCGCCAGGTGGCCGGAGCACAGCCGAACGAAGTGAGGCTGGTGCCGCCGCAGGCGGTACCGAGCGAACAGCGAGTGCGGAGTACACCGGCGGCGTAGCCGCGGCGCCCCAAAAAACAACATAAAAAATATCGGGCCGAAGTAGAAAGGCTTCAAATTTTACAAGCGAATGTGAAAATTATAGCGTTTAAGCTAAATAATTGCCTAATTTTGTTGCTTCGTGGCATGGGCCATATTCTTTATTGTTAAACATATTGTTCAACTCAAACTAATACGCATTATGCGACAGATAATTTTGTTGGCACTGACGCTTTTGATTTCAGTACAAGTTATTCAGGCTCAAACCGATCCAGTGCTTTTCAAAGTAGAAAATGATGAAGTTCGCGTGTCGGAGTTCAGGTTTATTTACGACAAGAACATTGGAAGCAAAGCAGATTACACCGAGGCCTCGTTGAATGAGTACCTCGAGATGTACCAAAATTTCAAGTTGAAAGTACGCAAGGCCAAGGACATGGGCCTGATGGAGGACAAGAACTTGCAACGCGAGCTAGACGGTTACCGCAAGCAATTGTCATCATCGTACTTGACCGATAAAGAAATCGTTGATAAGCTTGTTCGCGAAGCTTACGACCGCTCTAAAAAAGACATTTTGATCAGCCACATCTTGGTTTTATTGCCTGAAAATGCAAGTCAGGACCAAGTAGAACTGGCATTCAGCAAAATTAAAGCATTGCGTGCGCAAGTAAGCCCTGCTAACTTTGCAGATGTTGCTACCCAGCAATCACAAGATCCAACTGCCCGCGAAAATGGTGGCGACATGGGTTATTTCACCTCGATGCAATTGCCTTATGAACTGGAAAACGTGATTTATACGACCCCAGAAGGTAGCATTAGCGAGCCAGTACGTACCCGTTTTGGATACCACATCGTTTGGGTTCGTGGTTCACGCCCCGCCCGTGGCCAAGTACAAGCCGCCCATATTTTACTCCGCACCAGCGAGACGGATGCTGATCAAAATAAATTGCAAGAAACTCAAATCAACAATATCTACGCTGAGTTGAAAAGGGGCGCCAAATTCGAAGATTTGGTAGCTAAGTTCTCTGAAGACAACACGTCAAAAGCAAGCGAAGGCGTTATTGGTTGGTTTGGTATTAACCGTTACAGCAAAGAATTTGAAGATGCTGCATTTGCCTTGAAAAATGATGGCGACTTCTCGGCACCCATTAAAACGGCTGCTGGCTGGCACATCATTCGTCGCGTTAAGGCAATGCAAAATCCTAGTTACGAGGAAGCTCGCACCGAGTTGACCACCAAAGTTCGCAAAGACAGCCGCTTTAACTTGGTACAACAAGCCTTAGTGGATAAAATTGTAGCAGATGCTGGCCTGAACTTAAACCAAGCGGTACGCAAAACCATTTTGGATTCTTTGATGGTATCGCCAGACTTCAATACCTACCGCTGGAAAATGCCTACCATGCCCAATGCACAAGAAGTATTATTCAGTGTGGGTACCCAAAAAGTTACCGTTAAAGAGTTTATTGAATTTGCTTTGCGCAACCCTGCCGACCGTGTGAACGCAGTAGCAAAAACGGGCGAATCAAAACAAGAAGCTGGTTTAGAAGCCATTTTTAAAAAGAAAATAGCTGAAACAGCTTTGGCTTATGAAGAAAGCCAATTGGGAACCAAGTACCCTGATTTCCGCAACTTGATGCGCGAATACGAAGAAGGTATCTTGTTGTTCGAGGTGGCTAAGCGATTGATTTGGGACAAAGCATCGTCAGATGAAACTGGATTACAAGCATTTTACAACCAAAACGGCGGTAAATACAAATGGGATGAACGCGCCCGTATTATCCAGTACAAAATCAAGTCGGAAGATGCCAAACTTGTAGCTAAAATCATGAAGTACGCCAAGAAAAAAGGCCCAGAAGCCGTGGTTGCTAAGTTTAACACTGCCGAGAACAAATTGGTAGAGTTTAGCGAACAATACATTGAAAAAGGCAAAGACAAAGGCATGCAGAACTTGAAATGGGCCAAAGGCAGCATGGATGTACCCGTTGTTGCTACACCTGGTACTACAAGTTTCCGCAAGGTTGAATCAATTTTGCCTAGCACACCAAAATCGCTTCAAGAAGCTCGTGGCTATGTAGTGGCTGACTACCAAGATTACTTAGAAAAAGAATGGGTTAAAGAACTCCGTGGCAGCTACAAAATTGAAGTGAACAAGGACGTCCTCAAGTCGTTGGTGAAAAAATAATCCTACATGCGTAGTATTCAGTATATCCCTGCTGTATTTTTCGTGTTGATGCTATTCGTTTTAGCATTACCGGTAGGCTCATGCGGTAAAAAAGGCGGTGCTTCAGCCGAGGCCAAGTTATTGGCCAAGGTGTACGATGCCAAGTTGTACTCTAGCGACGTAGACCCCAACCTCATTCCAACCGAAGCGAGTGCAGAAGATAGCGCTAGGATTATGACCATTTTTGTTGAGAACTGGATTCAAAATCAACTAACGCTCCGGGCCGCTGAGCAAACTGTACAATCGGATGCCAAGATTGAAAAATTGGTGAACGACTATCGTAGCTCGCTCTTGCTGCAAGAGTATGAAAAGTATTTGATGCGGGAGAAGCTAGATTCGAACATTACAGGCGACGAATACCAGAAATTCTACACGGCTAACCAATCGAAATATAAGCTACAGGAAACCGTATCGCGTATGATGTTTATCAAAGCGCCATCTGATTTCCCTGGCCTAGATTCGTTGAGGAGCTGGTGGTTGATGCGCAACGAAGGCGATTATGACAAGTTGCTGTTGTATTGCAATGATAACCAGCGAAAGCTTTCTTATTCCTTGGAAGAAGACAAATGGTTCTCGGTGTCCTTTATCGAGGCAAACATGCCGGTATCTGCGGGTGATTTAAAAGCGGCGGTTGGCCGGGATTACATCACCGCCGATTCAAGCCATACCTACATGCTCAAGGTATCAGAGTTTGCTCCTGCCGGTAGCATGGCCCCGATGAGCTATGCAGCACCAGATATCGCCACGTTTATCTTGCACCAACGTAAGCTACACTTGTTGGATTCAATCCAGAAGGACTTGTTCAACAACGCTAAGAAATCCAACAAAATCGAAATTTTTTCCAACTGACCACTATCTCAGAACGTTCTGTTCTAGATTAATACCACATGTAACCAATTACTATGTTTCATAATATTTTACGCAAGGCCGCCCTTGGCTTGCTTTTCGTTCTAGCCTTTGGCTCAAGTATCACTGCCCAAAAGCCAAGAACCATCATCGATAAGGTTGTTGCTACCGTTGGCGACAAGATTATCATGTACTCCGATATTGAGGAGTTGGCTACTTACACTGAGTCAAAATCGGGTACACTACCTGAAAATGCCCGCTGTTACTTTGTAGAGCAAATGCTAACGCAGAATTTATTGCTGGTTCAAGCAGAACGCGATAGTTTGGTTATTAGTGACGAGGAACTCGAAGGCCAGCTTACGTCTAGGGTTGAACAAATCTTGGATATGATGGGCCGTAATGAACAACAGTTCGTTCAGGTATACGGCTTACGTCCTAGTGAAATGAAGGATAAAATGCGCGACGATATGCGCAACCAGATGCTTACCCAACGCATGCAGGAGCAAGTTATCTCGTCGGTAGTGATTACACCTGCCGAAGTACGTAAGTTCTTTGATTTAATCCCGAAGGACAGTTTGCCTTATTTCAACTCGGAAGTAGAATACGCCGAAATCGTCATCAAACCTAAGGTAAACGCCGCTGAAGACCTCAAGGCGCGTCAACAGGCCGAAGCTATCCGCAACAGGATTGTCATCGATGGTGAAAACTTTGAAGACTTGGCTAAGAAATACTCCAAAGATAAAGGCTCGGCCGTGAAAGGTGGCGACCTCGGCGTTACCAAACGCGGTATGTTCGTACCTGAATTTGAAGCAGCAGCTTACAAACTTAAACCAGGCGAGATTTCGCCCATCGTTAAGTCGCAGTTTGGCTACCACATCATTCAAATGATTGAACGTTTAGGCAACTCGGTTCATACACGCCATATCTTGATTAAGCCTACCATCACCATGGCCGATGAAGAACTCGCCCTTGCCGAAATTACCCGCATACGCGAACTAATCGTCAGCGACTCTATGCGCTTTGTTGAAGCCGGTAAACGTTTCACAGAAGACGAATACAGCAAGAATAACGGCTGCCGTGCTACGAACCCAAACACCGGCGAAACCTTCTTCGAACTTGCCGATCTTGATCCCGATGTATACTTCGCCTTCGATACACTCGAAGTAGGCGAGGTTACAGCCCCAATTGAAAAGGCTGACATGATGGGCGAGAAAGAATACCGCATCTACACCCTTCAATCTCGTAGCCTGCCACACCAAGCTAACCTCAAAGACGATTACGCCCGTATCCATAGCGCAGCGTTAGAGGAAAAGAAAGCCAGGGCAATCACTGACTGGGTTAAAACCAAATTGTCTTCAACCTACATCCAAATCGACGATCTGTATAAGTCTTGTGAAAATCTAAAGCCATGGCTAAAACCATAGGCTAAATATTTTTTACAAAAATATCCCAATAGTTTTGGAATAATAAAAAAAGGCATATCTTTGTCCCGCTTTTGAAAGAAGGCGTTACGGTTTGGTACCTTAGCTCAGTTGGTAGAGCACAGGACTGAAAATCCTGGTGTCCCCAGTTCGACCCTGGGAGGTACCACAAAATCAAGCTTGATCAGTTTACTGGTCAAGCTTTTTTTATTTAATGCTATAGAGTGGATCATGTACTTTAGCTATTGCTGTGCGCACACTACGCCTAAATTCGATCAATACACGGCATCTCCATTTTGCGTATCAATACGCAATTGTAGCAGCCTGATGAAAGCGGAAAAATAGTTCGTGGATATGTCTTACAAACTCTTGTTCATCCGTGCTAGGAAGTAAATCTCGAACAACAGGTGTGCAAAGTAAACTAAGAAAAAAGGGATTATATATAGCTTGTCGGCGGGCTGCTGTACCTTGTCGTATACCAAGATAAACACCGCGCAAAGCAGCATCTTAAACCCGGTCGACAGCATGAATATATTGCTGAACATATTCGGGTCGGCACTTTTTAAGGCACGCGCACTGATCATGAATATAATTACCGAAAGGCTGCTGAGCATACCTAGGCCAACCCAGCCCAATATCTGATGCGCTTTGAAAACCGGAACCAAGTGAATCAAGAATAGCACAATAGCCGCCACCAGGGTGAATATGCCCAGTTGGGTTAGGAACGTTTTAAAATTCATGTGGTATCAGGAATCCTTGAGTAATTGTTTTAAGGTACTGAACAAGGCGCCAAGCACACCAAACAAGGACAGGAATACTGTAAACCAAGGTGTGCTTAACGCCATGCGTTTGTCTATAAATTGCCCCAGCAAGGTACACACGGTTATAACGCCGCCCATCTGAAAGGCTAGCCCCGCGTATTTCAAGTAAGCCCTAGCCGGCTTGGTTTTGCTGGATGTTGACTGATTTTCTGGCGCCATCTGCTCCTGAATTTGCTGGTGCTTTGCCCATGCTACAGTGGCCCGTAAACACGGCTCCTGCTTCAACAATGAGTTTGGCGGTTTGTATTTTACCGTTTATTTTGGCTGATTGACGAAGGTTCAACAGGTTGTCGACAAATATATCGCCCTCTACTTGGCCCTCAATTACAGCATCTTTACAGCGGATTGTACCCGTGATGTAACCTGTAGCACCAATAACTACTTTCGCATCGCAAAAGAGTTGGCCTTCAATCCTACCGTCGATACGGATATCGCTTTCAGAACGTACTTCACCTTTCACAACGGTGCCTTTTACCAAGCTGTTGTGTGATACTCCGCCCATCGCCGTGCGGGTTGTCTCGTTTTTACTACCTCCGAACATTGACATACTAAATGGTTTTCTTATTTAAAAAGAAATGTATTGCGTTGGGTTAACGGGTTGGCCGTTGTGCCATAACTCAAAGTGCAAGTGCGGCCCAGATGTGTTGTGCCCACTGTCGCCTATAATGGCAATAGCTTCCCCTGTTTGGACAAAGCTACCAACTTTTTTCAATAATGCTGAGTTATGCTTGTAAAATGATATGAAATTATTTCGGTGCTGTACCGCAATCACATATCCATCCTCGTAAGTCCAGGATGCTTCAATCACCGTACCTTGCAAAGCAGCGCTCACCGGTGCATCTTTTACATCGGCCAAATCAATGCCATAATGGCCTTTCTCTGCCGAGAATGGATCCGTTACAAAAGCCGATTTAGACAATGGCGAATAGAAATTGCGCTCCTCCGTCATCGTCAAGCCTTGGTACCTTGAAAAGCTCAGTTGGCCGGCACTGCGTTGGGCTTCCAAGCGCTCGCGAACGTTCTGCAACTCTGGGCTTTCTTCCGGTATGTCGCTCAAAGAGTAATTCGGGGCTGCCGTTGAGTCTTTCGCATAGTTCAACTCGGTATCCAACTGCGTAATGTCGTCGGTGTTCATTTTGCCTACCTGCTTGATAAACAGGTCTTGTTGCTCCAGCAATTCCTCCAGCGAGTCTACTTGCTCGGCTTGTGCAATAATCGTTTCCCGCGTGTTGGCATCGCCGTAACCTGGTATCGAATATTTCAAACCGGTGAACATGAACAGTAACGACACAAAAATGGTAATCAGTACCACTATGGAACTGACCAACATGTAAATATTAAAGCGCGACAAACGGTACGAGGTCACCTCCTCAAAGGTGTCCTCGCGCATCACGACCAGGCGGTACTTGTGGTGCAGCTTGCTTTTTTTCGCGGGTTTGGCGGTGTTTTCCATTTATTCGTTCGTCAATACAACCCCTACAACAAAAAAATTACACTTTCAGATGCAGGGCATTTACGTTTAAACACAATAATTTTGGGTAATAAACGCTTATAATGGCTGAAAATCGGCTCAAAATTACGAATTTTGTCCGTTGAATCGCTGAATTTCAGCTTTATTTTAAATTATTACTTGACCCAATCCACAACGGATACGTTTTTTTCGTTGTTTGTTTTGGGCGCGCCGGCTTCGCCGTCAGGTGCTTCCAGGCTCGCTGTTCGCTCGGCCCTCCCATGCGGTCGGGCGCACCTACGGTGCCCTTCCAGCCCCTTCGCGCAACAGGCCTACAAGTTTTGTCTTCAACAAGCCACTTGGCTTCAACCTATACGCTTTCATGAATAAAAATTTCGCGCTCGCTATCCTACTCCGTCAAACAGCAATGGCTCTGTTGCTCTTGACCGCCTTGGCAGCCCTCCCCCAGCAAGCTGTTGCTCAAAACCGCAATGTCAAGTCTTCGGCACTCAAACGCTGGTGGCACGACATGAACTCTCGCTATAACGGTTATTACAACGCTAAATTGCGCTTGCTCAAAAGTATCGAAACACTCGAGACTGGTTCTAAAGATAATTACAACCAAGTATTGTCTTTATATCCTGCCACTACCGCCCCCGACGCTAAATCAGTGTCTGGCCCGCTCGATGAAGCTATCAAAAAATGTGTGGTGCTGCTTGAAATCCACCGCCCGCATACCAAATGGGCCGATGATGCATACATGATTATCGGTATGTCAGAATTCATCAAGAAGGAATACGAAAAGTCGGAAAAAACCTTCAAATACGTCTCCATCAAGTATGATCCGGAGAAACCCATCAGTGAAATGACCAAGGCTGAACGCGAAAAGGCTAAAAAAGAAGCTAAACGCGCTGCCAAACGCAAAAAATTGGACAAGGAAAAAACAGCCAAGGAAAAGAAAAAAGATAAGGAAAAAGCTGCCAAGGCCAAGAAAAAAGCCCGCAAAAAAGCCGCTAAACAGAAAAAGAAGAAAAGCAACAGCAAGGATAACCGTGCCTACTCTAAAGACGGCGTAGTAACCACGCCTAAACCTACCCCTGCTCCTCCAACACCACCAAGCCCAACCGAAGATCCCGAGCAGAAAAAGAAAAAGGAAGAAGATAAAAAATACTTCCTCAAACATAAACCTGTGAAACAACAAGCTATCCTCTGGATGGCTAAATCGCTGGTAGAACAAGGCGATTACCAAACCGCCGAAAGCTGGCTCACCCGACTTGAAGGTGTGCCCAACTTGTTTAAAAAGGTTGAAGCCGAAATCAATATCGTTCGGGCGCACAGTTTTATTACCCAAAAGGAATATGCACTGGCTATTGAACCCCTTGAAAAAGGGATAAAACTCACTAAAAACAAAGCCAAAAAAACACGCTACTATTACGTGTTGGGTCAATTGTACGCCAAGCAAAACGAAGCTCAAAAGGCTGCCTTTGCTTTCCGTAAGGCATATAAAATGAAAGCAAGCTTTGAGATGGACTTCAACGCTCGCCTCAACGCCTCGCTCAACGAAGCCGATGGCAATGCGCCTAAAGCCCTTAGCGCCATCAAACGCATGTTGGCCGAAAGTAAAAACGAGGAGTATTTTGACCAGCTTTACTTCGCGATGGCCAAAATTGACATGAGTACCGGTGCCAAGGACGAAGGCATTGCGCACTATAAAAAATCAATTGCTGTCAACAAAGGCAACCAGGTTCAAAAAACGGAATCCTACTATGCCCTGGCCGAAATCTACCGCGAAGACAACGATTTTGTCAATGCCGTAAAATACTACGATAGCACACTTATCGCCCTCGACAAAAAAGACGAGCGCCACCCGATTGTCCAAACGTATGTTGATAATCTACGTGGTATCGCTACTGCGTTGGAAACCATTCAACTTCAAGATAGCCTCTTGCGTATCTCTGCCATGACAGAAGAAGAGCAAAAAGAATTGGCCAAAAAAATCAAAAAGGAAAACCTCAAAGCAGCTATTGCGAACTCCAACAAAGGAGCAGCCGTTGCCAATGCGCCTACCGCTGGTGTAAACGTGGCCGCCAACGTTTTGGCGCAATCACAATTCCCAATTTTCGAGGAGAAATCGAAGGTTAAAGGCCAACGTGACTTCCAACGCAAGTGGAATAACCGCCCCTTGGCCGATAACTGGCGCCGGGCCAATACTGGTACCATCAACACCGATGGAGGAAATGATGCTGTAGCTAGTAACGGTACCGAAATCGAGGGCATCATCATCACGCAGAAAGAGGTAGAAACCCTGTTGAAAGGTGTGCCAAGAACCGCCGAAGAGGTTAAGGCCGCCAACGGTAAAATTGCCGACGCATATTTCAGCTTGGGTAAATTATACCGTGAAAAACTCAGCGATAACCGTCGTGCAAAAGCGGCTTTGCTCGAGTTACAGCGCCGCTACCCCGACGATAAAAATGCAGAACAAACGCTTTTCTTCTTGTACCTCATTTGCCTAGAAGATCGCGATAACGCCTGCATGGAGCAGTACAAGCAAATTATTCTAGGCCGATTCCCCGAGGGCAACATTGCCAAGTCGTTACGCGACCCTAATTTTGCCATGGGCGAAAAAGCCAAGGAGCAACAATTAGAATCTTATTACAAAGATGTGTATACCGATGTGATGGACACCAAGGCCTACGACATCGCATTTGAGAAAATTTCAAAAGTGGATAACCTCTTTGGCAAAGACAATGCTTTGAAGGCTAAGTTTGCTTTGCTAGAAGCCTTTTGCATTGGGGCATTACAGGGTAAAACGCCTTACATCGCAGCCTTGAAAGGCGTAAAAGTAGGCTTCCCGAATACCGATGAAGCCAAACGTGCCACTGACTTGCTTAAATTCTTGGACGAGGATGATGCTACAAGCACTCCTACGCCTGATAAAGGCGCCACCGCCAGTACATCTACCTTCAGTTTTAACCCTACCCAAGAACACTACGTTTTTGTATGGATTAAAGAGGATGCCTCGAAAATAGAAGCCGTTAAAAAGAGTATTTCAGATTACAACCAGAAGTACCATGCTTTGAAGAACCTCAAGCTGGCCGGTATCATGTTGAGTTCAGATGCTCCATCGGTAACGGTACGTCGATTTGATAATGCACAAAAATCAGTTGATTACCTCAAAGAGGTGGTGATGAGCCCAGAGTTTATCCCTGCTGGTTTGAAAGTAAGTGTCATGGTGGTGTCGCAGGATAATTACCGTGTACTCCTGCAAAAACGGGAGCTTCAAGCTTACGAGGACTTTTTCAAGGAGACTTACAAATAAGGCAAGCCCAACGCGTGAGCTGCTTGGAGGGCAGCCGAGCGTAGCGAGGCTGGTGCCCTTGGGCACCGAGCGAATAGCGAGCCCGGAAAGGAGCGACCCGACAGCGCAACGCGCTGAAGGGGCACGCCAACATAAATAAAATGCTTATGGCCCGAACAAGAACGGGCGTTTAGGGTTAGAGTACTTGCATTTTTGCAAGTTTAACCACTCAAATTATTTGTTTAGCATGGACCAAAACCCCATAGACAAAGATAAAGTTGCCGAAAACCCCGGTCTGTTGCCCTACGCCCACACTGTGGGAGGAGCGTTGATAAAGCCGATGGACAAAGGCCGGACGAAGGGTTTAGCCGTTGAGGCGATGCGGCAGCAAACCAACATGCAGCTAGACCAGATTAAGCGCCAGATGGAGCTTTTGGCCGAACAAGCCCGTAAAATTGCTGACCGAATTGAGATATCGGAAAGTATTTACGGTGCAGATATGAACTTTAAACCACTCATAGGCCACATGTACCACTTGTACGAGCGGGCCGATGGCGTTAGGGTATTATCGATGATTGGCCCAAGGGAATGGGGGCGTAGCTTCCCGTTCGAGTCGTTTATTGCATCCGTTCAGCTGCTGGCTGACCACACCTGGGAAATATTGGAAACTGCATGATACCTTTAGGATACGACGAAATAGTGGCCAGCGCGGCGTTTTTGCGCGAAAAGACCGCTGGTTTTGAGCCTGAAATAGGGCTCATACTGGGCACTGGTTTGGGTCATCTTGCCGACGCTATCAAAGCGGAATACGTTATACCTTATGGAGAAATACCGCATTTTCCGGTATCTACGGTGCAAAGTCATGCTGGACAGTTGATGTTTGGCACTTTGTCGGGCAAGCGTGTAGTGGCCATGCAAGGGCGTTTCCATTATTATGAAGGTTACAGCATGCAACAGATTACCTTCCCTGTGCGGGTGATGCGGATGCTTGGAGCGCATAGTTTGTTTATTTCTAGTGCTGTAGGGAGCACCAACGCCAATATCGAGGCTGGAGATGTTGTTTTTGTGAGGGACCACATCAACTTGATGGGCAATAATCCCTTACGGGGCGCCAACGATGATAGATTAGGCCCTAGGTTCCCAGATATGCTTAAAACCTATGATGCCGATTTAATTCACATGGCCTACGAGCTGTCGCACGAGCACGCAATACGCGCGCACAAAGGCGTTTACGTGGCTTTTGCCGGGCCAAACTTAGAAACCCCAGCGGAGTACGAGTATTTGAACCGGATAGGTGGCGACGTGGTTGGTATGTCGACAGTACCTGAAGTATTGGTGGCCAAGCACGCCGGCATGAAAATATTTGTGGCGGCAGTCGTGGCGAACAAAAGCTTCCCTATTGATGAAATCAAGGAGGTTAGTGTGGATGATGTGATAAAAACCGTTGGCCATGTTAGCCCGAAGTTAAGTAACTTGCTGCAAGCGCTACTATTGCGTTTATGAGTGCGAGCTGGGTTAAAATACTGGCACCAGAAGGGGCAGTACTCAAGGGAGAGGTTTGTTTGCCTTCATCGAAAAGCATTAGCAATAGGGCCTTGATTATCCAAGCTATGCAAGCAGGTGTTGAAATTGAAGGGCTGTCGGATGCTGCTGATACGGTGGTCTTGAAGCGCCTATTACAAGAAGATGGCTTGGTATATGATGTTGGTCCAGCAGGCACCAGTTTCAGGTTTTTAACGGCTTATCTAGCCTTTAAGCCGGGTAGTCAAATATTAACGGGCTCGGTGAGGATGTTCCAGCGGCCAATTGCCCCTTTGGTAGATGCTTTAAAGCAGTTAGGGGCCGATATTGAGTACCTTGGGGAGGAAGGATACCCGCCATTAAAAATAAATACACCACAAAATTGTGACAATATTGACTGGATAGAAATTAACGCAGGGGTTAGTAGTCAATTTATATCTGCCTTGCTGTTGATTGGGCCAAATTTGCCGAATGGTCTAAAACTAAAGCTTGCGGGCCCTGTAGTATCAGATAGTTACATTGATATGACCTGTGCGTTAATGTCATATTTTGGTGCAAAGGTACAGCGAGAAGCGGATAGGATTCAAGTTGAAGCAGGCTCATACAAGGCTCGGAAATTAAGGGTTGAAGCGGATTGGTCGGCTGCTTCATATTTTTACGCGATGGCTGCCCTTGCAGGGAATGTAGACCTTAAACTGTTGAATTTGAGCGAAAAAAGTTTGCAAGGTGACGCGATAACGGTAACCTTGATGCAACATTTTGGCATAATATCCGTAGAAGATGAGTATGGATTAAATCTTAGAAGAGAGCGAGTCCACCTAAAACCGTTTGAATACAACTTCAACAGCTGTCCAGATTTAGCGCAAACCTTTGCGGTACTTTGTGCCGCGGCAGGTATAAAAGCAACACTGAAGGGCCTGGAAACGTTGAAGATAAAAGAAACCGATCGCGGCTTGGCCTTGGTAGAAGTACTCAGCCAATTCGGGATTGATTTTGTGCGTGACACGGCCAGCTTAAGCCTTTCAGGTTCTTTTCACCCGAACTCTGCTTATAGCATTCCAAGCTACGACGACCACCGGATGGCCATGGCATTTGCAGCTTTAGCTTTAGTACAAGGTCAAGTCACGATACAAAATCCTACAGTAGTGGATAAATCGTTCCCGAAGTTTTGGGAACAATTAGACCTACTTGGGTTTCGTTTAACGTTTTCAGGGACAGTTTAAGGTATAGCAATCAACTTGGCCTAAATTTGTCACAATAGATTAATCCGTGACAGTCAATTCGTTGGCTGGTATTTAGACATATCCTACACTTCTCCCTAATTTTGTATTTTTGTCTTATTAAAAGTCAAAACACATGAAACCACATTTTAATATCATCGCCATTTTATTTCTCCTTGGTCTGTCCTTGACGGCCAGCGCGCAGAAAAGCAACAAGTATTCGGGGGGGGATTGCATCAAAGGCGACTGTTCCGACGGCTTTGGTGTTTTTGTGTTTTCCAATAACGACCGCTATGAAGGCGATTGGAAAGCCGGAAAAAAACATGGTTACGGTACCTACATCTCTGCTTCTGGACACATTTACAGCGGCATGTACAATAACGATAAACGCAATGGCTACGGCACCTACAAGTGGCCTGAAGGCGACATGTATATCGGAGAATACGTCAACGACCTTCGCCACGGTCGCGGTGTTTACATCGACGACAAGGGTAATCAGAAGGAAGGCATGTATGTAAATGGTGAGTTTGCAGGTGCAGCCAAAGACGATATCGCTATAGCGGAGGCAGAAGCTTTGAAGCAAAAGCAATTCCAGCAACCAGCTATGGTATCGAAAAAAACACCTAAAATTGATTGGTTGACCCCAGCTTCAGGCTCAGATGAAACCTTATCGAACGAATATTTAGTGAAGGCTTGTGTCGACTCAGAAGTGCCACTACTTGAAGCGAAAATATTTGTAAACAACTCTTTACAAGTAGCTAGCCGTGGTTTTTCAGTTGACGAAGAAGGCGATTGTAAAAATGTGGTTGAGCGCAAAATACACTTACAGCCAGGCGAAAACAGCATAATCGTGGTGGCTGAAAATGAGCACGGTAAAGCTATTTCTGAGCCTATCAGTGTTTATTTGACAGAAATGCCTCGCGCCGAAACCTCTAATAAATCGGCTCAGTCTCGTACTGCATTGGTAATCGGAAACGCTACTTACCCCAAGCAGTCTCTCCGCAATTCGGCCAACGATGCAGTTTCTATGGCCAACGCCCTTGAAACCATGGGCTTTACCGTTACCTTAATCACGGATGCTACCCAAGTTGACCTCAAAAAGGCAATCCGAACTTTCGGGAATGAGTTGGTTGAAAAAGGTGGTGTAGGCTTGTTTTACTATGCTGGCCATGGTGTACAATACAACGGCGACAATTACCTCTTGCCCGTTGATGCTGAAATTATCAAAGAAGGTGACATCGAGTTTGAAGCTGTGAACATCGGCCGCTTACTGGTAGAGATGGACAATGCCAAAAACGATTTGAATATTGTGATTTTGGATGCTTGTCGCGATAATCCTTACTCTAGCGATTTCCGCTCGTCTAGTACTTCTGGCTTGGCTTCTATATCAAGGGCTCCTACAGGAACCTTCATTGCTTATTCTACCTCACCTGGTTCAATCGCTTCAGACGGTGACGGCGATAATGGATTGTATACCCAAGAATTATTGAAGGCTATTAAAACGCCCAACATCCGCATCGAAGACGTATTTAAGCAAGTGCGTTCCAATGTTCGCCGCATGTCAAATGGTTCGCAAATCCCTTGGGAGAATTCATCTATTGAAGGTGATTTCTTTTTCATCAAATAAATTCTACCTACATGAAGCGTTTATTCTCGGTAGTTATCCTTAGCGTTTGGTCGCTTGTTGCATTACATGCTCAAACAGTATTCCCTACGGGATGCGCTTTTGATGAGTCTGTTAAAGACCAGGTGCCGATGGCCCCTATGCAATTGTCGCGTAATTATCAAGCATTACCTGAACAGGTAAGCTTACGCCCATACTGCCCTAGCCCCAAAAGCCAAGCTCCTTACAATACTTGCGTTGGCTGGGCAACAGCCTACGCTGGCCGTAGTATTCTGGAGGCAGTTGCTACAGGAAATACTGACCGTAAATCTATCGATGAGAAAGCTTTTTCTCCATCATATGTTTACAACCAAATCCGGGTGGAAGAGTCGTGCCAGTCGTCTGCATACCTCCACAAGGCTGGCGAGGTTTTAATGAATCAAGGCTGCGCCCGCATGGACGACTTCCCCTTCGACTGCGAGAGCGTTGTAGACGAAGATGCCATGAAACTCGCCGCATCGTTCCGCATCAATGCTTTTTTAGCCCTAGCTCCTTACCGCGAGTTTGGCCAAAACGAGATAGACCGCATCAAGAAAAGCATCTCACAGCAACACCCCGTCGCTATCGCTTTTCAATGCTATGGCTCGTTCATGGATTTAGGCTCAGATGGTATCTGGAAAGGTGTTGTAGCCGATGACCCATATCATGGCCACCACGCAATGGTCGTAATTGGTTACGACGAGGCTGTAAATGGTGGTTCTTTTGAAATCATGAACAGCTGGGGTGCCCGCTGGGGCGACAAAGGCTTCGCATGGGTGAGCTATGCCGACATGATGAAGTACTGTGAAGCTGCCTATGAACTTGCCGGAGAATTTGAAGCCAACAACGTTAACTCAAACCAACCGAGTGCAGCAGGCCGTGATTATAAATTATCTGGTGCCATCCGTTTAACTACAGATACAGGTGAAGACATGCCAGCTGATCTTGATCGTAAAGCTGGTACTTACCGCATGCGCAGGCCTTACAAATCAGGCACACGCTTCCGTATCTATGTAGCCAATGACGGTCCCGCCTTTGTATATGTACTTGGTGCCGACATGACCCAGAGCACTTTCCCCTTGT
Source organism: uncultured Saprospiraceae bacterium (assembly GCA_964508975.1). Taxonomy (GTDB): domain Bacteria; phylum Bacteroidota; class Bacteroidia; order Chitinophagales; family Saprospiraceae; genus CAZDVQ01. Next base: position 33,908 of record CAZDVQ010000027.1, read on the forward strand.
TTCCATACAAGGAGGGTATTTCAGCTGCTTTGACCTACAGTGAAAACGAGATCGCCTTGCCAAGCGAAAATGCTTATATCAAAATGGATAATACCGTGGGCACAGATTATATTTGTGTACTGTACGCTAAAAAACCAATTGATATCGAAGGCTTGCGTAAGCAAATCGAAGCCGCTGAAGGTACTTTCCAACAGAAACTCCAGTCTGCCCTTGGCGAACGTTTTAGCGGAGAGAATTTCATCAACTACGAACGTGGCGGTATCGTAGGCTTCTCAGCAGCCGCACGCCAAAACGATGTGGTGCCTGTACTTATCGAAATAGAGCACACTAAATAAACCTGCCTCAGCTAGCAGTGCAATAAAAAAGCGTCCCGAATTTTGGTTCGGGACGCTTTTTTATTACCATTGCTCGCTAAGGTGGTGTTGCTTTAACCCATCGCTATTGGGCCAACAATTCCTCAATTTTTTTCTGCACACGGCTAGCTGTAGGCTTGGTAAAGGGGTAGTAGTAAGTTACAAAATTGCCGTTCTTGTCGATGATATACTTTGTAAAGTTCCAACGAGGTTGTGCACTGTGTGATCCATTTTCTTTCTTGTTGGCAAAGAATCGGAATAACGGTGTTGCATTGGCGCCTTTCACTTCTACCTTGTCAAAGATAGGGTAATGTGCTTGGTAATTAATCATGCAAAACTGTTCGATCTCTTGGCCGTTGAGGGGTTCTTGTGCCCCAAAATCGTTTGAGGGGAAGGCTAAAATTTCAAATCCCTTTTCGTGGTATTTGGCATACAACTCTTCTAAGTCAGTGAGCTGCGGCGTGAAACCACACTTTGAGGCAGTATTTACAATCATCAGCACCTTGCCTTTGTAGTCCTCTAGCGATACTTCCTCGCCCTTGATGTTCTTCACCTTAAACTGGTGTACACTTTTATTATCCATGTTGCAGATTAGTTATTAAGCGTGATTGCCCAAAATTTCATGACCCATTTTGTCGCGTTTAGTTTCCAAGTAACGGGCATTGTGCTCATTTGGTTCAATCTCTATGCCTACGTTGTCAACTATTTCAAGGCCGTAACCTATCAAGCCGATACGCTTTTTTGGGTTGTTCGAAATCAATCGGATTTTAGAAATACCTAGGTCGCGTAAAATTTGGGCACCGATACCATAATCGCGCTCATCCATTCTGAAGCCTAGTTTGTGGTTGGCTTCAACGGTATCTAAGCCTTCCTCTTGTAGTTTGTAGGTTTTCAACTTGTTGAGCAAGCCGATGCCACGGCCTTCTTGGCGCATGTACAGCACCACACCTTTCCCTTCGGCTTCAACCATTTGCATGGCTCGGTGTAGCTGGTCGCCGCAATCGCAACGCATGGAGCCCAAGATATCGCCTGTTTCACAGGAAGAGTGCACGCGAACCAACACCGGCTCGTCTTTGGTCCAATCCCCTTTTTTCAAGGCTAGGTGTATTTCACCGGTGGTAATCTGGCGGAATGCAATCAACTCGAAATTACCGTATTGGGTTGGCATGTGTACCTCTTCCTCGCGCTGTACAAGACGCTCGTTGTCCATACGGTAGGCTACAAGATCCTTAATCGAGATGATTTTAAGGTCGTGCTCGGCCGCTACTTTCACTAGGTCAGGCATACGGGCCATCGAGCCATCTTCGTTCAAAATTTCTACAAGAACACCGGCGGGATATAAACCCGATAAACGAGCCAAGTCAACAGCGGCTTCGGTATGGCCCGTACGGCGTAGTACACCGCCTTTTTTGGCCCTGAGCGGGAATATGTGGCCTGGGCGTGCATAATCGCTTGCCTTGGTCTCGGGGTCAATTAGTTTCTGTATGCCTACGGCGCGGTCGTAAGCCGAAATACCCGTGCTACAACCAAATCCGAGTAAGTCAATCGACACGGTGAACGCCGTTTCATGCAACGCGGTGTTGTCGCTCACCATAGGGAAAAGCTCCAGCTCGTCACAACGCTCCTCGATGAGTGGAGCGCAAATCAAGCCACGACCGTAGCGAGCCATGAAGTTGATGATTTCGGGCGTTACGGTCTCGGCAGCGCAGATAAAATCGCCTTCATTCTCGCGATCCTCGTCGTCAACAACTATAATAACTTTGCCCGCTTTAATGTCGGCCAGGGCTTCGGCGATGGTATTCAACTTGAAATGTTCGTCCATGGTGTGGATGGGGTAGAAAAAATGTGGTTATGATTTTTTAGGGCACCTCCCCGCGTGTACACGCGGGGCCGCTACGCTACGCAGCTCGCTGTCGCTCGGCCCTGCGCCGCCCTTTTATTGCGGGAGACATTTCTTGAAACGGCTCTACATGGGGCGGCTTGGTCTGGCGCGTTGCGCCACCGCTTCGCATCGCTGGTGCGGGGGCTTACACGTGTAGGGCACGGTCACCAGTAGCGGCCAAGGCTGCCTCTTTCAGCGCCTCGGTAAAGGTGGGGTGCGCATGGCTAATACGCGAGATGTCCTCGGCAGAGGCGCGGAATTCCATGGCAACCACGGCTTCGGCAATCACGTCGGCCACGCGTGGACCAACCATGTGAACGCCTAGTATTTCGTCGGTTTCCTTGTGGGCTAATACTTTAATCATGCCGTCAGTATCCATGCTGGCACGGGCACGGCCCAATGCCTTGAATGGGAATTTACCTGCTTTGTAAGGGATACCCTCGGCTTTGAGTTGCTCTTCTGTTTTACCTACTGATGCCACTTCTGGCCAGGTATACACCACGCCCGGGATGAGGTTATAATCGATATGTGGCTTCTGACCAGCAATAGTCTCTGCCACGAATACACCTTCTTCCTCAGCTTTGTGGGCCAACATAGCACCTGCAACTACATCACCGATGGCGTAAATGCCTGGTATAGTGGTTTCAAGGTGGTGGTTAGTCGGGATGCGACCTTTATCATCTAGGCTTAGACCAATGTTTTCAAGGCCTAGGCTATCGGTGTAAGGACGGCGACCAATGGCCACGAGGCAGTAATCGGCCTTGAGTTCAACAGTCTCGTTGTTGAGTTGGTTTTCAGCGGTAACGGTTACGCCCTTGGCTGTGGCTTTAACGCCTTTAACCATGTGCTTGAAGTAAAAATTCATACCCAATTTCTTGAGGGAACGGGTAAGTTCTTTGCTACAATCGCCATCCATGGTAGCAATGGCACGGTCGGCAAATTCAACCACGTCAACCTCAGTACCGAGGCGAGCATACACGGAACCTAGCTCCAGACCGATAACACCAGCACCAATGACAATCATGCGTTTGGGTACCTCGGTGATGTTAAGCGCCTCGGTACTGGTAATCACGCGTTTTTTATCGTAGTTGAAAACCGCTGGTGTAATTGGTTTCGAGCCAGTGGCTATGATAACCTTCTCGGTGCTAATTTGTTCAGCAGAACCGTCGGTCTTGGTTATTTTAATGGTGTTTTTATCCACGAACGAGCCGTGGCCATGGAACACATCTACTTTATTCTTCTTCATCAAGAACTTGATACCCTCGCAGGTTTGCGAAACAACCTCGTTCTTACGGCCAATCATCTGTACCATGTCAACCTTCAAGTTGCTGAGCTGGATGCCGTGCGTCGCAAACTGGTGCTGCGCCTGGTGGAAATGCTCGCTAGAGTCGAGCAATGCTTTTGAAGGAATACAGCCCACGTTGAGGCAAGTACCCCCCAGGGTGTTGTATTTTTCAATAATGGCTACCTTCATGCCGAGTTGGGCAGCGCGAATTGCGGCGACGTAACCGCCAGGACCTGAACCGATGATGGTTAACTGGTAAGACATGGTATAACGGATATTTAAACTATGAACAATGAAAGATGAACAATGAACTGGCTTTGCCAAAGCGACGGGATAATCTTCAGGGGCAAACGCTAAAATTCACGCACATCCTTACAACACTTTTGCAGCTGCAAAGTTAGGAAATATACATGGCTAAGCGCATATTTTTAGTGGCTATATTCCATCAAAGCTACGTCACGGCACTATCTGTATGCCGTTTCGGGTGTATGGCTATAGTTGTCTCACCATCAGCATATTACATAATCCACTTTGAATTTTCAGTACGTTCACTTTGAATTTTCAGTACTTTCTCTTTGGATTTTACACCAAATCAGTCGTAATATTCATATAGGTAAAGCTGGCGGGTCTCGGGTGTAGGGGCAATATTTTCTATTAAAACCAAGCGGCCATTTTTGTACGTATATTGCTCCTTGGCACTCATCGCACCGTTGTGGCCATAGCGGTAAATCATCGTTATTTGGCCTTCCGAGTTATACTCAAAATGATTTTCATGATGCATCAGCTTGGGACTGCCCCAATCGTGCCATTCTTTTATTTTACGGCCCGCTGCATAGGTGTAATAATCATTTTCGCTGTTACCGCCGGCGTAGCGCACGGTGTGTTGTGTAGTATCGCCCGCCGTGTTGATGTGCCAAACCTCGTGGTGCGTACCATTGTAATCCATGTAAAATTGCACGGAGTCAATGCCTGGCTTGCTCGTACGCTGGCTAAACAACTCGGTAAAACGATACTGGCCCGATGGCAGTCGCTCGTAATGCGCACGCATGATACCCTGCGCATCGGTATCTAAAATGCTGGTCCATTGCCCTTTGGCGTCTAACTCGATGTCGCGGGTTAATTCCAAGGTATCCCTATAATTGCTCAGGCTCAGGCGTTCGCGTTGTTTGTGCGGCGATTGACTTATCGTGCTTTTCGACAACAGGTAAACACCGCAATGTGGGCCCCAGTCAATGCCAATATCGGTCCTGCCCAATGTTTGCGTACACGATAATACGAAAGGCTCCTCGTTCAGCAGCCTTTGATGGTAGGTTTGTACCCCATCAAAAATAATGTAAGTGGTATCGTAGTCTGATTTTTTGACGTACCTCGGTTTCTGTCCATAGTTGAAAATATCCGCTTGTAAGGCCGCGGGCTTCACCACCATTTGGCTTACACATTGGCCATTGGCATCGTAGGTATAATCAACTTGTTGCCTAAAATCTTTTTCCTGCATGTACCTGAACCAGCGGCGTGTCAAGCGTTCATTGGCATCGTACCAGTACTTTTCGCTACTGTACAGGGTATCTTTATAGTAGCTGTTTTGCGATTCGAGCAAACCTTGTTTATTGTAGCTCAAAACAGTTTTTTTTCCAGCCGAACCTTGCTGTTTGGAGATGGTGGTCACCAACAAATTTTTATCGTTGTACAAGTTTTCGTAAAAGTTATCGTTCCCTTTTCCCGATACTACATAACGCCGGGTATGTAATTGCCCTAGGGCGTTAAAGGTTTTGTATTCTTGGCTTGCCGAGCCGCCATTATTGGTGCTTTCATACTTTATTTCTAGGCTACCATCGGGTTTATAGGTATATCGTTTACTAGATGAACTATGCGAAAACCAATAAACTTCCTCCACCGTTCGGCCTTTTGAGTCGTATTTGAACGAGTATATTCCCACCGTATCCTTCCCGTTGCCTCTAAGTGTAAGCTGTTGTTCCACTTTGCCCTGCGCATTGTATTTGTATTTAATCAGGTGTTGCCTGCTCGAATCGGGGTAAAAACGTTGTTCTTCAACCAGCCGGCCCTTGGCGTCGTATTGTTTGGTATCATGATAAACCGGCCTATTTTCCTGTACGTGAAAGTTGCCAGTTTCTTGTCCTAAGCTGTTGTACAACAAGGTATAAACGCCCCGTATATAGCTGCTCCCCGTGTAATAAATGGTTTTTTCAACTTGCCCACGGGCGTTGCGCTGATACACGGTCCGGTAAGAGGCGCTATCGGCAGAGAGTGATTGTTCTTCAATCAGCCGACCGTTAGTATCAAAAAATTGCCGTTGAATGGCCATGCCGAGTAGCCCGTTTTTCAGGTCTAGGTCCGATTGCGTATATACGGTACGCGATTTAACCCTTGCCTTTTTTAGCATGGGCACCTCAGTGGTGTCAAACACCTGGGCGAGTGTATGTTGCGATGCCATTAAGACCAAGGTCAGCAGTAGGGTGCGGTATATGTGTTTCATATAGTAGTGAAGATGCACTAAATCTCCTGCTTGGCGTGTTTTTGACTTTTTATTTTTTGGGGCGCGTCGGCCTACGGCCGTCGGGCTGTGCGCGGCTGCGCGTTGCTTGTCCCTTTGGGAGCGCCTGCGGCGCCCGCTACCATCCCTGGCGCGAATAGTGCAGGGTCTAAATCAAACCCATTTTTTTAGCTTCCGAGATGGCGTTCTTAACGAGTTGGTATTTAAGCTGTAAACGTTCAGCAATTTCTTTTAGGCTAATACCTTCTTTGTATTGCTTGATAACTTCAAAGGTGTTAAAAATGCCCTTTTCCATGCCTTTTTCCAAACCTTTTTCCATGCCTTTTTCCATGCCTTTTTCCAAACCAGCGGCCTCGTATTGTTCTTGCAGTGTATAAGGAGTCTTTTTCATGTTGATTTGATTAAGTAATGTTTTGAAATTTTGTTCAAACTGTACCTTGTCCATCCGTGAGGTGCGAAAAAAGTAGCTCAAGGATTGTGCGAAGAGTTGCTCGTTTTGCTGGAGCACCTCATGCGCCTGGACCATTTCCCCAAGCATTTGCTCCTCGTAGTCGGGTTCGTGTACCGCTCCTAGTGTCAAAATGGCGTAACGCGTAAGCTCTAGCTTGTACCTAGCCAACTTTTTCTGGAGGTCTTTAGATAGATGCTCAAAGATAAAATCAAAATTAGGCACAAAACGTTCAAGTACGCTATTTTTTAGCCCTAAAATTTCAACGATCGACTTTGGTCTCCAGTTTTTCTTGCCTTGGTAAACCAGTATGGGCAGCACGAAGCGTGGCTTCTCACCGCCCGAGATGTCCTTGCGCATGATGGCGCAGATGTATTCGAGCAATTGCAGCGACACGTGGGCATCCCCCGAGTACTTGTGCTCAAAGAGGAAGGCCGTGTGGAGTTTCCCATTCTGGCCGGGCACTTGCCACACCACGTCGCTGAACGACTTGGCTAGGTCAGGGCCTAGGTAGCTAGCCGTTTCCAGTTCCATCCCGTCGAGCTGGTACAGGGCCAGTACATCGGCGGGCAGGGTGTTTTGCAGGAAATCAAGCACGACTTCCTTCATGCTGAACACCGCCTTGAACATCTCGTCGTGCGGGCTTTGTTGATTGGTTGTTTTGTTTTTGATAGTCTTCACCCATGTAAATTTTAAACGTTAAAAAATACTCGGTGAAGCGTGACGCAAAAATATGGTAAACACTTGGTATGTAGGTAGTTATACTTTATTCGGTTTGGTTATAATTTATTACACATAGAGGCTTGTTTTGGAATAAGTACTATTTTTGTGCGCCCCCTGCGGCAGCGATGCGAAGGGGTGGGCGAAGCCCAGACCGCGAAGCGGGCCGAGCGAACAGCGAGCCCCGTAGCGTAGCGCCGACCGCAAAGCGGGCGGGCCGCCCAAATCATCAGCTTAAATCACACATTATCTTAATTTACCATGCTGCAACTCATCCGCTGTTCTTCTGATAATGCCGATTTTCAAACCCTAGTCCGTGCACTAGATGCCGACCTCGCCATCCGCGATGGCGCTGAACACGCTTTTTACGCGCAGTTTAATAAAATTGATACCATTCAACATGCCCTGGTGGCCTACCAAGACCAAACGCCCGTGGGTTGTGGCGCTTTTAAACCATTTGACGATACCAGCGTGGAGGTAAAACGCATGTACGTGCCAGAACACTTGCGCGGGCAAGGTATTGCAGCGTCTGTGCTTGCTGAACTGGAAGCCTGGGCCAAAGAACTTAACTATAAACGTTGTGTGTTGGAAACGGGCCTGAAACAACCAGAGGCCATCGCACTTTATACTAAATGTAACTACCAACGCATACCTAATTACGGACAGTATGCTGGTGTGGAGAACAGCGTTTGCTTTGAAAAAATGATTTAAACCATGACCCAGCTCTTCAAGCCGAAGTATATTTTATTGGCCCTGTTCGTAGTGCTTGCTTTTGCAGGAATGCAGGCATTGCAAAAACACAGCCCTATGTTGCGAGGCAGCAATAGCCCCAAAATTGGCGATGCCATTGACAGCCTGAACGGCGTAAAGGTTTATTACAATGGTCCCATCAGCAATGTGTCGGGGCGCAACATGAGCAAGGATGGCTATAACCTGGGCCTTAAATACCAGTGTGTTGAGTTTGTGAAACGCTACTATTATCAACATCTCAAACACAAAATGCCCGATAGCTACGGCCATGCCTACCAATTTTTTCAGACGGGTTTGAAAGACGGCGGGCTGAATAAACAACGCAACTTGACGCAATATACCAACCCCAGTAAATCGAAGCCCAAAGTCAACGACTTGATCGTGTTTAAAGGCACTAGCTGGAACCAATACGGGCATGTGGCCATCATCTCGAAGGTAAATGATACCGACATTGAAATTATCCAGCAAAATGCTGGTCCTGGTGGTAGCTCGCGCGAGCGCATCCCCTTGAAAAAGCAAGGCGAAAGTTGGCTCGTGCAGTATGATACGGCAACTGGCTGGCTGCGTAAGTTGTAATGTAACTTTACACGCCTTAGAGTATGTTTGGACGTTTCGCATAACTTTGCGGTCTATAAACCCGCTGCTATGAAACGCTCTATTGCCATTTTACTCTTTTTGTGTGCCCTGCAACAAAGCTATGCCCAAGTTGATGTTGAAGTATATGTAAAGGATTATATGTCCGATGCTACCCCGTCGGGTATTACGGTGCTGTTGGTTAACCCTGATTTGGGCTATAACGAGCAGCAGCTTACTGATGCCCGGGGCCGGGTGTTGTTTAAAGGCTTAAACACTACGGGTAACTACTCCGTACTGATACCTGAGTCTGCGCTTTACCTTGCGGCTGAGAAAAAGGATATTAGCCTAAAAAGCAATACCAACGTCAGTGTGCAGATGGCCTTGGTGTCAAAGTTAAATATAGCCGTGCTGCTCTCTGGCGTGGATGTGTACAGCACCGCTTTGATCAATACCCGGAACGCCGAGGTGTCGTCGGCGCTTAACCGCAAAGAAATTGAAACACTCCCGCTGGAAGGCCGTGATATTACCCGACTGCTGTATCGCTTGCCCAACGTGGTGCAAGCCACCGGGTTTTATCCCGAGGCCCCCAACGTGGGTATTAACGGGGCTAATGGCCTGTATACCAATTACATGATTGATGGCATGGACAATAACGAGCGTTTTCTAGGTGGTATGAAGTTTAATATTCCAGTAGGTTTTAGCCAAGATATTAACGTGCTGACCAACAATTTTTCGGCGCAATACGGCCATACCGGTAACGGCGTGGTGAACGTTACCAGTCGCTCTGGTTCCAATCAATTGAGTGCCGAGGCCTTTTTGATCACAAGGCCAGGCCCTGCCCTCGATGCAGCCTCGCCGTATGCCCAACGCGACTTGTCGGGCAACCAAGTTAAAGATGGTTTCCAACGCTACCAGGCAGGCTTTGGTGTTGGCGGCGCCTTGGTCAAGGATAAAACGTTCTACTACATCAACGCTGAATATACCCGCGACATTAAGGATAACCTCTTGCGCTCTCCACAACTAAACGTGAATGAAACTGTACGGGGTAGCAATAATTTTAGCTATTTCAGCGCCCGCCTCGACCAGCACTGGAATGCCTATTTTAAATCGAGTTTGCGGGCTAACCTGGGCTTGATTAATATTGCCCGACAAGGTGGCGGCCTAGAAGGTGGCCTGGCTTTTCCCTCGGCTGCTAATGCCCAAGACCGCAACAGCTTCATCGTTGCTAGCCAAAATACCTACATGCGGAACCAATTTAAATCAGAAACCAACCTGCAATACGCACAGTTCCGCTGGAATTACGCCCGCACCGCCAATCCATCCTCGCCAAACGTGAGCGTTCTTGCCCCCAACGGCGAAGTTGTTGCCCAGCTCGGGCACCCCGGCTACCTGTTCGACAGCCATGAGCAAACCATTCAAGTGCAACAACGGCTCAGTTTTTATACACAACGCCACACCATCAAGGCTGGGCTTGAAGTCATCTCGTCAAAACACGATTTATTTGGCGGCGGGAACCCCAATGGGTCTTACTTGGTTCAGCTCGACTCGACGCAGTTGGCGAGCCTCGCCAGCGCTGGCCTGGGCGCGAACTTGGGCATTAACGATATTCCCAATACGGTTAACGTGCTGAATTACAACGTTGAGCTTCGGCCAATGTCGTTTGGTGCCCGCCAAAATATTTACAGCTTTTACATCGAGGATGTCTGGAGTCTGCTCCCCGGTTTAAACCTGAACCTAGGCTTGCGCTATGATTACGACAACCTGAGCCAAGGTGGCGCTGCTCGGGGCGATTTCAACAACCTGGCGCCAAGGCTCAGTGCCAATTACAAATTGGATAATAAAAGTAGTATCCGTATGGGTTACGGCATGTTTTACGATAAAATCAACTACGCCATCTACTCGGATGCACTCCAACAAAACACTACTTCCGATGATTACAAAAAGCAGTTGGCCGAGTTGGTGCGCCTGGGTCTGCTCCCTGAAAACACCGACATTGACCGTATTATTTTTGAGGGTAATTTGACGGCTTCAGATAATGCCGTTACCTACCTGCAAGGCACGCCAGCCAGCGTTTTACAAGCCCAGCGCGACAACGCCTTCAGCAACGAACGCCGTATTTTAAACCCCAACGGTTATCAAAATCCCTACTCCCATCAGTTTAGCCTCGGCTACCAGCGGGAAATCGGCAAAAACCTGCTGTTTTACGTTGATTTGGTGCATAACCGCTCCCATAATTTATTCCGTTTGCGCGACCTCAATGCTGCGGCCGAGTATCCCATCGACCCTGATAATGTGGTGGTACGCAGTGTTGCCGATGCTAACTTGAGTCGGCCAATTCCTATTGCAAACAACACGGCCACCATCAACGGTGAGGTACTAAGCGGGGTAGCCCGCAGCGTGGTGATGACCGAAACCGCAGGCCGTTCAAACTACTGGGGCGCTAGCTTTAACCTGGCTAAGCAGCAAGGCAACGACAAGTACAGCTACCGTTTAATTTACACCTTGTCGAGCTTGCGCAACAACACCGAGGATATCAATTTCAAGGCCATGGATGCCAATAATTTTGAGCAAGAATGGGGCTACGGCATCAACGATAGGCGCCATGTGATTAACGGTATTTTTACTTATTACCCCATCAAGGGCTTGTCGTTTACCTTGGCGGGCTTGTTGCAAAGTGGCCAACCCATCAACCGGATTCCCGATGCTACCTTGTACGGCACGGCAGATTTGAACGGCGATGGCAGCTCATTTGCCGATGCCTACGTGGGCAATTCGGACAGGCACCCCGGCGAGGCCCGCAACAGTGATCGTTTGCCTTGGTCAAACACCTTCGACCTCAACGGGCAGTACACTTTCAAGCTGGGCAAAAGCAGTTTAAGCATCCGCGCCGATGTGTTCAACCTGTTCAACGCGGCCAACCTGAGCGGCTACAGCAACAACGCCACGCAAAGCAACCAGATACAGGTGGGTTCGGCCGCGTCGGGTTTATTGGTGCGGCGCAACGCATCGGCCCCAAGGCAGTTCCAGTTTAGCTTGTTGTATAGTTTTTAGGCCTGCGTTTTCAGGCGCTTAACCCGTAATTTTTGGTGATTTTTTTGGGCGTGCCCCTCGCTTGTAGTGGCGTATGGCAATACGCCCCTACCGCTCGGGTCGCCACCCTACGCGCTCGCTGGACGCTCGGTGCCTGGCGGCACTGGCCGCTGGCGCGGCCACGCTCCGGTCGGCTCACGCGGTTTTTTGAGCTGTTGTGGGGAAAATTTCACCGATTCGGCTCTTAAAAGAAATCTGTATTCGCACGCCCTTGTTTGCATATGTCCGTTAAGCTCTAATCCCTAATCCCTAAAACCTAATACCTAAGACAGGGCTGCCCTCAAGCCAAGTTCCACTACCTCTAGGTTGCTAATTTTACCTGCCACAATATCGAAACGCAGGATAGTGCGTACCTGGTGAAAGCCCTCTTTACCGGCCGCACCGGGGTTCATGTGCAGGATGTTAAGCTTGTTGTCGGGCATCACTTTTAGGATATGCGAATGCCCGCAAATGAAGAGGTTGGGCGGGTTGGCGATTAGTCTTTCGCGTACCCGTGGCGCATATTTGCCCGGGTAACCACCGATATGTGTAATCCACACATCAAGGCCCTCGCAGTTAAAACGGAGGTCTTCTGGAAAAACAACGCGCAGTTCATGGCCATCTATATTGCCATGAACCGCGCGGAGTGGCGCTATTTGCGCTAGGGCATCTGTTACTTTGGCCGAGCCAATATCGCCAGCATGCCAAATCTCGTCGCAAGACTTGAGGTGTTCGAGCATGCGCTCGTCCACGTGGCTGTGGGTATCAGACAGTAAGCCAATGCGCATTAATCGCCGTCGTATGCTTCGCGAACAGCTTTGGCTACTTCGTAACCTACTTTTTCGTTGAGCGATGAAGGGATAATATTGTCGCGAGTAGGGTTGTTCACACACTGTGCGATGGCCTGGGCTGCTGCCAACTTCATCTTTTGCGTGATGCGTTTAGCGTGTGCATCGAGTGCCCCACGGAAAATACCGGGGAATGCCAACACGTTGTTGACCTGGTTCGGGAAGTCGCTGCGGCCAGTACCCACGATGGCGGCACCACCTTTGTACGCTTCTTCCGGTAAAATTTCAGGATCGGGGTTAGCCAAGGCCAGCACGATAGGGTCTGGAGCCATGGTACGGATATCATCTGCGGTCAGGATGTTTTTATCGCTCACACCGATGAACACATCAGCACCCACGATAGCATCTTTAACCGTGCCCGAGATATTGTTGGGGTTAGAATAAGCCAAGAGCGCCTGTTTTGATTCGTTCAAATCGGTACGTCCTGCGTGGATAATACCTTTTGTATCGCAGAGGATGGCTTCTTTAACCGGGGTACAGATGCTTAAATCGCAGTTGATGCAACGCAAGAGTTGCGCGATGGCCACACCGGCTGCACCAGCACCGTTGATGACAATTTTCATGTCTTCCATTTTCTTGCCCAACACTTTGCTCGCGTTGATCAATGCAGCTAGTACCACGATGGCGGTACCGTGCTGGTCGTCGTGGAATACGGGGATGCCGAGGTCTTGCAAGCGGGCTTCCACCTCAAAACTGCGGGGCGCAGCAATATCTTCGAGGTTAATACCGCCAAATACTGGTGCGATGCGGCGGATGGTTTCTACGATTTCGTCCACGTCGGTAGTGTCGAGGCAGATAGGGAAAGCGTCAACGTTGCCGAAACGTTTGAACAACATGGCTTTACCTTCCATCACGGGGATGGCGGCGTATGGGCCGATATTGCCGAGGCCAAGCACGGCAGTACCATCGCTCACCACGGCAACACAGTTACCCTTGATGGTATATTTGTAGGCCAAGCTGCTGTCTTCGGCGATGGCGCGGCATGGTTCGGCCACACCAGGCGAGTACACCAACGATAGGTCGTCGGCAGTGACGATGTCAATTTTACTCCTTACGGTTATTTTGCCACGAAGCTTCTCGTGCAAGTATAACGACTCTTGGTAAACGTCTTTTTTCATTGGATATAATAGTTAGGGCTGCAAAGATAAGCTTAAGTCACTGACCATGTGCAATCGTTTGCAAAAACTTGCAGGCTTCATGCCATCGGGTACAAAATTGTAACTTATGCTGTAACGAAAGAACATTGGCAATTACTAATGGTTCATGCCAGTTCCCGCGCCAGCGATGCGAAGCGGTGGCCCGCAGGGCCAGACCGCAACGCGGGCCGAGCGAATAGCGAGCCGCGAAGCGTAGCGACGGCGAAGCCGGGGCGCCCCAAAATAACCAACTATGAATATTGAACAATGAATTATGAACAATGAACAATGAACCAAAAGCAAATTACACTTGCTACCTTTACATTTCAAATCATCTGTAACCCATCGTTTTAAAAACAGGTTTATATGTCCGACAATCTTTTAGAGATTAAAAGCGTGGTCAAAACTTACCAGCAATACACCGCGGTAAACGAGGTCAGCTTTAATGTGCCCCGCGGGAGCATTTTTGGTTTGCTAGGGCCCAATGGCGCCGGTAAAACCTCGCTCATCCGCATGATTACCACCATCACCCGACCCGATGCCGGCCAGATTTTGTTCGATGGTCAGCCGCTCAACGAACAACACCCCGAGCAAATTGGCTACATGCCCGAGGAACGCGGCTTGTACAAGAAAATGAAGGTTGGCGAGCAGCTCATGTACCTGGCCCAACTTAAAGGCCTGGGTGCCAAGGAAGCCCAAAAGGCGCTGGACGAGTGGCTGCAAAAGTTTGAGATTACCGATTGGTGGAACAAAAAAGTGGAAGAGCTCTCGAAAGGGATGCAGCAGAAAATACAGTTTATCGCCACGGTGATCCACCGCCCCAAGCTGCTCATCCTCGATGAACCTTTCTCTGGTCTTGACCCGGTGAACACCAACATCATCAAGGACGAGATTGACCAATTGCACCGAGAAGGTACAACCATCTTGTTCTCGACCCACCGCATGGAGCAGGTGGAAGAGATTTGCCAGAATATCGTGCTCATCAACAAAGGGCAAAATATCCTGCAAGGCTCGGTGGCCGAGGTACAGCAACGCTTTAAGGAAAATCGCTTCCGCGTGGCATACTCAGGTACACTTCCCGAGACTTTGGGCGACGACCTGGAGGTGGTTTCCCGCAGCGACAAGGATATCGTTATCCATGCGCCCGAAGGACAAAACTCTAATACCTTGCTCCGTCGTTTGCTCGACCATCAGGTACACATCACGGCATTCCACGAGGTATTGCCGAGCTTAAACGAAATCTTCATCAAACAGGTAGGAGGAAAATCACATGAATAAGTTATGGCTCATCATAAAACGCGAGTACTTGACCCGCGTTAAAAAACGTACCTTCATCCTCACCACCTTGCTTACGCCTTTGGCTTTCGTGGTGTTTATCGTAGCGGCTGGCTTTATCATGTCATCGGGTAAAGAAGAGCTCAAGGTGTTGGTTAAAGACGAGAACGGCTTCTTCGCAGGCCGCCAGTCATTGGCCACCGAGGGCGGTATTTACTTCGATATCGACAACTCTGGTGCCGATATTGAAACCCTGAAAAAAAGCTACAAAGAGAAAGGCAAAGACGGCGTGGTGTATATCAGCCGCAAGGATTCAACCCTCTGGAATGATTTCCAAGTGCAGTATTTTTCTGAGAAAAAAATTGGACCATCCAGCATGATGGTCATCCGTTCTACCGTGAGCAAAGAGATCAACAAGTTCAAGCGTACCAAGAGCGGCATCGACGAAAAAACTTGGCAATCCTTCAACACAGAGGTGACTGTTGTGCCTATCAACCTCTCGAAAGAGGAAGGTGAGCAACGCGAGAACATCCTGGTGGCCACGGTCATCAGCAGTATCATGGGCATTTTGATTTACATGGTTATTTTCATCTATGGCTCCATGGTCATGCGCTCGGTGATGGAAGAAAAAACCAGCCGCATTGTCGAGGTGATGATATCATCGGTCAAACCATTCCAGATGATGTTGGGCAAAATCATCGGCGTGGGTGCTGTAGGTTTAACCCAGTTTGCCATTTGGATGGCCGTAATCCCGCTGCTCAGTTTTGTACTGGGCCTAATTATGGGTCCGCAAATGACCGAGATGCAAAGCATGCCAGCCGCGGGTGGCCCTAGCGCCGCCGAGATGGACGAGATGATGATGAGCATCCAAGGCTTAATGAGTTTCAACTACACCAAGATTATTTTCTTCTTCCTGTTGTACTTCTTGGGCGGCTATTTCCTCTACGCGGCACTTTTCGCAGCGGTTGGCTCGGCAGTTGGCGACGATATTGCCGAGAGCCAGTCGCTCACCTTACCTATCTCCATCCCCATCATTTTGGCGTTTTACATTGGTATTGCCGTGATTGAAAACCCCAACAGTAGCTTGGCTACCTGGTCGTCGATGGTGCCACTTTTCTCGCCTATCGTCATGCCGGCCCGCTTGGCATTTGACCCGCCCATGTGGCAAATCTTGCTGTCGTTGGCCATATTATTTGCCAGTTGTATCGGTATCGTTTGGATTGCGGGCCGCATTTACCGTGTCGGCATCCTGATGTACGGCAAAAAAGTATCGCTTAAAGAGCTGGCCAAATGGATGTTTTATAAAATGTAGATTTGGGCGTGCCCCCCATAAAAAAGCGCCAGCCGTAACGGGCTGGCGCTTTTTTTATGGGGGTCGCTCCCCTCCGGGGTTCGCGATGCTCCGTGCTACGCACCGCGGCTTCCAGCCGCGCCCTCCGGTCAGCTCACGCGGAAACCTCAACCCCACACACCAAAACGGGTTGAATGCTGCATCTTTGTGCTAAAATACTGCCATGAAAAAAATATTAACCCTACTGCTAGGCTTGACCTGTGCGCTGCAAATAGTCGCACAACGCCCTTTTTTTAACGATTATCAACAAAGCCTGGCCATATATAAAATCAACGCGCTGGAAGCCAAGCAAATCCTAGAAGGTACCCGCAATTTTGGCGATACAACCTTGTGGTACCAACTCGTAAAAACCTGGCCTGTAGCCAAACGCGGCACCGAAATGGATGATTTAGTCCCCGGACACTACCTGCAAGTTTGGATGGAACAGGAATACCTGAACGGCCAGTATATACAAAAACCATTGCATCACTTGGGCTGGATAGAGGGCAAAGACAACCTCCTGATTCAAGTGCTGGATGAAAAAGGCTATCCCAGTACCCCGAAATTAATTGAGCTCAATGGCGTGAAAGCCAAGTACGATAGTAAGGCCAAAATTTATGTTTTACCCATCCAAAAAAAGTTTTACAACGAGCTCATGACGGTTTGCGTGGGCAGCGATACTATTTACCAAAAGGTAGGCAGCGATAGAGCCGAGCGCGGGAATGACTACCGTTACCGCCGCCGTTTTAGGTTCTCGTACCTGTGGCGTTACCCGATGATTTGGACCATGCGCGGCTGGAACATGATTGCCCGCCCGTTTACACCAAAACACTCGGGTTACGTGCTGCTGAACCAACACAAATTCAAACACAACGATACCCTCCAGGCATCGGCCAACATACGCAAACGCAATGGTAAACCCTACCAAGGCGAGGTGGTCATGGCTATCTATGGTATGGGTAAGGAACTGTATAAAGATACTTTGCGCACCGACAAAAACGGTTTTGTAAGCCTGAAGCGTGGGCTCGGCGACTCGCTGAAACTCGACGCCTATTATTACCTGCAAACCGTGGCACTGAAAGGCGGGCAACGCCGATTCAACACATCAAGCAACTTTTACCTGGAAGATTACGAACTCGACCGAGTAGAATATACCGCTACCCTGAAGCATGAACCCGCTGAAAAATTATTCCACGCGGGCGACTCGGTGCAAATTGAAGTGGCTGGCAAAGACCGCAACGGCCTGTACGTACCCGATGGCTCGGTTCGCGTTATCCTGTTGCCTCAACAGTACAGCATACAGGCTTTTACCGACAGCTGCATGGTGCTGGATACCGTTTGGCAGCAAACCCTCCCCATGTTGGAAAATGGCCCCACGCTGATTACAATCCCCAACGATAAACTACCAAAGGCACTACTGACCTACGATGTGCGCATTGAAATTGTAGACAGCCGCGGGGAGTTACACCTCAAGAACCTGTCGTTCCGCTACGAGAATAACCCTGTTTGCATCGTTACCACCGTGGAGAACGGATTAATGAAAAGCAGCTTCCGGGTCAATGGACAGGAAAAGGTACAATCGGTAAAACTACAACGCTACATGAACGGCAAGCTGCTGAAAACAGAAAACCTTAGTCTGCCATTTGAAGAACAACTCGATTATTTTTACACCAGTTTCAAGTTTAGCACCACCTACAATGGCCAAGAAGTAAGCTCTGATTACACCATCAACTCCTACACGGTGTCGCAAGGGATAAACACGGTAGCCGAAATTGTAGGCGACTCAATCCTGCTAAGCCTGACTAACCCCAACGCCTTACCCCTGGCCGTCGCCTTGATGTACGACAACAAAGCCGTGAAGTGGTTCAAAACCAACGACAACGCTGCCTGGGCCTGGCCTTACGAAAGTAAAAAAGCCCCAGTGGTGCGGGTGTACCGCAGCTTTGGCGACCAACTGATTGAGGTACAACAAGTGTCCGTGGCACCCAAGCAAACGGAGTTGTACCAGTTGAACATTACACAACCAAGCAAAATTGAACCCGGTGCCACTGCCGACATTGTGTTCAGCGTGACCGATAAAAACAATAAACCCGTGAAAGGGGTAAACTTGAGCGCCACGAGCTTAAACGCTGGCTTCGACGTGAACTTTAGCCAGTTGATGCAGCTCTATCTCTTGAAAAATCCTTTGCTCACAGAGCGCTTACGCAAAAATAAAAGGGCTAGGTTTGAGCTTTATTTTCCAAGTACATACAAGGTTGGACTAGGAGCCAGCCTTAAACTTGGGCACATTCATGCCTTGCGCACGGATAGCCTTTTGTACTACCGCATGTTGCTGACTGATAGCGTTTTCATGTACCTTGACTCTAACGCTACCGACGCCAACGATGTACATCAACTCCAATTAGCGCCATTCGTGATTGAAAAAGGCCAGTACGTGCCCGTGCAAATGGTTTATGTAAACTCCCGGCTAGCCTATCTGAAACAAGCCAACCCTAGTTATGCCAAGTACAGTTTCGGGCTGCAAAAAGGTAGCAAAAACTACATTACCCTGCGCACCCACGATGCTGAATACCGCATTACCCTTGATACTATTTTAAGCCCGGGCAAACTCTTTTTGGCCATTAATGGCGAACAGCCCGGCACGAAAGTGCAAAAAATAGCCAAGCTCAAAGCCGAATGGTCATGGCAAGAGCGCAGCCTCATCGAAACGCAATTCATGGTGTTGGATTATTCGAACAATGCATATTTGAGCCAAGGCCAACGAGGCGTACACAAACTTGCGGGCCGGACATTGGTAGGGCCATTCGACAATGGTAGCCAACTTCAACTAAATGCATACGGTAACTTTAAAAATAACTTCCTGTTTGAGCCAGGTTTCCGCTATGTGGTCAGCCAAAACCGCGAACGCTTGTACAAGGAGGATATAGTACCCCGCATGGACCGGAATAAAATCCGCCTGAACCTAAACGACCTTATCCTCGACGAGCAAGATATACCAGCTTGGCCTGTGGTGAAAAAAGATACAGTTGGAAAATTTACAGGCTATTATGGTTTTACAAAATCCATAGCCATCAAGTCAAATGTTTACCTCAAAATTGAACACCAAAAAGCAGAAACCCCATTGTTGGCACTCTTGGTATTGGGGCCAGACAATGAAATTATGCATGCCCTTTGGTCAAATAACCAGGAAACGCAATTGCTGGATTTTGCTTGTCCAGCAGGGAAATACCAGTTTTTCCTAGTTGATACGGCCTTTCAGATATACCGTTATGATGCTGCGACACTTAATGATGCTAGGCTTTATATAACGATAAACATTCAAAAGGGCCTCAAACTAAACCCTAACAAGGCCGCCCAGTTGTTGGAATACTGGGGGCAACACACATGGAACGGACGAACAATTACACGAAAACCCTTGCTGGTTGAACCTATGGATTTAGGCTTCCAGCCCAATGAAATACGCGGTAATCAGGCCATAAGAGGCCAAGTAGTTGACAAGGAAACTGGTGAAGGTATTCCTTTTGCCAATATTGTTGTGCAGCAAAAGGGCAAAGGCCAAGTAACTGGAACAACAACTGATTTTGATGGTTTTTACCAAGTCGGAATAACATCTAGCGGGGCCTATGACCTTGTTGTGTCCTATATTGGGTATCCAAGTAGAACAATTTCGAATATTATAGTGCTGGAAAACCAATCTCTTAAGGTAGATGTAGTATTGGAGGGGGGCTTAAGTGTAGAAGAAATACAAGTAGTGTCCTACAGTGTGCCGCTGATAAAAACCAGTGATGTTCATTTCACCGCAGCGGACCTCGAAAGGAGAGGTAAATTGGACTTAAAGCAGGTTGCCGCAAGTGCCCCTAGGGTTGCTCAAAAAGATGAAGGAATAGCCATTAATGCTAATGGCATTCGTTCCGAAAGTAATGAGGTCTATGTGGATGGTATCCGTACAAAAGGCGCAGTCATGGATTCAATCATGACCTTTGAGACCGAGAATGCCCCGGTAAATTTACGCAGCGTTTTCCGCGACAATGCATTCTTTATCCCAAGCCTAGTAACCGACCGCAAAGGCCAAGCCAAGGTAACCGTGCAGTTCCCCGAAGATATTACCAGTTGGGAAACCTACGCCGTGGGTACCACCAACAAACGCTACCTCGTTTACAGCAGCAACAGTACACAAGCCTACAAGGCCGTTATGGCCGAGTTGGCCGTGCCCCGCTTCCTCGTGGCGGGCGACTCTGTCAACATCGTGGGCTTGGCCCGTAACCTCAGCAAAGATAGCCTCCAGGTGCGCACCAGTTTCAACATCAACGGTGTAGAACGCCAAAGCCGCAACAGCCGCTTGTCGAGCTTTTTCTCTGAGCGCCTCAACATCAGCGCGCAAGAAAACGATACCCTGATTACGGTTCAGTACAGCCTGCAATCAATACAGTCCGACGGCGAAGAACGCGAGATTAAAGTCTTCCCGCAGGGCATGGAATACAGCACGGGCACCTTTAGGTTTATCGATCAAGATACCAGTTTTAGCTTTAACCCTAACCCCGAGCTAGGCCCCATAAACCTGCGGGTTGAGGCCGATATGAACGGCATCTTGAACGCCGACTTGAGCTACCTCAAACAATACCCTTACGGTTGTAACGAGCAAACCGCCAGCCGACTCATGGCCTTGCTCCTCGACCAGCAAATTAACCAGCACAAGGATAACGAAAAAGCCATCGCGGCCATGATTCAACGCCTTGAAAAAGCCCAGAAACCCGATGGCTCCTGGGGCTGGTGGGCCACCAGCGATTACAACCCCTGGATGACCGTTTACGTGAGCAGTGTTTTGCACAAGGCCCAAAAAATGGGTTACCCCAGCAAAAAACTGGAACTGGCTAAACGCTTCCTCGTGAACTACATGCCCAATTTTAATACCGATGAACGCATTTACACCACGCTCAACTTGCTTGAAATGGGCCTACCCGTAGACTCGCTCTGGCTCAAAGAAATTAACCCGAAAACTAGTTTGACCGACTACCAGCGCATCAGCCTGCTACGCATTGAGCAACTGCAAGGTAAGCCGCTACAAGTGGACAGCCTGCTGAAATTAGCCCGCATGGACATATTCGGCAATGTAAATTTCGACCGTTACAGCTACCACTGGTACAACAACGGCGTGAACAACTCCTTGCTGGTATTTGATGCCTTATTCGATGCTAACCGCAATGATTTATGCGCCAAAATGGTGTATTATTGGCTGCGCAACCGCAGTGCCGCGGGCTACCGCAACACCCTCGAAACGGCCAGGATACTAGAGGCCATCATCGTTAAGTGGAATAAGGGCGAAAAACCTGCCCCGGCCAGCATCAGCATCAACGGTCAACAGATTACCAAGTTCCCGTACCAAGCTACTTTGTCGGGCAAAGCGCCCCTGCAAGTTAAGGCCGATATCGACATGCCGATGTACTTCAGCGCCACGCAAAGGGCCTTCAACCCCGCGCCCAAGGCCGATTTAGACACCTTCAACATCAGCACCAAGTTGATGCAAGAAGGCAAAGAAGTCAGAACATTAACGTTCGGCAAGCCAGCACAAATGGTGGTAACCCTACAAAGCTACGCCGATGCCGAGTACATGATGCTCAACATCCCCGTACCGGCCTCCTGCAGTTACGGCGACAAAAACTGGGTGGGCAGCTACGTCTCGCACACTGAGTATTTCCGCGAGCGGGTATCTATTTTCTGCGAGCGTTTACCCAAGGGCACACACACCTTCACCATCAACCTCGAGCCAAGGTTCACGGGCACCTTCAACCTCAACCCCGCCACTGCCGAGATGATGTATTTCCCCACATTCCGGGGCAATAACGAGCTCAGGGTCGTGCGCACCACCTCCGTGGATTAGGGTTTACGCTTGGTCAAAAAACTTCATTGTTCATTGTTCAATGTTCATTGTTATAATTTGGGCGCGTCGGCCTACGGCCGTCGGTCCCTTCCGGGGTTCGCGTTGCTCCGTGCTTCGCACCGCGGCTTCCAGCCGCGCCCTACAGGCACCTAGCGCGCAATGCCATTAAGCGTTAAATCACGCACAGTACTTGTGGTTTG
>CAZDVQ010000028.1:0-55651 GCA_964508975.1 uncultured Saprospiraceae bacterium
GCCGAAAAATGCTGAAAAACAAACAAAATAATTAACGCTTAATGGCATTGTGCGCTACGTGGCGTAAAACGCCACCTGCGCATCCACCCCTCCTTTGCATGGCTACGATTAGGACACATCTTTAGCACGGCACAAAATGAGCCCCAAAGGGGTGAATATCATTAGCCCCAGGTAAGCGTAGCGCAGCCTGGGGTTAAGTGCGACCACAAAAGACCCGTGGCGGCAAGCCGTTTGAGCATGTATGGTACAGGAATCGCCACGGAACGTTAGCCGTACCTGTTTTGCCTGTAAACTCGGAACCCTTGCGCGGCGGTGCAATCTCGTGGCCTTGTTTTTGTATTGCCGCCGCGCCCAAGGTTTGGGGGGCGCTATTACCCCGGGCTGCGCTACGCTTACCCGAGGCTATTGATTATTGCACCTTTGGTGCTTTTTCTGTTTGAGGAAAATGTGTCCTAATCGTAGCCATGCAAAGGAGGGGTGGATGCAAGCGGAACGCAAAGCGTGGAGCGCAGCAGACGGGGTGGTAAAATATCTGTGTTGCGGTAGTTGACTAGAACCAATCTATCCTAGAAATTGCATGGCGCATGCGAGTGGGGGATGTCACAAGTACTGCGAGTGACAGGTGGGCAGACGGGCTGAAGCTTGCTTGCCCTTATTGCTATCCCCGCCAACGAGGACAAGAACTTACAACTCACAGCTCCCCATCAAGCCCAAGGTTATTTTTATGCAAACTTTTTTTGCTGAAATAGTTTGAAGCAAAGCAAAAATCCCTTAATATTGCGGAGAATATAATATCTGCACTTAGTCTTACTAGGTGCACAACATGAGAGAGAAATATATGTATATTAGACAAGCCATACCACAGGACCAAGACGAGCTGCGAAGATTATTCTTCGAGACAGTCACTGCTATGAACATCAAGGACTATGGTAAGAAACAAGTTGACACCTGGGCTTCAATCAGCAACAGCACCGACGTTTGGGTAGAAAAGATTCAAAATCAATACTTTGTTGTGGCCTGCGCCGAAGATGGAACCATCATCGGGTTTGCCACTTTAACCTTTACAGGCTATATCGACTTGCTGTTTATCCATAAAGACCACCAAGGGGCTGGAATTGCATCCAAGCTGGTTAATGACCTCATCGAGGAAGGCAAACGCCGCAATATCCCCAAAATGTGGGCGGATGCCAATATCACGGCTAGGCCTTTCTTCGAAAGCAAAGGCTTTACCCTGGTGCAAACCCACTTGAAGAAAACCGACAACGATGCCTATCCCAATTTCGTGATGGTGAAAAACTTATTGTAGGTTCACGTTAAAACTCACGGTGTTGCTTGGATTATTGACGCCGTCGTTGGCCCGTAGGCTAACGCGGTAGCTTCCCGTTGGCACCGTAACAGGAAAGGCGAAGTTAAAGTTGAAAGGGTATGTTGCACCTACACTATTGTCGAAGAAAAACACTTGATTGGAGGTAAAGGTGTTGCCCGAGTTTAAGTCGGAGTAGGTTAAAAACAACACCCCGTTACCACCTTCGCTCAAGGAGTAATTGTCGGTAACGGTACCGCTAAAGTTGATAGGTGTACCCCGAGTCGCCGAAAATGAAGCACCCGTTGGCTGTTGTACTTGAACTAGCGGCGCAATAGTGTCGCGGGTGTTGCGCAAGATGATAGAGGCATAACCCGCGTTGGGAATATCGTTACCAGCCTCGTCAATCACTTGTATTTGGAAGTGGTAAGCCCCCGCCGTTGGATTGGCTGGCGAGCGCAAAGTGCCTGTAACGATTTGCTCGGTCCCAGACAAAGGTTGTATGCTGAGCAGGCTCCAATCGGAAGTCAAGTTACTTACACCAGGCACGGTAAAGCCCGGCAAACTGCCCGCATGGCCGTGACAATCGAAATTATTGTGGATGTCGATTTTATATTGCGATAAAGCCACATCATCGCTAAACTTGAGTTGGAAAGCCAGTTCAATGCTATCGTTGAGGCGGTAAACAGTAGGTTCAACCGAGCCGCAAATGGTGTCAGGGCGGGGTAAAACACTAATACTGAGGACTTCAACGCTAGGCGGTACTACATCTGCATCGGTATTGCAGGAAGGCAAGGTAAAAAGCGAACTGAATAGTACCAACAGTAAGGCTATCCGCGTGAGGTGCATGGAGTGCAGCCCCTGCAAGGGGCTGGTGCGTAGCACCGAGCGATTAGCGAGCACGGAATGGACCGACCCCGAGGCGAAGCCGAGGGGGCACGCCCCAAAAATTTTGGCTAAAGATGGGTAAAGACGGCTAAATGGGGATTTGAGTGGGCTTGCCATATATTTAGAAATTTTTAAAAAAAATTAATTACAAAAAATGATACTAGACTTTCGTCTTAGATCAATTAAACTTGAAGCATAAACGCATTTTTTCTTCGTTCTTTTGTCTTGATACAAAAGAACCAAAAAATCAAGGCTGTGACGCCCGAGCCTGAAAACCAGTCCATAAAACCTAAATCCCAAAAACTCGCGAGTGCCTTTCCTATAACTTTTCGATACGTTTACTGGCTGACAAGACCCGTGCTGGCCTGCAAACGCTCAAACAGTTTGGGCTTTTATACGGTTTTATGGCCTAATTTTCCGGGCGGCTCGTCCGTCAAGGCCAATCCTTTTTATAATTTCAAATTTTGGAGTAATTTTCAGAGGTAGTAACTGCAAAATTAATCAAATTTGCAACACTGTTGCAAAAAGTATATCTTTGCAGTATGAACAAGCGGTTTACGATATTAGTTTTGGCTATTTTACAGCTTTTTACAGCCCGAGCGCAGTTTAGCGGGCAAGTACAGGTTGATGGCGCGGCTGGATACGGGGCCATTGTACGCCTTAATCCGGGTAACTTTTTCACGTTGGTTGACGACGAAGGGCAATTCATGATTGATGCTTACCTCGACGGAACCTATTATGCCGAAATTACTTATCTAGGTTGCAAAACTATATATGATACCCTGGTATTCAAGCCTTTAGTTACTATAAATAAAAACTACCAATTACAACGCCTCAGCTTGGAGGTGGAAGAAATAGTGGTTATTGACGAACACGCCAAGCTAGAATCTACCCAAGCGCACGAGCATTTTAACGGAGAGTTCATTGAAGAAAATTTGCAGGGCACTTTTGCACAAAGCATTGATAATCTGCCCGGTATAGCCGCAATCAACGTGGGCGTGGGCATTGCCAAACCCGTCATCCGGGGACTATCCGCCAACCGCATCATCGTGAACCAGCAAGGCGTGAAACAGGAAAGCCAACAATGGGGCAACGACCACGGCCTTGAACTGGACCAATTTGACGTGGAGCGGGTTGAAATTATTAAAGGGCCAGGTTCCCTACAATACGGCTCCGACGGCCTAGGTGGCGTGATAAACATTATGCCAGGCATTATTTTGCCCGAAAACAGCCTGGCGGGCAGCATAACGGGCGTTTACAAGAGCAATAATGCCCACTGGACAGGTACCGGGAAGCTGGCCTTTAACCTGAACAATTTCTTTTTCTCGGGGCGCTACACCGCACAATCCTTTGGCGATTACCGCGTGCCCGCCGACCAATTTGAATACAACGGCTACGTGTTGCCCATATTTAACAACCGACTTAAAAACACAGGAGGTAGGGAAAGTAATTACAGTTTCTCAGCCGGTACATTAAGCGCTTGGGGCTTAACACGGGTACATTTCAGTCGGTATAAACTCGATGCTGGGCTCTTTTCCGGTGCCGTGGGCATACCACGTGCCTACAGCTTGCAAGACGATGGCAACCCACGCGACATCGATGTACCCAAGCAAGCGGTAGAACACTACTTGCTCTCTGTAAACCAATACATTATCGTTGGCGAAGGACATTTAGACATGACCTTCGGCTACCAGAAAAACCTTCGGGCGGAATACTCTAACCCAGAGTTCCACAGTATACCCAGTTCGCAAATTGACCCCGGCAATACCTTGGCGCTATCGCTAAAACTACAAACCTACACCTTCAATGCACACTATGAGCATCATTTTAAAAACGATGTGGTAGGCGTGATTGGCGGCAACCTACAATGGCAAGACAACCAGCGAGGCGGCTTCGAATTCTTGCTACCCAACTTCAAGACCTTCCGTTCGGGGATTTTTGCCTTGGTTGAGCGCGAAATCCGCAGCGACTTGAAAGTGAACGGCGGGGTACGCCTAGATTACGGCCACAACAGCTCAGTTTACAACCGGCAATGGGTTTGGAACAGCAACGAGGAAATCATCGACTCGCTGGTGGTGCCCAACTTGAGCACGCCCTTTTTCAACTGGTCGGGGGCCGTGGGTGTAGCATATGAGTACAATCCGGAGCGATTTTACCTCAAGTTCAACTTGGGTAAAAGTTTCAGGCTACCCTACCCTTCTGAAACCGTATCGAATGGCATCCACCACGGTACATTCCGCCACGAAATGGGCAGCGTTGACCTTAAAACCGAGCATGGTTATCAACTCGACGCCAGCGCCGAATGGACAGGATTGGTGTTTGACGCTACCCTATCGGCCTATGTAAACTACTTCGACAACTTTATTTACTTGGGGCCAACCTTCCCGGCGCAATTCTCGCCCTTGCCGGAATCTGGGCAAATATTCCAGTATCGCCAAGACGATGCCTTGTACGGTGGCTTTGAGCTTAATTGGCAATACAGGCCTACTAAACAACTGGAAATCAACCAA
The DNA here is from genome assembly GCA_964508975.1 of uncultured Saprospiraceae bacterium. Classification (GTDB taxonomy): domain Bacteria; phylum Bacteroidota; class Bacteroidia; order Chitinophagales; family Saprospiraceae; genus CAZDVQ01. The sequence continues at coordinate 4,702 of CAZDVQ010000028.1, forward strand.
GTGATAGATTTTGTTCAAAATTACAACTTCAGGACTAGCCTAGCGCTTCCCTTTACACCACAGCCCAGTGCACGGACCGAGCTGAAGTACAACTTCAAATCCAGGCCTTGGCTTGAAGAGGGTTTCATGGCCCTCAATTATCAATATACAATGGCGGCAAAAGGTAATTGGCGCATCGACCGCTCGGAGCGGGCTACCCCGGCCTACCACTTGTTGAGTTTTAGCGCTGGCGCTAAGTTCAAGTTCAAAAAACAATTGGTCCAAGTTAATTTACAAGTACAGAACATACTCAATAGCAGCTATTTAAATCATTTGAGCCGCTATAGATTAATTAACGTGCCAGAGCAAGGTCGTAACTTGGTATTGAGTTTAAAAATACCATTCAGCTTTAACTTTAAACATGGACAATAAACGAATCATCGATATCCCCTACGATTTCTTCGTGGAAGAAACCGAAAGTGGCAAACTCTACATGAGCGTCCTTTGTGGTACCTCGGCGGTGTTCTCGGTAGGATTTTACCTGAACCAGCAGGAAATTGCGCAATGGAAAAGGGAGGGCGAAAGTTATTTCCAGCATTTAAGTTACCAAGTCAGGGACAACCCTGATTACTATTACAACAGGTCGGAAAAAGATTGAGGCTAGAATTTGTCCGATTATGGAACTTTTGTCACTAAAATTTCTGAACAATATTTAGTACCTTTGCGGCATCAAACAAAAAAAGTAAAAATCACTATAACCAATTATGGCTATTATCATCACGGACGATTGCATTAACTGTGGAGCTTGTGAACCCGAGTGCCCCAACAATGCCATCTACGAAGGCGGTATCGAATGGACATATGCCGAGGGCACAGGCTTAAAAGGCAATGCAGTCTTGGCCTCAGGCGTAGCTGTTGATGCCGACAAGAAGAACGAACCGGTATCTGACGATTATTACTATATCGTTCCAGACAAATGTACCGAGTGCGTGGGTTTCCACGAAGAACCTCAGTGCGCCGCTGTTTGTCCGGTTGATTGTTGTGTACCCGACCCAGATGTGGTTGAAACCAAAGACGAACTTTTGGCCAAGAAAGCCAATATGCACCTATAATACTGCGTTGTAGCAGTACAAAGATTCTTCTCTCTCTTCTTTTAGCATCAATTACATTCGTGTGATTGGTGCTTTTTTGTTGGGGGGATTCGACCTTGTTAATCCTTGGGCGGAGGATTGATTGGTTCTGGCTACGATTGGTGCTGCCCGTAGGGCAGCCCCTTTTGGTAGCCGCGGGTCAGCGAAGCGCAACCCGGGGTTAAGGGCGACAACAAAAAAACCGTGGCGGCAAGCCGTTTGAACATGTAAGGTACAGGAATCGCCACGGAACGGTAGCCGTACCGAAAATCCGGTCGAGCGTAGCTCGGCCAAACCCCCGCTACCAACGGACGCGCAGCGGCCTGTGCAGTGGAGGGGGTCGGCGCGCAGCGCCGGGGGGAGGCACAAAAAACCTTAATTCCAATTAAAATTTTAAAAAAAACTTGTACCCTTTGCGCGGCGGGGCATTGTCTAGGTCCATTTTTAACGCTTACCGCCGCGCCTGGGTTTGGGTTGCAACTGCTTTTATTTCCCCGGGTTGCGCTGCGCTTAACCCGCGGCTAGGATAAGGGTCTGCCCTCGCGGGCAGATTAAGGGCGGTTTGTAAGCTTTCGCACAAGCGCTGGATAGATAGGTCCTAATCGTAGTCATGCAAAGGATGCACAGGCCGCTGCGCGTCCTTTGGTAGCGGGGGTTGGCCGAGCTTCGCTCGGCCGGTGCGATGCTACACACTAAATCTAACAGCAAAGCGTTCAAATCTCACAACACACATCCTAGAACTCAAATCATCTTCATGATAAATCCATTACTGCTGAGCTTAGTCCTTTTATTGTTCGCTTGCCAAAGTCCCACGTTGCCCGAACAGGCAGATAGCCAGCCCGTTTACGAAAGCGCCCCAAGCGCTACGGTAGATTGTAGCAAATGCAGTTACAAATGGCTCAAAGACAGTGATATAGCCTCTGAAAACCGCTTGGCCCAACGCTTCCCCGCGCCTAAAGGCTACAGCTACCAGTTGAATAATAATTTTGCCCAATGGCTGCGATGCCTTCCCCTAAAGCCAGGCAAACCCAAGGTCATGTTGTACAATGGTCAAGCTAAGGGCTACCAAGGGGCACAAGAAGCCGTGCTCGAGCTGGATGTCCAAAATGCCGATCTCCAACAATGCGCCGATGCCATCATGCGCCTCAAGGCCGAATACCACTACAGCCGTGGCGAGTATGCCAAAATCCATTTTAACTTCACCAGTGGTCACAAGGTAAGCTTCGACGATTGGGGCCAAGGGCGTAAACCCGTCATCAAGGGCAACAGCGTGAGCTTTAGCCCAAAAACCAGCAGTAAGGATTACAGCTACGCCAATTTTCGCAAGTACATGACCAGTATATTCAACTACGCTGGTACGGCATCGCTTGAAAAAGAACTCCAAACGGTTGATATTGCCGAAATCCAATCCGGCGATGTGTTTATCCAAGGTGGCTTTCCAGGCCATGCAGTCATCGTACTCGATGTGGTTCAAAATGCCCAGGGTAAGCGGCTTTTCTGCCTCGCCCAAAGCTATATGCCGGCCCAAGATATGCACCTGTTGCGCAACCTCAATAAGCCCGATATCAGCCCTTGGTACGAAATCCCGACCAACGGCGTGCTCGAAACGCCAGAATGGACATTCGACATCAGCAAACTAAGGCGTTGGAAAGAATAAATGATTAATTTCTCTAATTTAATTCCTATCTTCGCGGCCTAGATTAATGCTTATGGCAATCAATAAAAACGAAGATGAAATCATCAAGGAAGTGCTGAAGATTTTCTCAGCCTACTTGGAGAAAAATGCCCTGCGCCGCACCCCTGAGCGCTTCGCGATACTAGAAGAAATTTACCGACGCGACGACCACTTTGACGCCGAGGCCTTGTACATACACATGAAAAACAAGAGCCACCGCGTAAGCCGTGCCACGGTATACAACACCCTCGACCTCCTCGTTTCTTGTGACCTCGTGAAAAAACACCAGTTCGGCAAAAACTTGGCCCAGTTCGAGAAGTCGTACGGCTACAAACAACATGACCACGCCATCTGCCTCGAAAGCGGCGAGGTGTTCGAGTTTTGCGATCCCCGCATCCAGCAAATCAAGGATACCTTTAGCGAGTTGACCGGCTTCAAGGTTACCCACCATTCCCTGACCCTTTACGGTTACAGTAGCAAACACAAGGCCGACGACACGAATAACTAGATGAACCTGCTCTCTGAAACGATTTCACTCATTCGCAAGGATGCCCTCCTGGAGTTGCGCCAACGCTACGCCATCGGTGGTATCTTGCTGTACGTGATATCCACCATCTTCATCGTGTATTATACCGTGGGCCGCAGGATTGGCCAAGTCAGCATGTTGCAAATTGGCGATCAGCGCATCGTCAACATGCAAAAAGTCACCACCGATATTGCCGCCAGCGGCTCTATCTGGGCAGCATTTTTCTGGGTTATCGTATTGTTCGCCTCCGTCAACGCCGTGGCAAAAAGCTTCGTGCAAGAAAATTCCAGCCGCAGGCTGTACTACTACACCCTCGCCTCGCCCACGGCCATTATCCTTTCCAAAATCGTTTACAACACCCTCTTGCTCATCATCCTCAACATCCTGAGTTTTGGTGTGTTTAGTATCGTGGTGGGCAATCCCATTGCCAAAATCGGCCTGTTTTACGCCACGCTCTTGCTGGGCAGCCTGGGTTTATCCATCGCTTTTACCTTTATCTCGGCCATCGCCGCCAAGGCCCGCAACGCCTCCACGCTCATGGCCATCCTCAGTTTTCCGGTCATCATCCCCATCCTCATGACCCTCGTGCGGCTATCCCGCTTCGCGCTGGGCATTTTGCAAGGCGACAATTACTGGAACGACATTGCCATCCTGCTCTCCCTCGATGCCATTTTACTCAGCATCGTTTTCTTTTTGTTCCCTTTTCTTTGGAGGGATTGATTTTGGGCGTGCCCCTCGCATGCGCTCGGGTCGCTGTCCTTCGGGGTTCGCTTTGCTCCGTGCTGCGCACCGCGGCTTACAGCCGCGCCCTCCGGCCAGCTCACGCAACAGGCCGACAAGTTTTTGAAATTACCTTAAACGCTTACATATGCTCAAGTTAAACTGGTGGAAATATCTAGCCATACTCATGCTGGCCTACGTGCTAGGCATGGGCTTGCTGGTGCCGCTAGGCTCAGGCATCAAATCTGTAAACCCAATGTCGGCCCGCAAGGGCGAGCGGGCCATCATCAACGTGAAGGGCTACAACACGCACTACACCCAAGATGGCGACAAGCTGAGTGCGCAACTCCGGGTTACCCAAGATAAATCTATCTGTGCCCTCAACATCAACGTGATCAACGATACCGAGTTGGCCATCTTGTTTGATATCCCGGCTGTTACCCCGCTCGATACGGTGACTTCTGGCGAGAATAAGTCGAACATGTTCCCGCTCCTCGAGATTTATGGCCCCGTTAGCGGTAAATCAACCCTGGAGGGTGCTGTTGTATTACGCCAACTCGACCCAAAGTCGCGTTCAGCGGCTCAGCTTTGTACCTACAAAACCGAGCAGGGCCAAGCCAAGTTGAGCTTCCCATTCATCAACCAACTCGAAGAAACTGCCCGTAACTTGTTCTTCCACGTGCCCATGTGGTTCGGCATGATGCTAGTTTTGCTAGCCAGCATGGTGTACAGCGTTAAATACCTCCGCAAAACCAGCACGGAAAACGATATCAAGGCCGAGGGCCTCGCCATTGCAGGGGTAGTATTTGGCTTGTTGGGCGTAGCAACGGGTGCTGTTTGGGCAAACTTTACCTGGGGTAGCCCTTGGAGTTTCGACGTGAAGCAAAACATGTCGGCGGTTGCCTTGTTAATCTATTTGGCGTACTTCGTGTTGCGGGCTTCTTTCGACGACCCAGCGCAAAGGGCTAAAGTTTCGGCAGTTTACAACGTTTTCGCGTTTGCGACACTCATACCTTTATTGTACATCATCCCGCGTATGGCCGACAGCCTTCACCCGGGCATGGGTGGCAACCCTGCTTTCAGCTCTTACGACCTCGACAATACCATGCGGATGGTTTTCTACCCCGCCGTGATTGCTTGGACGCTGCTGGGCTTCTGGCTAGCAGATATTTATATCCGCACGGCCAGACTCAAGCATAAACTAGATGAAATCTAGTTTATGCTTTGAAGTTGATAGTTGGTAGCTATGTTTTTACTCTTGTTGCTTCAATAATGGTAATAATGTTCGAGAGGAGAACGAAACAACCAACTATAAACTACCAACAACCAACTATCAACTATTTTTTTTAAAATAAAATTTGGTTTGAGCCAAAAAACAGGTTTACATTTGCACAATTATTCTAATACCCATGTTCAACAAGATAAACTTTAGCATTTTAGCCCTGTTTTTGAGCCTAAGCGCTCAAGCACAGCAGGTAGAAAACGATTTTTACCGCAGCAATGGTAAAATTTACGTGGTGGTAGCCGTTGTCGGGATTATTTTCGCCGGGATTATCGCCTACTTGATCTACATGGATAGCAAGATTGCTAAATTAGAAAAACAGGTCGAAGAAAAATCGACCGAACAATAGCCGAAAGCCCTTTACCATTATCGTATAAAAACAACTTAATTTTTTATGGCTGACAATCATTATAGCTTTTATCAAGGCGTTGAACGCTACTTTGATAAAGCTGCACCATTCACAAATCTGCCTACAGGCCTCTTGAAACAAATTAAGGTCTGCAACGCGATTTATCAAATGAACTTCCCTGTGAAGGTTGGAGGAGATTACGAAGTAATCGAAGCCTTCCGCGTGCAACACTCGCACCACCGCCTCCCAACCAAGGGCGGTATCCGCTTCTCTTTGGAAGTAAACCAGGACGAGGTGATGGCCTTGGCCGCTTTGATGAGCTACAAGTGTGCTATCGTTAACGTTCCTTTTGGTGGAGCCAAAGGTGGTGTTAAAATCGACCCCAAGAAGTACACCACGGAAGAACTTGAAAAAATTACCCGTCGTTACACGACCGAGTTGATCCGTAAGAACTTTATCGGACCTGGCATCGATGTACCTGCACCTGACTACGGTACAGGCTCTCGCGAAATGGCTTGGATTGCTGACACGTACATGGCATTCAAAAATGGCGACATTGACGCCGCTGGTTGTGTAACAGGTAAGCCTGTTTCATTGAACGGTATCCATGGTCGTACCGAAGCTACCGGTCGTGGTATTTTCTACGGTTTGCGTACGGCGCTATCTTTTGAAGAAGATATGCAAGCCATCGGTTTAACTACCGGTATGAAAGACAAAACCGTTGTGGTGCAAGGCCTTGGTAACGTAGGTTATTTTGCGGCGCACATCTGTCAAAAAGAGGGTGGTGCAAAAATAATTGGTGTTGCAGAGTACGAAGGCTCGATTTACAAAGCAGATGGCATAGATATTGAAGCATTGTTTGCCCACCGTAAAGCAACAGGCTCAATTTTGAACTTCCCAGGTGCTACAAACCTCGAAAACCGTGGTTCTGCCTTGGAATTGGAGTGCGACATCTTGATCCCGGCTGCTTTGGAAAACCAAATCAACCATACCAACGCAGATCGCATCAAGGCAAAAATTATCGGTGAAGGTGCTAACGGTCCTGTTACACCAGAAGCTGAAGCCATCCTTTTGAAAAAAGGTATCATCATCATCCCCGATTTCTACTTGAATGCTGGTGGTGTAACCGTTTCTTACTTCGAATGGTTGAAAAACTTGTCGCACATGCGTTTCGGTCGTATGGAAAAACGTTTCGATGCTAACCGTTACAGCGGCATCATCGAGTCGATTGAGCAAATCACCGGCAAAAAAGTTGGCAAAGTGGAGCGTGACTTCTTAGCCAAAGGTGCAGACGAAATTGACCTCGTGAACTCTGGTCTTGAAGAAACCATGATCTCATCTTACGAAGAAATCCGTGATGCATGGAAAGAAAACAAGGAAATTCCAGACCTTCGTACAGCCGCCTTCGTGGTTGCCATCAAAAAAATTGGTAGCGATTACATCAACATGGGAATTTTCCCTTAATTTGCATACACCAGGCTGGGCTCCTGCCCAGCCTGGTTATATTTTTAACCCTCTTGTACAATGACGAACAGATTGGACAACATTGACCTTAGAATTTTAAAAATTCTCCAGGAAAACTCTAAAATTACGAACCTGGAATTATCGAAGCAGATTGGACTCTCACCAGCTCCAACACTCGAACGCGTAAAAAAACTAGAGACCACCGGTATCATCGAAAGCTACCACGCTCAAGTTAACGCAGCATCTATTGGCTTGACCGTGAAAACCTTTGTATTGGTTTCATTGGCTTGGCACAAAGAAAACGCCCTCAACAACTTCCTCGAAAAAGTGAAAAACATCGAAGAAATCGTTGAGTGCTACATTATTACAGGCGAGGCCGACTTCCTGATGAAGCTCGTTTGCCGCGACCTACATGTGTACGAACAACTCTTGTTCAAAACACTGTCTCAAATCGATGAAATCGAAAGGTTGAAAACCTTGATGACTTTGTCAACGGTGAAAGACTCTAAGCTTTTACCCTACGATTACGAATAATCAACCAAAATAACTTCTGGTTACTTCCAGTAGTTTGGTATGCATATGAGCCGTGGTAGCCAATATCTCTCTCCCGTGGAGGTATTGGCTACCGCCTTTAAAGTCGCTTACATGCCCACCGGCACGCATTACTATAAATGCACCGCCAGCCACATCCCAGGGTGCTAGGCTATATTCAAAAAATCCATCGCTGCGGCCTGCTGCTACCCAGGCCAAGTCAATAGCGGCCGAGCCTAAACGCCTGATGCCACGTGTGTTGCGCATGCAATATTCCATCATGCCTAGATAAGCCCCTACCCTGCTGAAATCATCGTACGGGAAACCTGTAACCAGCAAGCAGTCGTGAATTTCGGTTGTGGCAGAGCAACTGATTTCCCGATCGTTTAACATCGCAGGGCCATCAGCCCAAGCGTGAAAACACTCGTTGCGCATCACATCGTGTACGATCCCCACGATGGGTTCTCCGTTATGGTACAAGGCCACGCTGATGGCAAACACCGGAATTTGATGTAAGAAATTGGTGGTCCCATCCAGCGGGTCGATAATCCACAAATAAGGCTTATCCTCTAAGGCTACGGTGCCTTCTTCCGCTAAGAATGCAGCATCTGGAACAATAGCACCAAGACCAGCAATCAAGCGGCGCTCCGATTCTTTATCCACAAAGCTCACAAAGTTGTTTGAGCTTTTATCGCTAATTTGTTCGGGCTTTACCTGACCCAGTTGCTCAAGTATAAAATTTGCCGTATCTTTAACTACGTTTATGGCTTTGTCACAGATTTCTTGGGGCATCATGGCTTAAAATTTTGGTAAAGATAGTGCACTTCTATGACAACATTTAAATCTATATACCACCGTTGGCTTTTCGCACTGAAACCCAACAGCTGGCCGAAATTACTGGTGCCGTTCCTGCTGGGCCAAGCCATTGGTATTCATCATTCGGGGAAGTTTGCCGAAATACCTTTCATCATCGGCCTGCTTATCACCGTGTTGGGCTTGGCCTTCATTGTGTTTGTCAACGACTGGTGGGACCACGAGGTAGACGGCATCAAACGCGAAATGTTCCCCGACGAAACCGGCCTTAAAACCATTTACGATGGTATACTAGACCGTTCACAACTTTTCCAGGCTGCCATAACGGTAGGCTTACTCACCGTAGTGGTTGCCATAGTTGGGGGCATACTGCTTGGTTTGGGTCAACTTCCCTTACTCACCTTGATTTGCGGTGTCATTTTCGTGTCGTATAGCCTTCCGCCTTTGAAATTAAATTACCGTGGTGGCGGCGAGTTCATCGAAATGCTGGGCGTTGGCCTTGCGCTGCCGCTCATGAGCGCATACCTACAGGCCCGCACCCTCGACGTGGTGGGTTTATTCGGTATGCTCATACCCGCTTTCATGTTGATGGCTTTTGCATCGGCCCTTTCGGTAGGCCTTTCTAATGAGCAAAGTGATATCAAGGGTGGTAAACGAACTTTTACCACCATGCTAGGCAATCAAAAAGTCAAACAATTCATTAATGTATTCTTAGGGCTTGGTGCGCTAAGCTTACTCGCTTTGCCATTGATTTACATGGATTTCTTGCTTTTGCTTGGCGTGCTCGGCAGCTTGTTTATATTTAGCTTTTGGTATCGCAAAGTATTAAAACTTTCACCCAAGGCCGTAACCAATGCTTTTGCCGCACAAAGGGCTTACAAGCGCTGTATTCACCTCGGTATTTGGGAAACGATGCTGTTCCTGAGTGTTTGGATGGCGCTAGTTAGCTAGTAATTTTTAGTTATTAATTATTAGGGCCGAGGTGTTAATCAGCTCTCTGCCCTCTTAACTAATGTTGCGCCTCCCCCCGCCGCTGCGCGTCGACCCCCTCCACTGCACAGCCGCTGCGCGTCCGTTGGTAGCGGGGGTTGGGCGAGCGAAACTCGCCGGGGTACTCAGCTCTCTTAACTAAACTCAGCCCTCTGCTCTCTGCCCTCTTAACTAATCCCAAATCCCTTCTTCCTCGATTTCAAACTCGGCGTCTTTTTCCCAGATTTCCATCTCGCAAGGTTTACAATTGAATTTGAGTTTGTATTCGATATCGCCGTGTTTGAGCACCAGCGGTTCAACCACTTTCTCGCCCATGGTAGCCCTTTGATAGCGTGGACATTTGCCCAACTCGTATTTGACACAATATTTGGTGGTCATCACCCGCGATTTGCCGGGGTCCCATTGTAATTCAAAAGCCTTTTCGATTTCCGTTACGCCGTGCCTGTAGTAAAACTGGCGGGCTAGTTTGTTTGATACGTTGTAGGTGAAATCTAGCTGCGATACCGGGTAAGGGTGATCCGTTCGCATGATGGGGCGCTCCTCGCGGTGGTACTCGCGTACGCGTACGTCCATGAGCTGCTCCAACACGGTACGGCGGATGTCGTTGATTTTTGAGATTGGCAAGAACCAGTTGGCACTCATCGTCACCTCGATGTCGTCCACGATGAAAGGTGTGTTACCTGCCTTAGCTAGGTTTTTCTTGATATTCTCAACCGGCGATTCGTTGTTTTTGCTCAATTCCTTGGGCACTTCCATCTGGGCGGTATAACTGTGGCCGTCCTCGTCGAGGGCCGTCAAACTGAAGCCTTCCTCGGTTTCGGCAAAGTACAAACGCACACCAATCTTACGGATAGCGCTATCATCCCGTTCGAGTAGTTTATTAAACGCAGCATCAGAGTTGCGGTAAATATCGGTTCCCAGTGGCAATGGCCTAAAGTTATTGGGCACCACCACATTGTTGATGATGATGTTTACACGATCGCCATCGGCTTGGCCTTCTTCGTTGACAAAGTACAAACCGTCGCCATTGTTAAGCAGGTCGCCGTTTTCCACAACATAACCGTTCGCCTTGACTTCCAATACTTTACCGATGTATTCGCCTTGCGATTTTGGGGTTTCCCAAGAACCAATGCGTTCCTTGCGTTTGTTTACAAAATAATCGGTGTAGCCCCGGTTAAAGCTCTTATCCATCTGGGCTTCAAACGCGTAGAACGTACGGCCAGAGGAAGCTTTTTCATATTGATCGCTCACTTCCAAGAACGCATCCAGGCGTTTGCGGAGGTACGATACGTTATTTTTCACGTAGACCAAATCCTTCAGGCGACCTTCAATTTTGAAGGAAGTAATACCCGCTTCAATGAGCTCTGGAAGCTGGTCGCTCAGGTTTAAGTCCTTGATAGACAGCAAGTGTGTCTCCGTCAACAGCGTTGTTCCGTTGCCATCAATGAGGTTGTAAGGCAAGCGGCAGTTTTGGGCACAAGAGCCACGGTTTGCGCTACGTTCGCCGTTGGCCACACTCATGTAGCAATTACCGCTAAACGACACGCAGAGCGCGCCCGACACGAAAAATTCGAGTTCTACATCGCTCGCAGCGTGAATATCTTTGATTTGGTCGAGGTTCAGCTCGCGAGCCAGCACTACCCTTTTCATCCCGGCATCGGCCAGGAACTTCACGTGTTGAGGGTCTCGGTTATTGGCTTGCGTACTCGCGTGTATCACGATGGGCGGTAAATCCATCTCCAGGATGCCCATATCTTGCACGATAATGGCGTCAACACCTGCGTTGTACAGCTCGTGGATAAGTTGTTGACAAAGCTCTAACTCATTGTCGTACAGGATTGTATTCACGGTAACCAGCACCTTTGCCTTAAAAAGGTGGGCGTATTCCACTAGTTCAGCAATATCCTCCACCGAGTTGGTGGCGTTGGTACGGGCACCAAAAAGGTGTGCTCCAATATACACGGCATCGGCCCCGGCATTGATGGCGGCCATGCCCTGATACAGGTTTTTCGCGGGCGCTAAAATTTCGACTTTCCTTTTCATGCTGCAAAGGTAAGAAAAGGAGTTATGGATTGTGAATTATGGATTATGGATTGTTTACGTGTTTCGCAATTTTTAGCATTTAACCGTTTGTCAGGTAATACTATTTGGGTGAATTGCCATACTAGGCAGGGAGACGCAAAATATGCGTCTCTACAGGGGGCGTGATTTGCTATTTGCCCCTAAAAACCAAAATCCCCAAAAATTCAAAAACATAAACCTAAAATCGTTTACTCGTTTATTCATTTAATCTTTTCATCTTTTGGGGCGTTCCGGCGCTGGTGCGCCGTCGCTGTCCTACGGGGTTCGCTAATCGCTCCGTGCTGCGCACCGCGGCTTGCAGCCGCGCCCTCCGGCCAGCTAACGCAGCCAAGGCCGCAAAGCGGCCTTGGCTAACTATGAACTATGAATGATGAACTATGAACTATGAACTATCAACTATGAACTATCAACTATAATATCAATGGCTTTCCGTATAACTTTTAAAGTTGTTGAGGATAGCTTGCCAGCCTTGTTGTTGTAGCTCGATAGGGTTTTCGGTTTCAGGGTCAAATGACACGCTTATGGCGGTAGAACCGTCTTGTTCCAATAATTGCACGGTGGCATAACGACCGCCAAATTCATAGGTCAATGAGTTGCTGGGGTTAAGTTCTGTATAAACAGCCTCGAAGTCGAAACCAAAGCTTCCGTCTTTGGCTTCCATGCGGGCCACGTATTTACCGCCGATGTTTAAATCGTTGGAGGCAGCAGGGCAATGCCAGCTCGGGTCAGCGAAATTCCATTGGGTAATGTGCTCTGGCTGGGTGTAGTAATCCCAAACCTTTTGTTTGTCGGCATGAACGAGGGCTTGAACTGTAATTCTTGCTGGGGTCATGGTATTTAGGTGTTATATCTGAAAGTTTGAATTGGCTGTGTAACGATTAATCTCTTTAGGCATGGCAAAAATATAATTTTTAGCTCGTGAAATCAATTCAAAACCTAATCCGTCAATCAACTATATAATACATCCAATTTTCATGAGCAGTCTCACGCACATTGGCATGAGGTACCTGTACGCTTGAATCATGATGAGGGGAATAAACAACAACTTCATTGTTGAAACCCATGATTACATTTTGAGTAAATGATAATTGAAAATTGTCATCTAACTTTTGGTATTCATAAGCCGCTATGCCCATTACCCTTGGTGTTGGGATATCATTGATATACAAAGGCTTAAGTGTATCTAAATGCTCAGGGTAATGTTTTGTAGCTGCTTTGTATCGTTCGATAGCTGTAATTAATTTATCAGCGTTATTGATGGCAAGCGACCTGCTTATTTCTGTTAGCCTATCAAAAGTCAAATTTGACAGCACGAAGGCTAGCATTGGAACCGTAAAAAGAAGTATAGGTAGTATATATTTACGCTTTTTATTGAATTGAAATATGGTCCAGACAATTCCAACGGGAATGAGCCAAAGCGTAAAATAACTTATAAGTTGAATGAAATTGAATATTGGATTTACATAACTATTCCAATGACCAGGCCCTGGTAAAAAAGGTAAAAGCAGTAATATTAAAATGATAAAGTTTATACCGAATATTAACGTGTATTGGCCTCTAGTCATTTCTTAATACTTTAGTTTTGTTTGCCTCCGTTGCATAATTAAGCATATCTCAAGTTAATTTCACCTTTGAATACTTAATGTTTAAGTTCAATGAGGAATTTTTGAAAACTGATCCAAAGTTCGGTATCTCTAAAAAAGTCGAGCCCCAATACACCGTCAATTTCAGATAAAACATTATTGCCTAAAAAATCATATGAACAGATAGTAAGATTTCGCTTTGTATGTCCAAGCGCATTGAGGTATTTAATGTTGAAAACATGGGCATCGACAACACCCTTTGCTGTCTCAAACTGAACTGTACCTAAGCTATCATCCAATCTGTATCCAATAATTAATAGTTTTGTCAGGTCAATTATCGTGTGAGATGCACCTGTATCCAATACCAATGAAACTTCCTCGTCCTCTACAAATGTAGGAACAAGAATCAGGCTTTCTTCAGATTCAAGCGAAAATGGTATCACTAAAGCCAGAATTTACGATTTTGTGGCATTTCACCCGTAAAAATACAGGTGTAGGTATCGTAACCTTTGCGGTAATCTTTGGCTGTATAAGCTAATTCTCGCTTGTCCTTGCTGGCATGCAATACAATGCCACGTACCAACTTGCGAACCACCGAGCCCAAAGTACCAGGGTTATCCAATTCAGGGTTAGCCACCAATACCCACTGGTCGGGATATTGCGCCTTGATTTCTGCTATGCTTAATACTTCATGCATGGTAAGCCGAACATTTTATAATGAATTGCTGTGTTTCAACAGTTACTGAATAACGAGCACAAATATAACCATATTCATTTATTATTGGTTTCCATTTGTAAACATTTTCCGTTGTTCATCATGCGGATATTGCCATACATGATATACCACGGCAGCAGTAGAGCCGCCCAACCTGGGCGGCTAAAGCGTTAGCGATGTGGAGCGGTGGCCCGCAGGGCCAGACCCGAAGGGGCCGAGCGTCAGCGAGCCGCGCAACGTAGCGGCGGCCGTAGGCCGCAACGCCCAAAAAGAATAAATGAATAAATGATAAATTGATATGTCTTGCTAATATTCAGGGGCAAATACCACAGCCCGGCGAAAAAAAATGGTGCTTTTGATGTTGGGCCAAGTGGAATTCCACAAAAAAATCAGACCTTAGCCGTTTACAAATGATGCTACCATGAAAAAGTTATTCCTGCTCGATGCTTTTGCATTGATTTTCAGGGCCCATTATGCCTTTATCAAACGCCCACTCATCAACTCTAAAGGGGTGAATACCTCGGCGGTGACGGGTTTTGTGAACGTGCTGTGGGATTTGCTGCAAAAAGAAAAACCTAGTCACCTGGCGGTGTGTTTCGACCTCTCGGGGCCAACTTTCCGCCATGATATGTTCCCGGCCTACAAGGCAAACCGAGAGGAAACGCCCGAGGATATCGTTATTGCTGTGCCTTACATCCGCGAAATCTTGAAGGCTTGGAATATTCCTATTCTACAGATGCCGGGCTATGAAGCCGACGACGTGGTGGGCACTATCTCGAAACAAGCTGAAAAGGCTGGTTTTCAGGTGTATATGATGACACCCGACAAGGATTACGGTCAGTTGGTATCGCCCAATATTTTCATGTATAAACCAGCACGCTTGGGCAATGAACTGGAAATTTGGGACGAGGCGAAAATCCTATCGGAATGGGGCATTAAACGCGTGGACCAAGTCATCGACATGCTGGGCCTGCAAGGTGATGCCGTGGATAATATCCCGGGCGTGCCAGGCATTGGACCTAAATCTGCCCAAAAGCTGCTCGAACAATTTGATACTATTGAGGGTATTTTAGCCAATACACACTTGCTACAAGGCAAACAGAAAGAAGCCTTGGAAACCTTTGCAGATCAAGCGATTTTGTCGAAAAAACTAGCGGCTATCGACCTGAACGTGCCCATCGAATTTGATGAAGAAGATTGCAAAATGGGCGACCCCAACAAGGAAGCCCTAGGCGCTTTGTTCAAGGAGTTGGAGTTCCGCTCGCTAGCCAACCGTATTTTAGGCCAAGATAGCGGCCAAGAAGCCGTGGTACAATTGAGCGCTGGCACACAAGGCGATTTGTTTGGCGGTACAACAGATGCCAAGCCAGCAGTGCTTGAAAAAGCAGCGTATGTGTCGAATTACAGCTCGGGCAAGGCTGCTATCGCTGATAAAAATATCGAGAATACTGAACACCAATACCACATTGCCCAAACCGCCGAGGAGCGCCAAGCCTTGATTAAAGCCCTGCGCGAGGCTGGTAGCTTTGCTTTTGATACCGAAACCACCGGACTTGAAACCGTGGATGCTGAAATTGTAGGCCTTTCCTTTAGTTTTAAAGCACAAACGGCCTGGTATGTACCTGTGCCTCAAAAAGGTGCGGCGGAAATTATGTCGGAGTTTAAGGAAATCCTAGAGGATTCATCTTTGCGCAAGATTGGCCAAAACATCAAGTTTGATGCCTTGATGCTGCGGAATTACGGTATTCACCTGCAAGGCGATATCCTAGATACCATGGTGGTACATTACCTGCTTGAGCCCGACAAAAGGCACGGTATGGATTATCTATCAGAGACTTATCTCAATTACACACCTGTACCTATAGAGGCCTTGATTGGCAAGGGGAAAGCCCAGCTATCCATGCGCGACGTTCCGTTGGCTAAGATTGCAGAATATGCCGCCGAGGACGCCGATGTAACCTGGCAGTTGGCCGAGAAGCTACAACCGCTGCTCGAACCCAGCGTTGAAAAACTGTACAAAGAGATTGAAGCGCCGCTCATCATGGTGCTGGCCGATGTAGAAGCGGAAGGCATAAACCTTGATTCAAAGTTCTTAGAGGACTATTCGAAAGTGCTCGATGTGGACATCCAAGCCATACAGAAAGAGATATTTGAAATGGGTGGTGTGCGGGAAATCAATTTGAACTCGCCCGCGCAGATTGGTCAACTGCTGTTTGACAAACTGAAAATACCTTACCGTTGGAAAAAAACGGCCACCGCGCAATACTCGACCGACGAGGAGAAACTCAGCGAGCTCGCCTACGAGCATATCATCGTGCAAAAGATTTTGGACTACCGCCAACTGGCCAAGCTAAAGTCAACTTACGTGGATGCCCTGCCCCGTATGGTTAACGCCAAAACTGGCCGTTTGCATACTTCCTTTAACCAGGCTTTGGCCCAAACTGGTCGACTGAGCTCGCAAAACCCGAACTTGCAGAATATCCCTGTCCGCTCAGAACGAGGCCGAGAAGTACGCAAGGCATTCATACCACGGGATGCAAACCACGTGCTAATGGCAGCCGACTACTCGCAAATTGAGCTGCGCCTTATTGCTGAAATCAGCGGCGATCCCAACATGTTGGAAGCTTTCCAAAACGGTCAAGATATCCACGCGGCCACGGCAGCCAAAATTTACAACGTTCCGATAGACCAAGTGACCAAAGAGCAGCGTTACAACGCCAAAACGGTTAACTTTTCCATCATTTACGGTGCGGGGTCAACTAACCTTTCGCGGCAGTTGAGCATCAAGCGTGCCGAGGCACAAGTGTTGATTGACGCATACTTTGCCCAATACTCCGGTATTAAAGAATACATGGAGAAAACGGTGAAAGAAGCCCGTGAAACAGGCTTTGTGAGCACGCTTATGGGTCGCCGTAGGTATCTCCGCGACATCAATTCCAATTCATCGCTCATGCGCTCGAACGACGAGCGGATTGCCGTGAACACACCCATCCAAGGCTCCGCTGCCGACATGATAAAAATCGCCATGATCAACATCCACAAGGCGCTTAAAGATGGCGGTTTTAAAACCAAGATGCTCTTGCAAGTGCATGACGAATTGGTGTTCGACGTACCCAAGGATGAGGTGGAGCGCGTAAGTCCAATCATCGAGCACTTGATGAAAACAGCCTTGCCAAATTTAAAAGTGCCCATTGAAGTTGGCATTGATACTGGGGAGAACTGGCTGGAGGCGCATTAGCCTAATAGCAGCGCCCTGCTTTGCAGGGCGCTGCTATTAGGCTAATGCTGAACGATGAACTATGAACGATGAACCTGGCGGGCTTCGCTCGCCCAACCCCCGCTACCAACAGGCGCGCAGCGGCTGTGCAGTGGAGGGGGTCGCCGCAACGCGGCGGGGGGAGGCGCTATATGAACTATGAACTATGAACGATGAACGATGAACCTGGCGGGCTTCGCTCGCCCAACCCCCGCTACCAACAGGCGCGCAGCGGCTGTGCAGTGGAGGGGGTCGCCGCAACGCGGCGGGGGGAGGCGCTATATGAACTATGAATCATGAACTATGAACGCTACCAACTCCGAACTACCAACTACCAACTACGAAGAATGAATTGGAAAAACCTAATACTCGGACTTGCGCTTGGCTGTTGCATAAACTTGCCGGCCCAGGAGCTCATCAGCCTTGACTTGGCAGATGCTGTCCAAATTGCCAAAGGCGAATCACCGACTTCGCAACTAGCGGATGCCCGATTGAAAAACAGCTACTGGCGTTTTAAAGCATTCCAGGCCAACTATAAGCCGCAAATGTTCCTGGATGCTACCCTACCCTCCATTAACCGGACAATCAGCCAGATTGTAGACCCAGAAACAGGGCAGCAGAACTTTTTGCCCATCAGTTTCATGACTAACCGTATGTTTTTGTCCTTACAGCAAAACATACCGCTCACAGGTGGACAAGTTTACTTGAGTTCAGGTTTGCAGCGCACCGACAACTTCGGGGTACTCAATGGACAAGCCTGGTATTCAACGCCCGTAGTAATTGGTATTAACCAACCATTGTTTGCTTTCAACAGCATGAAATGGGAGCGCAAGGTTGAGCCTTTACGCTATCAAGAAGCCAAGCTGGATAATATTGAAGCCCGGGAGCAATCGGCACTGGAGGCTGTCGGGAGCTTTTTTGATGTTTATATCGCACAAATCGAGCTGGAAGCAGCCCTGGTAGACAAAGCCAATGCCGATACCTTATTCATCTTGTCTAAAGGCCGTTACGAGGTGGGTAAAATTGCAGAGAACGAATTGCTGCAAATAGAACTCAGCGCTATGAACGCCGATACCCGCCGCGCGCAAGCCGAGTTGAACCTGCAAACATCTACGGAGGAACTACGCCGAACCTTAAACTACAACCAAAAGGTAAGCTTCAAGCTAAACATACCTGATACTTTGCCTGTTGTACTCATCGACCCCGACAAAGCTCTGTCGGAAGCCATCAAAAACCGGAGAATCAGCGTGGAACACGACCGCCGCCTACTGGAAGCGGAGCGCGACATGATGGAAGCCAAAGTTGGTAACGGCATTTCGGCTACTTTAAATGGTAGTTTCGGTTTACAGCAAACGGCAGCCACTTTCAGTGGGGCTTATCAGAATCCGATCGACCAGGAGCAAATATCTTTAGGGATACAAATACCGTTGGCCGACTGGGGCAAAAACCGCTCGCAAAAAGAGATTGCCCGCACCAACATGGAACTGGTACAGCTTACCATTAAGCAGGAACGCGTGGCCTTTGAGCAAGGCATCTTGATTAAAGTACAACAGTTTGACATGATTCGCCGCCGCACCGAGATTGCCGAACGCTCTTTCGATATTGCCCAGCGCAGCTACGACTTAGCCTTGAAACGCTACCGCATCGGTAAAATTGGCATAACCGAGCTCAACCAGGCCCTGTCGGGTATGCAAGAAGCCAGGACTGTTTTTTACCAAGCCCTGCGCAACTATTGGTATGCCTTCTACGAGATGCGCCGCATTACTTTATACGACTTTATTGAAAATCAGGCTATTACAAGTACCCTTGAAACGCCGAACTAAACATATCAGTGCATTTTTGCAGCAACAAGTAGCCCCAAAGGCTTGGTCGCCAAGTTCTTCTAGTTACTTGGTGCTGCGGCGTTTGTACCCGAATATCAACTGGGAAAAAGTGCGTTTTTTTGAAGGGATGCCCTGGTTTGTAGGCAAATTTGCCGAGGCCATCGTGCTGCCGTCGGCATACCGTTTAGATTACCTAGATGTATACCTCAAACAGGCCCAGGACGATGATGTGGAAAGCCTAGCGCTGTTGGTACACGAGGCTATGCACCTGCAACAATGCCATGAAATCAAGGGCTTGCTAGGTTATGGTTATTTCCGCAAGTTTGTAGTATATTACTTGGCTTATTACTACCAAGTTTTCTTTGCCGTATGGCGGGAAGAAAGTTTCAAAATAGCCCGCGAAAAAGGATACTGGAAGCACCCCCTCGAGCTACCCGCTTACTTACAGGAACGGCGCTTTAAAAAATTGTTAACTGACCACCTGAAAGCTGGCTTCCCGATACATGAAACCGTGAGCACCGATAGTTTCCTGGACCAATTAACGCAAATAAAGGTAGGTGATAGCGGCACCACAAAGGCACCCAAGCTTTGGTTTATCGTGCCGGCTACGCTGGTCACGCTGCCCTTATTGTTCGCGGCCCCAATCGTTGATGGAGCGCTTCGCTTGGCATATGCGGTAAGCGGTAAGCGGTAAATTTGGGCGCCCCGGCGCTTTGCGCCGTCGGTCCCCTCCGGGCTTCGCTGGACGCTCGGTGCTGCGCACTGCGGCTTCGCCGCCCCCTCTGGGCACCTGGCGCGACAAACGGCTGCTTCGCAGCCGTTTGTCGATTGTGGATTATGGGTTATGGATTATGGATTATGGATTATGGATGACATATTAATAACAATCATGTATTTGCAGTTCATTTATTACGCAGTTTACAAACGTACAGTAAGAGCAGGGTGCCAAGAGTCTAAAATCATCAATCCATAATCAACAATCCATAATCAGGCAACGGCTGCTTCGCAGCCGTTGCCGCGTTAGCTGGCCGGAGGGCAGCCGCATTTGCGGCTGGTGCGTAGCACCGAGCGTCCAGCGAGCCCATAGGACAGCGGCGACGCGCATGCGGCGCAACGCCCAAAAAAACATCTCTATAAACCCTTGATATTCAAAAAACGATTTAACTTTGTTAAATATCCTTACCCGTTTTTATACAAAACCTATGAAGCCCTTTCTACTTATCCTTATTGCATCATTGACAATGTCAAATGGTACAACTGCTTAGTATAAACATGAAAAAAAACTGCCTTTTTTGAGAGCGAGCATTTGATAACGGTAAAGGAGGAGTGAAATAAGGTTTTATTATTTTCCTCAAAACCTGCACTAACCATTCCTTTTCTCCTTATATTTGTGGTCTTGAAACCAAGAGCACTTAACATATGTATTACGCTTGGTTTATAGACCCGAATAAGCACACAATCAAGCCTTTAAGAGAGAGATGGAATCGAATCACTTACGGACATCCCTGTGGATAACCTTGCTGGTATTTGCATGCCTGGCCGCATTGTCGTTTTTACCCCCGATGCACATCGCCGGGTACGAGCTAAAACAGGTCGATTTTTTCTCTGGACTCAAACCTAAAGCCCCCAAAAAAGCCCTGCCCAAGCCTAAACCCATGCCCCGCAAACCCGGCAACCTGAGCGATAGCTGTGCGACCAACATGGTGTGCTGGGAAGACTATTCGGATGGCCGTGCCGCTACATTCAAACTATTTGAAGCCCTAGCACAAAGCCAAGCCCAAAACCAAAAGTTCAGGATTGCCTTTTTCGGCGACTCTTTCGTGGAAGGCGATATGTTCTGTGGAGATATTCGCCAAATGCTACAAGATACCTTTGGCGGGCACGGTGTTGGTTTTATGCCCATCACCACCGAAGCACCACGATCAAGGGCTAACATAACACATGATTTTAGTGGCTTTAATACCTTCACTGCGGTGCAGTCTAAGGCGCGAAGTTTGAAATTCCTAGCTGCTGGAGGTTACTTTTTCACGCCACAAGCAGGCAATTACGTACAATACAAAGCGAGTAATTACCGCCATCTGAACAGCTTTCAACAAATTAAACTGTTTTATCTAGCCCAACATGACAGCTTGCGTTTTCAATACTCCACCAACCAGAAAGCCCGCATCGATACCGTACGGCTGAAACGCAGCGGCATGATGGAGGTATTTGAACTACCCCAACGCAACTGCAATAATATTTGGTGTAGTTTTCAAGCCTCCGACAGCCTAAAACTCTACGGCCTCTCGTTCGAGGGCGGCAAAGGGGTTTACCTCGATAACTTTGGACTAAGGGGCAACTCTGGTAGAGATTTACTGAATATACCAAAACAGCTGCAACAACGCTTTAACCAGTTCCAGAACTACCAGTTTGTAATATTACAGTATGGCCTCAACGTGGCTACACCCAAGGATACTAACTTCAAATGGTACGAAGGTTACCTTCGCGAGATGATTGCCCACGCTAAAGCTTGCTACCCAAATGCTTGCATCTTACTCATGAGCGTATCAGACCGTAGCGTGAACGAACAAGGCAGTTTCGTTACCATGCCATCCATTCCAATATTGGTCGAAACGCAACGACGTATTGCAAAGGAAAGCAAGATCGTTTTCTGGGACCTGTACAGCGCCATGGGCGGCGAAAACAGTATGACCAGTTTCGTGGAGCAAACTCCAGCGCTGGCCAACAAGGATTACACGCACATCAATTTTAGAGGCGGGGCCAAACTTGGTGGCATCTTTGTCGAAACCTTTTTGTTCGAGTACGAAAAGTACCAGAAATTAGTTAAGCGGTTACAGTTATAAGTTAAAAGTTCATTTTCATCATTCATAGTTCATCATTTCACTTGAAGTACCTCCTCTCCATATTAACTATCTTAACCCTTGGGCAGCTACCTGCACAACGGGATTACATTGCCTTCGACTTACCTGTTCAATATGGCTTTGAGGACCTGAGCCAGAATTTCATCCAGCAGGATACCTTCCTGAAGGATTTCCTGGAAAAACTTTGGTACCAAAAAAGTTACGACAACAAGACTGTTCGTATTTTACATATCGGCGACTCCCACCTGCAAGCCGATTTTATCACCACTGAGTTACGGACCAATTTCCATAAACACTTCGGCAATGCTGGCCGAGGCCTCGTGGTGCCATACAAAATAGCCAATACCAATGCGCCGCATACCTACAGTTGTACTTCGCCTAACACATGGTTAAGTAAACGTTGCGTTTTCCCTACTCAACCCTTACCCATCGGGGTGAGTGGCTTAACCGTGCAGTGTACCGATAGCAATAATGTATGGTCGGTCAAGGTAAATCCTTACATGGGCTTGAACTACAGCTTTGACCGCTTTACACTTTTCCACCTACAAGATTATTACAGCTACGACCATGAGGTACGAGGGCCCAACAATGAACAGTTGGGCTTTATCTACAATACCCCACCGGGTGAGAAGCCCCATTCAGCCTACCTAGAACTTGGCAGCAAGTACGATAAAGTGAGCTTTACTGCCTTGCGCAACTACCAGGAGCAAAACCACTCTACCATTTTCGGCATATCGCTGGAGAACGGCGAAAATGGGGTGCTGTACCACATGGTGGGTATCAATGGTGCGCAATACACACATTACCACCAAGCGCAGTATTTCGCCGAGCAAACCGCGGCGCTTGAACCCGACCTAATTATCATTTCCCTCGGCACCAACGAGTCGTTGGATAGCAACCTTGACAGTGCCAAGCTAAGCAAACATATCGATTCGCTTTGTACAGCGCTTAAACGCTACAATCCTGACGCAGCCTTCCTGTTAACCACGCCAGCGGCCTCATACAACAAGAAAGGAAGCCCTAATACACGCCTCCACATGGTACGCAATGTCATCGTGGCCTACGCACAAGCCAGAGATTTATGCTATTGGGATTTGTTGAACATCACGGGCAATGCCTACAATTGGAAACAACACGCATTGCTCAGTAAAGACGGTATCCACTATACCAAAGACGGTTACGTGCTTCAAGGAAATTTATTATACCACGCCATAATTGCCGCCTACAACAAACATGTTTCCGTTCAGCATCCATAGCATCCTCGAACAATTGACATTTAATGCCAAAGAGCCCCTTATTTTTACATCGGGCTTGTTCCTCTATTTGTTCCTGTGCTTCATGTTGGTGTACGCGACTTTACAAAAAGAGCATCGTGCCAAGATAATCTTCGTCACGCTGTTCTCGCTGTATTTTTACTATAAATCAAGTGGTGAATACTTTCTTCTGCTATTACTGACTACACTGGTCGATTTTAGCCTCGCCAGCTTCATGCATCGGACTAAAGAGCCTTTCGATCGCAAGTTGCTGATGCTATGCAGTGTGGTGTTTAACCTCGGCGTGTTGTTGTATTTTAAGTACACCAACTTTTTTTACGAAATCTCCTGTATGATTCAAGGTTCCAAGTTTGAGCCTTTCGATATCATATTACCGGTTGGGGTATCGTTTTTTACCTTCCAGTCCATGAGTTACACCATAGATGTGTACCGGGGCAAGCTGGAGCCCTTGAAAAACGTTATCGACTACGCCTTCTTCGTGTCGTTTTTCCCACAGTTGGTGGCTGGGCCAATTGTCCGGGCAGCCGATTTTATCCCGCAGATTTTCAAGCCTGTACTCGTCACCAAAAGTATGATTGGCGAGGCTATCTTCTTGATTCTAGGCGGTTTATTCAAAAAAGCCGTTATTGCCGATTACATCAGCATCAACTTTGTCGACCGGGTGTTTGATAACCCTAGCTTGTATTCTGGCCTCGAAAACCTGTTTGCGGTGTATGGCTATGCCTTGCAAATCTACTGCGACTTCTCTGGTTATTCCGATATGGCCATCGGCATTGCCTTGCTCATCGGGTTTAGGTTCAACATCAACTTCGACTCACCTTACCAGTCGGGTAATATCACGGAATTTTGGCGGCGCTGGCACATTTCGCTTTCCTCTTGGCTCAAGGATTACCTGTATATTTCCCTGGGTGGTAACCGTAACGGGCGTTGGAAAACCTATCGCAACTTGTTCTTAACCATGCTGTTAGGCGGTTTGTGGCACGGTGCAGCGTTCCGATACATTATCTGGGGAGCCTTGCATGGTTTGGCCTTGGGTGCGCATAAGTATTACCTTGAAGTCAGCGGTGCTGATAAAGGCATAAATCGTTTAAACGCAGGCCAAACATTCCCTTGGACCAAGGCGCTATTCACCCTGTTAACCTTCCATTTTGTATGTTTCTGTTGGATATTCTTCCGCGCGGATAGCCTCGACGTTGTTTGGCGCATGTTGTACCAAATTGGCTTCGATTTTAAAGGCCAAATTTTCCTCGATTTCATCCAAGGCTACAGCATCGTGCTAGGGCTCATGGTCATCGGTTATGTATTGCATTTTGTGCCAAAGGCTCAAGAATTATGGGCATCTGCACAAGTACAAAAATTACATTGGGTCGTGCAAAGCTTGTTGGTGGTTGTCATGATTTATATCGTCATACAATTCAAATCGGCTGATGTACAGCCATTTATCTATTTCCAATTTTAGATATTGATTGGGGCGCCCCGGCGCTGCGCGCCGTCGGTCCCCGCCGGGGTTCGCTAAACGCTCCGTGCTACGCACCTGCGCCTTCGGCGCAGCCCTTTGGGCACCTGGCGCAAAACCCAGTGGCTTTACCATTGGGGAGGAAAATTATTTTTTCAATTGATTTTTTATTTTTGCACTTGTTTTTAAAACAAAGCCTCCTCACATCAATAAACACCAAATCAGATTGCGATGATAAAAGAAATTGCTATTTTTATTATAATGAACATGCTTAGTCATGCATCATTTGGACAAAACTTAGTAAACGCTTTCACCCAAAATGGAAAAATTATTATTCAAAACGATAAAGGGGCAACTAGAGAGATTGTTTCAACGGGTAATAATTCTGTCCTAGCATATTCGAGAATAAAAAACATTGTCATCTATTCAACCTTAAAACATGAGTCAAACACAAGAGGTGAAGAAGGAGTAGATTCTCATGACCAATACTCCATTCAATCCTATAATATAATAACAAATAAAAATACAACGCTTTTTACGACCTGTTTAGATGGGATAGGAGGCACAATGCCTGATTATGCTAATTCAAGCATTTATCCAAACGACAATCTTTGCGGCATGGAAATGGCGATGTTGAGCTCTGATGGTGAACGCTTATATTTTCAGACGAGTGGCTGGACTAGTTGCCCAGCAATACATTATTTCAATTTAAAAGATTCCAAATTAGTTTTTTTCAAAGCAGGTTGGCTGCAAAATGTAACCAAAGATGGGGTTGAAATACAGATTACAGGTATTGAAACGAAGAATAATCAGGGACGTATTGAAAGTAAAGGAAGATACACGCAGTATTGTTTGTTTGACCTAAACGGAAATTTAATCAAAGAACTCTCACCTAAGGAGTTCTAATTTTACAATGTTTTATATATCTGCAGATAATTTAAAATCAAGACTACAATATGAATGTTAATATCATAATCAGAATGATTGACAATGTTAAAGAATTACAATACCAATCGAAGACTACATATGAGAAAAAAACGGAATGGATCGATAGATATAAATGGGTTAATTATTACCAAATACCCAACACTTGCGATATAGAAAAATCAGCCTTGTCAACAGTTCGTTTAAAACTGAACGGTCAAGATGTTGAGATAAAAAACATTGTCGTGTACAATGCTGTAGATACAAATAATAATATAATTTCGTCTGTTATAGTTTCCAAAAATATTAGGAAAAACATTGCACTACAAAGGCTTCAGCAACGAAATGCTATAAATCTATATGTTACCCTTAAAGATGTTTCGAATTCGGAAATAACCACCATAGGTGATCTAATTTATTTCTGTACTCAGTAACTCAACGTGTAATTCCTCATATTCAGAGTCATCCAAGAAGAAATCTATTTCCATATTTAAATGAATGCGATTTTGTCTGGCTTAGAAACAAAAAGTAAAATCCGCGTTAGCTGGCTGGAGGGCAGCCGCGTAGCGGCTGGTGCGCAGCACCGAGGCGAATAGCCGAGCCCAAAAGACAGCGGCGACGCACCGCGGCGCAACGCCCAAATAAAATCAATATTAATTATACTTCATTTCAAGTGTTTTTTTACTTTTACACGGGCTATTGTGCCATTTATAATTGGATATTATGAAACACTTATTTACACTGGCTTTACTTGCGCTTAACTTGGCAGCTTTTGCCCAAGTGGTGATTAACGAGGGTTCAAACAAAAATTACAGTACCGTTAGCGATGAAGACGGTGATTTTCCCGACTGGATTGAGATTCACAACGCTGGTCCGACAGCTGTAAACCTGCTTAATTACAGCCTGAGCGACGATCCTTCAGAGCCTACCAAGTGGACATTCCCGAATATCACGCTGCAACCCGGCGAGTATAAAGTGGTGTTTTGTAGCGGTAAAGACCGCAAGCCAATTACCGGCTTTACCCCAGTGCTCAATACAGGGAATTATACCCCAATTGTAGGCTGGAACTTACACAACCTCACTACGCCCATGTACTGGGACGGTGTATCGAACTTGCTGATTAACATGTGTGCATACAGCAACTCGGAGTATACCACCAACTCGGTCATGCGTCAATCGGCTACCAGTTACCCATCTACCCTATTTGCGTTCCAAGATGGTAGTAATGCCATTTGTCAAGCCCCAAACGGCACTACGGCCAACCAAAGGCCTAACATGCGCTTCAACAATACCACCGTTGGTACTGGCAATATCCAAAACGGCAACACAGACTACCCCGCCCCTTATGGCAACTGGTATTGGGCAGCAAAACACCAGATGATTTTTAGGGCATCGGAGCTCAGCGCAGCTGGCTTGAGTGCTGGCAATATCAATACCATCAGTTTCAACGTGGCTGGAACCGACCCCAACACGGTGTACAACAACATCGAGTTCTCCATGAAACTGGTGAGCGAAACCGAGTTGAATGCCAACTTTACCCCGCTGGATACCAATGTGAACCAACATACGAATTTCAGGATAGCGAGCTCTGGCGAAACGGTTTATCTCTACAGCCCAAGCCAAGTTTTACTGAGCAACTTGACGGTGAATGTTTCAGGTTTAGATCACAGTGTTGGCTCACAACCCGATGCTAGCCCCAATATTGCTCTGTTCCAAACGGCAACGCCTAGGGCCAGCAACAATGCCTCTACTAGCTTTAGCGGCTACTTGCTTGACCCTAGCTTTGATGTGCCACCCGGTTTGTACCTCGGTGCTCAACAAGTAACTATTACGAATCCAAATACCGTAAGTAGCGAAATCCGCTACACATTAGATGGCAGCGATCCAACGCCAAGCTCGGCCTTGTACACACCGGGCAGTCCCGTGAGTATTGTCTACGCGCAAGTGCTCAAGGCTAAAGCTTTTGGTGCAGGTTACTTACCGAGTAATACCACCTCAAGCTCATACCTGATTGGCGTGAGCCATACCACGCCGATTTTATCGGTTGTGACCGACGATAATAACCTTTACGGCCCGAGCGGTATATTCGACAACTGGCAGTTTGATTGGGAAAAAGCCGCACACGTGGATTATTTCGATGAGCAGCAACAATTATTATTCTCGCAAAACGCTGGTATGCAAATAGATGGCGGTGCAGGCGGTAGCCGCTCGCACCCCCAGCACTCCTTCCGCATTGAGTTGGACGATCCTGTTCTAGGCGAAGGCAAAGTGAATCATGCCTTGATACCCAACAAACCATTCCGGGATGAATTCAGCAAACTTTACTTGCGAAATGGTAGTAACCAGTACCTTGTATTACCATATAAAGATGCCGTACAAGTAGAAACCATGTGTGGCGAGACAAACACTTATTACTCGGCCTGGCGCCCAGTAACGGTTTACATTAACGGCCAGTACTTTGGCCTGTATGAACTCCGGGAAAAGTATGACACCGATTTCTTCGAACAAACAGACGGTGCCGACCCAGACTCTATGGACTTACTCTCCCTCAGCTATTGGAATGGTAGCGTACTGCGTGCCGTGGAAGGCAGCGTGGATGGTTTCTGGGACGATGTAGCTATATTTAACACCCTGAGTGCTACTAGCCCTAGCTATTGGAGCCAAGCCGATCAACTGTTCGATATGGAATACTACGTGGATTACATCATCAGTGAATCGTGGATGGGCAATAATGACTGGCCCCAGAACAACATAAAAATCTACCGTTCAAACGCTTCTGACTGGCGCTGGCGTTTCTGTACCATCGACCTTGAGTTGTCACTGCAACCTAACGGCTGGACCGACCGCTATTTCAACCACATTGATTACATGCTGAATCAAAACCCTGGTAACCCGTACATCAACATTTGGTTAAAGGGTATGCAGAACCAACGTTTTAGACGTTATTTCATCAACCGCTTTGCCGACTTGATGAATACCAGCTACCAGTTTAGCCGTATCGGTGCCATTGAAAATGAGTTTTACAACCTCACGGTGCCAGAGATGGACAACGAGTACATGCGTTGGGGCAACCCGAACAACTTGGCTCAACAAATGGCCCAGTTCAGCAACAATCACCTTGTATTGCGCGATGAAATGTCGGATCGAACCGATCAAGTACGCGACCACATCGAAAGTAGTTTAAACCTACAAGGCCAAGTGGACATTACCCTAGCGGTTAGTCCAGCTGGAGCGGGCAAAATCAAGATTAATACCATTGTTCCACAAAGTTTGCCCTGGACGGGCGTTTACTTTGATGGCAATCCTGTAGAGATTACCGTTTTACCAAACCCTGGTTACCAGTTTTTATACTGGAGCCCCAATAGCGTGATGCCTACCTTGAATACCAATGCCGTTCTCGACATGAATGTGGGGCTAAGCACTACATTCACAGCCAACTTTGTGCAAACAGGTGGTGTTGGCGCTATTAGCATCAGCGAGTTGAACTACCACCCCGACAGCACCCGCGATGGTAGCGATTGGGTAGAGTTACACAACCATGGGACTGCCCCCCTCGACCTGAGCGGCTGGCGTTTTAACGACGGCGCAGTATTCAACAACTTTGTTTTCCCGAACGGTACTACCCTAGCGCCAAGCGCTTACCTCGTTTTGGCAGAAGATAGCTTGCAATTTAAAGCGGAATACCCCTCAGTTACCCTTTTCGGTGAGCTAGGCTTTGGCTTCAGCAACAGTGGCGAGCAGTTGAGCATCTTTGATGCCAGCAACAGCCCTGTACTACAAATGACCTATAGCGACCAAATTCCTTGGCCACAAGCTGCCGATGGCTTTGGTCGTACACTAGAGTTGGCCAACGTTACAGCTGATCCTAACCTGCCCGGAAGTTGGTTCCACGGTTGTGTGGGCGGCTCGCCTGGAGCCCCATACAGTCCTTGTCCAGAGGCGGTTATATTCGGCGAGTTAAACTACAGTTCAGCAATCAGTGCTGATGCTGGCGACTGGGTGGAGTTGTTCAATACCTCAAACAGCCCTTTGAATATCAGTAATTGGAAATTCAGTGATAATGACGATACCCACCAGTTTGTCATCCCAACAGGAACAACCTTGCCAGCACAAGGTCGTTTGGTTTTAGTGGTTGACGATGCTAAATTCAGCAACCGTTTCCCCAACGTGCAGAACAAACTAGGTCCTATTGGCTTCGGGTTTAGCTCCTTGGGCGAAGAATTACGCCTGTACGACAATACCGGTAAACTCTACAACTCTATGTACTACAGTTCGGCAAACCCTTGGCCACTTAGCCCGAGTGGCGGCGGATACACCTTGGAGCTCAGCACACCTACGGCCAACCTTTGCGAGGCCGGTAGCTGGTTTGCAGGCTGCCCAGAAGGCTCTCCAGGTATCGCCTATGTACAACCTTGTTTCACCGGAGTTTTGAATTCCGAATTCGGCGGTATCAGCTTGTTCCCTAACCCTAGCGATGGTAGTTTCCAAGTGCTCTTCGACGAGTCGGTACAAGGTTCTGAGCCATTCGTAGTGCGGGTGTACAGCATCTTGGGCGAGCGCGTGTACGAGGGCTCATTCAGCAGTACCAACATCCAAGTGAAACTCGACAAAGCCAGCGGTGGTGTGTACTTGGTAGAGATTATGCAAGGCAAACAAGTCTTCCGCAGCAACTTGGTGATTCAGCCGTAGTATTTTATAAGGTTGATTGGGGCGCCTCCCTCGCGATGCTCGGGCCGAGCCATTTGCAGGAGCAAATGGTTCACTTGCTACAAATGTACATTAAGTACATTTGTTTTCGCTTCGCAAAACCGCTCTACGTTCATGTTGCGCAGCTCGCTGTTCGCTCGGCCCGCGTTGCGGTCTGGCCCTTCGGGCCAGTGCTTCACATCGCTGGCGCGGGACCTATTTTCGGCAAAAACATGCATAAAACATGGCTTACTACACCAAAATCTTGACCTTAGTTTTGCTATACAGTTCATCCATGCATGCCCAAATCAACCCGCAGGCTTCCATAACTTACGTACACGACAAACCTGCCAGTTGCATGTCGAAGGTGCTGCGCTTTGGCATGAAGGTTATTGGTTTGAAAAAATCAGGGGAGAAACGGTACAAAGGCCCTGATCATATTGAACGCCCCGTAGCTTTGCCCAAGGCCATGGCTCGCCGTTACAAAACGGTAAGCACACGGATTGACAACCGGCAAGTTTGGACGGTAGCACCTGAAAAAGACGCTAGCGATAAACTGATTGTTTACCTGCATGGCGGTGCGTACGTATTCAACATCATGAAATTGCACTGGGGCTTGATTGGCCAATTGGTCAAGCATACCCATGCACATGTAGTAGTACCCGACTACCCTTTGGCGCCACAGGCTACTTGTGTGGAGACCTACGCCTTCATGGATAAATTATACGCCCAGTTACGCCAGCAATATCCCAACAAACGTTTTGTATTCATGGGCGATTCGGCAGGTGGCGGTTTGGCCTTGGGTTATGCCCAACTCTTAAAAGCCCAAAAACAGCCTGTACCAGAACAACTCGTCTTATTAGCTCCCTGGCTCGATGTATCGATGCAAAACCCTGGTATCCAGGCACTGGACAAGCGAGACCGTATGCTCAACATCGAGGGGCTTAAGGAAGCGGGGCGCTTATACGCTGGTGATTTAGGTGTCCAACATAGCATGGCAAGCCCTGTTTACGGCGATTTCAAGGACATCGGCAAAATATCCATCTTTATTGGTACATATGACATACTATTGGCCGATTGCCAGCAAATGAAGGCCCAGATGGAAGCCGAGCAAATCCCCCTCAACTATTACGAATACCCTAAGATGTTCCATGCTTTCATGGTCGTGAGCAGCATGAAAGAATCAAAACACGTTGTGCAACAGATTGTGGACTTGCTGAAAGATTGATTGAATACCAATTCTTTAGGAGTGGTAAATAGAACCTTCTTTGTTGATATTTTGGGGGCGGTTCCCTCGGCCTTCGGCCTCGGGTCGCTACGTTTCGCAGCTCGCTATCCGCTCGGCCCGCGTTGCGGTCTGGCCCTCCGGGCCACTGCTTCACATCGCTACCGCTTTTGGTAGATTTTGTTTAATCAGGAAAATTTCTTCTATGTAAGAACTATACCTTCAAAAAAGAAGTTGTAAATTTGTTGATAGATGGAACAAGAATTGTACACTACTTCATCATTTTCTAACTAGACTTGTAAACTTGAATATTTTTCAACGATGGCAAAGAACAAAATTGAAGGCCTTGATTTTGAGGTTGACAAACTTACCAATTCGATAGAAAATGTTGTTACAGGTGACAGTTTTGCAACTGAAGTGGCGATATTGACTTTAGTAGATTTAAAATCGCTTTCGAAAAAAAATAACTGGCAATTTGATTGGAAAGCAGAATACAAACACCCTCAAAGGGAAATCTATAAACTAACAATAACAAACAATTCAAGCATTGTGCAAGGATTGGTAAGCCTTGAAATCAAGTCAGACCATGTGTACATGCACCTATTAGAAAGCGCTCCATTTAACAAAGGTAAATCGAAAATGTACGCAGGAGTACCTGGCAATTTAGTAGCCTTCGCCTGCAAACTTTCTTTTCAAAGAGGCCATGAAGGCAATGTTTCGTTTTTATCAAAAACACAACTAGTCCAGCATTATGTCGAAAGTTTAGGAGCAGTACACGTTGGCGGTAGAATTATGATTATTGATACCATCGCAGCATTAAAATTGATTAATAAATATTTTCCGAAATGAGCAAGAAATACATAGAATTAGATATTGATATCATTGGTGTGCAAAACGATCCAATGACTGTAGAAGAACAGCTTGTTGTAAGTAATTATTTAAAAAAAATAAACGATAAGCCTTCTGCTAAGGTTAATAAAACCAATCCGTCAAATACAAAAAAAACGAAGACCCGAAAGAAAGTATCGGTTTAAAACTTTTTACATTAACCTCCATTCATTAACCTTACTCCTCTTTTTATAGATATTTGAGACTCTGGCCTGTTCCAGTCAAGCGTTTTTAATTCAACTGATTAATAAAAACACATTCAACTAAATCAGTAATGTCATTTAACGAGACCGAAATTTTAGAGCAATTTGATCTTGCCTATAAAAATACCCTTAATAAATATTTCCCAAAAGGGCGGCCACAAGATATTAGATATAATCACTTTCCTGACTTGGAGAATGGCTATTGTATCGTTGCTAGTTCAAGAATACATTTGTATGTAGACGCCTCAAGATGGGCAATTGTATTTGAGACCGCTGGATATGAAACAAGACAATCAGTCGCAGCCATTACCTTGTATTATTTTGGGAATTGTGTTGACTTTCCTGTAAATGAATCTGAGGAAAGAAATTACATTACAAACTTGGCTCAAGTAATATTAATTGACCAAGAGGAGTTTGAAAGGATTGAAAACATTGATGGCGGAGAAATGGAAACCTTCGAGCTAATAGGAGAAGACATCAGGGAGATTAAAGTCCGAGACATATTCATTCCATTTGAAAACAACCACGAATACTACGAAAAAGTAGGCATTCATGTCCGTGATTATGACAATCCTAAAAAACTAATTGCCTTTGAAGACTTGATTCGATTTTGGCATGAAACTAATCCACAATTAATCAGCGCTACAGAAAATGAAATTAAAATTCACATACCCAGCGATCTTCCAAAACATATGACTATAGAAGATTTTCATTATATAAGCGCTTTCGAGAAGACTATTCTTCCTAGCCAGCAAGAACTTTATAAACTACTTGCAAAAGTCCTTGTATCTCAAGACAATTCTAATTGGAAGCCGACGCTACCCCCAAATAACAGTTGGAAAAATTGGGCGTCGGGAGATTTATAAAATAACCATTAAACTACCAATCCTTTCTCAAATCGCCCAAATAAAAAAAGCCTAGCACATTGCTGTACTAGGCCTTTTGGTGTTGCGGGGACAGGACTCGAACCTGTGACCTTTGGGTTATGAGCCCAACGAGCTACCGACTGCTCCACCCCGCGGTGTATAACCGCTTGTAACGGGATTGCAAAGATACGACGATTTTCGTATTTCCAAGGGTTTAGGTTAAATAAATCTAAAATAATTGAAAGATAATTCCTAAACGCCTAGCAGCCAGTTGATTACAGGTTAAAGTTTTTTTTGTATTATGCGCTACAATCGCAATCGTACAAGATGATGAGGTACCATTTGCCAGCATCTTCCATGAAGTAGAAGGTCTGGTGGATATAACCCTCGTGCAAAATGTCGACGCGTTGAACCGTGTTGTTTTTATATTGGTCGGGCAATTGATAGGTAAAGTCTTTCTCTACGTCGTGGTTCCAATAGCCAGGCATCGCCTTGGCAACATTGTAGTACACACCATCTTCGTTTTTAGATTCCTCGCAGAAGCCTTCCACGATAACTTGGTCTTTGAAGAACTTGTCCTTGGCCTTCAGGCCCATATCGCCGTGGAATGAATCACTGAATGGAAAACCAAAGCCTTCGCCAGATTCAACTACACAAAAAACACCTGGGTTGTGGAAACGCACGAAGCTGATACCAGGGTGGTAAAAAGCCTTCACGATGTCGGATTCATGGTAAACCAAGCTATCCATGTTTTTATCCCAGTAGGTCGTTTTTAAGAAATGGTCAATGAACACGGCGAAATCAGCAGAATTGCGTGGATCAACATCCACACTATCGGTTTTATCTTGCTGGGTTTCAGCAGTTGTTGAGCCTGAGCCGCAAGATACTAGGTAAAGACTCGCCGCTACAAGTAAAAAATAAAGGGAACGCTTCATGGTTAAGATTTGAAAGGTGAAGTACTTATTGGTTGGGATTAATGAAACAAAGGTAAATCAAAAGCTCGAAAAATAGCTATTATTCATACCACAAAGCTAGCCATCGTGCCAGTTTGTCAGACAAACTGACAGAATGCTAGTACCGTAGGGTCTCAAAACGTCAAATTAGCATCGTTACTACCCTAAAAACGCCATGGTACAACTCTTGCAATAGCGGCATCGTCACAATTGAACATTTACAAATTATCAAAAGAAATAAATCATGAGTAAAATTATTGGCATTGACCTTGGAACGACCAACTCCTGCGTATCCGTGATGGAAGGTAACGAACCGGTAGTCATTCCCAATGACGAAGGCCGCCGCACTACCCCATCTATCGTAGGTTTCCTCGATGATGGCGAACGCAAAGTTGGCGACTCAGCCAAGCGTCAAGCTATTACAAACCCTACCCGTACCATCCAATCGATTAAACGATTCATGGGCGTTCGCTACTCTGAATGTGTGAACGAGGTAGGTCGTGTTCCTTATAAAGTAACCAAAGGCGATAACGACACCGTTCGTGTTGATATCGACGGCCGCATGTATACCCCGCAGGAAATTTCGGCGATGGTACTACAGAAAATGAAGAAAATTGCAGAGGATTACCTCGGCACCGAAGTAACTGAAGCGGTTATCACCGTGCCTGCTTACTTTAACGACTCTCAGCGTCAAGCCACCAAAGAAGCTGGCGAAGTAGCTGGCCTTAAGGTACGCCGTATCATCAACGAGCCGACCGCAGCTGCTTTGGCCTACGGTATGGACAAGGCCAACCGCGATATGAAAATCGCCGTGTATGACCTTGGTGGTGGTACCTTCGATATCTCTATCCTGGAATTGGGCGGTGGTGTGTTCGAGGTAAAATCAACCAACGGTGATACCCACCTTGGTGGTGACGACTTCGACCAAGTCCTCATCGACTGGATGGCCGAAGAGTTCAAAAAACAAGAAAACATCGACCTTCGCCTCGACCCGATGGCCCTCCAACGCTTGAAAGAAGCTGCCGAGAAAACTAAAATCGAGTTGTCAGGCGCTACGCAATCAGAAGTAAACTTGCCATACATCACCGCTGTGAACAATGTACCAAAACACTTGGTACTTAAAATTACCCGTGCTCAATTTGAGCAAATGGCCGATGATCTCGTAAAACGCACCTTGGAGCCTTGCCGCAAAGCACTCGAAGATGCCGGCATGAACATCAGCGAAATCGACGAGGTGATCATGGTGGGTGGTTCAACCCGTATCCCACGTATTCAACAAGCCGTTGAAGAGTTCTTCAAGAAAAAACCAAACCGCGGTGTAAACCCCGATGAAGTGGTAGCCGTTGGTGCTGCTATCCAAGGTGGTGTATTAACTGGCGAGGTTAAAGACGTGTTGCTCCTCGACGTAACGCCATTGTCGCTTGGTATCGAAACCATGGGCGGTGTGTTTACCAAGATGATTGAGTCAAACACCACCATCCCGGCCAAGAAAACCGAGGTATTCTCTACCGCTTCTGATAACCAACCTGCGGTTGATATCGTGATTTTCCAAGGAGAGCGCCCCATGGCTAAAGATAACCGCTTGATCGGTCGCTTCCACTTGGATGGCATTCCTGCCATGCGCCGTGGTGAAGCTCAAATCGAAGTTACTTTCGACATCGACGCAAACGGTATCTTGAGCGTAGCCGCTAAAGAAAAAACCACTGGTAAAGAGCAGTCTATCCGCATCGAGGCTTCTACAGGCTTATCGAAAGAAGAAGTAGAACGCATGAAGCAAGAAGCTGCCGCCAACGAAAAACTCGACCGCGAAGCGCGCGAACGTGTTGACAAACTCAACGCAGCGGACTCACTGGTGTTCCAAACCGAAAAACAACTCGGCGAGATTGGCGACAAACTCAACCCTGCATCTAAAACAGCTATCGAATCGGCCTTGAACGACTTGAAAGAAGCCCACAAGATGCAAAATATGGAAGGTATCGAAAAAGCATCTGAAGCCCTGAACCAAGCTTGGGCCTCAGCTAGCCAAGATGCTTACCAACAAACACAACAAGATGGTCCACAAGACGGTGCCGGCGCTAGCTCAAGCAACACTGCCGATGTAACCGATGTCGACTTCGAAGAGGTAAAGTAATTTCAGCTTTCTTTTGAATAGGTTTTCTAAGCCCTTGGTATTTTACCGAGGGCTTTTTTTATGCCACAAAAAAAGCGGGCAAGTTTTCACTTGCCCGCTCCTAATAACTTATACCTAAGCCCTACTTTGATTCTGAATAGAACTGGTAGAAATAAGGAATGGTCTCGATACCTTTAAAGTAATTGAACAAACCGTAGTGCTCATTTGGCGAGTGGATAGCGTCAGAGTTCAAACCGAAGCCCATGAGCATCGATTTAGCGCCCAACACTTTCTCAAACAAAGATACGATTGGAATACTACCGCCTTCGCGCATCGGGATAGGCTCTTTGCCGAAAGTGGTAAAGTATGCTTTTGATGCCGCGCGGTATTCTGGGCTGTCGGTTGGTGTAACCGCTGGCTCGCCGCCGTGGTGTGCCTTCACTTTCACCTTCACGCTCTTAGGTGCGATGCTGGTAAAGTGTTTCTCGAACAAAGCAGCAATTTTGTGTGAGTCTTGATCAGGAACCAAACGCATTGAAATCTTGGCAAAAGCTTTAGATGGCAACACGGTTTTAGCACCTTCGCCGGTGTAGCCGCCCCAGATACCATTCACGTCGAGGGTTGGGCGTACAGAAGCACGCTCGAGGGTGGTGTAACCCGTTTCGCCCCAAACATCGTCCATGTCAAGGTCTTTCTTGTAGTTTTCCAGGCTGAACGGTGCACGGTTTAAGCCTTCGCGGTCGGCGGCGCTCAACTCCTGCACATCGTCGTAAAAACCAGGGATGGTAATGTGGTTGTTCTCATCGTGCATGGATGCGATCATCTTTGACAAGATGTTGATGGGGTTGGCCACCGCACCACCGTAAACACCTGAGTGTAGGTCGCGTTTTGGACCAGTTACTTCTACTTCCATGTATGCAATACCGCGCAAGCCCGTGGTAATACTAGGCACATCGTTGGCAAACATCGAGGTGTCCGATACGAGCACCACGTCGCAAGCCAGTTTCTCGGCGTTGTTGCGGATAAATGGTTCGAGGTTGATAGAACCTGATTCTTCCTCACCTTCAATCATGAATTTCACGTTACAAGGCAAGCTGTTGTTTTTCATCATCATTTCAAAAGCCTTGATGTGCATGTACATCTGGCCTTTGTCGTCGCAAGCGCCGCGGGCAAAGATAGCGCCATCGGGGTGCAATTCCGTTTTGCGGATGGTTGGTTCAAAGGGTTCAGTTTCCCAGAGTTCCAGCGGGTCGGCAGGCTGAACATCGTAGTGACCGTACACCAAAACCGTTGGTTTTGAGGGGTCTATGAGTTTTTCGCCGTACACGATGGGGTAACCAGAACCTGTTGGTGGCGGACAAACCTCAACCTTGTCGGCACCAGCCTCAACCAGGCGGTCGTGGATAAACTGAGCTGCTTTGTTGGTGTGCTCGGCATAGGCGGCGTCAGCGCTCACCGATGGCATGCGGAGCAAATCAAAAAGTTCGTCGAGAAACCTTTGCTTGTTAGCCTCAAGGTATTGGTTCAAATGTGTCATGTCGGTATTTCGTTAGGTATTTTAAATGAAATTGAATGCGTTTGGTTCAAAATTAGTGCTTAAGTTTGCAGCCTCAAAATGATGTAGTGAAACGTCTTTACTTTGTTTTGGGGCCTCCGCCGCGATGCGGCGGCGCTACGCTACAGGTTCGCTGTTCGCTCATACCTTGGGGCTAGCGCCCCTGCGGTACGGCCTTTGGCCGCCTTTCGCATCGCTAGGCCGGTTGGCTAGGTACCGCAAAGTTGTAAACGTTTTGGTTTATTAACCACCCCGTCTGCTTCACTCGCGCATAGCGCTTCGTTTGCATCCACCCCTCCTTGAAAAGGAGGGGAGTCTTAAGCGTGAGGTGGATGGAGGGCGCCCGTGCAACGGGCGGTGCGAAGCACGGAGCGTTTAGCGAACCCCGAAATACACCGACCCCGCATAGCGGGGGCACGCCCAAAAAATTAAAATTGATCAGCATCTTTATACTTACCAGCACAAAAGTACGCAAATGCGACAAATCACAGATACTATCCTCATGATTCGGCCTGCAAGTTTTGGCTTTAACCCCGAAACCGCCGAGAGCAACGCTTTTCAAAGCCAGAAAGAAGGCCTTAGCCCCGATGAAATCAAGACTTTTGCCCAGGCAGAGTTCGATAATTTCGTGGCTAAACTCAAGGACGCCGGCGTAGACGTTATCGTGGTAAACGATACCGAAACACCCGTGAAACCCGATGCCGTGTTCCCCAACAACTGGTTTAGCACCCACGAGGGCGGCACTTTGGTGCTATACCCGATGATGGCCCCGAACCGCCGCTTGGAACGCCGCAACGACATTGTGCTGGCCCTGAAACGCAAGTACGGCTTTGATAAAGTACTGGATTACAGTCCGATGGAAGAGCAAGGCATCATGCTGGAAGGCACTGGTAGCCTCATCCTGGACCGTACCAACAAAATTGCATACGCCTGCCTCAGCGACCGTACCGACGAGGACCTGATGGACCGCTACTGCAAGGATCTTGGCTTTAAAAAATGTGCTTTCCACGCCGCCGACGGCAATGGCCACGACATTTACCATACCAACGTGATGATGGCCCTTGGCGAGGATTTCGTGGTGATTTGCCTCGATGCCGTGCGCAACATACGCGACCGCGCCATCCTGACCGATTACCTGGAAGAAAGCGGCAAAACTATTATTACCATTAGCTTTGAGCAAATGAACAAGTTTGCCGGCAACATGCTGCAGGTACGTGGCGAGCAAGGCAAAGCCATCCTGGTCATGTCGGAAACGGCCTACCAATCGCTCAGTCCAGAACAAATTGATACCATTGAATTCCACTCTGAAATACTTGTTGCCGCTATCCCGACTATCGAAACCTACGGTGGCGGCTCGGTGCGTTGTATGATGGCGGAAATATTTTATTAATTGTTAATGGTTAATGATAAATGGTTAATGGTATGGGCGAGAATGTTGTGAAGGTTAAAAGTTTTACTTTTGCTGCAAGAGTTGTGAGGTTATGTATTTTTTTGAGAGAGCAAAAAAATGAATTTGTCTTATCAAAGCAATTGCTTAGAAGTGGGACCAGTGTAGGTGCAATGGTTAGAGAGGCTGAGCATGCGGAATCTAAACTTGATTTTAAACACAAGATGAGCATTGCCCAGAAGGAAATAAATGAAACTATTTACTGGATTGAATTGCTTAAAGAAACAGATTATTTAACCGACGAACAATTTCAAAGTATTCATTTAGATGCAGTTGAACTCATCAAGTTAATAACGGCTATTTTGAAGACAACAGCAAAAGTGCTGTCGAAAGCTTAGACCTCGCCCCTGAATACTCCAAAAAATCATAAGAAATAAATTAGTAAGTGATATTAATGATTAACCATTTACCATTTACCATTTACCATTGACAATTAACCATTAACCATTGTGATTAGTTTTTTCATAGCCAGCCGATTAGCCTTCCAGGGAAAGAAAACTTTCTCTCGGTTGATCATTCGTTTTGCGGTGCTGGCTGTGGCGCTCGGTGTAGGCATTATGATCATAGCCTCTGCCCTGGTAGATGGTTTCAAATCGAGCATCAGCGAGCGGATTTTTGACTTCTGGGGGCATGTGCAGATAACCCATTACAACTCGTACCAGAATTTCGAGGTGGTGCCCATCAGCAAGGCGCAAACATATTTCCCTGGTTTAGAGGAGCTTGGCCCATTTGAAGTAATGGTAGATGAAGGTCAAGAAGGCCAAGAAAAACTGGTGTTGCGCAAAAGTAACGCAGGCGTAAAACACGTGCAGACTTACATCAGCAAGGAAGGTATTATCAAGACTAAAGACCAAATTGAAGGTATTATACTAAAAGGTGTAGATGATAATTTCGACTGGCAAACGGTGCAGAAATTTATCGTGTATGGCGATACGATTGCGAGTCGCTCAAAAGCAGCTTACCGCCGTGATATCATCATCTCGGAAGTGACGGCCAAGCGCTTGAATCTTGACACCGCCAGTACCTTGATGGTTTATTTTGTTCAAAATGGCGAACAGCGCCAGCAGAAATTCAACGTTTGCGGTATTTACAAAACAGGCTTGGAAGAGTACGACAAACAATACGCCCTCTGTGATATCAGGGTTTTACAGGATTTGAACAACTGGAGGCCCTATAAGCTATATCCAGAAATTAACGTGCTGGAAGATTCTATCAGCTCGGCCAAGTACCAAGCTGGGAAAAACTTTGCGCCAAGCGTGGGCCCTTTGGCTACCGACCAAGATTGGATTACGGTACACGGGTGTTTTGACCGTACCGAGTATGCTTTCGTGGCACCGCAGCTCACTTCAGGCAAAATGCCTTACGATATGGATAGCACGGGCGCACAAAAATGGATTGCCATTGGTGCTAGTCTAGCCAGTAAACTGCAAGTCAACGTCGGCGACAATATCCGTTTAGCCTACATGGATATTGATTCCAAGTGGGCGCCAAGCTACACGGTTTGTGGTATTTTCTCGGAAAGCAACAATACTACCCTAAAAGGTAACGCCTTCTGTGATGCCGCTTCACTTCAATCCATGAACCGCGAGCTACCCAGCCAAGTATCTGGTTTTGAAGTATTTGCACAAGACATTAACGATATTGACTTGCTGGGCTATTACATCCACGAGAATGTCTGCGAGCCAGAGCAAATGGCCCGGACCATAAAGCAGGTTTACCCCAACATATTTGACTGGCTTAACTTACAGCATGTAAACGAGCGTATTATATTCTTGCTCATGCTCATCGTGGCAGTCATTAATATGATAACGGCTTTGCTCATCTTGATTATTGAACGCACCCGGATGGTTGGATTGTTGAAAGCCCTTGGTGCGTCAAACTGGCCAATCCAAATGATTTTCTTATACCAAGCCATGTATATCGTTGGCCTAGGTTTGTTGTTCGGTAATTTGTTGGGCCTTGGCTTCTGTTTCGCACAATCGAGCTTTGGGTTTATCACTTTGCCTGAGGACATGTACTACGTGAGCGTGGCGCCAGTGCATATCAATTGGCTCAAAGTATTGGCCATAAACTTGGGTACCTTTGTGTTGACCATTATCGTGCTGTTGATTCCTACCCTGCTCGTTAGTAAAATTACACCCGTTAAAGCAATTAGTTTCAGGTAGTCCAAACATACTCTAAGGTACAATTAAGCTTGTTGCACCGGCGAGTCGCTCCATCAATTGACCTGCCAAGGGCCCGGGTTGCTCTATTTTAAGCTTGGTAATTACCGCTGGAATTTCAGTAGGGCCTTGAATACAAAATCCAGCCCCAGCTTGTATTAAAGCAGTGGCCTCTGGGAACTTTTGATGCTTTGGGCCAAATACCACAGGCAATGACCATACGGCCGGCTCCAATAAATTGTGCACCCCTTGGCCAAAACCACCGCCCACGTATACAATATGAGCATATTGGTATAGGTTTGACAACAAGCCAACCGCGTCCACAATCAACAAGGGGTCTTTTGGGTCAATCTCTACGATATTATGTGTCCAGAGCGCAGCCTGCGCTGGCAAGATTGCTTGAATAGCCGAAATATGCGCCATGGATGGCTCATGCGGCACGATGATACAACGTTCATTCTCCTGCAGTTCCTCCACAAAAGCCTTGATGACGGGCAAATCGCTTTCCCACACGCTCGCGAGTACATACACGCAAGGACAGTCCTTGATCCAGTTGGCTAAGGTAGGGATTGATTTCCCTGCTGCTTTGATCTGCAATACACGGTCAACCCTGGGGTCGCCAACCACGCTAACTTTGCTGGAAGGTAAAAACTCCAATAAGGGCAAGCTTGTATTGTATTGCAAGTAAATATGGTCAAACCAAGTCAATAGCTCTTTGAACAAAATACCGTACCACTTGAAAAAAATCTGTCCAGGTCTAAAATGTGCGGCAATGAGCCAAGTTTTAATGCTCCGCTCATGCAAGGTGCGCAAGTAAAAATACCAGAACTCATACTTTACAAAGAGCACCAGGTCAGGGTGAACTGCGTCAATGAAACGTTGGGCGTTACTAGGGCTGTCCAAGGGAAGATAGCATACCAAATCGGCTTGCGCATATGATTTACAGCGCTCGTAGCCAGAAGGCGAGAAAAAGCTAAGCACAATACAATGCTCGGGGTATTTCAAACGGTATGCTTCCAATACGGGTCGACCCTGTTCAAACTCGCCTAAAGAGGCACAATGCATCCAAAGCACTTTTTTGTTTGTGGGCACTTGATCAAAAAGTGGCCACTGCCCTACCCTGCCATGTAGCCAAGCCTTGGCCTTCGGATTAAAGGGTGCCACCAGCCGAATAGCCAAAGCGTAAAGCTGTAAGGCGAGTTGGTAAATAAACAGCGATATGGCGCGCAACAAGGGTTTCAATGCTTACATTTGCAGGATGAAAGCACAAACATACAAAATACTGTTCGTCTCTGATTGGTATCCCGACCGGTTCAGGCTCATGAACGGCATTTTTGTGCAAAAACATGCTCAGGCAGCCGCTTTACACCATCAAGTTGGCGTGTTACATGCCGCTGGCGACCCTCATATCTCCCAGTACGACCTCGAGTACAGCACCGATAGTTTTGGTGTGCAGCAATGGAAATGCTACTTCCCCAAGTCAAATTGGCCATTGGTGGGTGTTTTTATCAATATGTTGCGTTTGCTGCTGGCTTTGCGCAAGGCATATAAGGCTTATGCAAAAACCGCGGGCCAGCCAGATATTATCCACGGGAACATCTTCCCGCGGGGAGCGCTTATGGCCTGGTATATCAGTCTTTTAGCGGGTCGAAAACCTTGGATTGTCCACGAACACTGGACCGGCTACCAAATGGATTTATACCAGCAACTCGGCTTCTTCAAGCAAAACCTAATCAAATTCCTGCTGCCCCGGCCCAAGATGATTTTGGCAGTGTCAAATGCCTTGAAACAAGCCTTGCTTCATATTAACCCTACCTTGCGCATCGAGGTAGTGGCTAATGTTTTGACGCCGCAACAAGGGCCACTGCAATGTCCAATCGAACTGGAAACCGATAAAACCTACCTATTCACCGTTGGCCTAGATGATGTCCAGAAAAATGCATCAGGTTTAATCCGAACCTTCTTGAACCTAGCGCCCAATCATCGCGATTTGGTATTACTTGTTGCTGGCGATCATGCGGACAGGGCGGCCATTGAGGCCAGTATCGAGCACCACCCGCTGCGGGCTCAGATCGTTTTCTTGGGCACATTGCCCAACGAACAGATATTGGCCATCATGCAAGCCAGCGCCTTTTACATTTGTTTTTCCAACGCCGAGTCGTTCTCGGTAACGCTTATTGAGGCCATTAGCTTAGGCAAGCCTGTCATCAGCACGCGTTGTGGTGGCCCCGAAAGCTTTGTAACGCCTCAAAATGGCTTACTGATTAACGTGGGCGATGAAACAGCCCTAGCCCAGGCCATCCAAACCAT
This sequence comes from uncultured Saprospiraceae bacterium, assembly GCA_964508975.1. Lineage (GTDB taxonomy): Bacteria > Bacteroidota > Bacteroidia > Chitinophagales > Saprospiraceae > CAZDVQ01. The sequence goes on from CAZDVQ010000028.1 coordinate 48,540, forward strand.
GTTGGGCACATACCACGACTATCCTGCTGCGGAAATATCGCAGGAGATACTGGCCCGCTACGGCATAAACGCCATCGGGCAACAACTTGATGCCGTGTATCAGGACTTACTTAAATATTCCTAGCGGCAGTGTAGCGTTCCCAGCGACTGATTAACTCGTTGAAATTATCGGGTAGCGGCGCATGAAACTCGGTATATTCACCCGTGCCAGGATGCACAAAACCTAATAACCGGGCATGTAGTGCATGGTATGGCATCACCTCGAAACAGTTGAATATAAACTCTTTATACTTGGTAAAAACGGTTCCATAAGCAATACGCTCGCCGCCGTATTCAAAGTCGTTGAACAAGGGGTGACCAATATGTTTAAAATGCACCCGAATTTGGTGTGTACGCCCTGTTTCAAGCCTACATTCCACCAGGGTCACATAGCCGTAACGCTTCAGCACCGTGTAATGGGTTACGGCGTGCTTGCCTTCATTGGGATTGTCGGTTACGGTGCGGATTTTCCGCAAAGTTGGATGTCGGGTAATATTTCCACGGATAGTACCTTCTTCTTCAGGTAAATCGCCCCATACCAGCGCTACATAACGGCGATTGATACTGTGGTCAAAAAACTGCTTGGCCAAGGCCTGCATCGCCACATCCGTTTTGGCTACAACTAGCAGACCCGTGGTATTTTTATCAATACGGTGTACCAAGCCTGGCCGGTCGGGGTGCTCCTTATCCAGCAAGGGCATTTGTTGAAACTTGTAAGCTAATGCGTTAGCCAAAGTGCCCGTATAGTGCCCGTACGATGGATGCGCCACCATGCCAGCCGCTTTATTGACAATCATCACGTGCTCGTCCTCGTGCACGATTTCAAGGGGCAAATCCTCGGGGATGAGCTCATACTCCGCCCGTGGTTTGGTCCACTCCACCGTGATGATATCTTTAGGTTTAATCTTGTAATTCGACTTGACTGCTTGGCCGTTTACCTTGATAAAGCCATCTTTAATTGCGTTTTGCACCTTATTGCGGGTGGCTTTCTCCATGCGAATCATGATGAAAAGGTCAATCCGCATCGACTCTTGGCCTTTGTCGACGTTATACCTGTAATGTTCAAAAAGGTCCGACTCGGTGCCCTCTACTTCCTCGTCGTCTTGTTCGTCTAGTTCGGCCTCGTAAGGGCTTTGTTCTAGCTCGTCGTCAAAAGGTGTCATGTTTTATAAATTACGCGTAAATTGCTTAATATCAATGTTTTGATAAGACAGTCCAAATATTTCCCGATAATGAAACATCAGGGCTTCTTCTACTTCTTGCAGGGGAACTGCATGGCCTAATTCGGCTTGTAAAGAGGTCACGCCTTTATCCGGAATGCCACAAGGTACGATATTCTTGAAGTAATCCAAGTTTGTGTTCACGTTAAACGCAAAACCGTGCATGGTTACCCAGCGGCTCAAATGGATGCCAATGGCCATTATTTTGCGGGCTTTAGGCCCATCTGGATCAAGCCAAACGCCCGATTGACCTACTACCCTACCCGCCTCAATGCCGTATTGGGCACAAACCCTGATACCGGCTTCCTCCACGTAACGCACAAATTTGGCAATATCCGTGAAAATATCATCTAGGTCAAAAATGGGGTAACCCACCACCTGGCCAATGCCGTGATACGTAATGTCGCCACCGCGATTTATCTTGTAAAAAGTAGCCTCAACTGCTTGTAAACCAGCCTCATCCAACAAAAGGTTATCCTCCGAGCCATTGCGGCCCAAGGTGTACACATGCGGGTGCTCGCAAAGCATAAAATAGTGCTCCACGGGCTTAGGCAGCAGGCCAGCCTTTAGCGCGTCGCGGTTGTCAAGCTTGCGCGATATGACCTTTTCCAGCAATTGTTGTTGCAATGTCCAAGCCTCGGGGTAAGCAATGCGCCCAGCCCGGATCAGATTGGTCCATTTTGAATATTCTGTTTGTTGCATTAGCCCGCGAAGATAAGAATCATTCGTTAAATCTGCGATATGACAGAACCATGTTGCTGGTATGATTGTTGAGTGTAATTGTTTTGCTTTTTTTGGGCGTTGCGGCCTTCGGCCGCCGCTGTCCTCCGGGGTTCGCGTTGCTCCGTGCTGCGCACCAGCCGCTGCGCGGCTGCCCTCCGGCCAGCTAACGCAGCCTAACCTTACAACTCTACCCATGACCAACGCTTCTTCAACCTCTTCCAGCATGTGTTTAACCAGGGCTATACGCCAGTACAAGCCTTGTCAAGACACGGTAGAGGCCAGCATAGCAGGACTCTCCTTTGAAAGCTACAGGAGCATCGATGATATTGCGTATCAATGGGATACACTCAGTCAGGTTGGTCATATTTTTAGCAGTACAGCCTATTTAAAAACAGTAGAAGCCGCTCCACCTCAAGGCTTGGATTGGCGCTACATGCTCATCAAAGAAAACGATGAACTGATTGGGGCACTGTACTTCCAGATTATGCCTTTCAACGCCGAACAGTCTTTAGATACCGAAAACCCCAGCAAAGAAAGCTGGACCAAGCGCCAGCTGAAAAAACTGGTGCGTTTTAATGCGCTCGTCTGCGGCAACTTGCTGCTCAGCGGAGCACACGGGTTTGTGTTCAAGCCAAGCGTCGACAGCAATAAACGCTTTGAATACATGCACCACGGCATGAAACTCATGCGCCAGACCTTGCAAAAAGAAGGTATCAACTGTGCGGTATCCTTTGTGAAAGACTTTTGTGGCGATGAACACTTGCAGTGTACGGTTAACCTAAAACCTGTGGGTTTCCACCCATTCAGCGCACAGCCTTGCATGCGCATGGACTTGCCCGAGTCATGGAACAGCTATGAAGATTACCTCATGGCGCTTGGCTCAAAATACCGCATGCGTGCCCGCCGTGCCGTGAAAAAATCGGCAGAGTTCAACTACAAAGAACTCGACCTCGATGGGGTAAAACTGTACAAGGATATCATGTACAAGCTATACCGTAACGTACGCGAAAAGATTGATTTCAGCTCTTTCGACTTGAATCCTGATTACTTCGTAGCACTCAAAACGCAGTTCGGCAACGATTACCGTGTGTTTTTGATAGAAGATAAAGGACAAGCCATTGCCTTTTATACAGTGGTGAATAACGGCCCAGAACTGGACGCCCACTTTCTAGGTTTAGATTATAGCTACAACACCAGCCATCAATTATACCTACGTATTTTGTTGGAAATGGTCAAAATGGGCATTGAAGGCGCCTATAAATATATCAACTTCTCGCGCACAGCCATGGAAATCAAAAGCTCCGTTGGCGCTACGCCCGTTGATTTGTATTTTTACCTCAAACACCACAACCCTTTGATTAACAACTTTATGCCCGCTGTTTTCAAACGCCTTACGCCTGTCGATAACTGGACACCTCGCCATCCATTTAAAGAAGAATAGTGAGATGTGAGTTGTAAGATGTGAGTTGTGAGTTGTAAGTTGTAAGTTGTGATCAAAAAAAACATACTTAATATTGTTATTAATCATTTAAAACAAAGCTGTAGCTACGCTAAAAAGTAGTATTATTGCTCAAGACTAAGTGACAACCCTTAAAAATCAACAAACGATTCAAGGCTCAGGACACTTATGTGAATTAAAAAAAAAGAGAATTCCCAAACAAATAAAATAATATGAAATCCTCTTTATTCCAAGTCATTCTTCTGGCCTTTAGTGTACTCACGTTTATGGGGTGTATCAATCTTTATAATACTAAACCTGATTTTACTACGGATTTTACACAAAAGGCTGTATTTAACTATTCAATTGACGAAGACGATAATGTTGAAATTGCATTCTCTTCACAAGAAAGTACAATGTTTAAAGGTTCGGCACTAGTGAGTGATGATTCTTTTTTTAAGATGGCTGTTGTTCAATATAAAGACCTGGCTGAGTTATATCAATTTAAACTAGATACTGATATCAAAAAAATGATAGCAGGAATAAGGTTAATTGAGATTGATAAACCAAAAGCAGCTCTATCTTTTTTAAATGGGAAGAAATTCATAGCTTCTGGCAAGCAATCTAAGCATTCTCCATGCCTAGATATAGTATATAAGGAAGGTGATTTGTCAGAGGAGATGCGATACCTTTGCCAAAGAATTTTAGAATATTACCGTCCGGCCTATTTACACAGCGAGATGGCACTTTCAATGGATTTCGGGCACGACGATACTACCTCTATGATAAACACTTTGTATAAACTAGAACATAGCTTATATAGAAGTTACAAAGGCGAAAGGCAGTCTGTCGAACAATTAAGCACACTTGGGAAGTACCCTAGATACCAGCTTTTATTAATTAGTAATCAGCTGTTGAACCACAAGGATTTAGATAAATTCTTGAATAGTTTGAAGGATAATATATTCCCAACTTATACCAATAAATATTCTAAACTTCTGGAAGTGGTTTCAAAATTCAACTTTGAAAAGAATTTGTTTAGTAAGCAAAATAGACGAGAAGCCTTAGAATTCCTAAACAAGAATAATTACTGCTGTCCCTTGTGTCAAGAAATTTTATTGAATAATAATACCGAAAAAAAGCATGCAATCATTTCATTAATTATGGCTAATTGTGAGGTATGTTTACTCGAAAATACTTTTGACGAACAAGATCATTTAGTATTGTTGAATACTGCTATTTCATACTATCATTTGGGAAATAGCAAAGAGGCAGAAAGCATAATTAATCATATTTTGCAGAGAAACACCTTACATATAGCAAGCATAGAACGAAATGAATATGAAGCCCTCCTACTTTTATTGGCAATTGCTACTAAAGAAAATGAGATGGGTAAAATTAAGAAAATAGCGAATTACATTAAATCTAAGTATTTCTATAAAGGTAGTGAAACCCAGCACACATTTAAAGATTTTTTCATGGATGCATATTGTAAATATATAGAACAGTCTACTTCAAAGGCAGATGAACATTATGATAAAATATTTTGATTTAAGTTATTTCATTTCAAAATTATCTAAGTTTACCATTATAGATCAAGGCACCCCAGTAAACAAGCCGGCCTAGCGATGCGGAGGGCGGCCGTAGGCCGTACCAAAGGGGCGAAGCCCCAAGGTATGAGCGAACCCCGAAGGGCACCGTAAAGGAGCAAAGCGACTGCACGAATAGCGAACCCGAAGCGTAGCGCCACGAGCAACGCGAGGGGAGGCCCCAAAATGAACAAATGATGAAATGAATCATTGATATAATGAGGAAATGATTAGCGGATGTTTACGCTGATTTAGTCAATTAGCTGTAGCTTTGAAGCTGCACGAAGATTTAAGTGAAAACGCTATGAGCAAACAAACCGAGCTGATTGTAGAAGGCATGACTTGCACCAATTGTGCACGCTCCGTTAGCAGGATGCTTGAAAAAAAAGGCCTTGAGGATGTGTACGTGGATTTTGTAAGCAAAGAAGTACGCTATACAAACACACAAGATATTGATATAGAAGAAGTTAAGTCAGGCATTGAGAAACTGGGCTTTCAAGTGATGGGGGCCAACAGCCCTAAAAGTTTTTGGACCATTAGCCGCAAAATGTGGTTCTCGGCTCTGTTTGCAGTACCCTTGCTACTAGGTCATTTACTCATGCCCCTGGGTATTGATTTGCCCTGGAACCATAATGGCTGGCTACAACTTGCCATTGCAGCCCCAGCCTTGATTGTGGGCTTTTGGCATTTTGGCCAAAGTGCGTTTTACTCGCTCAAAAGCGGTGTGCCCAACATGGATGTGCTCATTATCATCGGGTCATTTGCTGCCTTTGTGTATAGCCTTTACGGGACGATTATTGATAACCACGATTACCTGTTTTACGAAACGGCCGTGACCATCATGACCTTGGTTTTTGCCGGTAATTTGATGGAGGAACGCTCGGTAAACCAGACCACCAACGCCCTGAAAGAACTGGGAAAACTCAAGCCCGAAATGGCCAAACGCCTGGTTTTAGGTCCAGATGGCGAGTCGTTTGAAACCCTCCCCGCCAAAGATTTGAAACGCGGCGATATCCTCATCGTGAATGAAGGCGATGCCTTTGCCACCGATGGCGAAGTACTGCAAGGCCAAGGCCAAGTCAATGAATCATTACTTACGGGTGAGGCCTTGCCGCAAGAAAAAGTACTGAATAACAAGGTTTTAGGCGGTAGCGTTTTGGTACAAGGCAACTTAAAAGTAAAGGTAACGGCCACCGAACAACAATCGCTGCTGAGTCATATCATCAACATGGTGAAGCTGGCCCAAAGTGAAAAGCCCAACATTGAACGCCTAGCCGATAAAATTGCTGCTGTATTTGTTCCTGTAGTGGTTGGAATTGCTTTATTGACATTCTTGGGAGCGTATTTCCTGTTCGATATTAGTTTTCAGAGTGCTTTGCTGCGGGCTATCGCCGTTTTGGTGATTTCTTGTCCTTGCGCCATGGGCCTAGCAACGCCCACTGCAGTAGTAGTGGGTGTTGGCCGAGTGGCGAAACAAGGTATTTTATTACGTGGCGGACAAACCCTAGAGCAATTTGCCCATATCAAAAACATTGTCTTTGATAAAACCGGCACATTGACCAATGGTATTTTTGAAATATCGAAGGTACACCGATATCAAGACATTGATTTTGATCCCGTAGTATTAGCCTTGGAGCAACGCTCATCGCACCCGATGGCCAAGGCCTTTGTGGCTTATTACAAAGGGACACAAGCCGCTGTATTGCAAGATATTGTAGAAACCAAAGGCCAAGGCATACAAGGTACCGATGCACAAGGTCGGCGTTGGACCCTCGGCTCATGGCGCACTTTAAAACAGTCCGACATACAAACCGAGCATGCCGCTTATCTCAGCTTTGACGAGCCTGACGGCAGTCAAACACTGGTAGCCAGCTTTGAACTTAACGACCAGCTGAAACCGCAAGCCCAAGAAATAATTAAAGCCCTGCAAGCGCAAGGTATTGAAACGATATTACTGAGCGGTGACAAACAGGCCAAAGTGGCCGCACTAGCTACACAATTGGGTATACCGCAGTATTATGGCGAGCAATTACCGCAGGAAAAGCTAGCTAAAATAGCGGATTGGAGCGCCAACGCGCCTACTGCCATGGTGGGTGATGGTAT
>CAZDVQ010000029.1:0-54410 GCA_964508975.1 uncultured Saprospiraceae bacterium
AAATGTGTCCTAATCGTAGCCATGCAAAGGAGGGGTGGATGCAAGCGGAACGCAAAGCGTGGAGCGCAGCAGACGGGGTGGTAAAAAATAATGCTGTGTACATTATACCCAGAACCAATCAATCCTGGCCGCTGGGGGTGCACCAGCGATGCGAAGCAGTGGCCCGCAGGGCCAGACCGCAACGCGGGCCGAGCGGCAGCGAGCTGCGTAGCGTAGCGCCGACGCCTGTAAAGGCGGCGGGGTGCCCAAATCATGCACTTCTCGTAGAGCATTTTTTAGAAAAATTGCTCATCTTGTTGTGCAATTTTAAAAAGATGACATCGAGTTCGGGCATACCAATGTCATCCCACTTTGGGCCTTTGGCTTGAATTATTGATTGTTTTCCGCTGTACTTTTTGATGTGTATTTGTACCTTAAATAAGCTTTCAGCCCTACTCAACTAATTCCTATTTCGCGGGTTATTATGCACAACTATCCTTAATTACAATTCCAGACTGCCGTGCCTTTTTTTCCTAAAAGAAACGTACCTTTGCGGCGCGGTGTAGCAGGGTAGCCCTTAAGCACCTTCATCTGATTCCTAAACCATTTATTCTAAGCTTTACATGGCAACGCATCCTGATAAGTTTTCCGACCGTCACCTTGGCCCTAACGCCCAAGAAATTCAAGATATGCTCCAGGCTATCGGTGTGGCTTCACTCGACGAACTGATTTACCAAACCGTTCCCGATAATATCCGCACACCAGCGCTATCAGGCATCCCTGCGGCATTGACCGAGCAGGAATACCTCCGTGCCCTCAAGCAAGTTGCCGCTAAGAATAAAGTGTTCCGCTCGTATATCGGTTTAGGCTACTACGGTACGCATACGCCTGGCGTTATCCTCCGCAATATTTTCGAAAACCCAGGTTGGTACACCCAGTACACGCCTTACCAAGCAGAAATTGCCCAAGGACGCCTAGAGGCTTTGCTCAATTTCCAAACCATGGTTACCGACCTTACCGGCTTGCCTGTGGCCAATGCATCGCTGCTCGATGAAGCCACCGCCGCCGCCGAGGCCATGAACATGGGTCATGCCATCAAATCTAAAGCAGGCCAAGAACGCAACCGCTTCCTCGTGGCCAACGATGTGTTCCCACAAACCATCGATGTACTTATCACCCGTGCGGAACCCCTCGGTATCCATGTGGATGTTCAAGCCGCCGACGATTTTAACTTTACCGACGATGTGTTCGGTATCCTCTTGCAATACCCCGGCCAACACGGTCAAGCACGCGATTACAGCGAACTCGTGGCCAAGGCTAAAGCCAACGACGTTTTCGTGGTTGTAGCTGCTGACCTGCTCAGCCTTGCGCTTTTAACCGCACCTGGCCAATGGGGTGCCGATGTAGTGGTGGGTAATACCCAGCGCTTTGGTGTACCGATGGGCTTTGGTGGCCCACACGCTGCTTTCTTTGCTACCCATGAGGAATATATCCGCCAAGCACCAGGTCGTATCATCGGTGTGTCTATCGACCGTTTCGGGAACCCAGCCTTGCGCATGGCGCTACAAACGCGCGAACAACACATCAAGCGCGATAAAGCCACCTCGAATATCTGTACGGCGCAAGCGCTCTTGGCTATCATGGCCAGCATGTACGCAGTGTACCACGGCCCTAAAGGTATCCGCGACATCGCCTTGTTTACCCACAAACAAGCTTGTCGTGCCGCTGCCGGTATCAAGGCCGCTGGTTTTAGCTTGAGCTTCAACGACTTTTTCGATACCATCCAGGTGCAAACCAGCGGCGCTGCCGAGACACAAGCCATCCGCAGCAAAGCGGAGCAACTTGGCATCAATTTCCGCTACGTGAACGAGCAACTCATCAACATCGCGTTTGATGAAACCGTTACCGACCAGGATTTGACCGACATTATCACGGCATTCGCCTCGGCTAAAAACCAAACGGCACAACTTAATCCATCGCCTGCCCAGCTCAACATCCCGAGCAACCTATACCGCGAAATGGATTACCTCACGCATGATGTGTTCAACAAGCACCACTCTGAAAGCCAAATGTTGCGTTATATCAAGCGTTTGGAGTCGAAAGACCTTTCGCTGGCGCACTCTATGATTTCATTGGGCAGCTGTACCATGAAACTGAACGCTACCTCTGAAATGATTCCCGTGTCGTGGCCCGAGTTTGGTGCTATCCACCCTTTTGTCCCTTCAGATCAAGTGCAAGGTTACTACCAGATTTTCAACGAGCTAGAGCAATGGCTCTGCCGCGTAACAGGCTTCGATGCTTGTTCGCTTCAGCCTAACTCTGGTGCGCAAGGCGAATACACCGGCTTGCTTACTATCCGTGCCTACCACATGGCCCGCGGCGAGCAACACCGTAATATCGCGCTCATTCCATCTTCGGCACACGGCACCAACCCTGCCTCGGCTGTAATGGCGGGCATGAAGGTTATCGTGACCAAGTGCGACGAGAACGGTAATATCGATGTAGCCGACCTTCGCGAGAAAGCAGAGCTACACGCTGCAAACCTCTCTTGCTTGATGGTAACTTACCCTTCAACACACGGTGTTTTTGAAGCTGCTATCAAAGATATTTGCGATATCACGCACCAAAACGGCGGTTTGGTTTACATGGATGGCGCCAACATGAACGCTCAAGTTGGTCTTACCAGTCCAGCAGCCATCGGTGCTGATGTTTGTCACCTCAACCTCCACAAAACCTTTGCAATCCCGCACGGTGGTGGTGGTCCTGGCATGGGCCCAATCTGTGTCAACAACAAGTTGGCGCCTTACCTCCCGGGCCACGTGTTGGCCCAAACGGGTGGCGAGCAACATATCCGTGCCGTTTCGGCTACACCTTGGGGATCGGCTAGCATCCTCTTGATTTCTTACGGCTACATCCGCATGTTAGGCCCAGTAGGCTTGACCGATGCCACGATTTACGCTATTTTCAACGCCAACTACATCAAGTCGCGCTTGGAAAAGGCGTACAAAACCTTGTACAGTGGTGCTATGGGCCGTGTGGCACACGAGTTGATTATCGACCTCCGCGATTATAAAAAGGCTGGTATCGAAGCTGAGGACGTGGCGAAACGCCTCATCGACTACGGTTTCCACGCACCTACCTTGTCGTTCCCGGTACCAGGTACCATCATGATTGAACCGACCGAGAGCGAGGACAAGGCCGAGTTGGATCGCTTCTGCGAGGCCCTCTTGTCTATCCGCCAAGAAATCGAGGAGGTACTGAGCGGTGCGGTTGATGCACACGACAACGTGCTGAAAAATGCGCCACACCCCATCCACGAAATTACCAACGATACTTGGACGCACCCTTACAGCCGCGCTAAAGCTGCTTGGCCCTTGCCTTTCGTGTACGCGCACAAGTTCTGGCCCGCAGTGGCCCGTGTCAACAACACGCATGGCGACCGTAATTTGGTGTGCACTTGTATCCCAACCTCGGAATACGCTTAGTTGAGTTAAGAGTTATGAGTTAGAAGTTAAGAGTTGTTGAAATTTTGGTTGGGCGAGGTGCATCAGCACATTAGCACATCAAAAAATCAGCACATTAATTTGGGCGTTCCCCCTTCGGGGTCGCTGTCCTCCGGGGTTCGCTGTTCGCGCAGTCGCTTTGCTCCTTTGCGGTGCACTTCGTGGTTCGCTCCGTGCTACGCACCGCGGCTTGCGCCGCGCCCTCCGGCCAGCTAACGCAAAGGCAAACTCGTTTAAAGTTCATAACTCCTAATTCATTGTTCATTGTTCAGAAGTGTGATTTTTTGCACATACCAACATCTTTGCAAGGCCTAACTTTGTCCTGTAATAAGTACAATCATGATAGAAACTGATATCATCCTCATCGGAGCGGGCCCAACGGCCTTGTTCGCTGTATTTGAAGCAGGCTTGGTTAAATTGCGCTGCCACTTGATCGACTCGCTGCCGCAGCCCGGTGGCCAGTTGACCGAGATTTATCCTAAAAAACCGATTTACGATATTCCTGGTTACCCTACGGTGTTGGCTGGCGAGCTGGTTGACAACCTCATGAAGCAAGCCGAGCCGTTCAAGCCAGGTTTTACCCTGGGCGAAACCGCGCAAAGCCTTGAGAAACAAGCTGACGGCCGCTGGAAAGTAACCACCAACAAAGGCACTGAGCACTTGGCACCCGTGGTAGCCATCGCTGGTGGACTAGGTGTTTTTGAACCTCGTAAACCACCTATTGCCAACATCACCGAGTATGAAGACCGTGGCGTGGAGTATATCATCAAGGATCCTGAATTTTACCGCAATAAACGTGTGGTTATTTCAGGTGGTGGCGACTCCGCACTTGACTGGACCAACTTCCTCGCAGATGTTGCCTCAGAAGTTACGATGATACACCGCCGCACGGCTTTCCGGGGTGCTCTTGACTCGGTTGAAAAAGTGATGCACCTGGCCGAAAGTGGTCGCATTAAACTCGTTACCGAGGCCGAAGTAGTTGACCTAAAAGGCGATGGCAAACTCGAAAAAGTAGTCATCAACTTCAACAACGGTGAAAGTACCACCGTAGATACCGATCATTTTATCCCGCTGTTTGGCCTAGCTCCTAAACTGGGCCCAATGGCCGACTGGGGCTTGGAAATCGAGAATAACGCCATCGTGGTAGATACTTTCGATTACCGCACTAAAGTGCCCGGCGTATTTGCTATTGGCGACATCAATACTTACCCCGGCAAGTTGAAACTCATCCTTTGTGGCTTCCACGAAGCTACGCTGATGGTTCAATCCGCTTATAAAATCATGAACCCCGATAAGAAACTCACGCTGAAATACACTACGGTACAAGGCGTGGAAGGATTCTAAATGAGTTAATAGTTGATAGTTTATAGTTCAAAGTGACTACCAACTATCAACTACCAACTATCAACGCTATCTGATGGACATCAAAATAACTGTAATTGATCGTGAAGGTGTAAATCACGAGTTTGAAGTGCCTACCGACATGGGTTTAAACCTCATGGAAGTATGCAAAGGAAACGATTTGCCCGTTGAAGGCACTTGTGGCGGTATGGCTTTATGCGCTAGCTGCCAGGTATATGTTGAATCTGACACCCCGCTCCACGAGATGAGCGAGGATGAAGAAGCCATGCTCGACCAAGCCTTTTTCGTGGATCCTGTGAAAAGTAGGCTGGGCTGTCAAATCAAAATGCATGACAGTATCGATGGCTTGGTGGTGCGCTTGGCACCACATGCACCGCAGTAAAATGCGCTAGGTGGATGGAGCGTGGCCGCGCAGCGGCCAGTGCCGTAGGCACCGAGCGGACAGCGAGCGCGGAAAACACCGCCCCCAATACAAAAGGCAGGTTTTTCAACCTGCCTTTTGTATTGGGGGAGCGCCCAAAAAAAATAATCTACATCAAAAAACCGTGATTGGCTTGTATGGCCGGCGGGATGTAGCTATCGTTAATCATCTCGCGGAGATCGATTTCAATGCCGCGGGAAATGGAGCTTATTGGAACATCATTGTAAGTGCCCTCGAAGGGGTTTTCGGAGTAGTCGCCAATTTTTTCCATCAGGAAAAACACCCAAGTGATGAGCGCCGTGGATGGCACGGTAAACCAAACCAGCAGTGGGTCGCCGAGGCCTTTGAGGGTATCGAGCAAGCCAAAAGGCATGAGGATACAGAACACGAGGGTGGTCCACAAGGCCGTAGAGGCGTACTGCCTTGGGAAAGGGAAATTCTTGATACGCTCGCTCGCACCTTGGTTATCGTACAAAGCGGTTATGATGCGATGGAACTCCATATGACGGAAATCCTCGAAGAAACCTTCATCTTTAAGGCGTTGTAATTCAACGGATTGGGTGGCTAAAAGCTGGGCGGCCATATTGGCCTTCGACTTGTAGCTGGCAAATTCTTTGTCATCGATCAGGTTCATCAACTCATCGTCGAGTTTATCGTAGTATGCCTCGCAAATGGTAGGCAAGTAAAGTCCTTTAACCCGGTCTTCTTTGTGCTCCCACTCACGAACCAGCCTGAGTTGGAAGCGCAGTGCCGTTAACCATGCAATGTGCCGATAAATGATTTTGCGTTGTTCTAGTTGTAGCCGTTCTTGGTCGGGGTGTTGCATAAAAGCCACTACCATGGCACCGAGGCTGCGGCTGCTATTGACGATACCGCCCCATATTTTGCGGGCTTCCCAGGTACGATCGTAGGAACTGTTATTCTTGAAACCGAGGTAAAAGGCCACGGCAATACCCAAAAGGCTAAGCGGCTGCCAAGGGAAGGAGAGGTCGATGTGCCCAAAATAGTAAATCGAGGTTACGATAGCCGAGCCAGCCAGCCCGATAAAAAAGGGCTTTTTCGACCAGTTGAAGGTCATGAAAAAGCCGTAGTTGCGTTTTATGTACATAGAGAAAGGTTTGGAACCACAAAGGTAAAAAACATTTGTGCTTACTAAGAGTATGTTTGGACTTTAGCTTCCGGCGAAAAATAGCTCTTTTCGGATGATTTTTGCTTTAAAAAATAGTTAAGTAGCCCCACTATGCGCCCATTTTTTAAAGCAATCTCATCAAAAAAATAGCTCGTTTTTCCCTCGAAACCCAAAATCCAAACATACTCCAAGCCTTGGGGTAAATTTATCGTCCAATCAATAACTCACATAAAAACGTGGGTGTTTTATTTGCTGCAATAGGTAGTCCCAGCCATCTTTGCCAGGCGAAGTACTCATGACTTTTAGGCCTTTGAAATTGTAGTACACAAACTCGATGTCGCCCTCGGCGTTTTCAAAGCTGTACTCTAGGAAGTCGTCGTAAACGATGATATTGTCCAATTCAGTTTCTATCACGGCAGGGATGAGTACTTTGCCACTCTCGGCGGCCAAGCCCCATTTACCGTTTTGGCTGAACAACATCATGCCATTAATTTGTTCAATCACTTCGCCAGCTTTGAGCTTGCTAACCACTTTGCCCTTGTTGTCGAAAATGCTGAACTCAATGTCGTCGCCTTTACCGGGCGAAAGGTCGATCCAGAAGTAATGTGGCAGGCTGTAGTAATCGCCATGGTAATCGAAACCAACTAATTTTTTATGGCTTGGATCGCGGAGTTCAAGGTTAAAATCATCATTCAGGAAGGGGTAAACACCATCTTGGGTGCCATAACCGCTTACCGACTCACTGTTGGGCATGGCGGTAGCTTTACCGTCTTTCAGCGTGTACCACATTACCTCGCTAGCTTCAGGGTTGGTATTGACACCGAAGTAACCATTTTTCAGCACTATAACGCTGTAAAAGTCCTTTACAATGGCTTCACCTTTCTGGTTGAACAAGCTCATTTTTTCGCTTGAGGGGTCTTTCAAATAAGCATAGCCACTCAGTTGGTTGGCCTCATCGTAGCCAAAATCGTCAGCGTCCCACTTGATGTCTTGTACCAGTTGCCCTTTGCGGTTTACGATTCCATGAAGGGCTTCATCATTATACGGCAAAACCACGCTCGATTCGAAGCTGCCTATAAAACCGGAACAGATAACTTCATTGAGTGCTTTTTTGGCCGCAATGTCGTACAAAACAAAAGTAGTTGGCTCGGAATAACCATCTGGATTGGGCACTTTGGGGTAAAATACAACACCGTCGTTGAGGTAACCAGCATCTGTGCCAGGGCACTGGAAGGCAATTTTGCCCGTTTTATCGAAGATATACAGGATGTCCTCCTCGTAAGAACGGATTGGGATAAAGCCTGCTTTATCAATGGACAGGTACATGTCGTAGCTGCCTTTGAGCTTAGGGTCGAATACCACTTCTCCTTTCTTGTTGTACAAAACTCGTTTGTGGAGTAGTTCTGGTTCGCCGCTTTCAGTGGTTCCAATTTGAATCTCACTAGCTAGGAGTAGACCGTTGATCCAACCCGCGGGGAAGCCAGCAACGTCCATGTAGGGCTGCCACATGGGTTTGCCATCGGTGTTGAAGTAATGCCAAATACCCTCTACGCGGTATGCAACCATGGGTTCTTGGGCATAGCTGTTTAAGCAAAGTGCCGTTAAGGCGATTAAAAGAAGTTTACGCATCATTGTTTGGTATTTTGATGCAAGTTCAAGCTTTTGCTGGCAGTAGGCACTACGGGGAATACCGTATTTTGAAGCTCAGCTCAAACCGAACACTATTCGCTCCAGCGATGTGGAACGGCTGCCTCAGCGCGAGGTGCCCGTAGTGCTGCGCCTGCAAGGCGCAGGTGCGAAGCACCGAACGAATAGTGAGCACGGAGGGGACCGACGGCGCACAGCGCCGACGCGCCCAAAATCTATTTACAATTAACTACAAACGACCAACTATAAGACGCCGGGCAATATCTGCCTGAATTTTTTCGGCTAGCTCCATAGCTTGTAGGCCATCCCAAAGGCTGACGCTTGTTTTTTGTGCGCCGTAAACGTTGGCCACAAAATGCTCCAACTCGGTTTGTATGGCGTTGAGCACGGGCGGACTAGGTATATCAAGGCTGATGTACCGCGTACCTGTGGGCAATTCAAGCGGCATGAGGTTCAGGGCGCTGGCATCGGGTTGATCGTAAAGCCGAACCACCTCCGATTTACGCTCCATGAAATCCATGCTGATATAGGCATCGGGCTGGAATATGCGCATTTTACGCATGTCTTTCATCGAGATGCGGCTGGCGGTGAGGTTGGCCACACAGCCGTTCGCGAACTCGATGCGGGCATTGGCAATATCGGCATCTGGGTTAACCACGGCCACGCCATTGGCTTGCACCGATACAATGTCGGATTTAACCAAGGACAGCAAAACGTCAATGTCGTGTATCATTAGGTCGAGGACCACCGATACATCATTACCCCGCGGGTTGAAGGTTGCCAAGCGGTGCGCCTCCACGAACATGGGCTGTATCTGAATATCGCCCAACGACACTAAGGCAGGATTGAACCGCTCCACATGGCCAACCGCACCGGGAATGCCCTTGGCTTGCGCCAGGGCCTGAATCTCGCGGGCTTGCTCCACGGTGGCGCAAAGTGGTTTTTCCACGAAAAAAGGCTTGCCCGCTTCAATGGCTAGTTTGCAAAGCTCGTAGTGCGAGGCCGTGGTGGCTACGATGTCCACAATATCGCAAGCGGCAAGCAGGGCTTCCACGCTATCGAAGGGCCTTAACCCTGTTTTCTCTTGGGCTTTGGCGCACTGTTCGGGGTTGGGATCGAAATAACCAAGCAGCTCGAGCGCATCCGACTGTTGTACACAGCTCATGTGTATGCGCCCGAGGTGCCCAGCACCCAGCACAGCAATTTTAGGTAAACGCGGGTTTGGCGACTGCGGCATGTTACTGTTTTGGCTCGCGTGGTTTACGGTTATGTTCATCGCCTTCGCCTTCGGCCAATCGACGGGCATCGTCGCGGTCGTAAGCTTTTACCACTTCTTTCACCAAGCGGTGACGGACCACATCCTCCGCTGAGAGGTGTATGATACCAATGCCCTCGATATCCTTCAGGATGTGCAAGCCCCGAACCAAGCCCGAGCGTTGCTTAGGCGGGAGGTCCACCTGCGACATATCGCCGGTGATGATGCACTTGGAAGTTGGTCCTAAACGGGTCAGGAACATTTTCAACTGCATATCGGTGGTGTTCTGGGCTTCATCCAGGATGATGAAGGCATCGTTGAGGGTACGGCCACGCATGAAGGCCAGCGGTGCGATTTCTATGACGCGGGTGGTCATGAACTGCTGTAGTTTGTCGTACTGCAACATGTCGTCGAGCGCGTCGTACAAGGGGCGGAGGTATGGGTCGATTTTCTCTTTCAAATCGCCAGGCAAGAAACCTAGGTTTTCACCGGCTTCTACGGCGGGGCGGGTCAAGATGATTTTC
This sequence comes from uncultured Saprospiraceae bacterium, assembly GCA_964508975.1. Taxonomy (GTDB): domain Bacteria; phylum Bacteroidota; class Bacteroidia; order Chitinophagales; family Saprospiraceae; genus CAZDVQ01. Next base: position 9,821 of record CAZDVQ010000029.1, read on the forward strand.
TGCACCGTGCGGGCTTTCAGCGCCTTTACAGCTAAGGCTACGGCGGTATAGGTTTTACCGGTACCGGCAGGACCCATTGCGAAAACGATATCGTTGGCCTCGCTCATATCCACCAGTTTTTTCTGGTTCTTGGTGCGTGCCTTGATGGGTTGGCCATGTTTACCGTGAACAATCACGTTGTCCTCGCTCTTGGGGAGTTTAACGGCAAAAGGGTTGCCGCCGCCCACCATGTCTTGTACTTGTTGGATGTTCAGTTCGCCAAATTCTTGGACTACCTTGGCCATTTTCTCCAAGATGCCCTTGATGGCTTGTACTTCAGATTTCTCGCCAATAACTTTCACGGCATTGCCGCGCGATGTAATGAGTACACCCGGGAAAGTTTTGCGGAGTATGTCTAGCTTCGAGTCGTTATGGCCGTAGAGTTCTAAAAGCTCTATGCCCTCGAAGTTTATGGTAATTTCACTCAATGTTTTGCTTAGTTGAAGGTTGATAATGGTTTTGACACGCTAGCAGACGTGGCGGTGCCTCCCCCCGCTGCGTTGCAGCGACCCCCTCCACTGCACAGGACGCTATGCGTCCGTTGGTAGCGGGGGTTGGGGCGAGCAGGGCTCGCCCGGGTGCTGTACGCATCATGTAAATGCCATCTCCAAGTAGATGATGTGCATTCCAAACAACTAAGGGTTAAACAGCACCCTAGGCATACAACGCGTTCCGCAATTCCTTGATGTCGGGATCGGTGATATAGGTATCGTAATCCATCAGTTTGTCAATCATACCATTTGGCCCGATTTCTACGATACGATCGGCGATGGTATGGGTAAACTGGTGATCTTGCGAGGTGAAGATCAAGTTGCCCGGGAAGTTGATTAACGAGTTGTTGAGGGTTTGAATACTCTCGAGGTCGAGGTGGGAAGTCGGCTCATCTAGCATCAAGAAGTTACCGGATTCCAGCATCAAGCGGGAAAGCATACAGCGAACTTTTTCGCCACCCGAGAGCACGTTGGATGGTTTTAAGCTTTCTTCGCCCGAGAAGAGCATGCGGCCTAGGAAGCCACGGATGTAAGTTTCATCTTTCTCGGCCGAGAATTGGCGCAACCAATCCACGAGGTTCAAGTCGCCGTCTTGGAAATAGCTACCGTTATCGGCGGGCAACCAAGATGGGGTGATAGTCACGCCCCATTCAAAATCGCCGCTGTCTTGTACCATTTCCTTGGCTAGCACTTGATAAAATGTAGTTGTGGCCAAAGAGTTCCGAGAAAGCAGTGCTATTTTCTGATTTTTTTCAAAGGTGAAGCTCACATCCTTGAAAAGTACCTCGCCGTTGAGCGATTTGGTCAAGTTGCGAACCGTCAGGATTTGGTCGCCAACCTCGCGTTCTGGTTTCAGGATGATACCTGGGTAGCGGCGTGATGAAGGCTTGATTTCGTCGAAATTAAGCTTCTCGAGGGCTTTTTTACGAGAGGTAGCCTGTTTGGCTTTAGAAGCGTTGGCCGAGAAGCGCGCGATGAACTCCTGGAGCTCAGCACGTTTTTGCTCGGTTTTCTTGTTCTTGTCGGCGAGCTGGCGTGCGGCCAACTGGCTGGACTCGTACCAGAAGGTATAGTTACCCGAGTAGATATTGAGGCGCTGGCGGTCAAGGTCGGCGATGTGCGTACACACCGCGTCGAGGAAGTGACGGTCGTGGGATACAACAATCACGGTATTTTTATAGTCGGCCAAGAAATCCTCGAGCCAGAAGATGGTTTCGGCGTCGAGTTCGTTGGTCGGTTCGTCCATGATTAGGATGTCGGGGTTACCGAACAGGGCCTGTGCGATGAGCGTACGCACCTTGGTGTTGGCGGGTACATCTTTCATGAGGCTATGGTGCAGGTCCTCGGGCACACCCAGGTTGCTGAGCAGTTGAGCGGCGTCGCTCTCGGCCATCCAGCCGCCCATCTCGTCGAATTTCTCGCCGAGTACAGCCACGCGGTTGCCGTCTTCATCGCTAAAATCGGCTTTAGCGTAGATGGCATCCATCTCGTTTTTGATGTCGAAGAGCTCCTTGTGACCGAGGATAACGGTGTTGAGCACGGTGTTCTCGTCGAACTCGAAGTGGTTCTGTTTCAGTACCGCCATACGCTCGCCGGGAGTGATGGATACGTTACCGGTGGTCGGGTCAATTTCGCCCGAGATGATTTTCATCATGGTAGATTTACCGGCACCGTTGGCCCCGATAATACCGTAACAGTTCCCCTTGGTGAACTTGGCGTTTACTTCTTCAAACAAAATGCGTTTGCCAAAACGCAGCGATAAATTGGATAGCGTGAGCATTGATTGGAAAATTTTAGGGCCAATACCTTGACCTGATTCAAGCCGCGAAGATAGACTTTCTAATTGTGAAAAAATAATAAGAGTATGTTTGGATTTTGGGTTTCGAAGGAAAAACGAGCTATTTTTTGATGAGGTTGCTTTAAAAAATGGGCGCATAGTGGTGCTACGTAACTATTTTTTAAAGCAAAAATCATCAGAAAAGAGCTGTTTTTCGCCGGAAGTTAAAGTCCAAACATACTCTAAGCACCCAGCTAGAATTATGGATAGCTAAAAACACCGAAATTTTTCTGACAGACAAGGCTTAAAATAAAGCGTAGGGCTACTTTATCGCTTTTCCACGCCCTGTTTCGTCATTTCATCATTTACTCATTTCGTCATTTCATCTTTTTGGGCGTTGCGGCCTGCGGCCGCCGCTGTCCTACGGGGTTCGTTCGGTCGCTTCGCTCCCTTACGGAGCACTTCGTGGTTCGCTGCGCTCCGTGCTATGCACCCCGGCTGACGCCGTGCCCTCCGGCCAGCTAACGCGATGCTTTGGCTGTTTGGGGGGAGCTTGAGGGTTTGGTGATTTTTTCAAAATATATACGTTGACGTTATCATATAAACGGCTTGTGCGTTAACTTTGTCAATCATGGTTTTTATGAGACCAAAATGATTGTTTTTACAAACCGCTTAAACAAGCATAACCTAATTGTATGTTTTTATATAATCTAGCTACAATAAGCCTCTTGATACTGTCATTTGTAATCCCTGCCTTATATTTCATATTCAAATTCAAGGCTTTGAAGCCATTTTCATGGAGAAAATTGACAAGAAGTTTAAATTTTGCATTTATTGTTCAAATCATGCTTGCAGCCTTTTACATCTACATGATGGGATACCTAGAACAGAAATATTATACTGAGGGACTGGTCACTCCTCATACCGATATTATAATGTCTGCGGGCTTAGCTTACATCATCCTTGGAACTTATTTATACATTCCCGGGCTTATATGCCTAAACCTCTTTTCATTTTTTGCTTCTAAGCAACCCTAGACTACCTATTCACCCATGCTACCCGATAAACAACTTACCCAGCTTAGTAAATTTTTAAGCCTGGTACTGCGCCACCAACCTGAAACCATCGGCATTCAACTCGACCAGCATGGCTGGGTAGCCGTGGACGAGCTGCTGCTTAAAATGCAAGCCAAAGGCTCGCCCATCAACCGAGCTGTACTAGACCACCTCGTGGCCACCAACCCCAAAAAACGCTTTGCCTTTAACCCTTCCCTCGATAAAATCAGGGCCAGCCAAGGGCATTCGGTTAACATTGAACTGGGCTATACCAACCAAGAACCACCGGCTATTTTATACCACGGCAGCAGCGAAAAATCTGTTCCGTCCATTTGGGCAACCGGACTGGAAAAACGCAGCAGGCAACATGTTCACCTGAGTAGCGAGCGTGAAACCGCTATCAAGGTTGGACAACGCCACGGCAAACCTTTTATATTTGAAGTACTGGCCGAACAAATGTACCAAGATGGCTATCATTTCTTTCTATCCGAAAATGGCGTGTGGCTCACCGACCATGTGCCTGCGCAGTACTTGAGGTCGTAAACTTCATCGCGCTAGGCATGCGTAGGGCAGCGCCGTAGGCGCTGGTGCATAGCACGGAGCGTAGCGAACCCCGGAGCACGCCGGCGACGCGTAGCGGCGCAGCGCCCAAAAAAATCATAAAATTAAAATGCTCTATGCTTGAACGCCAGTTTACATGGGCTATATGACAGGCTTTATTATTGCATCCTCTGATACAAAAGCTTGATTATCTTTGTCTTTCATACATGAGCTAATCCTAATTTGTTCAAATGCATTTATTATGGCCGACGATTTTACAACTCCAAACGAACTAAGGCCTAAGGTAACCGGTATTGGTGGTATCTTCTTCTTCTCGGAAAACCCCGAGCAAACCAAGGCTTGGTATGCCCAGCACCTCGGGCTAAACGTTGACCAGTGGGGGGCTAGTTTTACTTCCCGCAACATCGACAAGCCCGATGAAATCAATTACTTGCAATGGAGCCCGTTCCAGCAGGGCAGCGATTATTTTGCGCCATCCAGCAAGCCTTTCATGATAAACTATCGCGTGCAAAACATTGAAGGCTTGCTTGAAAACCTAAAAGCCAGCGGCGTAACGGTTTTAGATGACATTCAAAGCTTCGATTACGGTAAGTTTGTTCACATCATGGATGCCGAAGGCAACAAAATTGAGCTCTGGGAACCGGTGGATGAACCCTTAACCCAAGTGGATGAAACAAAAAATCCCTAATTATTATAATATTTAGGGAATTCGAATTACCGAATATTATAATAATTAGGGATTTCAATCGAATAAAATTATAATATTTAGGGATTTGAATCTCCGAATATCATAATATTTAGGGATTTACTCGGCTAAATTTAATGAAACCCCATACATATACCTGCATGGGGTTTCATTAGCTTATATCAGTGCGCTATTCAATTTTTATTTTAACCCCAAAGTTAATGAACCTACCGTCGAGTGGAGCCCAGATTTCAGTAAACTGTGGTGTGTTGTTGGGCCCTGAAAGAATACTTTCGTATCGTGTTTGACGGGTATCGGTCATGTTTTCAGCATTGAAAAAAAGCACAAAGTTGCCCAATGTGCGCTCAATGACGATGCCGGTGGTAAACAAACTCCTTGTGGTAGCACCATTGGATAAACGTTGGCCACTTTTGAATTCATAGTCTAGACCAATACGCCATTTGCCATCTTCTACAAATAGGAAGTCGCCTTTTATGCTATGTTTGGGGTTAAGTACAAGCATTTCATTGGCTGTATTTTTAAAATATACATCGGTGAAGGTATAACCAAGAAACCAAGTGATTTTCCAAACCGTGAGTTTGAGCTGAGTTTCCAAGCCCCTGCTGATAATATCGTTATTGGCGTTGATAAATTGGAAATTACCAGAGGCATCTGTGTGAAGTGCAATTGGATTTTGGATAGCGTTGTAGAAAAACATTTGATTGAGGGACAAAAGCACATTGTCACCGAAAGTTGATTTATACCCAATGTCGCCGTTCAGGCCCAACGATTGTTCTACCGCAGCGTTGGCATAATCAACCGCCACAAAATTTTTGAAACCATAAGGTTCGGCTTCTTCATTGAAAATGGTTAGGGGTCGATAACCAAGTCCACCGCCTAACCTTGAGGTAAATTTCGGGCTATATTTAACGAGCAGCGCCAAACGCGGCATAACAAGAAACCTCCCTTTATCACTACTCAAGTTACTTGAATTTTGATTCCAGTCGGTTCTTAAACCACTTTCAATATCTAAAAAGTTAAATGCCGACCAAATATGATTCACAAATACACTAGCCGTTTGGTGATATTCATTAACCGCAACAAAGTCAGCAGCACCGATATCCTTGCGTGTGAAATTGTCTGTAGTGTAGCTTACACCAGCTACAAAGGAATGTTTTCGAAGGTTCAGGAGATAGTTTATCTCTGAAAAACTGGCGAATTGCCTACCGTTAAAAGATGCAGTAGTCCCCATGCTATCCTGTATTATGCTCAGCGAGCGGTCGAAAAGATTGAAACTATTTTTTGCGCTGAACTGGTGTAAATTGCCCAGTTTATAATCAAATTTAAATTGGCTGGTCAATCTGCTTGTCTCTTGAGCATCTAGGTAAAAACTATTACTGGAGGGGAGTCGTTGTTTTAAAAGGTCCATATGGCCACCTTCCCGCTGTTCTTTTGTTACGGTTGCTCCCAGGTAAATGGAGGTACGCCTATTTGGGTAAAAGAATAGCTTTGGGTTAAAGTTAATCTTGCTTAATTTCGGCAAATCTGAAAAGCCGTCTTTATCAGCGTCGTATGGGGCATGAAGTTGGAACGAGACCAAATTGGTGATGCCAAACTTGCCGAATTTGTGCGCTACAAAGGCATTCATGTCAGTTGACCCGATAGTGGATTGGTTGAAATGGAGCAAAATTTCGTTTTGGTCGGCTGTTTTCGACAAGAGATTTAACACACCGGCTATTGCACCGCCGCCATGTAATGTGCTCGATGAACCTTTTACAAATTCAACTTGGCGTAAATCCAACGGTGGGATTTGCAAAACATCTAAACTGCCCGAGAACCCACCATACAGCGGGAATCCGTCTTTTAAAAGTTTGGCATAACGCCCGTTCATACCTTGAATCCTTACAACCGACCCATTACTACCTGCTGAGGTCGTTTGGACTTGCACCCCTGTTGTATGGGTTATCAAGTGCGATATTCTGCTGGGTTCCATACTTGCAGCCTCGTCTATCTCGTCGGTTAAAGCTTCAATTCGGGTAGGAATATTTGCTATTGATTTGTTGGCCCGGGTACTTTCTACAATGATTTCATCTACAAGTGTTGCATCGGGTTCAAGTAGTATTGTATGGGGTTTATCTGCATCTTTAGGGAAATCGAACGTAATGCTAAGGGCGTTGTACCCAATATAAGTGATGTTCATCATTGCCTTTCCATTAGGGATATTGGTCAAGGTAACTTGTCCCTCGGCATTTGAACTAGATGCTATATTACGTCCTTCGACCACAACGTTGGCCCCGACGAGTAGTTCTTTTGTCGTAGCGTCTTGGATGATGGCCACAAAGGTATTTTGGCCTAGGGCACACAATGCCGGCCATGTTGCCATAAGCAACAGGAAAATTTTTCTCATGGTTTGAGTTTTTATCAAGATTTAACAATAAAATTAATTTGCTAGAATCTTAACCACGGTGGCCTCCATATACTACTCAATGATTCGATAGACACAATATCTTTATACATATGGATTGTAGTACTTACAATCATTATTCCTTTGCTTACGATGCTAGGATATTCAAGGAGATTAAATATGTACTGAACTGAATCAGCTATCTGGCTACTATGCTTATGGCTAAAGGGAAGCTCGTCGTGGTGTTCATGACCAGAACCTTGATGGCCTGTATCGTGATAATGTAATTGAATGAAATCAAGCAGCCCTATACCCTTATCTTCGACATCATGATGGTGCTCAAAGTGATGCCATAGTGTAATAAAATGTTTAACTGTACTGAAAACATGGGTTTGCAACAATTGGTTACACATTATTACGCATAGTAGGCCAAAGGCTACTATTGCGTTTTTTTGTGTGCTGCAATTGTTTAAGACTTTCATGTTTAGTGGTTTACACAAATTTGGTTCCCTCGGAATTATGCAAAGATACTACTTTTTATCATGTGGTATTTAGCGGTGTATCCGCATATGCCCTTTTTAGGTATATAACTACAACTCCAAGATATTCTAAAGCTTGTACTTCTCCTTAAACGCCGCTTAGGTGTTGGGTTTTAGTGGAAGGTGTCTTGCAAGCGCTTGTCAAAAGGCCAATGCGCCAGCGATGCGGAGCAGTGGCCCGCAGGGCCAGACCGCAACGCGGGCCGAGCGAACCCCGAAGGGCACCGCAAAGGAGCGTAGCGACTGCGCGAATAGCGAGCTGCGAAGCATGAACGAAGCGGTTTTGCGAAGCAAAAACAAATGTACTCAATGTACATTTGTAGCGAGTGAACCATTTGCTCCTGCAAATGGGCTCGACGGCGAAGCCGGGGCGCCCAAATAGAATAAAGGATGAAATGAATAAACGATGAAATGATTTATCCAGCATGCAACTTAGCCTAAGTTTAGCTTGTAAGTCGTTAATCCTGTCAACCTATTTTAGACAAACACAAACTATCAACTCTAAACTCATAACTTTTAACTCATAACTTTTAACTCATAACTCATTGCCTATCTCCCAAGCAGACCGTACTTGAAAATGCAGTACATAGCCCGTACGCCGTCTTTCCAGCCAATTTTTTTGCCATCGGCGTAAGTGCGGCCGTAGTATGAAATGCCTACCTCGTAGATGCGGATATCGCGTTCGCGGGTAATTTTGGCCGTTACTTCCGGCTCGAAACCAAAGCGTTTTTCAACCAGTGGTATACCTTGGATGATGTTGCGTTTAAAAAGTTTGTAGCAGGTTTCCATGTCGGTGAGGTTTACCCCCGTGAAAAGGTTCGACATGAAGGTGAGGAAACGGTTGCCAAAAGTGTGCCCCAGGAACATGACCCGGTGTGGTTTGCCGCCGATAAACCGCGAGCCGTAAACCACGTCGGCGTGCCCGTCGAGGATGGGTTGCAGCAGCAGTTTGTATTCCTGCGGGTCGTATTCTAGGTCGGCATCTTGGATGATGACCCAATCGCCGCTGGCCTTGGATATGCCCGTGTGCAGCGCGGCACCCTTGCCTTGGTTAACCTCGTGTTTGTAGTACTGTATGTTCAGGTCGGTGTTGGCCGCCATGTACGTTTGCAAGGCTTGCTCGGTATCATCGCGGGAGCAATCGTTAACGATGATGATTTCCTTCTGTATGTCGTTAGGCAAGCTTACCTGCTTGATTTTATCGAGGATCAAGTGTATCGTTTTGGCTTCGTTAAACGCAGGTATGATGATAGAAAGCTGTTGCATGGCTTGTTTAATGTAGTTTGAAGCTGCAAAGGTATCGTTTTTTGAACACTATCGGCTAGTGCATGGCCAGCAAGTCGCGTACCGCTGCTTGTTCGCTTTCCAGGGTCATTAGTTCAGGTGTCAGTTTTTCCAAGGATATCCATCGATACCGAAAAGGCTGGCTTTCCGTTAGTTCTAGCGGCTCGGCCTGCGTAGGGTAGGGGAGTGGGGCTGGGCTGCTAATCTGGTAATAAATTGGCACCACCTGTTGCGTGGGCGAAAATGCCGACACGATGCACATCTCCGGCACGGATACAATGGCCCCAATCTCAATGTCGATACCGAGTTCTTCCTGGTATTCCCGGCGCAAGGCTTCGTGTAGGCCCTCGCCGAACTCGACACCACCGCCCGGAATCTTGACCAGGTGTATGCCTTTGATGAGTTCATCGCTGACCAATAGGCTATTGTCGCGTATCAGGAGACCGTATACACGTACCGAGAAATGGGTTATTGCCGCCATGTTTAGTATTGTTGTCGCCTGATTTTCCAAGGCGAAAATCCTGTTCCAGTATTACCACCGGTACTACCACTTGGAACGCCTTGGGCCTTAGGTTTCTGTGCGACCATCAGCGCACCCATGAAAGCGGCTACCGCTGCTTCGTCGGCGTCTTCATGCACCAACATCTCGGGTTTGAAATGTTGTTGTACGAAGTGGGTATCAAACTTGCCCGACAGGAATGCCTCGTGTTGTAGTACAAATGTACCAAATGGCAAGGTGGTCTCAACACCCGTTATTTTATATTCTTGTATGGCCCGTAGCATACGGTCGATGGCCTCTTGGCGGTCGGTACCGTATGTTACCAACTTGGCAATCATCGGGTCGTAGTAAATCGGGATTTCCATGCCGGCTTCAAAACCGTCGTCTACCCTAACGCCGTGGCCCTTGGGTGGCTGGTAATCGCGAAGCGTACCCACGCTCGGTAAGAAGTTGCTGCTGGGGTCCTCGGCATACACGCGTAGCTCGATGGCGTGGCCTTGAATTTTCAGGTCCTCTTGTTTGAACGGCAGCGGCAGGTTACGGGCCACGTTGATTTGGGTACGCACCAAGTCGATACCTGTGATCATCTCGGTCACAGGGTGTTCTACCTGGAGGCGGGTATTCATTTCCAGGAAGTAGAAATTCAGGTGCTCGTCAACGAGGAACTCCACGGTACCAGCGCCGGTGTAGTTACAAGCCTTGGCCACGTTAACGGCGGCCTCGCCCATAGCTTTGCGCACCTCGTGCGTGAGGATAACAGAAGGAGCCTCTTCTACCACTTTTTGGTGGCGGCGTTGTATAGAACACTCGCGCTCAAAGAGGTAGCAAGTGTTGCCGAAATTATCGGCCATGATTTGAATCTCGATGTGGCGTGGCGAGCCGATGTATTTCTCGATGAAAACCGAGCCGTCGCCGAAGGCCGAAACCGCTTCCGAAATGGCGCGTTGCATTTGTTCTTCCAGCTCGTCCATGTGCTGCACGATGCGCATACCTTTGCCACCACCACCGGCCGAGGCTTTCACAAGGATAGGGAAACCCACGCGTTCGGCTACTTCGCGGGCCTCGTCAATATTGTCGATGGCACGGTCAATGCCGGGCACCATGGGCACGTTGTACGATTTCACGGCTTCTTTGGCGGCCAGCTTGCTGCCCATCACGCGGATGGCATCGGGGCGTGGACCAATGAAAGTAATGCCCGCGTCGGTTACTTTTTGGCAAAATTCAGCATTCTCGCTCAAAAAACCATAGCCAGGATGGATGCCATCCACGCCAAGCCGCTTGCAGATGTCGATGATTTTATCCATTTGGAGGTACGACTGTGCCGAGGGGGCTGGACCCACGCATACGGCTTCATCGGCAAAGCGCACGTGCGGCGATTTACGGTCGGGCTCCGAGTAAATGGCAACGGTTTTGATACCCATTTCGCGGGCGGTCCGCATGATGCGCAAGGCTATTTCACCGCGGTTGGCTACAAGTATTTTCTTCATGGTCGAGACGGCTGTTAATGGGCGCAAAGTAAGTGAAATTTAATCAGTTTTGCTACATTTTGGCCTTGGAATTAAATATATAGATATAAAGATATTTTGGGCGTGCCCCTCGCTGTCGCTCGGGTCGCCACCCTCCGCGCTCGCTGGACGCTCGGTGCCTATGGCACTGGCCGCTGCGCGGCCACGCTACGGTCGGCTCACGCGGGGGCTAGGGTTCTTTACGGCCAAAGTGATAATTCAAGCCTATCACGTATTGTGTATTGTTGTACTTGCGTGGTACATCTGACAAGATATTGTAGTTGTAAAAACCAACATCCAGGAATAAGCCTTTATAAATTTTCAACTCAGCACCGCCACCGTAACCGATGTAAAAAAGCCCTTCCAGCTTGTATGGATCTTCAAGTCCACAGGAGCAAAAATTGCCGTAATGCCCCGATACTTCGGCGTGCATGTGCCCGTTTGGCCATTTGAAAAATTGGAACTGGTTAAAAATACCCGTCATGGAAAAACGGTGTTTATTATTCGGGAAATATCCATCGCGCGTAGCTATTCCAAAATAGGAGATACCTAGGTAGTAATGCTTAGTGATAGACACCGCAATGTTTGTGTTGAGTACATGTTGAAGATACCATTCTGTATATAAATCCGGGTCAATATCAAACTTAAATGTATAGTTAGCCCCAACAATCAACTCTTTCCCGAAATAAGATTGTGCTTGAGCCATGCCAACCGCAAGGTACAAGCAAAACAAAAGCATGATTAATTTTTTCATGGTGTTTAAACTTATTTTGTGATGCGTAAAAAGTAATATTCTAAAGCCACTCGACCATTCAGGTGAAAACTTTGACCGACATAATAGTTGGGTGTAAAGGCCAAATTCAAGGCCAGACCTTTGTAAATGAATGCGCTGGTACCTAGGCAGAAGCGCAGCCTGTGGTATTTTAAGGTTGGCTCAATGGCCTGGACATTATCTTCAACGTAATAATTGGTCATCCTATAATTCAACTCGACGTAAGGTTTAAAGCGCATGAACAGGTTTTTGAAGGAACTGGGTGGTGGCCAGTTCTTGGGCATTTCCCAAGCTTTAAAGGTATATCGTATTTGTGCGCCATAACCGAAGGCTGGGTCTCGGCTGGTATAGTCGCTGCGTACAAAATCATATTCGGCCCCTAGTCCAAATGCCATGTTAGGGCTTAAGTACACGTTAAAGTAAGGCGATAGTAATGTCTGGGAAAAATGGTAAGTGGTATCTGCTATCCAATCTTTTCCTCTTATAGAGTACCCCGCACTTTCAAACCCCAATATTAACTTGGGTTGCCGTAGGTTCTGGGTTTGAACCAGTCCTACCATAAAAAGTTGTAAGCATAGGCTTAAAATGTACTTCATGCAGTTATTTTTTAACAAGCTTGGTTAGAATAATAGCTAACATCTGCAACTCTACTTACCAGCTAAAGCAAGATGACATTTTATCGTCTGCGGGGTCCCATAAGGGATGGCCTGTTAAACAGATGTTTTGCCACCCCCAACCACGAACGGTAACAATATGTTTATCATAAAATACCCTGTCATATATAGCATTGAATCCGTAAATGTTGAAAAGAAAAAGACGAGATACTTTGTTGTTCCATCCCGGTGCCATGAAAGGCGTGAAACCAGCAAGGGAAGGCCAAGAAGAGCCTCCAACACAGTCTTTATGCAACATAGTGGGCATGGGCCAAATCTGTTTTGCTAATAGCTCAGGAAAATTTGTTGCTATATAACTTTCTTGGTAATCCATAAAGCTCTGAGATACACTGCCAGTACTATCATACTCGGCAATATAACCGTTATCCTCGGCATATTGGGCTAAATGAGCAGATGCCTGGAAGATTTTCCGCAATGGGATTTCATGGTCATCCCCAAAATCGAAAAAATCACTTTTTGAAGAGAAGCTCCACCACGTAGCAGTACCTAAGCTGTCTATGGTAACAACGTTATATCCTAGTTCGCTTACGGAAAATTCATCTTCGTGTACAATTACGCCGTCCATGGCAAACAAATAATTCTGGATGGTGTTACCCCCCGTGTTTGGCGTATCTGTTTTAGCCATAAATTCAGCTTGATTTGTGTCAAGCAAAGAATCACCTTTTTTAGCACAAGAGGCCATCAATAATGACAGGCCTATAAAAAAACAAATTGTTTCATAATTTTGATTTTTTAGCGTTCCCTAAATCCCAGAAAACACTGATTAAATAATTAAATTAAACCCGTTGCAGATGTTAGCCTTACAAAGATATTTTTATTTTGTGTAATTCCTCCAATAACATGAAAAAAAATAAATCTAATTTTTTATTGCGGCATGAATGATAGGTTAGGTTATTTTTGGGCGTGCCCCTGGCTAGTACTCTCCCATTAAGCACTGCTTCAAAAAAAACGACTGTTCACATTTTTTATTTGTTCACGTTCCGTGAACATCCAAAAAACGTGAACAGAACTTTTCATAATATGAGATAACCCCACCCTTCATAACCTTTTCGGGCAGTACTGCTCTGCTACTCCTTCCCCTTAAACACTTTTTCCAAGACCTTGAACTTGTCCAAGCTCAAAAGCAACAGGTAAGCGAACAAGCTCATGAAAAACAGTCCAACCATGAGGCCGGCATAAACGCCAACGGTCCATTCTAATGCTACCTTGATGCGGTGCATGAGGCTGATTTTTTGTACACTACCTTCAAACAGCGAGAATTTCACGGTACAGAACTCATTTACATCGTCAAAATCGCCGAGGCTTACGCCTAAATCCTGGAGTTGTTGTTCAATTTCCAAGATACGGTTTTCCAGGTTCATGTACTCGTCAATCTTGCCGCCTTTGGCTTTGAGTTCGATGAGTGAGGCCCTGGTTTGCTCTAGTGATAAACGTTGGGCGTTCAAGGCTTTATACTCGTTGGTCTTGTCGGTTTTGGTAATTTGTTTGGCATGTACCCGACCAATTTGAATCAAATTTTGGTACAAGGCGTCGAAGCTTTCAGGTGGTACACCAATGTGTAAGTACATCTCGCGGTTGCCGTTGTTGCCGTTCTTTTGTTCGTACTGTATAAGTCCTTTGAACTGTTCTACGGCCTTGCGGGCTTTCAACTCGTCGGCTTCAAACTTGGGCGTGTGTGCGCTTACATCGGCAATTTTTTCAAATTTTTGGTCAACGCTGGTTTGGGTATTCCCTTCTTTGGCCTCGTATTTATCCGAGGCGTAGTTGCGTTTCATATCAGCATCGCCGGTGCTGAAACTACCTCTAAAACTTACTTCCGACTCGTCGCGTGTTTTGGTGTAGCCATAGGCTAATCGGAACAAAAACAGCAACACAAACAACAATACAAGTGCGCCGAATAATTTTAAAAATCGCTGTTTCAAACTTTGGTTCATGGGGTAGGGGCGTTGCGGTTAAACAAGTGTAGTTATACAAAAGTAGTGAATTGAATTGAAATTTTAGGAATTGCATGATTGATGGGATAATTGAACCAGCTTCCATGCGCTAGTGATGTATAAGCGTAGCGGTTTTGCGAGCAAAAACAAATGTGCTAAACGCACATTTGTAGCAAGCGCACCATTTGCTCCTGCAAATGGCTCGGTAGCCCGCAGGGCCAGACCGCAACGCGGGCCGAGCGAATAGCGAGCGCCGTAGCGTAACGGCGACACGTACGCACTGCGAAGTGGCGCAGCGCCCAAAAAAAGATAAAATAAACAATACAACGGTGATAAAAGTCCCCCACACCCTCCAATCGCTTTCGTAACTTTGCGGACTAGATTCCAAGCCCCATGAAAGCTATTTACCTCCTGCCGCTCTTGTTTTTAAGTCTTACTTGCAGCCTCCACGCCCAAGATAGCCTGCTGTTTAAAGGCGAAGTGACCGATTATAACGAGCTGCAACTGCCTTATGCTCAGGTGTTTTGGCTGGGGACTACCACTGGTGCCAGTGCCGATGAACAAGGTGCTTTCGCGTTGCCTTTCCCGGCTGATACCAGCACGCTGCCTTTTAAATTGGTAGCCACTTATTCGGGTTTACGTGATACTTTTGAGTTTGACGACCTGCACGCTTTTTGGACTTTCAAAATGAGCGCCACCGTTACCCTAGGCGAGGTAAGTGTTTACGATGCTCAACGCGGGGCTTATATCTCGCAACTACAAGCCATCAAAACGGAGGTCATTAACCGTAACGAACTCCGCAAAGCCGCCTGTTGCGACCTCGCGGGCTGTTTCGAGACTCAATCGACCGTACAACCGCAAACCACCAATATCCTGACCAACGCCAAGGAACTACGCATCCTGGGCCTCAGCGGCGTGTATAATCAAGTACTAGTGGATGGCCTGCCCACCATCCAGGGTTTGACTTATACCTACGGTATCAGTACTATTCCCGGCAGTATGTTGGATAATATCTGGGTGGTAAAAGGCTCCAACAGCGTGCTGCAAGGCTTTGAAAACATGGTGGGCCAAATAACCGTTTTTCCACGGGAGGGCGGCACCGCAGAATCGTTTACCGCCGACCTCCTCGTGAACAGCTTCGGCGAGAAATACCTGAACGCCGCCGTGGCCCTCAACAAGGAAAAATGGACCAATTACTTGGCTGTCCATACCTCGCAGCCCGGTTATAAATTTGACCGCGACGAGGATGGTTTCCTCGATTTACCGCTGCTGACCCGCTACTCGGTGTACAATAAATGGCGCTTCCGCAAGGAAAACATGAAAGGTTTTAGCACTTTTATCGGCATGCGTTTCATCGACGAGCAACGCGTGGGCGGCCAAAAGGTTTTTGACCCCGAAACCGATAAAGGCAGTACCCACGCTTACGGCCAAGTGACACAGTTTAAACAAGCCGAGCTGTTTACTAAAACAGGCTACCGCTTTGACGATAACCAGAAAATATCGCTGCTGGCCAGCACGGTTTACCACGACCAACAATCGTGGTTTGGCCTCGTGCGCTACCAGCCTCGCCAGTTTTACCACTACGCTAACCTGCAATACGAGCTGTTTTACGGCAAGTTGAAACAACACGACCTCAAGGCGGGCATATCGTACCGCCACCTGGTTATCGACGAGCATATCTCGTACAGCAGTAGTGATACCCTAGCCCGAGATTACGACGGGCACTACCGCAAACGCGAACGTATCCCTGGGCTTTTCATGGAGAATATTTTCAACAGCGCCGATACAAAATTTACCGCCATCACGGGGATGCGGGCCGATTACCACAATACTTTTGGCTGGACCGTCACGCCGCGGCTGTTGCTCAAGTACAAGCTTTTTGAACAAACCGACCTCCGGGCCTCCATCGGCACGGGCTGGCGCACCGTGAACTTGTTTGCCGAGAACATCAACTTGATGACCAGCAACCGCAATATCCGTTTTGATGAAGCCCTGGAGCCCGAGCGCTCGCTGAACATGGGCGTCAACGCTACCCAAAAGTGGACGCTCTGGTCGACCGAGTTCTTGGCTAGCCTTGATTTTTACCACACCCGTTTCCAGAACCAGTTTTTCCCCGACTACGATACTGACCCCAATTTGGCCATCATCAGCAATTTTACCCAGCGCTCTATTTCCAATGGTTTGCAAATGGAGCTCTCGGCTGCCATCAACAAAATGGCTGATTTACGCGTAGCCTACAACTTCTTGGATGTGTTCCGGGTAAACGAAGGCGTGAAAAAACTGCTGCCTTTCAATGCCCGACACAAGTTTTTGGCGGTGGCCAGCATCCACTCTAAAACGCCGCTCTGGCAGTTCGACATGAATTTACACTGGTACGGCCAACAACGCTTGCCCGACTCGGATGCACTGCCCCAGGAGTATCAACAGCCTGCTTTTTCAAAGCCTTTTACGACCTTGAGTGTACAGTATACCCACTCGTTTAAACAGTTTGAAATCTTTGCTGGCTGCGAGAATATCTTCGATTTCAGGCAGTTACGCCCTATTGTAGGCTACCAGAACCCATTCGGGGCATATTTTGATACGTCATTCGCTTGGGGCCCAACCCGTGGTCGCGAAATTTACCTCGGTGTCAGGCTTCGTATTAAGTAGAGCGTTCATTCTGCTCTCAGCACTCTGCTCTCTGCTCTCCAAACTATTTTCCTAACTTTGCGGGCTAAACGTAAAGTTAACGTACATGCTCATTTTCAAAAAAGTTGATCAGCTGCAAGATTACCTTCAAACACAAGGTAAAAATGGGCTGAGCATTGGTTTTGTGCCAACCATGGGTGCGCTGCACCAAGGCCATATTTCCTTGATTGACCAGGCCAATGCTGCCAACGACATCTCGGTGTGTTCCATTTTCGTGAACCCCACGCAGTTCAACGATAAGTCGGACTTGGCCAAGTACCCTCGGCCCATCGAGCATGATATCGAGCTGTTGGTTGAAGCCAACTGCGATGTACTTTTCTTGCCCGAGGTATCGGAAATTTACCCGCCCGACTTTGATTACGACTACGAGATCGACCTCGGTTATATCACCCAGCCCATGGAAGGAGCCTTCCGCCCGGGCCACTTCAAAGGCGTCATCCAGGTGGTTAAACGCTTGCTCGATATCGTGCAGCCCAGCCATTTGTACATGGGCCAAAAAGATTTCCAACAGTTTAGCATCATAAAAGCCATGATTAAAAAGCTGGCCATGCCCGTGCAAATCGTCATGTGCCCCATCCTGCGCGAACCCGATGGGCTGGCCATGAGCTCACGCAATGTCAGGCTTAGCCCCGATGGACGCCAATTATCCAGCCAAATATCGGCGGCATTGCGGCAGGCCCAAGCCGATGCCAAGGCTTTACCGTTAGCGCAAGTGCTTGAAAATGCACGGCTTAGCTTACAAAAAGCAGGCATAGAAATTGAATACCTCGAGGCGGTTCACGCCGACACGCTCCAGCCCGCCACCAACTTTGACGATGCCGAAAGCGTTGTGCTGTGTACCACCGTGCGCATCGACGGTGTGCGGCTATTAGACAACGTGGTGCTCAAATGATTTTTATTTTTTTGGGCGCTGCGCCGCTACGCGTCGCCGGCGTGCTCCGCGCTCGCTGGACGCTCGGTGCCTACGGCACTGGCCGCTGCGCGGCCACGCTACGCATGCCTAGCGCGAGGCTCGGCATGTGCTGTATCTTGAAGCACGACTAGAGGAACTTGACATACCCATATGATGAAATACGCCAAGCATTTAACGATTAACGGCATCACGCGTGAGGGGGCCGGAAGGGCACCGAAGGTGCGCCCGACCCTAGGGAGGGCCGAGCGAACAGCGAGCCTACAGGCACCCGACCCCGCGCAGCGGGGGCACGCCCAAAAAATCATCTCTATCATCGCCTTGGCGGCTTTTTTGCTATTGGGCAACTGGGCCCAGGCACAGGGTAGCCCCGAACAAGATAGCAGCTCTCAAGTGCAAATTCTGTTCTCGAACCAACTGGAAGTAACGCCCGAGGCTAAAATACTCAAAGGCTTGGTTCACCTGCGCCAAGGCGATGCCGATATGTATTCTGACACGGTGAAGATGTTTAACGAGACTTTCCTCACCGCCTACAACGAGGTGCTGATTACACAGCCCGATAGCGTTTTCGTGTTTGCTGATAGCCTGGCTTACCAATCCGATATCCGTTTTGCGGAGCTGTTTGGCAACGTGAGCCTGCAAGACCGCGATGCCACGCTGTTTACTGACCGCCTGGATTACGACCTCAATACCAAGCTGGGGAAATACCTAACCGGCGGCCTGATTACCAAGGGCGAGATGCAGCTGTCGAGCCAGCGCTGCTACTATTACGTGGACTCGAGCATGGCCTATTTCAGTGGCGACGTGAAGATGGATCACCCTGATTTTAGGCTTGTTGCCGATACGTTGGGCTACAACACCCAACGCGAAATTGCTTATTTCATCGGGCCAACCGATATGTACAACGACGACAAGCATATTTACTGCGAAGATGGCTATTACGATACCCGCAACAAGTACGCGATATTTGAAAAGAACGCCTATTACGAGTCCGACTCGGCAGATGCGCGGGCCGACCAAATTATTTACGACGGTAGGCTAGGGGTGTATACCCTTAACGGGAATGCCTATTTTGAGGACTCCAGCAAGGTGGTCACCGCCGATATTATCCGCTATTACGAGGCCGAGGACCGCTATGAGTTTATCGGTAAGCCAGTGTTCCAGGATAAAAACAGCCCGCAATCTATCGTAGCCGAAAACTCGAGCTACGACAAGGCATCAAACACCATGATATTCAGTGGCAATGTGGTGATGAGCGATTCGAGCCAAGTGTTGACCACCGACACCCTACGCTACAACCGCAGCACGCACTGGGCTTACGCTCGGGGTAACGTGGTGTGGGTAGACTCGGTAAACCAAACCCTGTTGGAAGCCGGCTTGGCCAACTACAACGATAGTACAGGCTACCTGTTTGCCACGCAAAAGCCCATCATGAGCTCGGTGATTGAAGGCGACAGCCTGTTTATCCGGGCTGACACCTTGGTTTCGTACTTTGATACACTGGCTGACTCGACCCGTACCTTGATAGCTTATCGCCACGTGCGTTTTTACAAATCGGATTTTCAAGGGCGTTGCGACTCGATGTCGTTTTCAGGATTAGACTCGGTATTCCACTTTTACGACGAGCCGATTATCTGGGCTGATACCACGCAGTTCACGGCGGATACGATTGCCATGACGATGAAAAACCAGCAGATATCGTTTGTGGACCTGCGGCAGCGCTCGTTTTTGGTCAATTTACCCGACTCGATATTCTACAACCAGATTTCGGGCACCGATATCAAGGTGCGTTTTGCCAATAACCAGGTTCAAAACATGAACGTGGACGATGAAGGCGAGACGATATATTACGTGCAGGATGATCAGCAGCGATATGTAGCCGTGAACAAGACCATCTGCGAGGATATGCTGGTAGAATTTGGCAACAACAAGGTGGAAAAGATTCGGTTTTACACCTCGCCGAAGGCAGTGCTTTACCCGATGCGACAAGTAAACCACGCTACCTTAAAGCTAGACGGATTTATCTGGAAGCCAAGCTTGAAGCCATTGTCTAAGCAAGACTTGGAGCCAATAATTGAGTATAGTTTGAAGCCTTAGAAGGGGTAACCTACCGCGAGGTTCCAGGTGAGTGGGAGTCGGTCGAAATTATTAGATTTCAGGTTTTGAATCCAGTATTTATTATTCCACAAGGGGTTGGGGTAGGGTGTTCGGACCTGTATGCCCAGGTCGAGGCGGAGTACAAAATAGCTAAAATTGAGGCGTAAGCCAAACCCCGCACCGATGGCGATTTGTTTCAGGAAGTTCTCGGGTAGCAGCAAGGTCTCGATAGAGGCCACGTTTGAGCGAATGTTCCAGATGTTCCCCATATCAACGAATACAGCACCTTCAAGGTAACTGAACACGGGGAAACGTAGCTCAGCGTTGAGTTCCAAGCGCACGTCGCCAGTTTGGTCAATCCTGGCGATAGAGTCAGGGGGAACTTGACCACCTGGGCCAAGTTCGCGTACGCGCCAGGCACGGATGCCGTTGGTTCCACCGCCAAAGAAACGTTTGACGTAAGGCAGCGATTTCGAGTTGCCGAATGGAATGCCTGCACCAACAAAAGCGCGGGTGACAAATTTAGTTTTGGCAGCTACGGGCAGGTTATAGCGTAGGTCAAAATCAGCGAGGATGAATTGCGAGTAATCGGTGTATGAAGTGACCTCGCCGTTGTTGTCGGTTTTAGCAAAGAATTGCATATCAATTCCAGGTATTTGGTCTAGGAGATTGATGGCATTCCCGGCCATTTCAAAGCGGAACTTATAGTTGAGGTTGCGGCCACGGTCGCCATAATTCTTGCTGTAGTTGAGGTTGTACTGCAAGAAACTAAAGATAACGTAGGGCTGGTATGTATTGCGGAGAATAGGGTTATTCTGTAGGTAAAGCGAGTCAAAAGCTGGGTCGACGGTTGGTTGTAGCAAGCTAAAACTAGCGACGTTAAGCAAGTGCCGTTTGGTGGCATCTTGGCTCCAGTCGTAACCAAAGATGGCGTTGTACGAGTCGTACTTTACAGCGCTAACCCGATCAAAGCGGTTGTAAACAAAGCTTAGCTTTGTTTTGGGGTTGTTCATCTTGAGCCATTTTTTGAACTTCATAATCCCGAAATATCGAGGGAAGTAGAGGCTCAAGTTGGCGTTGATATCCGTTGAGTTGATGAGTGGTTGTTGTACGCCGTTGGTAGCCGTGCGGTTGAGGTTTAGGGCTAGACCGCCTTCCACGGTGAAGATGAGCGTTTCGGAGCCACCGAAGAGGTTATTATGCCGGAAAGAACCGTTGGCGGCAAAGCCTAGGTTTGCTTTACTGTCGGTATTAGATTCGAGGTTGGCACCCAGGGCCATTTTTTTGGCGGGGTTGAGCCTAACGTAGCTATTGAGCAGGTCTTTATCTGTGCTGCTGCGGCGATACTCGATGTTGGCGCCTTTGAATGCACTCAGGTCGCGTAGCGCCACTGTGCTGGTTCTAAAGGCTGAGAATGAATATAAATCGCCGCTGCCGAACGTAAATTCTTGAGAGATAGCCTTACGCCTGACCGAAGGTTTTTTGTTTTTAGGCGTGAGGAAATAAAAGCCGTCTACTTGTACCGTATCAAAGCTAAACCTATTTTCAGGGGTGCCTGGGTCGAAATTAGGGAATACGAAAACGCTATCGACACAATAAGGTGTATGCCAAACAGAGTCTTTAAACGGTAGAATATTGAGGTAGAGATCGGTACCAGCCCGGTTAAAGGTGTCGAGGTCGTACAAGATATAATTAGGTACAAAATAGAAGTAGCCTTTATCCTTGAGGTGTTTGGTGATGCGGGAGCGTTCGGCGCCGAGTACACTGGCTTCGAGCGGGTTCCCTGTTTTAAGCAGGGTGTTTGCTTCAATAGATTTGACCTCGACCATTAGCAGGCTATCGGGCGATTCGACGCTGATACTGTCAATATGTAACTGCTTGCCTGGGGTAACGGTATAAAAAACCTTGGTGCGTTTTTTCCTTTTGAATAAGCCAAATCGCTTGAGTTGCGTATCGGCCTGGGAGCTTACTTTAGCATCGAAATAAGCGAGTTGTTCCATGAGGTTAGTCATGGATTCAACGGTACGTTTATTGGCTAGTGTGTCGTAAACCGATGGAGCTTCGCCTACGGTTTCGAGCCAGAACTTACGCCATTTTGATTTACGGCAATCGAGGCCCTTGCGGTCGCAGCGGGCTTGTACCGAGTTGTAAATCCAGGTGCGGAGCCTGATACCCAAGATTTTTTCATTAGGCTTCTGCCGGATAACCGTAGAAAGGCGATAGCTGACATCGCTCTTATGGGGTATTGGAGTACCAACAAACAAAGGCTTTTTACCGCTGGAATCTATGTATCCAAAGCGGATTTCGTTTTTGACAATCAGGTATTGGCCATCTTTCAAGTAACGAACATTGTTACAGGAGCCTAGAAATAGTAACCCAAGGCAAAGAAAAACCAGTATCTGAGTTGTTTTGAGCACGTTGCTTATTGTTTAACCATGGTGGCCGTGCATGATTTTGTGATACCTGTAATACCGCTAAAAAGTGTGAAGGTTAAGTTGATGGTATCGCGGCTAGCATTGATACCACCCCAAGCATTAAGGAGTTGATTGTTGACAAACTGACCGCTGATTTTGATAGAGTCTTGTATCACTCGGACAAAGAGTGAATCCTCTACCCCTGCATCGTTAAAGTTAAAGATAACCATACGGGCCGAGTCGATACGCAAGAACTTCAGTTCAGTATTGAAACTTTGGGTGCTGCCATCGCAGGTTTCATTGACGGCCCAGTTGCCTTCAAATTTGTAGCCAGCGTAGGTTTGGCAACGGCTGCCTTCGTAACCTTCGCGGCAGAGGCAGGTTGCATTGCGGCAGCCTGTGGCATTGATGCCACAATCCATCAAGGCACAACTATCGTAGATGACGGTGCAAGAGTCGCCACTAGCACCGTAAGGGCACTGGCAAGTACCATCAATACAGACACCGCCGTTGTAGCATTTTACATTGTCGCAAGGCCATTCTGGGCTACAAGCGTAGAAGATAATAGCTAAAGAAAATAGCATTGGTACGAGCTGCTTCATCATGCTGTTTGTTCGTTTGAGTGTTGGGCAATGGTCAATAAACGTGCCCAAGCGGGATTTAGCTTGCAAAACTATACTTTTTAACGCAAGTACTGGGGCTTAATTGGCTTGTTTTTTGGAAAACACCGCTGTATTTAGTACTTTTGCAATTCAATATACCCCACTCAAATGAAAATTAAACTTGTATTTTTGGCCATGTGTATGTACATGGTTGGCGCTGGTGATATACTCCAGGCACAGTCAGATAGTACTTTCATCCAGATGCTAAATAACCGTTTGGTGATTATCCATTACGCCAAACCAGGTAATACAATTTATTCTATCAGCCGAGATTACGGCCTAGCACCTGCCGAGTTGAAAACCTTCAACGGTTTGACGACCGATGCCCTAAACTTGAACCAGCCTGTTTACATCCCCTTAAATGGTAGCAGATTGATTCGCGAACGCAAAAAAGGCGTTTCTACAATAGGTTGTAAACCAGCCTATTATAAAGTAAAAGCTGGCGAAACGCTTTACCGCATTGCCAAGGGTTACTTCCAGATGCCCATTGATACCATTCGTGTGCGCAACAGGTTAGTGAAGACCGATCTAAGCCTAGGCCAAACCATCCATATCGGTTGGATTAGTCCGCAGGATGTGGAACAAGCGGCGCCCTTGAACGCCATACCAACCGAGCTTGGGCTGGTGAATACCCAACTGTTTAATGAATATGAAGACAGCAAGGTAAACAAGAAAGAATACAAGCAAGAGGGTGCAGCCTTTTGGCGAAAAGATGATAAAGTGACCAGCTCTACAGCACTTTTCGTGCTGCACAACGAGGCGCCCAAGGGCAGCATCGTACAGGTGTATAATCCCCGTTCGAAACGTACCCTCTACGCCAAGGTTACCGGTAAAATACCAGAGAGTAAAAATACGATTAACGTTATCGTGGTATGCTCGCCAGCGCTGGCCAAGGCCCTCGGTGCGGTTGATCAAAAGTTTTATGTGCAAGTCAAATACTTGAAAGATAAGTAGTTGTACAACATTGAAACCTGTCCTGCGCAAGGGATGGTAGGGGCGGCCGAAGGCCGGTGCGCAGTAGAGCCGCGATGCTTCGCGGCTCAGAAGCACGGAGCAACGCGACCCCCCGAACAGCCCGGTGCTGCCGCAAGGCAGCATGCGCCCAAATCATTATCAAATTTATCTTGAATCCATGCAATCGAGGAACACTATATTGAAGTTTGCCCAAAGACTTGTATGGGTTTATACGCTCCTGTTTTTAGTTTCTTGTAAAACACAAGTACTTGTAAAAGAAGATATTAGGCCATACGTGAAGCTGGAATCAAGCCTGCCTGCCGATTCGCAGGTCATTGCTATGGTGAGCCCTTACAAAGCGCAACTCGATCAAGAAATGAACAAGGTTTTGGCCCAGACCTCGGTGAAATTAATCAAAGCTGCTCCTGAACGAAGCCTTGGCTATTTTATGTGCGACGCGGTTTTTGAGCAGCTTAAGCCCTTGTATAAACTCGATATTGTGGTGGTGAATAGCGGCGGTATTAGGATTCCCAGTATTCAAGCTGGGGATATTACTATCGGCAAGGTTTATGAATTGATGCCTTTTGATAATAAATTGGTTATCATGGAGTTAACCGGTGTTCAGCTGCAAACGCTAGCTGATCACATGGCTTTTTCAGAAGGCTGGCCCGTGAACGAGGCTTTTAGCTACGTGATGGAAGGCGAAAAGGCGGTGGATGTGCGTTTTATGGGTAAAGCCATTGAACCTCAGGCCGTTTATCGTGTTGCTATTTCGGATTATTTAGCGAATGGTGGCAGCGATTGCAATTTCCTGGTACCCATACCGCGTGCCGAAACCGACCTGATGATTCGCGATGTGTTGATTGACTATTTACGGGCCTTGGGTAAGGCTGGGAAACAGGTTGGATTGCCCACTGGAAACCGGGTTACCTTACGCCAATAAATGCCTGACCAACAATACGCCAATCTTTTGCGTTAATTAATTGCGCCCGAGTACTTAAATCTCGAACATCTTGCTTACCTTCGGGATGCGCCGTAAAACCCATGATTATGCGAAGACTGTTACTGTTGATGTTTTTGTCCTTGTGCCTGCAAGTTGTATTGTCGGCACAAGATGCTGATAAAGAGAAACTTCCGACCAAAAAGGGCAAGGAAGACCTCAGTTTGAAAGGCATTATTTACAACAAGGAATTTACCTTTGGGGTAGGCATACATACCCGTGGTTTCCAAATGACGGGCACCTATGGCATCCTCCATAAATACTACCTGACCCGCTTTTTCCAGTTTGATTTGGCTACCTTGAAACATCCTCGTGAACGCCGCGAGACGAAAGACTTTGTCAGTTCATTGGCCAATTCGGCCAGGGCCTATACCTTCGGCAAACAAAATAGTTTTTATGCCATCCGGGCGGGTTACGGCGAAAAACGCTACCTGTCGGAAAAGCAAAAAACGAAAGGTATCGCGGTGGCAGTTAACTATATGGCGGGCTTCTCGCTGGGTATTACCAAGCCTTATTACATTGATGTAGCCGTGGATAACCGCACGGTAGAGGCCATTCGCTACACGGGCGACAACGCTGATTTATTCCTAAACCCGAACCTTATCGTGGGTGCCTCGGGCGTAGGGCTTGGCTGGGGTGAGATAAGGCCAGTTCCCGGCGGTTTTGCCAAGGCTGGCTTGCTGTTCGATTGGGGTGCTTTCGACGAGATGGCCAAGTCACTAGAGCTTGGCCTGGCCGTGGATGCCTATCCAAAGCGGATACCCCTCATGGTAAATACACAAAATCCTTTTATTTTTGTAAATCTATACCTTACTTTGCACCTCGGAAAGCGTTGGTAAACTCTTTTGCCAGTGGCTTGTTCCATAGATTTAAATTAAGCTCTATTATGCGCCTTGAATTACCTATCGTTGAAGCACAAACCGAACGTGCCCGCAAGCCTGATTGGCTGAGGGTCAAGTTGCCTATTGGCGAGAACTACCGGAATGTACGCCAACTGGTTGATGAATATAAATTACACACCATTTGCCAAAGCGGCCACTGCCCTAATATGGGCGAGTGCTGGGGCGAGGGGACCGCTACTTTCATGATTTTGGGTAATACCTGTACACGTTCTTGTTCTTTTTGCGCCGTGAAAACGGGCCGCCCAAATGAATACGATGAGGATGAGCCACGCCGTGTGGCCGAGGCTATCCGCCTGATGGGCGTGAAACACGCCGTTATCACCTCGGTAAACCGCGATGAGTTGAAAGACCGTGGTGCTGAAATTTGGTATCAAACCGTGCGATTGGTTAAAGAAACTTGCCCCAACACCACCATTGAAACTTTGATTCCCGATGTGAAATCGAGTTGGGATGCCCTTATCCGCATGATTGAAGGCGGCCAGGAAGTGGTGTCGCACAACATGGAAACCGTAAAATCGCTATACCGCAAAGTACGCCCCCAAGCCAAGTACGAGCGCAGCTTGGAGCAGATAAAACGCACCAAGGAGTACGGCAAACGCACCAAATCTGGTATCATGGTTGGCCTAGGTGAGACCAAGCAGGAAGTATTCGAAATCATGGACGACCTCCTAGAGCACGGCTGCGATGTGTTGACCATTGGCCAATATCTTCAGCCGACCAAAATGCACCTCGATATCGCGGAGTATATTCACCCTGAGGTTTTCGCGGAGTACAAAGAAGTGGGCCTAGCCAAAGGTTTCAACTTTGTAGAAAGCGGGGCATTGGTACGCTCGTCTTACCACGCGGAGAGACACATTTAGCGATAGGAGTGAGTAGATGAGCTAAAATATTCAATCAGCACATTAGCACACCAATCATTAGCACATTAATTTGGGCGCTGCGCCGCTACGCGTCGCCGGCGTGCTACGCGCTCGCTATTCGCTCGGCCCTACGGGCTGGCCTCTGGCGCGGCCACGCTACGCATGCCTAGCGCATTAAAATTGGGCCTGTAACTCCAGCCAAAATGTCAAAACATCAGCATGAAGCCTTTATTCAGGTTCTGGTGTTTGTTGATTTCGGCAAAACCGAATTCAAAAAACAAATGCTACTTCACCGGTGGGAAACTCAGGATATTACCCATGTGGTAGCAAGTGCGACAGCGGGGCTCGTATGAATCTTTTTCGCCCAGCATCACTTGCGCATCGTTGCTTACGAGCCGATAGCTATGGGTAGCCAAATTGCCACAATGCGTACATATAGCGTGGACCTTGGTAATATATTCAGATACGGCCAATAAGCCTGGCATAGGCCCGAAGGGTACACCTTTATAATCCATATCGAGGCCCGCCACAATAACCCGGATACCACGTAGCGCTAGGGTTTCGCAAACTTCTATCAGGCTTAGGTCGAAGAATTGAGCCTCGTCGATACCAACCACGTCAATGTCTTCCTCGTTGAGTTTTAGCAACTCCTTGGCATGGCTGATAGGAGTAGAAAGCACCGCGTTGGCATCGTGCGACACCACTTGTGCGTCGTGGTAGCGCGTATCGATTTTGGGTTTGAATATCTCTACTTTTTGGCGGGCGTATTGTGCCCTTTTAATACGGCGGATGAGTTCCTCGGTTTTGCCGGAGAACATGGAGCCGCAAATGACTTCAACCCAGCCTTTGCGCTGACCTTTAAAATGTGGTTCTAGAAACATGGCGCTTATTGAATCTCGATAGAAATGATCTTGTCGCCAACTTCTAGCTTATGCACCACTTCCATCCCGTTGGTTACTTTACCAAAGATGGTGTAGTTTCCGTTGAGGTGAAGGGTAGGGGAGTGGGTAATAAACCATTGGCTAGATTCGGTATCGCGACCAGCAGAAGCCATGCCTACATAACCTTCTTCTGACCATATACGGGTGCTGCTCTCGGTACGGATGGTTTTTACATCGCCACCATAGCCGTCGCCACGCGGACAACCAACTTGTGCCACGAAGTTTGGCACTACACGGTGAAACACTAGGTCATTATAGAATTTTGACTGGGCTAAACGCACGAAATTACCTACGGTGCCTGGTGTCTCGTTCGTAAATAAATCAATGCCAAAGGTTCCTTTGGTGGTTTTTACAATAGCTTGAGCGTTGGTTGGCAAGGCAAGTAGTGTAATCCAGTCGATAGGGTTATTGAAAACAGCCTTAGGCATAGGGTCGGTACTGCCGGTAAGCTTATTAATTGCCTTTTGCAGGGAAAGTGCAGCTTCAATATCTCTAGGTAGGGTTAGTTTTTTCTTGGCTTCGAGTAAGAAAGCGTAGTTGGTGATAAAAGCTTTCAAGTCAACGGCATCCTTGGCCAATGTTTCGGCAATAACGGTAAGGGCACCTGGGTCGCCTGCTTGCACGCCTGCCACAAAGGTGTTGGCAATTTCACGACGTACATTCATGGCATAAGTACCAAACTCGGGTTTAGTGGTTTGGCGGCTAATGATTTCCCCTAGCGATTCGTAAATGGCAGTACGAACGTTTACAGGTAGTGGGGCTTTGGTTGTATCTGCGCCGCTGAGGAGTTGATTGAAATAAATGTAGTTCCAACCATTTTCGCCGAGGGCACGGATGAGGGCAATCTTTTCATGCGCTTTATTGGTCATATCAAACTTCTGCTTCACGGTTTGTATGACAATGTTCCGGATGGCATCCTTGAACGGCGAAATATTTTTAATCATACCTGCGTAAATACGGGCATGGATGACGCCAGAAGAGTCGGGCATTTCAAGGCCTAGGCGCATGGCTTCCACGTCTTTGTCTTGGCCTTGTGCATAAAAATAATCGGCTGCTGTATAGCGCACGTGTGGGTTGGCGTCTTTCAAGTATTCGAGTGCTTGCACACGTACCGAATCGTGCGGCATATACTTGAAACTACGGATGATATTGATTTTAACCCTGTAGTCACTTTCTGTACGGAGTAAAGCGCTCAAGGCTTTTAAGGCGGTAGGTGTACCAGTTTTGGCCAAAGCGGTTACCAAGAACATCCTGAGGTTAGGGTCTTTGGCATCGTCAACAGCGTCGAGCAGGGTGTTTTCGTACTTTACGAGGTCGAGGTCCTTGGCGCGGTGCAGGTAATTGGCCGCGATCAGTTTTACTTTGGGCGAAACTTCTTCAGGGCGGAGTAATTCAACCATCCGGGCAGTTCCTTCCGTTAGGGTACTATCGCGTAGGGCAAAATTGTAAATGGCCAGGGTTTGTCCCAACAAGATAGTTTCATCGGTATAGCTGTAGTTAGGTGCTTTACTGATAAAGCTGAGTGTAAGCTTATCGGCATTACGGCTTACCGCTTGGAGTATATTGGATTGGATCGCCCGTACTGAATCCGTGCGTGTTGCCCTAAACGCTTCGGTGAGGATGGTAACTACCTTGGGGTCGTCAATCATACCGAGGGCAAAGGCAGCGGCTTCGCGCACGTTAAGGTATTCATCGTTGAGCATGGTCGCCAAGTCGTCGATTAACTTTGGGTCTTGCACATTGGCAAGAACCAAGCAGGTAGCGTAGCGGTAAGCAGGGTTTTTATGTGCCAAGAACAGTTTAAGTTCTTTAGAGCTTTTTTTATCGCCGTAATCGTAAATTTGTTGAATGATGGGATCTTTAAAATCTAAACTCACGTTGTTTTGCGAGGTTACCGATTTGCGGCAAGCCTGCGTGCCCAGCATTAAAACGATGATCCAGATAAAATAGCGCATAGCGAGGATTGGCTTAGGTGTTAAATTGAGCCCCAAAGGTAATAATTATTTAGGAGTTAGGAATGAGGAGTTAGGAGTCTAGAACTAAAAGAGCTTTATCTGGTTTTTACTTTTATAATTTTTGCAAATGCTATTCTCACCTGCTGAAATACCGCCTTGTGTATTACCCGCATTGCCGGGTTACAGCCAGCATTATGACAATAGCACAGGGGCGCATCATATACAAATGCCGCACGCTAAGTTATTGTATCTACCTGTATTTTACGATAGGTCGAGTGCCGACCAATTACAGTCAGCCTTGCTGGCCAACCAAGCGGGATTAAACCTTGCAGCGGCGTCTCCACAACAATGGGCTGGCTTGGATTTGAGCAGCATCCAATTTTCTGAAATACAGTGGTGCCACGACAAAGTTAAAGTATTTGGCCAATGGCATTGGCAGCCTAGGCTCTCGGCATGGTATGGCGATCCTGGCATTACGTACACTTACTCGGGTTTGCGCTTAGAGGCCAAGCCTTGGTCGCCAAGTTTATTGGCTATAAAACAGCGCATTGAAACCTTGACAGGTTATAATTTCAACAGCGTGCTGCTCAACTGGTACAGAGATGGTAAGGACAACATGGGTTGGCATGCCGACGATGAGCAGGTTTTGGGTCCAAACCCAATTATTGCATCCTTGAACCTAGGGGCTACTCGCCGTTTTAAAATGCGCCGGAATAATCCATCTACTGAGCAAACGGAAATAGCCCTTACGCATGGCTCCTTGTTGGTGATGGCCGGCGAGATGCAGCATTATTGGAAACATGCGGTGCCCAAGGAACTGAAAGTCCAAAACAGCCGAATTAACCTAACCTTTCGGTATATACATGTTTAGCTTGGTGGGTGCTTGCCCACGCTAGCCAGTAGTGCCCTGAGGTTCATGAGTTCAGCGCGGTTGAGCCGGAGTACATCTACTGTAACGCGCCCAGCCTTGGTCATACCGATGATTTCAAGGGTATCATCGCTCCAGGTGAAGTGCTCTTCCCATTTGTCTTCGCGTGGATTGAAGAAAAACTCCATTTCCCCGGTCAAACTATCTAGAGCGCTGGTTTTATTGTACTTGTAATTGTTGCAGCCTTGGCAAGAAAGCGCAAGGTTGTACTCAAAGGTTTCGCCGCCTTTACTCTTGGGCATAATGTGCTCGGCCACAAAGGGTTGCGATGAAATATTAGCAGGGCTTTTGCAATATTCGCATAAGCCTTTTGCCCGGTTGAAAACAAGCTCTCGTAAGCTGTTATGCGACATTTAACCTTGGCTTGATTTCAAGTTGTTCCATCAGTTCATCGAGGCTAATGCTACGCACTTGAGCCAACTCGATCAAGTAGCCAAGGCGTTTCACGCTCAGGTTTTCCATGTAGGTGGTTAACTCTTGAAGTTCAAGTAGTTCAGGGTCGGTAAGTTTTTCCATCATGCTCTTTTCCACCAGCAGGTCATATCGTTCCTGTATATCGGTTGGTGGAGGCATGTTGATGAAGTGCAGCAACTCGGTTTCACGCCTCGACAAGATGGTGGGTAACTTTTGCTTGCGCAGTTGTAAAATCTCAGCCATGACCTTGTCAAGTTCAACAACGTTCAAGCCTGCCAACGAGTGGTAGATGTTGTCGAGGTTGCGGTTGTGATTAGATGTTTCCATAAGATGTAGGCTGCTTGTAAGGCTATAATGATAAGCAAAGATATAAAACTAACGTGAAAAATATGCAAAAAGTTCTTTTTGGATTTACACAAAGCTACAAACCAAGGCTAGCTGTCGTCGCGCCAGGTGCCTGGTTGTCCGAAGGACCCCGCAATGGAACGAAGTGACTGAGCGAACGCCGCGCCACAGGCGCGGGTGCGCGTAGCGCACGGAGCGAATAGCGAACCCTGGAAGGGACCGCCGACGCGGAGCGGCGGGGCGCCCAAAAAGGAATAAACGATGAAAGGAATAAATGATGAAAGATTCCCAACCCTACATTGGCTAAAAAACGTTATATTTGTAACAGAATCTTTGCGCTATGAAATACACTACACCTTTTCTATTGACCTTATTGCTAGGACTTGGCTTTTTATTTAACGCCTGTGAGCGAAACGAGATTGTACCACCCAACAACCCACCCGTGGATACGACAGGCACGGATACTACGGGTACAGACACCACAAGCTTGCCCTCTCCTCCTCCAATATTTGACATTGTTTTAGTGCGTATTGAAGCTGGTGGTGCAACATCAACTTCAATGTATCGTCGGTGGATAGCTGACTATGAAATTCAATCTACGGATACTGTGGGCATTAGCTATACTTGGCGATCCAGTGTTGTTGCCTATGCCCCGGCAGTCAATCATTTGCTTTCATATAATCAAATAGCCGAAGTAGGCTATCGAGGATCTTCTACCGATACCATAACTGTAACTGCAAGAAGGGGTGGCCATACATTGGTATACAGCAAGGTTTTTGTAATTAATGATGTTTTTCCCACGCCGCCGCCATCATTTGATATTTCTTCTATTATTTTTTACAGTATCCCGACGACTAGGCCTGATGGACTAGCTTGGGACCCTATGCCCGTTGGAAATGATACTTCAACCATGCCTGAATTAAGAGTAATAACATCAATGTTTCGGCAAATAGATACTTCTTCATCAATGCCGCCGGTGCAATACTTTCTAGGTAGAAAATATAATGCACAACCTTATCACCCAACTAATCCCTATATTACTTTCGGCGGAACGCCTGACTACAATATATCGGGCTTAACGGAGGTCTTGCTTTTGGAATGGGACGATCCTGTTTTTGGACATGATACAATAGGGACATTCTACTTTATTGCCAACGATTATAAAATACCAGGTTCCAATTTTAGCGAGATGGAGTATCTTGGCCCCAACAATTTACACGTTAAATTAAACTTGAGATTTAATCATTATCCTTAACGGTTTGGCAGTATTTTGTCCCATAACTTAACCCTAATAGAGCATTGTGATAGCAAGTATTACTACTGGTTTTACTCGTTAGTATCTTCGGCCATAATTGTTGATAGTTAAGCTTTCCCAACCCCATATTGGCTGAAAAATGTTATATTTGTAACAGAATCTTTGCGCTATGAAATACACTACACCTTTTCTTTTAGCCCTGTTACTGGGTTTGGGCGTTTTGTTTAATGCTTGTGAGCAAGACGATATTACCCCGCCCAACAATCCGCCCGTGGATACCACTCCCGTAGATACAACACCGAATGTTTTACCGGCTGGAAGCTTTGATTTTGTGCTCGTACAGGTTAATGCCGTGCCGGTTCATCACGTTCAAATTAACCGTTGGGAAGCTATTTATGAAGTTGTGCTAAACGGGCTCAACCCTGATAGTGTTGAATTGCATTGGCAAACAGTACAGGCCGACAATTATCAAGCTACCATAATTGGTTCAGTCAATAACGCTAGGCAGCTTAATCTTTATTATAGACAGTCCTGTGCCGACGTGGTTAAACTTACTGTCCGCTACGGGAACAAAACAGGAACCGTAACTAAAACGTTTCAGATTAATCAAATATACCCAACCCCGCCGCCATCTTTTGATATTTATAGGGTGCTTTACTACCAAATGCCTGCAACTCGACCCGACGGTAGTGCTTGGGACGATGTTTTCCATACCTACGATACCACCTTAGTGCCAGATTTTTTTATCCGTACAAACGTTCATGAACAATTCCATTGCTCTGTTACAGGTATTTACCCTGACAGCCAAATGGTGGTCAGAAGCGATAGGATACCACTATATCTGACCAACGAGGGCACGCCTGATTACAACGTTTTTGGCTCAACGGATCTACTGTTATACGATTGGGATGGTCCTGGACTATATGATACTGTAGCAACCCTACAGTTTGTTGCTTCGCAGCATAAAATTCCAGGCTCTAGTTATGCTACGGTGACTTTCCAACAAGCAGGATATCATATTGTCCTCTACCTTAGATACAATTATTATCCCTAGTTATTACTTTTGCCCCCATTACTAACCCTAATTGAGCAACGTGATGGACAAAAAGTACTTTAAAGCACTAGGATTACTACTGGTTTTTCTCGTCAGCGCCTGTGGCCCAAAGCTGCTGGTAAAACCCTATCAAGCAGAGAAAACCGCCGTTCACTACAAGAAAAGTATCGAAGACGCATCCCAGCCAACGGCCAAAAAGATTGACCACAAACTCTTTGCTATCACCAAGGATAACACCAAGTTGATTTGGAAAGAAATCAACGGCGAGGGTTACATCCTCGTGTCGTCGTGGAAATACGATACCACTTACTACAAAAACGACCCCAAAACTGGCTTTTACAACACCGGTAAATACACCAACTGGGTTACGGTCTCGCCTGAGCTGAAAAACTTGTGCAACAAAAAAGGCTTTGGCCGCAAGGTGGGCATGGATCTCCGATTGAAACAACTCTTGGGTATGCCGCCCACCACCGAGAAGAAGTATTTCGTAGAGTTTTGGGTGCGCCCGCAAGACCTCTACCGCCCTTGCCCCGACCCCGAGGTAAGCGACCTAGACTGCGAGCTGGCTTTCCCCGACGGCGTGAGCGAGGAGCATAGAGCCGAGATTGAAGAGCTTCGCAAAAACTCGTACAGCAATGCTACCTGGGATAAAAATTACCCCTGGACCCAGTTGGGCTATACCTATGACTGGAACCCAGCCAAACCTAAAAATATTGGTCTGAGCGAATTCGTCATCGGGAAAAATAAAAACGTGGTGGTAGCGGGCTTCTACAGCACGGCCAGCTATTGCGCCTGCACCGAAAAATAATGTCCGATACCAACATACCGCACCGCTATTTTGTGCTCAACAAGCCCATCAACATGCTCTCACAGTTCGTGGGGCATAACACCGGGAACATGCTGGGTAAAATCAACTTCGATTTCCCCGAGGGCACACACGCCATTGGTCGCCTCGACAACATGACCGAGGGGCTGCTGCTGCTGACCACCGACAAGCGCATCACACGGCTCTTGTTCAAGTCGAAAATACCCCACAAACGGTGTTACCTGGCACAAGTTGAAGCCAAAATTAGCGAGGCCGATATCCAAGCCCTGCGCGATGGCGTCCGTATCCCCATGCCCAACATCGGGCATTGGGATACCGGGCCTTGCCTCGTTGAACTCATCGACGAGCCCGATCCCTGCTACAACATCGTCAACACGCTGCACCCGCGGCACCCCTACAAGTGGCTCAAATTGACCCTCACAGAGGGTAAATACCGCCAAATTAGGAAGATGATTACCGCTGTGGGCAACCGTTGTAAACGCCTTGTTCGCATATCTATCGAGGACCTCGACCTGGCGGGCATCGCGCCCGGTACAGTGCGGGAGTACAGCGAGGCTGAGTTTTTCAGGCTGCTTAAACTCGAAAAAACCATCGACTAGATTGTTTTTTGGGCGTGCCCCTCGCTTTGCGAAGCCGCCCAGATTGGGCGGCTCTACAAAGCTCGGGTCGCTCCCTTCCAGGCTCGGCTATCGCCTCGGTGCTGCGCACCACCGCTACGCGGTGCCTTCCAGGCAGCTCACGCAACCCAAGGCCGCGAAGCGGCCTTGGGTTTAGATAGGAGATAGGAGAGAGGAGAGCCGAGCGGTAAGCTAATTAGGCTGTGGCTGTTTTGGGCTTGGCTAGTTTCCGCAAGAAATATACTTGTACGGGCACCAACGCGATGGTAGGCCCGAACCACTGTACCCAGTCGGGTAAGGCACCACCAACATTGACCAAGAAAGCCGTGTTCGACGCAATGAACACCCCGAACATAGCACCCACATGCTCTTTATACCAGAACGCCTTGTTGCGCTCGCCCAGGAATGCCCGGTTAAACTTGATGGCCGTGAGCAGGTTACCCGTGCCAAATACCCCAAACAGGATGACAAATATCATGGGTACTTGCGCTTGGTACGAGCTGTAGCCTTTGTACAACAGGAAAACGGCATTGATCAGTAAAATGCTGGTGGCTATATAATCTAAAGCATGGCCGCCTTTGCCTTTAAAGCGGCGCATGGCACTAATGCCCAACCAGAGTTGACCTAGTACCATCAGGCTAATACCCAACAAGAGTTGGTAAAATAAATTATCGCTGTACTTAAAATATCCCACGATGGCCGATAAGCATACCCACAGCATGGACAGCGCGAAAGCTTTACCCGCGAAGCGGTGTAAACGTACGTGTTTGCTGTTGGCAAAAATGGCTACCGGACCGGCTACCAATGTAATGATACCCGTGATAACGTGGGTGATCGTTGAAATTTGACCAAGTGTTTCTAGCATGACCGTTTTGTTTTGTCGATGATTGTATTTGATTACAAGGGCAAAACAACGGCGCTTAAATTAGTCCTGCAAATTAGTGTGGCTAGTGGTAAACTGTTGGGGTAAATCGCACTGTTTTGGGGTAAACAGCTCGGTTTTGGGGCGAATGGGAAGCGCTAGCGATGTGGAGCGGTGGCGCAACGCGCCAGACCCGCAGGGGCCGAGCGACAGCGAGCCGCGCAACGTAGCGGCGGCCGCGTGAGCGGGCGCAGCGCCCAAAAATGAATAAACGATGAAATAAATAAACGATGAAAAGACAAGGCCTAATCCACCCCGTCATTTTCTCATTTCATCAATTAATCAATTCCTCCCTTACCCACGCGTTCCCGCACAAACTGGTTCATACTCCGCGATACGGGAATCTCCACCTGGCTGTCGCGAAGGTGTAAACGGTAGCCTTGTGCATTGCCGCTTACTTGTGCCACCTCGTCGAGGTTAACCAAAAAAGTACGGTGGCAACGCACGATATACGTAAAATTCGACAAGGCATCTTCCGCTTTTTTCATCGACATGCGCAGCATCGTGTTTTCAATGTTGGTGCCCTTGCGGTAATACACCCGGATATAATTATCAGCTGA
This sequence comes from uncultured Saprospiraceae bacterium, assembly GCA_964508975.1. Taxonomy (GTDB): domain Bacteria; phylum Bacteroidota; class Bacteroidia; order Chitinophagales; family Saprospiraceae; genus CAZDVQ01. Next base: position 46,344 of record CAZDVQ010000029.1, read on the forward strand.
ACTGATGTACACCAGCTCGCTGGGCTTGAGCTTTAACTTGTCTTGTTGGGTATCGCCCTCTAAGCTTATCTCGAGTTCACCGGGATGCTCGTGTGTGCTTGCGACCAACTGGGCTTGTAGCTTTGCCGCTTCTTGGCTGTGCTTTTTCAGCAAACGCCGCTCCTTGATGATAATGGATGCCATTGCCGGTACAATACCCACCAGCATAGTCATGCCCACCCAACTCAAATAGGTTTTTACACCAAAACTGCCACTCAGGAATAAGTTGGTAAATAGCATGTTGCCCAAGCTTATCAAGCTTATAACCAATATGTTGGCTATGATTTCGCGTTGGATGGTCCAGCGTTCCTCGCCGCCAAAGTTGGGTATCATGCGCATGATGAAATATCCCACCATGTACATGACAAAGGTAACTAGGCCAAATCCTGCACAAACCTTGAACAATAGCCAAACATCGCTGCTGTACATGCCGAACGGCCGGAACAAAAACAAGAAGAACAACACGATCATGCCTGCCGCCTGGGCGTTCAGTACATGGTTCATGAACTTCTCCTCGTAAGGGTAGGGGCGTTTGAGCCAGTTTTGTAAGGCCGACATGTATGCTTATTTAGCCTGCTCCTTGGCCCAAGTATCTTTCAGGGTTACGGTGCGGTTGAAAATCATTTTATCGGCGGTCGAGTCTTTGTCCACGCAGAAGTAACCCTTGCGCAGGAACTGGAACTTGTCGCCCGGTTGAGCCGCTTTCAAGCTTGGCTCTACAAATACTTGGGATAAAACCTCTAGCGAGTTAGGGTTGAGGAACTCCACGAAATCGCGGTCTTTGTGTCCATCTGGCGACTCGTCGGTGAACAGACGGTCGTACAAACGTACTTCAACTTGGCCGGCATGCGCTACCGATACCCAGTGGATAGTGCCTTTTACTTTCAGGCCGCTCTCGTCGTTGCCACTGCGTGAGTTTTCCACGTAGCTGCAATGCAAGGCGCTGATGTTGCCTTCGGCATCTTTGACTACTTCATCGCACTTGATGATGTAGGCACCTTTCAAGCGCACCATACCGCCGGGGTACAGGCGGAAAAACTTGTTGGGTGGGTTCTCCATGAAGTCCTCTTGCTCGATGTAAATCTCGCGGCTAAATGGAACCATACGGCTGCCCGATGTTGGGTCTTCAGGGTTATTTTCTACTTCAACGTCCTCTGTTTTACCTTCGGGGTAGTTGGTGATGATGCATTTAATAGGCTCAAGCACGGCCATGAGGCGTGGTGCTACCTTGTTGAGGTCCTCGCGTACGCAGAACTCGAGCAAGGAAAGGTCAATCACGTTCTCGCGGCGGGCAATACCGATACGGTCGGCAAACTCGCGAATAGCAGCAGGGGTAAACCCGCGGCGGCGCAGGCCCGAGATGGTAGGCATACGGGGGTCGTCCCAGCCGTTCACGAAGCCTTCTTCCACCAATCGCTTGAGGCGGCGTTTGCTCATCACGGTGTACGACAAGTTCAATCGGGCAAATTCAATTTGGCGCGAGCGGAACATATCGGCCTCTATGAGGAACCAATCGTACAGCGGGCGGTGTACTTCAAACTCCAGGGTACAAATGGAGTGTGTAATTTGCTCGATGGCGTCCGACATGCCGTGGGCATAATCGTACATGGGGTAGATGCACCATTTGTCGCCGGTGCGGTGGTGATGTGCAAAACGGATGCGATACATCAGCGGGTCGCGGAGGTGCATGTTGGGCGAGGCGAGGTCGATTTTGGCGCGAAGCACTTTTGATCCCTCGGCAAATTCACCGTTTTTCATGCCTTCAAACAGGGCAAGGTTTTCGTCCACGCTACGGTCGCGGAAGGGGCTGGGTTTGCCCGGCTCGGTTGGAGTTCCTTTCAGGGCGGCAATTTCCTCGGCGCTCAGGTCTTCCACGTAAGCTAAACCCTTGCGGATCAGCTCCTTGGCTTTATCGTACAGTTGGTCAAAATAGTCTGACGCGTAAAACTCGTTCACCCATTCAAAGCCCAGCCAGCGCACGTCCTCGCGAATCGAGTCTACGTACTCGGTATCCTCGGTCACGGGGTTAGTATCGTCAAAGCGGAGGTTGGTTTGGCCGCCGTATTTTTTGGCTAGGCCAAAGTTGAGGCAAATAGATTTAGCGTGGCCAATATGTAGGTATCCATTGGGTTCGGGCGGGAAACGGGTCAGCACCCTGCCTTGGTGTTTAGCGGTGGCGTTATCGTTTTCAACAATTTCTTCGATAAAATTGAGCGAGCGTTCTTCAGACATGATTGGTGGTTTTTCAGCCCGCAAAGATAGTTTATTTTAACGATGAACTATGAATGATGAACGATGAATTCTAGCGATGAATGAGTAAATGACAATAGAACAAATGACGATTGATTAAATGACTGGGCTATCAATTCATCAATTATTCATTTCATCATTTTTTCTTTTTGGGCGTTGCGGCCTGCGGCCGCCGCTACGTTCCGCGGCTCGCTGACGCTCGGCCCCTGCGGGTCTGGCGCTACGCGCCACCGCTGCACATCGCTAACGCGGGAACGGCGGCGGAGCCGCCTTTTTCAATGGTTAGTTGTAAATGGTTAATTATTAATGGGTTATATTTATATGTTCTTCCGATTGCATGCTGAGCAGTGGTAATGACGTGAAGAAGGGGGGACTACATTGCTTGCTTCATTAGGAGGACTAATCATGGTCGATAAGTTTATGATAGAGCATGGTAGAAATTTCCACGACCGCCTCATTTTCGGTCTGAGTAGCGGATTTAAACGCTGTTGGGAAAATGGATACCCCTAGATAAACATTGTAATGTAAGGCCAAGCGATTGCCTTTGTATTCAAAGTCCCAATAAACAGAATCTAAGTCGTTAAGCTTATTTGAAAAAGTCAAATTAAAACTACCCGATAAGAGATTGGCAATGGAATAGAACCTGCTGAGTTGGCAATCATCGTCAATAATTGCCTCGGTCCAACCTTTTTCTGTGTTTAATTGTGGTTTCATGGTTTCTTGTATCGTCCCTTACATGATAGTTAAAGATGTATATGCTTTATTCAATATCCGTTTCATTGTTAAATATTTCGTGTAGCTTTTGTTGTAAAAGCTTCTTGTCAGGTAGTTGTGTTTTATACTCTGAAACCATTGTAGGAGAAAGACTTCTACTCAAAGCATATTCTACAACTTCGCTGTCCTTGTCTTTGCATAGTAGAACGCCAATACTCGGATTTTCGTTTGGCTTTTTAACGTCTCTGTCCAATGCTTCCAGATAGAAGTTAAGCTGTCCCAAGTGGTCAGGCTTAAACTTGTCAGCTTTCAGTTCAAATGCTACCAAACATTGAAGGCCACGATGGTAGAAAAGCAAGTCAATGTAAAAGTCGCTATTGCCAACTTGCAACTTATATTCTTCTCCTATGAACAAAAAGTCTTTCCCGAGTTCAAGGATAAAATTTCTCATTTGCCTGATAAGCCCACGTTGCAATTCATTTTCGCTGTGAGGTTCAGGCAAGTTCAAAAATTCAAATACATAACTGTCTTTAAAGGTGTTAGTTAAGTCTTGATTTATTTCTCTCAACACTGTTGAGCGTTTTGTATTCCCAATCATTGTTCGTTCGAAGAAGCTTGCAGATATTTGTCGGTCAAGTTCACGTTTGCTATAATTTTCTTGTTTTACAATTTTCAGGTAAAATTCCATTTCTTCAATGGTTTTACACCTTGAAAAAATCAGAAGATTGTTTGTCCAGCTTATTTCTCTCACCAGTGGTGAGAGCATTGGAAAGTCCTTGTAGGTCTCGTAAAACTGCCTCATTCTCCATATATTTTTGTCGGAGAAGCCTTTCATATCGGGTTCGTGTGTCTGTATGTATTTAGCTAACTCTGATACAACAGCATCACCCCATTCTGATTGCTCTATTTTCTTGCTAATATATGCTCCAATGTTCCAGTAAAGATTTATTAGTTCAGCGTTTACGGCTTTTAGGGCATTTGACCGAGATTGTTTGATTAGCTGAATTATGACTGTGAAACGATTGTCCATTATTTATTTCTATTTGCTATGAATTTAAGTTTTTTCAGTCCTGTTTCTCTTGCGGGATTGGTTTTTACCATTGCACTTAACGCCCGCGTCCCGCTAGGCGAAATTAGGGAAAAATGTGCGAAGTCCCCTCAAAAATGAATTTTGCCAAGCGAGCAATTCATAAATAAAAGCAACTCGCACGTACATTTGCAAAAATAAATATCTAAAACCTAAAATGAAAAAACATGGTAAAATAAATTTTAATCTATTTGTAATCAATTTCTTATGCGCTGCGACGAACCGTAGTACTACCCTAGTGGTCGCCCAATGTGGCACGCCAGAAAACTACTCGGCCTAGCGATGCGAAGCGGTGGCGCACAGCGCCAGACCCGCAGGGGCCGAGCGTCAGCGAGCCGCGTAGCGTAGCGCCGCCGCAACGCGGCGGAGGCCCCTAAATGATAATCTAGGTATTAGGTATTAGGTATTAGGTATTAGGTATTAGGTATTAGGTATTAGGTATTAGGTTGAATTCCTAACCCCTAAAACCTAATCCCTAATCCCTAAAAACAAGCCCGAACCTTAGCTGATAGGGCTAAAATTCGGGCTTGGTAACTTATTTCTGTAGGAGAAATGAGCTGTTTGTCAATTATTTATGGACAAACATCGTCAATGAGATTGCCACTGAAAGTATTGCTACTTTGGGTTGCTGCGGTGCCACTTTGTAGGTAAATACCACAACCGCCGCTGTTGCGGATGGTACAGTTGGTAATGTTTACACGAGCAATGTTGCGCACACCGATATTAGCGCGGTTGCTGCCGAGCCAGCTTCCATCCAGCGGGTCGTTTCCGCCGTTTTCAACCACACAATAACTCATGGCGTTGCGTACATCTGGCGAGTGGAACACGATGCCGTCCCACACTGGACCAGCACCTACAACAGTACCCGTAAAGGTAATCGGGTTGCTAGCGGTACCGTTGGCGATGAGGTAGCCGTTAGCACCGTCATCAACCAAGAAACGCACAGAAGATGCAAATTTTAAAGTTGCTCCCGCTTGGATTCGCACGCCTGAGTCGAGCTCGCCTTCACCTACGAAATAGTAAGCCGAACCATCGGTAAATGCAGGCCATGTCACCTCGGTTGCCTCGTTGTGGACAGAAGCATACACTTCAACACCGTCGGTGCCATTGCTGCCTGTGAATCGCGATGCTGCATCCAGTTTGCCGAGTTGGTCAATGGTTGTGCGCATAGCCGCAGCCTGGTTGTGGTGGAAATAGTTGTTGGTAAAACCGCGGAGGTCGGCACCGTTTTGTACGGCAAATCCAACGCCTTGGTTATGACGAATCTCGGTGTTGGTTAAAGTCAAAACGCCAATGCTACGCATGGCCAAACCAGCTTCAATATTGTACCATGAGCCATTTACCGCATTGCTGCCGGCATATTCAATCACCACGTTATTCAACACGTTACGCACGTCTTCCGACTCGACGTAAACGCCGCGCCAGAAACCCATTGTTTTAGTTTTACCGGTGAAAACGATGGGGCGAGCTGCTGTGCCATTGGCCAAGATTACGCCGTCTACATCGTCGATTTGCAAGCCACCATCCGATTCGAAAGCAATAACCACACCTGGCTCAATCGTTAAAGTACCCTTGATCATCCAGGTACCCGTGATACAGTAATCGGGTAAACTTGGGTCTTCGTTGAGGTCAGTCAAGGTTAAATTCTGGCTCAATGTGCCGCTGTAAAGGATTGGGTCAACGGGTAGCGGTGTATCATCTGGGCGGCAAGCGTTGAAAAATACAGCTACTGAAGCCAGTAAACCAAGGAAAAGGTGATTTTTGATCAAGTTCATGTGAGGTGTTTTAGCGCTATTAGAAAGATTTGATGTAGAAATAATAAAGTTATACGTTATATTATTCTTAGAGGTATACACTGAAATATACTAATTTGAATTAATGGTAAAAAAAGCAATTGTGTTACCTGATTACTGGAGCTTAAATTGGTCTTTCCACACTTTTTTGTACTTGGCAAAAATGATGACGCCAATGACCATCACAACAGTTGTTCCGACACCTACAAATTGATAAAATATGGTCATAGGTTTACCATCGGGTGTAAGCACATACTTGGGCAACCGAGAAAATATTTCGGCCATGAAGGCGCAGTATAAGCCAATCACACTCCAATACATGAAGTTAAAGTGTTGATAAATATAATTAGTACCGTTTTTGCGCCAGATGGGGTATAAACCTGCACCGAGTGTCAGGAGGCTAACAATAGCAAACACGTGGAATACCCCAAATTTACCATAAAGGTTATACAACATAAACGCCGTCAAATTGACCAAAAGCATCGATACACTGTACAGGTAGCCGATGCGTTTATGGCGCAAATCGCCCTTGTGCATGGCCAATACCATGATTCCAGTTACTAATGACACTACCGAAAAAGCGAGGTGGATAAAGCCAATTGGCCCACTGACAAGGTTTTGCATAACTAAAATGTTTATTCTAAAATTCAAATATATAAACTTTCAAACTTGAAGCGCTATATGCCCGACTTTTTAATTACTTTTGCTTACCTAAATCTGAAGCATCATGACCAAGTCCACGCCTACCGATATTCAAATCAAGCAACTACTGGAAGACCAACGCAGTTATTTCCGTTCGGGCGCAACGCTCGACGTGGCTTTCCGCGTGAAGCAACTCAAAGCCTTGAAAGACGTGATTGGCCGGTATGAAAGCCAGATTATCAAGGCTTTACACGCTGATTTACACAAAGGAGAGTTCGAAGCTTTCGGTACCGAAATCGGCTTTACCATGCTTGAAATTGATGATGCTATCAAAAACGTGGAGCGTTGGGCCCGACCCAAAACGGTGCCTACACCTATATTCCATTTTAAAGGTAGCAGCTATATCAAACCTGAGCCATATGGCATGGCCTTGATCATCGCTCCTTGGAATTACCCTTTCCAACTCCTCATCGCTCCGGCGGTAGGTGCCATTGCAGCGGGTAATACCTTGGTACTCAAACCTTCAGAGTTGGCTCCGCATACTTCTGCGGTGGTGGCCGAGATGATTCGCGAGGTGTTCGACCCACATTATATCGCCATCCTCGAGGGTGGGGTAGAGGTGTCGGAAGCCTTGCTCCAAGAAAAATTCGATTACATTTTCTTCACCGGTGGCACGGGCGTTGGCCGGATTGTATACCAGGCCGCAGCCAAACACCTCACCCCGGTTACACTCGAGTTGGGGGGTAAAAGCCCATGTATTATTGATAAGGACACTGACATCAGCACCACGGCGAAACGCATCGCCTGGGGCAAATTTATTAATGCGGGCCAAACTTGTATCGCGCCGGATTACCTTTTGGTGCATGCTCGAGTTAAAGACCGCCTAGTGCGGGCCATTCAAGATTGTGTGCGCGATTTTTACGGCGAAAACACTGCGGAGAGCCCCGATTATTGTCGCATCATCAACGAACGCCATTACGAACGCCTGGTGGCCTACCTCCAGGATGGCCATATCTTGATGGGCGGGCAACACAACAAGGCCAGCAAGTTTATTGCGCCAACCTTGCTCGATAATGTTTCGCTCGACTCAAGCGTGATGCAAGAGGAAATTTTTGGACCAATCCTACCCATCATCGAGTTTAGCGATGTAGAGGAAGTGATTGACCTGGTTAACGACCGTGCTAAACCACTGGCTTTGTACATCTTCTCGCGCAGCCAAAAGTTCATCGATAAAATCTTGCACCATACATCTTCTGGCGGTGTGGCCATCAACGATACCGTTATGCATATCGGTAACCCCAACTTGCCATTCGGCGGGGTAGGGGATAGCGGCCTGGGTGCCTACCACAGCAAGAGCTCCTTCGATTTGTTCTCGCACCAGCGCAGTGTCTTGCACAAATCATTCCTCATCGATCCGCCCGTGCGCTATGCGCCATATAAGCTAAGCCTCGGCATCTTGAAGAAATTGATGAAGTGGAGCTTTTAGGGATGAAATGATGAAATGATGAAATGATGAAATGATGAAATGATGAAATGATGAAA
>CAZDVQ010000030.1:0-51722 GCA_964508975.1 uncultured Saprospiraceae bacterium
TTATTGCACCTTTGGTGCTTTTTCTGTTTGAGGAAAATGTGTCCTAATCGTAGCCTTGAAAAGGAGGGGTGGATGCGCACAGGGTGGTTTACACCCTGAAGCGCAGACGGGGTGGTTATAAAACGCTGAAAAATTAACGCTTAACGGCATTGCGCTAGCGCAAAAGGCCCTAGCTTACAAATTTGGGCTTACTCAAACTGATGATGTTGCTAAACACCGATGCCTTGGCATCAAGTTCTTGTTCAATATCAAAATCATCTTGGAGACCTAACCAAAACTTGGCAGAATTGCCAAAATAGGCGCTTAACCTCAAGGCTGTATCAGCGGTTATCCTGCGATTGCCTTTTATGATTTCAGATACCCTGGTTTGGGGAATGCCCAGCGCTTTTGATAGCTTATACTGGCTTATCTCCATCGGGATTAAAAACTCTTCCAGTAAAATTTCACCGGGTGATATGTTTCTTAGCTTTTCCAAATGAAATTATCATACCTTTTGCGTTAGTAACTTCAAAGATAAGTATTTAGTTCTTTTTTTTTAAATTTTATCCTGTTTGTGGTAAAAAAAACAATTCGCCACCTGTTTGCTTTTACTCAAATTATATGGTTGATTCACGTGGAAAAGGCAAAAAATAGTCCAACTCTATAATAATAATTATCGCATTCATCGCGCTAGTGATGTGAAGCAGTGGCCCGCAGGGCCAGACCGCAACGCGGGCCGAGCGTCCAGCGAGCTGCGGAACGTAACGGCCCCGAGCAACGCGAGGGGAAGCGCCCAAAAAAGACTAAATGATGAAAAGACTAAATGAGCAAACGACAGCTCATCGTTCATCGTTCATCGTTAAATTGCGCCCCCAAACACTTAACAACATTTCCAAGGCCATAATCTTGCTATATGAAATAACCGTGTCCTAACCCTGCCTGAATATAAATCACGATTTCCTAGCGAGATTTTGGCATCTCCCGTATCTTTACAACAAATTTACACCCTTTGTGGCTGCGCCGACTAACATCAGTTCAACACTAGCTGCACAAAACGATACGGCTAAAGCTGCTCGGTATTTATTTGAGCCTATCCTGGCCGCCAAGGATTTAAGCCGCAGCGATACGTTTCCAGACTCAATCCTAACTAGATCATGTATCCCCTATACAAGTTTTTTTTCGATAAACTTCCCGTCAAAAGATACCTGGCAGATAGCTCACTGCATTTGCTCAACGACCAAGAATCTGCTTATCTACGAAATTTGCACAGGAAAGCCCTAGCGGTAGCGGCCTGCATGTCTGTAATCGGTTTCTTGTTGTATTACCTGCCCGTGTATTGGGATGAGAGCTACAACCAAAAATCTATATTTATCAGCTCGACCATACCCCTGGGTGCTTTTTCGCTTACACTGCCGCTGGTTGAAATTGTGTGGGGCCTGCTGCTGATGGTGATAGAAATCTACCTGCTGGTATTGCTCAATATTTATTGTGTACACGAGATTGCCGTAGCTACTGGCCTCATCTCTAATGAGACTAAGGACGAACTTAGAGGGGAGGTACTTAAACTTGGGGTGGAAGGTACCACTCGGGAGCAGCAATTGTACGGCATTGACCCATTCCAGGGCATCAACAAAAAACTACTTTTTGTATTCAATATCATCCTGAGACTCAAGGGTTGGTTCGGCAACAAATTGATACAGTTCCTGGCCAAGCGCCTCTTGGGCCGTTTCGCCGTCAGGACCGTGCTCGACTTTATAGGCATGCCTATCTATATGGCCATCAATGCCTATTCTACACATGTAGTGCTCAAGCAGACCAAAACCATTATTTTGGGTCAGGCTATCATCAAAGACTTCGTCCCTAAGCTACCCACTGCCCCAATAGTTAAGGAGCAGGAAGACTTGATATACGATGCGCTCCAGTTTATTGCCATGAGCAAGCGGGATTTCCATCAAAACCACCTCATGCTGACCAAGAATGTACTCGAGCATTTTAATATCGCTAGAAGGCCATCACATATCCTGCCCGACAATTTTTTGGAAAGGCTAGCCGCAGCCGATGCTAGCACGCAGCGTATCTGCAAGTCTATCATTTGCCTTGGATTTGTCCTTGATGGGTCATTCTCTTCCAGAGAGAAGACGAACTTGGGGGCTTTGCATGCCAAAGGTGTATTACCTTTTGGCCATGCTGAAATGGCCGGGTTTGTTGCCAACTTCTACGCTGGAAGAGGGGTGGAGAGTATGATGGCGAGATTGTAGACTAGTCCGTGCGCAAGGCCGTGATCGGGTCCAACATCGCGGCTTTACGGGCTGGGAATATCCCGAAAATCAAACCGATGGACGAGGCCACGCCAAACGACAAGAATATAGACCAGGTGGGTACAATCGTGGGTATCGAGGCCCAGTTGCCGATGATGTTGGCCATAATCAAGCCCAACGCAATGCCCAACACCCCACCCGATAGACTGATAAAAATTGCCTCAAAAAGGAACTGCAAGATTATATCTAGGCGGGTAGCGCCCAATGAACGGCGCACACCGATTTCTTTCACACGCTCCAACACCGAGGCCAACATGATGTTCATGATGCCAATGCCGCCCACCAGCAACGATATTCCCGCGATGGCACCCAACACCAAGTTGAAGGTGTTTTGCGTTTTCTGTTGCTGTTGTAGCAAGAGCTCGGGCACTTCCACGTCGAAGTCGGTGAGCTCGTCGTGGCGGCGAAACAACATGCGGGCAATCACCTCCTTAGCTGATTGTAACTGCTTGGAGTCTGCCACACGGATAACCAAGCGGTCGAGCTGGTGGTAATTGGTAGGCTTCTCTTCCTCTTCTTCTTCCTCGTCGCTGTACATCCAGCGCTCATACTTGTCGGCATCTTCCTTCAACTTGCGGATGATGGCCATCGAGCGGTTTTCAAAGCGGGTGATAGCCGTTTGAACAGGCACGTAAATATCGTCGTTGTAGTCGCGAATACCCAAGGCCTCCAAGCTTTTGGCTGAGGCCAAGCGCTTGTTCAAGACCCCGATAACCGTAAGCCAAACTTGGCCGCACTTGATCTTTTGCCCCAATGGCTCGCCATCGCTGAAAAACTTGGCCGCCACGTTGTTGCCGATAATGCAAACGGCCTCGCCAGATATTAACTGTTGCGACTGGAAAAATTTGCCCTGGGACAACTCCAACTGGTTGATATCGAAAAAGGCATTGGTCACGCCTGTACAGGTTGTCTTTTGCAAACGGCCTTCGCGTACAGCGCTCAGGTTCATGATAATTTCAGGGCTAATCAACTCAACACCAGGCACATGCGTTTGTATGCTGCGGGCATCTTCCAGGGTTAAACCGTTGGAATATGGTTTCTTGTTGTTCTGCACCGTGCTACCTTGGGATTGGTTTGCCTCAGCCTCGGGCAGTTTAGATTTGATGACGATGTTGTTGGTCCCGATGAGCTTCATCTGGTCCAGGATAGACTGTTTTGCACCCGTACCGATACCCAGCATGGCAATTACCGCTGCCACACCAAACACGATGCCCAAGCCCGTGAGCAAGGCACGCAGTTGATTTTCGGCCACGGCGTTGACCGCGAGCAAAAAGTTGAATTTGACTCGGTTAAACATGGGCTATTCCTCCTCGTTTGACATCTTGTCGGCCGCGGCTTCCAAGGCTTTACGGGCTTCCTCGGCCTTGGCTCGCTGGGCCATCTCGGCTTCTTTCCGCTTGCGGGTATAGTCTTCAACCACCTTCTTGTCGAGGTATTGGAAGGGCAGTTTTTCGTGTTTATCGGGCAGCGAGAGGAGCACCGTGGCGCCTTCTTCCAGGCCGTGTTCCACGATGATGGCGTTGGCATTTGAAGGGCCGGTCAGGATTTGCTGCTTGTAGGTTTTACCATCTTTTTTTACCACCGAGAAAGTCACGCTATCGTTAAACACCGATTCGAGTGGAATGTACAGCACGTCTTTATACTCGGCGGTCAGGATATCGTTGGCGGTGGTCATGGCCGGGCGCATGATGGAATCGCTCTTGTCCAGTTGGATATTCACCTCAAACACCTTGGCATCGTAGCCGGGCAATTGTTGGCCCACGTTGGCCACCTTGATGATGGTGCCCGTGTACGTTTTACCGGGAAAAGCGTCAATTTTAACGTTTGCTTTTTGGCCTTTACTTAGCTTGCTGATATCCACCTCGTTGACGTAGGTGATGGAAAGCATATCGCTGAGGTCGGGCAATTCGGCCACAATGGGGTTCCAGGCCCCTACGGTCGAGCCTTTTTTCTGGCCGTAGTAGTAGGTGAGCATACCGTCGGCAGGGGCCACCACTTTAAACTCATCGCCGAGGTCTTGTAGAATCTTTATCCCGTTGACTTTCTGTTGTTTACGCGATTCAATCTCGGCGATTTTAGCATTGGCCAGCTGTTGTTTCAGCTCGTAATTGCGCACTTGTTGGCGGTAATCGCGCTCGATGCGTTCCAGTTCAAGGCGTAGCCGACCGATAATGGCGGGTGGCTCGTAGATACTCTGTTCCATTTCCAGTTCTTTTTCGCGCATGGAAAACCTGAGGTTAACCATTTGGTCGCGTAGTTGGCGGAGCTCAAGGGCGGTATCTAGTTGAGCCTGAATGAGTTGTTGTTCAATTTGGTCAAGTTCAGCCGAGCGTTCGGTCATTTTGTTCACCAGCTCGGTGCGGTCGAGTTGGGCCACGTAATCGCCTGCATGCACGTACGAGCCTTCATCGATAATATCCTGGATGGTCGTGTTCCAGATATTTGCCGAGCGCATACCTTGTGGGCCCATGATTTTAACAGAGTTCCGGGCTTGCAACTCGCCAGTAGCGGTTACATTCACTTGAAAATCACCGCGTTTCACCACGTCGGTGAGTTGAATTTGCTCGGTATTTTTCTTGGGTTTAAACAACACAAAAGCCAGCACCGCAAGGCCCAGCAACACCATCCAGATGATATATTTTTTCATTTCAGTTATTTCAAAGTTGATAGTTGGTAGTTGACAGTTGGTAGTGAATGCATCAACCCAAATGTCCAGTTACGCTGGGGGTAAAAGTACAAAAAATCCTTGCTCGTGCAACTCATAACTATTAACTCATAACTTTTAACTTTTTTGGGCGCTGCGCCGCGATGCGTCGCCGGTCCATTCGCGCAGTCACTTCGTTCCTTTGCGGGGCACTTCGTGCAACCGCGCTCCCTGGACGGTCGGCCCTTGCGGGCCCGCGCTACGCGCAGCGCTTCATGCACCTAGCGCGAATAGTGTTCAAAGCAGGTGGGATTTGGGGGGCTTTTTTTTCATGCGGGATTTTTTGCGTACATATTTTCGGTGCGGGAAACCATCCCCCACCCTATTGCGCAGGATTGATTGGTTCTAGGTTAATGTATACACCATTATTTTTTACCACCCCATCTGCCGCGCTCCACGCTTTGCGTTCCGCTTGCATCCACCCCTCCTTTGCATGGAGGGGAATTTAGCTTATCTTATATTTAATTGATTATCAGCAATATAAAACAAGACCTAGACTCCCCTCCATGCAAAGGAGGGGTGGATGCGCAGGTGGCGTTTTACGCCACGTAGCGCAGACGGGGTGGTAAATCACAACAAAAAAAATAGAACCAATCAATCATGCCCATCGCGTTAGCGATGCGAAGCGGTGGCGCAACGCGCCAGACCGAGCCGCCTAACGGCGAAGGGCCGAGCGAACAGCGAGCCGCGTAGCGTAGCGACGGCGCAACGCGCCGGAACGCCCAAAAGAACTATGAACTATGAACTACCAACTATCAACTACCAACTATTAAGGTACAAAAACCTGAATCCAGTAGTTTTCTTGCTCGGCGATGGTGCCAGCAAAATAGCAAGCAGCCTTGGTCCAACCGTAATACAATATAGCCCGGCGGCGTTCGCGGTTGGGGTCGTTAGCATCGATCAAGGCCGTGCGGAGGGCCAACATGGGGTCGGCACTCGAGCTGATGAGGTTTTCGGCCGCATCGCTGGTGCTATTTTTACAGCTTTGGGCCACACGGGTCCAAGGCATCGAGCCATCTGGTGCTTGCGGACTGGTAACCTTGTGCTCCTTCATGGTGGTAGCACGGGCTTTCAGCGACTCGTATACACAGCGTTCTGCTTTGAGCGCAGGGGCAGGTTTCATTTTGGCCAGGTCTTTCATCAATTCGCCCAGGGCTTTCAACTCGGCTTTGATGGCCGTTTTACTGAGTTTCTTATCCTTTTTAAGGGCTTTTTTGTAGTTTTTAAGCTCTAGCAGGTACCCTTTAGGGTTGGTGCGGACACGGTTAATCTCGGCGAGCATGGCCGCCTCGTCGTTGGCCATGGTCCAATAAAACTCATCTACTTTTTCCTTACCGGTAAGGTCCCAAGCATCGGAGAGTTTCACGTCCTCCATGTTCTCGGCCAGGGCAGCTTCTACTTTCTGTCGGGGGATTTGTGTTGTATCGGCTTTACCCCACACCATGACCCAAGTGTGTTTGCTTAAGCCAGCTGTTTTCAATTCGTAGCAACCCATGTGTGTCCATTGTGGACTCAAGACTTTCTCGCGATCCGTGTGCATGGGGTCATCCTCGTTGATGAGCATCACGATAAGGGCCTGGCGTACCGAAACCGAGCCGGTGCTAAGGCTAAAATCAACTGCATGGATTTTATCAAGGCCCTCACTTTGAAGTTTCTGTTTTTTAACGAGGTAGCGCTGCGTGCGGGCAACGTCCTCGCCGAGGCGTTTGGCTTGGGTAAACAGCGATTTTTCTGGGAATAATAGCGTAGATACAGCCTTGGTTTCCAAGGTTTTAAGCAGGGACTGCGCAGCGATATAAATCGAATCGGCCTTAGCAGTTGATATCAGCTTATTGGCCTTCATGATTTGAAGGTTATTAAGGTATTCTTTTACGTAGCCCGCATACACGGCCGGGTACATGCGTACAAAGTTGATTTCGCGAATCATGCGTTTTTCAAAACGCGTGCAAGGTGTGGTGTTGGCGGTATTCAGTTCCTCCCGGGCAAAGCCTTCATCATCTTCAACGCTCAAGTACTGGGCTTGAAGGTTAAGCGAAAAACAACAAAGTAAAACGAGTAAAGTAAAATATTTCATGGCTCTTCTTAGTGGGGTTGAGTGGCTAAGTTACTGCTTTTCTGTAAATGTGAAAAACACTGGACTTAAATCATAGCGTATATACGTTATAATCGGGTATATGGACAAAGTTGACAGGCTTGAAAAGGCTTAAATCGCTGAAGTCAGGATAAGTTACCTTAGCGAGTGTATTGACCAAGCCTTTGGCTTTTTTCTGCTCATCGTGGGTATTAACGACCGCTTTAGGGCTAAGTTGTTTGAATAATTGTTGCACATTGCTGAAGCCTGGGTTGACCATGCCACCCATGATGGCCGGCAATTTGAAAGCCGTGAAAGAGGTGATAAGCAACTTAAACTCAAACTGGCTACAAAAGGCGAGTTGTTCTTGGTCGAGGTCAAAACCATGTGGTGCATAGAAGATTGCCTCGCCGTTGGGTGCAGAGATAATGAATGCGTAATAGATGGGGTCAATCCAACGGTCGGGGCGCAAACAATAAAGCTGTAGTTGCCCCATGGCCACGGGTTTATAATCGGGACTTACCAACTGAACTGTTTTTTCGGGTAGTTCCTTCGCTAGGCGTTTAAACGCCTTAGGTGAAGCGAAAGTAGCTTGGTGTTGCGGTAAAAGTTGTATGGTTTCAGCATGGCAGTGATCGCTATAGGATTGCGTAAGCAAAAGATAATCATGTGCCGGTACAGCTTTGGGCGCAACAGGCTCGAGTATGTGCCATTGCTCGTTAAGCCATTTGAAGCTATCTATTTCAGAGCCTACAAGCCAAGGGTCGATGACAAAGGCCGTTTTATGCCAAGAGATAAACCAAGAGGTGTCTAGGTTGAGGCGTTGAATCGTTATCATGATGGGTTAGTATTTTGACAAAAAAAAGCGATACCAAAGATATGGTATCGCTTTTATAAAGGCGGTGTTTAATTTGAAATTAACCACCGAAGTCGTCGAAGGAAATGTTTTCTTCTGGAACACCGAAATCGTGAAGCATTTTGATTACAGCGCTGTTCATCATTGGAGGTCCGCAGAAGTAGTACTCGATTTCTTCTGGCTCCTTGTGGGTGCTCAGGTAGTTATCGATAAGTACTTGGTGGATGAAACCAACGAAGCCATCACCTTGTTTATCGTGGATGTCTTTTTTCACTACCCAGTTATCTTCAGGAAGTGGTTCAGACAAGGCGATGTTGTATTGGAAGTTATCGAATTCTTGCTCAATTTTGCGGAAATGGTCAGTGTAGAACAATTCGCGTTTAGAGCGACCACCGTACCAGAATGACACCTTGCGATCTTTGGTCTTAAGGGTGTGGAAAAGGTGGAAGAGGTGTGAGCGGAGGGGAGCCATACCAGCACCACCACCGATGTACACCATTTCTTTCTTGGTTGGCTTGATGAAGAACTCACCGTAAGGGCCAGAAACCACCACTTTGTCGCCAGGTTTGCTGTTGAACACGTATGAAGAACATACACCTGGGTTAACTTTCATCCAACCGTTAGAGGCACGATCCCAAGGTGGCGTAGCAATACGGATGTTCAACATCACGATATTACCTTCAGCAGGGTGATTGGCCATAGAGTAAGCGCGGAATTGCGGCTCATCGTTCACCATTTTCAAGTCCCAAAGTTTGAACTTATCCCACTCGGCGCGGAATTTGTCGTCACCAGCTGGGTCACCAGGCAAAGGACGGATATCGATATTTTTAAAATCAACGGTGATTTTAGGTACGTCGATTTGGATATAACCACCCGATTCGAACTCGAGGTGTTCACCTTCTGGAAGGCGTACCACGAATTCTTTGATGAAAGAGGCTACGTTGTAGTTAGAAACCACTTCGCATTCCCATTTCTTGATACCAAAAATTTCTTCTGGTACATGGATTTCCATATCCTGACGAACTTTCACTTGGCAAGCCAAGCGCCAGTGTTCTGCTGCTTGTTTGCGAGTCAAGTGGTTCATTTCGGTTGGCAACACATCGCCACCGCCCGACATAACCTGGCACTTACACATAGCGCAAGTACCACCCCCACCACAAGCAGAAGGTAAGAATACGTTTTGATCGGATAAAGCCGAGAGTAAAGAGGTACCAGGCTGAACCATCAAAGGTTTATCGGTATCTCCATTCACGAATACTTTAACCTCGCCTTGAGGTACTAGACGTTTGCGGGCAAACATCAAACCGAAGGCTAGAAGCAGAATGACCCCCATGAACGCAATCACGGAGAATACAATCGGCATGACATCGAATAAAAGCAGCATATGCATGAGCTATTGTCAGTTAATTATTTTAAATTCATGTACTCTGCTGGGTTAATCCCAGACAAACTCATAAAGGCCATACCCATCAAGCCTGTTAAGATAAAGGCGATACCTAAGCCACGTAATGGCGCTGGTATATGGGAGTAGCGTAATTTCTCGCGAATGGCAGCCATCGCAACGATAGCTAAAAACCAGCCAAAACCAGAACCAATACCGAACGAGAATGACTGTGAAAAGTTGTACTCACGTGACACCATGAACAAAGAGCCACCGAGGATAGCACAGTTTACAGTAATCAGCGGGAGGAAAATACCCAAAGAGTTGTACAAAGAAGGTGAGTATTTTTCAACGATCATCTCAACCAGCTGTACCATTGCTGCAATGATAGCAATGAAAAGAATGAAACGCAGGAAAGTCAAATCTGTTTGGAACAGACCGTGTTCTCCTAGTAATTTCTCGCTGATTAACCAGTTAATAGGCATGGTGATACCCAATACGAAGATTACAGCTAGACCTAGACCAATGGCCGTTTTGACAGATTTAGATACCGCCAAGAACGAACACATGCCTAAGAAATACGCCAACACCATGTTTTCGATGAAGGCCGATTTGATAAATATATTTATCAGTTCCATGAGGATAGTTTTTGCAAAAATTAAGAAACGTCAACCAACTTCTTGTCCCAAGAACGTTGTATCCAGATGATGATACCGATTACAAACAAGGCAGAAGCCGGTAAAACCATCAAGTTATTGTTCAAGAAACCTGCACTATAAACGCCTTCAGGTATAATTTGGAAACCAGCGATAGCTCCTTTACCGAAGAACTCGCGGAGTACTGCAACGATGAGCAGAATCGCACCATAACCCAAACCGTTTCCAAGTCCATCTAGGAATGACTGCCAAGGCTTATTGGCCATGGCATATGCTTCCAAGCGACCCATCACGATACAGTTGGTAATAATCAGACCGATAAATACCGAAAGTGATTTCCAAACTTCAAATGCAAATGCTTTCAAAATCAATTCTACTACCGTTACTAAAGTTGCAATTACCACAAGCTGTACAATCATACGCACTTGTTTTGGTATGCTATTACGCAACATTGAGATAGCAAGGTTAGAGAATGCAGTAACTAGGGTTACGGCTATGGCCATAACCAGGGAGGGTATAACTTGGGTGGTAACTGCGAGAGCAGAACAAATACCCAAAATTTGCACCGTTACAGGGTTATTACTGCTAAGGGGGTCAGAAAGCAACGCTTTCTCCTGCTTACCAAATAAACTTTTATTTTCCGTTGTCATTGTAATGCGTTTTAGCGCTGATTAACCTTTTTTCAATGATTCTAAGTAGGGCAAGTAAGTTTTGATACCGCGGTTCAACATTTCGGTTACACCATCACAGGTAATTGTAGCACCTGAAATTGCGTCAACGGCATGCTTATCTTCTGGAGCAGCACCACCTTTTTTAACCAAGACGGATACGTACTCAGCTCCATTGTAAATTTGCTCACCAACAAACTGTTCTTTGAACTTTTTGCTGTCCTTGATCTCTGCACCAAGACCTGGCGTTTCACCTTTGTGGTCAAAAGATACACCAGCAATGGTATTCAAGTCACCGTCCAATGCAATGTATCCCCAGATTTTATCCCAGAGCCCATTACCACGAACGGCTAAGATGTAATATTGTTTACCATCCTTTTTCATGATGTAAAGGGGGAAGTTACGGTCGGCTGCGTCTTTCTTGTCTTCGATAGCCAAGTCGATTTTCTCGGCTTCGCCAGCACCTTCTTTAACTTTTTCACCTTTTGCGTTCAAAACAACCTGTGTCATGTCATTCGCAAAAATAGCTTTAACTTGATCAGGAGATAGGGTTTTAGCCTCTTTACCCAACACGGCACTAAGGATATCTTTTTTCGTAAACAAAGACTCTTGTTCGTCTTGGATAGGCTTGAGAACGAAATATAAACCAGCTAACAGCAGTGAACAGACCAAGGTAAGTACTGCCACGAACATGTAAACGCTGAAAGAACTATTTTGCTGTGCCACGGTTGATGCGTTTTGTGATGTTAGATTGAATTACGAAGTAGTCAATAAGTGGTGCAAACACGTTCATGAACAAGATAGCCAACATCCATCCTTCTGGATATGCAGGGTTCATCACGCGAATAACCAATCCGATAATACCGATTAAGATACCATATATCCATTTGCCTCTGTTGGTAGACGCGGCGGTTACAGGGTCTGTAGCCATAAATGCCATTGCGAATAAGAAGCTACCCAAGAAAGGCTGGTAGTACCAAGGAACATTCATGAATGCACTATAGCCCCATGCGTTGAAGATTAAGCCCGTCAAAACACAGCCTACAACCATACCCAGCATTACTCGCCAGCTGGCGATTCCGATATAAGCTAAGAAAATTGCACCAAGAATGATAAACGGTTTAAACATCTCACCAATAGAACCTGGAATGTTACCCCACAAGATATCAGAGAAAGAATAAACAGAAGTTACTTTCTCCCAGCCACCTTCATAAGCTAACTGTAATGGCGTTGCTCCAGAGAAACCATCCACTACACTTAAGCCTTCGGCCGGGAAGCCGGGTAACCCGACCAGCCCGAACAGCCAATCGCCCATGCCAACGCCCCAGCCATAGTCAGATGCAAATTTACCCGCACCAAGGCTATCGATGCCTGTAATCCATACATCACCTGAACCAGCAATAGTGGTCGGGTAAGCAAAGAAGATAAATGCTCGAGATAGTAAGGCGATGTTCAACACGTTCATACCAGTACCACCAAAGGCTTCTTTACCAATGATGACAGCGAAAACGATTGAAAAAGCCAAAACCCAAAGTGGAACATCTGGTGGTACAATCAACGGAATCAAAGCACCTGTAACCAAGTAACCTTCCTCAATTGGATGACCTTTCTTGGTGGCAAAGTAAAATTCAATACCCAAGCCCACAACGTTTGAAATGACAAACAAAGGCAAAAGCTTGATAATACCAAACCAAAGTTTCAGGTGTAACATACTCAATGGGCTCTCATACATGCCCAATGCATTGAAGTGCTGTTGACCGATGTTCCATGAACCCAAAAGGTACAAAGCTTGCAATGCTAATACAACGTGAACCATCGTACGCTTCAAGTCCATACCATCACGGATATGAACACCGCCCTTGGTTACAGTAGCAGGAGCGTAAAGGAATGTGAAGAAACCATCATACAGGGTATGCATGAAGGGACTTTTCTTCTTGTCTGGTTCTAATTTTTTGACAAAATCGAGAAGTGCCATATAATTGATTAAGATAGCTTGTTTGCTGATTATAATTTCAAGTAAAGGTGATTACCAGAATCTAAGGACTAACCTTGTTCCTGCATCATGTCGAGACCTTTGCGCAAGATTGCCTGTACCGGTTGTTTAGAGGTACAAACAAATTCACACAGTGCAACGTCTTCTTCGTCTAGCTCTAGGATACCCAAGCCTTCCATCGACTCTAAGTCGTTGGCCAAAATAGCTTTCATCAAGTGCTGTGGGTAAATATCCATTGGTAATACTGATTCATACTGACCGGTCACAACAAAGGCGCGTTCTTCACCGTGGGTATTCGTATCGGCCTTGTATTTGAAATCTGGGAAAAATGCTCCAGGGAAGGTTTTCGAAATACTTGGGCGAGGCTTTAATGGAAGTAACCAGCCAAAGAACTCATTGTAATTACCTTCTTCTATTACGGATACTTGGTCGTCGTAAAAACCAACGTAATTATCTTGGCTCACTTGTTTGCCTGTAAGCACATCACCAGAAATAATACGGTTATTTTCTCCTGAGGCATTGTTGGCCAACAAATCAGCCACACTTGCTCCGATATAAGATTTTACATAGGTAGGGTTGGCTAACTCTACACCAGCCAAAGCAATTGCACGCTCGGCCCTGTAACGGCCTTCTATAAATAAGCGACCGATAATAGCAACATCTTGAGCATTGATAACCCAAGCAATTTCGCCTTTGGCCAAAGGACTAATATGGTGCAACTGAACACCAACGTTACCTGCTGGGTGTGGACCTTTAAACCAGTGCTTGTGAACTCCTGAAGCCTCCATGAATACTGGGCTAGGAACCTTGCTTGAGTCAGCGTTTAAGCCAAGGTGAACACCACCACTGCTCAATAAGTTTAACACGTCCAAACCTTTTTGGAAGGCTGCTTGATCATCTGCGATAGCAAAATTCAAATCCGGAGCCAATGGGGCGGTATCAAATGTCGAAATAAAAATACCCTTTGGATTATCTTTAGGATCGGCAATAGTTGAAAACGGACGTTGGCGGATAAACGCCCAAGCGCCTGAATCTATCAGGAACTGTGTCAAGTCCTCACGGCTAACCTGGTCAAGGCTTGGTGCAGAGAAGGGCTTGTACTGGTTCTCTTTGTCGGCTAAAATGATGATTTCCGTGATGGCACGGCGCTCACCTCTCCTGATCTCAATAATCTCACCACTTACTGGCGAAGCAACTTGAATCTCCGAGCGGCGTTTGTCAACAAACAGGATATCTCCTGCTTTAACCTTGTCTCCAACTTGGAAACTCATCGATGGAATCGGGAAAATACCAGAAAAATCCGTCGGTTTAATCGCATAGGTATTAACCCTTACATTTGAGTCAAAACTCAATGCGGCTTCGCCTTGCAACTTGATGTCGTGCCCTTTGCGAAGTACAGTAACCAACGAGCTGTCAACATGTGAACCTGTTGATTCCCCAACGATTTGCTTCCATGAAGGGATAATTGAATAGTCGCGCTCGTTAGCTCCTACTTGTGAAGCTGTTATTTTGAGCAAACGATCTCCTACAGATGCAATCGTCAAGATGACCAAGGCTAGTAAAACCACGATAATCCAAAAGAACACATTCGTTCCACCAGTAGAACTTGCAGGAGCTTCAGCTATAGCATAAACGCTAGTTAGCATGAATAAGACCGAAATAACCGTTTTATTGGCCATTGTAATTTAAATACTTTGGTTGTGGAAATATTTCCATTTGTGATTTAAGGCACAAAGATAGTATTAGCCCAATAAAAAAAAAGGTTTGCCATTCTTTTGTCAAATAATAATGTGCAATTTAGATAAATTCTAATCTGCTTTTTATATGATATCTCTCAACTTGAATTCAACTTGGTGAACACCATGGCTATTTAGCACTTTTAACCGAATCCGTTTACCCGTTTTACTTGATAATTTCCGGCTGATTAAACGCAAATCCATCGTTTTGGTTGAACGCCCGTTAATAGCCAACAGGTAGTCGCCTGGCTTTATTCCTGCTTGTGCTGCTGCTGAGTTTTCTATTACCCCTTGCACCATAAACCGATCTAATTGCTCCCCCACCGCGTACACCCAAAGCCCGCTTTTGTCAAATTCAAAATCATCATCAATTTGCTTCAAGGGTTTTAGCCAAATTGCACTGTTAGCATAATCATAAATTATATTAAACCGGCTTAATATGGCATTACCAACCATCCCTTCTATTGGTTTTTCAAATAAGCTATCCAGTGCTTTCGGTATTAAATAACCTACCACTGGGCTTACTAGGCTTCGACCTGCAAATTCAAGTACTGGCACTCTCCCCATGTACCCTTGAATAGCTCCACCTAGCCCAATACCAAGTTCGCCTGGGATTAATCGCCCAGCCGCCGCAGTATCCTTAGGCTCTACCTGCAACAGCAATGGGGCCCCACAGCCCGTATCCAACAACAAATCCTTTTCTTGGGAGCCACGCTCTCCATGCCCATGAACCCTAACCTTCATGTAAGGCTTATCGTCCCGAACGGCTATCGAATGCCTTTCATAACCCCGTTTTATAATCCTTTGATTCGGCTCTGATACGCTAATCGTCGAATTTTTATAATTTACCGATACCGTAAACTGCCGGAATAAATCAGCACCAAGGATACCATGTATAGGCGTACCCAAGCGCTGTTCCAAGTCAAATACAGATTCGTCCAAGATCAAGAGTGTTTGCGCCTCCGCCTCAAGCCCCGCTATGCCAAAATGTACATTTCTATCGATAAATGTTTCAAGCATCACCTGCCTGTCGGCTCCCATGATAGGGAATTTACGATCCATGCTGAGGCCCAATGACGCTGCATAGCTTTTATCAAACAGTATATTGTACCTTGAACCAGTGTCCAAAATAAATTTCAAGGTAAAAAAATGGTTGACGCGTACATTCAACACGATATAATGCTGAACTTGCTCAAAGTCAAATGTATGCTGTTTGGCATGCTTGGGCAATTTATAACCGTAGCCTTGCGCTAAAATACCCGAACTCGCTATCATTATTAGCACACTGTTCAATAGTAGTTTTTTCAGCATATCATTGTTTTTTTTCTTTTTTGGGCGTGCCCCCTGCTTGCCTTCGGCTACACGGGGTCGCCACCCTCCGGGCTCCCTAATCGGTCGGTGCGCCAGGGCGCACCAGCCTCGCTACGCTCGGCTGCCCTTCGGTCGGCTCACGCGGTATATTGTACTGGTTACAAAAAGTAAAAGGCCCTCTATGTTTCCATAAAGGGCCTTTACATTATTTCTGTACAACAACTTTAAATTCTAAACTTGTTACAATCGGGTCAGTGTTGCTGATGATATCAATTGTACGGATGAGTGTACCCGCTTCAGTGTCTGGCTTGGTAGCATCAAAGCTAAAAACCATGTCAACCACTTCACCGGGTTTAATCGGCCTTCTGGGCCAATCTTCAACCACGGTACAATCACAACCACCACTCACAAACTCAATCAGCAAATCTTCCTTTCCAGTGTTTTTGAAAGCAATTTTGTTGCCTTCTAACTTGGTGCCCATTTTAACTGGGCCAAAGGTAAGTTTAGGATTAATCTGTTGGAGTTTAGTTATTTTTTTTTTGCTCGGCTGGTTTCTCGCCGTTGGTAGAGCTTGGAGCTCCGTCAAAACCTCTTACGATTTTGAATTCAGTTCTACGGTTGCGTTGACGGCCAACCGGATCGTCAGCGCCAGCAGCTGTGGTATTAGGTGCCGCGGGTACAACTTCACCATAAGCTTTCGGTACAAGACGTGACTTGTCGATACCTGCAGCTTCAAGGTATGCCATGGCAGATGCTGTGCGTTTTTCAGCCAAGGCATCATTGTATGCGTTTGAACCCAACGCATCTGTGTGTGAACCTACTTCAACTACCAATGCTGGGAACGCTTTCAAAGTAGCTGTAATCTCGTCTAATTTAGCCGCTGCGTCCGGACGGATGTTGAACTTGTCGAAATCATAGTAAATGGTATCCAACAGCGGTAAACCCAAGTACAATTCAATCACGGTCGAAGTTTTAGCTTCAGCAGATTGGAATGGTTTTGAGTCACCAGCATAGCTTTCACGAGTACCATCAAAACGGTATTGCTCGCCAGCAGTCAAGTTGAAGGTAACTTCATTTGAACCAGTGGTTGTTTTAGTATCTAATGCCGCGCCTTTAGCGTCGAACAAGGTTACTTTCACACCAGTCAATGGCTGACGTGAACGAGCGTCAAATGTTTTAACGGTAGCCAATACACCTGGATCCAAGTACAACTTAGTATCCAAAATGCTTGGTTTGTCAACTTGTAGGTTATTAGTTGTAACGGTACCGGTTGCTTCGGTATAACCGTTGCGTGTAGCAACTACTTTGTACGTTTTGTTGCGTTGTAATTTAAAGGTGCTGTTGTTTGTTGCAGCGTTAGTCGCTTGATCAACCTTCACTCCTTTGTCATCGTACAAAGTAATTTGACAACCAGACAAAGCAGCGTTCGTGCGAACATCGAAAGTTTTAACGTTAACTTCAACTGGACAACGCTCAGGCGTAATCATAGAGAAGATGTCATCGCAGCAAGTTTCGCTTTTCAACGAGATAGTACCTGGGCGGTTAGATACCAAGAATGCATAGCATGGGTCTTCACCGATTGCAAAGTAAATATCATCCAATGAAGTATTGAATGCAGCACCCATGTTGTCTACATTGCCCCAAGAACCGTTGTTCAAGTAGTCAGATGAGAAGATATCAAAACCACCCATGCCTGGATGTGCATCAGAGCTGAAGTAAAGAACACCATCAAAGAAGTGAGGCGTAACCTCATCACCGATAGTATTCACTTTGGCGCCAAGGTTAAGTGGCGTAGAGAACGAACCGTCAGCTTGCTTCAAGGCGTACCACAAATCGTAACCACCTTGACCACCTGACATATCAGAAGAGAAAATCAAGGCTTCTTTACCGTCGATTTTAGCAACAGTAGGTTGTTTAGAGCTGTAGTCAGCGCCGTTGAAGTTCAACTCTGTAACGTTTTTAAACTCAGCACCGTCAAAGTCACACTTCAAGATACGGCAGTTTTTAGCCTCGCCTACATTATAAGTACAACGAGTGAAGTACATCGTCTTACGGTCAAAAGAGAACGCAGGGCTTGAAGAGTGGAAACCTGGTTTGTTGATTTCAACGCCGAGGGGTTCTGGCGCTGAATAACCGTCAGCAGTTTTTTTAGCACGGAACAAACGGCTAAAGTTACCCGGTTCGTTCGGTACTTTAGGATCGATTTGAATGATAGAGTCGCGTGACAGAGAAGAGTAGATGATTTCATCGCGGTTGATCGCAACTGGAGAACCATCAGACGAGGGAGAGTTGATTGTACTACCGATGTTGTCGATAATAACCTCTTCCTTCTTGCCGTCCATCATTTTTTTGGCCAAGGCAATACCAGCAAGCTCGTTATTAGCCAAGGTTTGGTATTTAGCATCGATGTTTGAGCCTTTCAAAAAGTTCTCAAACTCAACTTTTGCCTCGTCATATTTACCCATTTTCTTGAGTACACGGGCGTATTCGAAGCGAGCAGTTGGATATTTACCTTCTTTGTCTTTTGACAATAAACGGCTGTACCAGCGTTCAGCTTTTTTGAAATCGCGGAAACCATTTTGCAAATCAGCGATAGCGGCAACCACATCAACATCAGTTTCGCCACGTGATTGGTCATCGTCGTAGATTTCTTCGTACATTTCGAGGGCGCTATAATAATCGCCCGTTGCCATTTTTTCTTCAGCAATATTAACCTTTTTGGCACGCGGTAAATCGCGGATAGGTTGCGCTACAAGAGCACCTGCTGCAAAAAGGAAAAGGATTGCGATATGGAACAGTTTCTTCATAAAGCTAAATTTAAGCGGCTATTAGGCCAAAGGGTGTGAGACAAGGGATTTAGCGAATAGTATATTAAAAACGTGGGCAAAGGATACGAGTAGGTAACACTTTGTTTGGATATAACTTAGCGGTGTAAGACAAACCAAGTTCGAAAGCATCGGCACGACCAGCGTTGTTGGCCAAACCACCCAAGTTGAAGCCGTAAGCGGCACCAACTTTGAAGCCTTTGTACAAGAAACCAAGGCGTGCATAAGCGGCATCACTCAAACGGTAACCCAAACCAGCTTGGAAAGTGGCGCTGCGTTGTTGGTTCAAGTGGAAGCCCATCAAAGCTTGGAGGTTCAACTCGCTAGCTCCTGCTTGTAATTGGTAAAAAGCCATTGGGGTCAAGGTCATACGTGGCGCGATGTCGATATTGAAGGTAGTATGACCGATATAACGGCGTGGTAATTTGTATACTGGGTTAGCCGCAGATGCACTGAAACCGGCTTCTGGCTCCAACAAGTGCGCAGCAGAGAACCCAAAGTTGAAGTTCAACTTGCGATTCAAGATGAAGTTCAACAATAAACCAGCACCAAAGTCTGGGTATGATGCGTTATCAACCAAGGCAGCGGCGTCTGTTTGATCGCGGAGAATTAATGCTTCGCGGTCAATTCTGTTTTGAACAAAACCACCATTAGCACCGATAGACAAGTAAACCTTGCGGGTGCGGGTCAGCGGAATGTGTGCAGCCAAAGAAAGTGAAGCATTGTTTTGGCTTAATGCCGCAGAACCAGCTTGGTCATTCAAGAAGGTTACGCCAGCACCTAACCAGCTATAAGAGTTTTTGTTGAACAGACGGAACAATGGAGCATCAATGTAGGCAGAGGGCGTCTGGTAACCAGTTGCGTCGCTGATTGCGTTCCATTGGTTGCGATAGATACCGCCGAGACGGAATGTTCCTTCATAAGCGCCAGTGTTGGCGGGGTTCAACGTGAGCGGCGCCATGTCGAACATCGTGAAGTGGATGTCCTGCGCTTGGGCAGAAAACATACTCATCAGTACGGTGGCAACTAGCAGTAAACGTTTGGCCATAGTCATCAGTATTGCGTTTTAGGATTATCGAGTTAGCTTGTTTTAGAGGTTCAAGTAGCATGATTGCACTAATTGAACTGCAAATTTATTTTTAAATATGGTTAATATCTAATTCACATGAAAAAAAATGTAAAAAAAAGTGATTTTATGTGAACAGTTGGTAGTTAATAGTTGATAGTTGATAGTTTTTAGCTTGTAATTCGTTTGTAAAAGAGGATCGTTGAAACTCCTATCTCCTCACTCCTATCTCCTCACTCTTTCTTGCGCCAGCGCTGCGGAGCCGTGGCCGCGCCAGCGGCCAGACCAAGCCCGAAGGGCGCAGGGCCGAGCGAATAGCGAGCGGCGTAGCCTAGCGGCGGCAAGGCTGGCCAACAGCCAGCCTTGCCGAGGCGCCCAAAACTATAAAATCAATGTCACATCGCCTACAAATTCCTGCTCCTGCCCGTTCGGGTAACGGATAGTAACGCGGTAAATGTATACGTCGCGGGCTTGTAGCTCACCATTGAACTTGCCGTCCCACTCGCCAGCACCATCAAACATGAGCTGCCCCCAACGGTTGTGGACGCGCATATTCACGATTTGTACCGACTCAGGGCTGGTAGGCCCGAAGGTATCGTTCGTGCCATCTCCGTTGGGCGTGAAAGCATTTGGCATGCTAACCTCGGTGATTTGCACATTCACCACCACTTCATCGGTAGCGACACAAGGGCCAACCGCCGCAAAAAGCGTGTATCTGGTTGTGCTTACCGGTGCTACCCAAGCATTGGGTCCGCCTGCCGTGAAGCTCGGTGCAGCCCAGCTGAAACTGGCCGTAGGATCATTGGATAGACCGGTTAGAAGCAGGCTATCTCCGGCAAAAATGACGGTATCAAGGCCCGCATCAGCGGTAACCAATATGCCCTCTACAATGGTAAAGCTTAATGTATCGGCACAGTTGGTGCTTGAATTCGTCACGGTTACCGCGTATTGACCCGGCGCGAGGCTATTCAAATCGGCAGTTGTAGCACCGTTTGACCAGTTGTAGTTGTAGCTCGCAGTAGGTGTCACATTTAAGATAATGTTACCATCTTGTAAACCAAAACAACTCACGTTCGTGCTAGTACCGGTAGCCAATACACTATCGCTTGGCAAAATGGTGCTGCTGAGGGTATCTGCACAACCGTTGGCATCTGCAATGGTAACGGAATAGGTACCAGGCGTCAAGTTGGACAAGCTGGTGGTAGAGTTATTGCTCACACCGGCATTGGCACTCCACGTATAAGTATATGTTGCCGTTCCGCCAGCAGCCGAAACGTTGATGTTACCGTTGTCGGTACCGCAACTTGTATTGCTGGCACTCAACTGGGTGTTCAATGCCGTAGGCTCGGTAACTGTGAAGTTAATCGGGGTAGAACAAATGGAGCTAGAGCCATCGCTGACACTGACCGAGTACGAACCAGCGCATAGGCCAGTAGCCTGCCCTGTACTGTTGGAAGTGATTAAAGTACCAGCGTTATCGAAGAAACTATAGGTATAAGGCGGTGTACCCGAGCTGGCAGCTACCGTTGCCGTGGCATTACACAAGGCATTACAGGTGACGTTTGTTTGGGTACTTAAATTCAAACCAATACCATTAATCGAAACTTGGACAGAAGCCGTGTCAGTACATCCTTGCTGATCCGTTACCGTAACGAAGTAAGTACCTGCGTTTGCAGGTTGTACGTTATTGATTGTAGCCTGTGGACCGCCACCCGCTGTAAAGCCAGCCGGGCCTGTCCAGTTGAAGGCCGTTCCGCCCACGCCAGTAAGTTCGAGGGTATCGCCCACGCAGTAGCTTGTTGTACCGGTAATGCTGGCGCTGGCTGTTTGCACAGTTACTGTTACAGAATCGACAACCTGGCAAAGCGGCGTAAAGGTGATATCGTCGATGGCGAAGTCGTTACCACTGGTAGCAGTGTTCTGGTTGTTGATACAAATGGTTACCACGGTATTGGCACCCGAGTTCCAGGTTTCGAAGAATTGCTCCCACTGGCACAAGAAGCCGGAAAGCCCGAAAGGAGAACCCAGGGTAGTACCATTGATGCTGAATTGTAGCACCGCAGGGTTTGTACCCTCGGCACTGGTAGCCCAGGTGGAGAACGAATAGTCGGTATTAGGGCTAACGCTAATGGTTTGACACCAAATATTAGACCCAGGGACAGACGAACCGTTGACTACCATCATGTTGCCGTTATTACCAGTATGGTCAATGCATGATGCAAAGTTGACGTGGACATTGGACGGGCTGGTTGCAATGGCATAAGTGCCTTCATTCGACAGTAAACCGTAAGTTCCACCTGTACCATATATATAGTTAGAGTTGAAACCAGTGTCGCCAGCATCAAAGTTACCATTCACCACCACGTTTTGGCCTTGTAAGCTGCTCTGTACATAATATGTAGTAGTAAGCGTTGGGGCTACTACCGCAGACGTGTTGGTTTGGCTGACAATACCTGTGAGCGGTAACCAAGTGCTTTGTAGCACATTGGCACCCGTAACGTTGATTTGAGTCTGGCTACCCAAACAAATGGTAGTGTCAGGGCTTAGGTCAATACCATTGATGGTAATTAAAACGGTACCTGTATTGCAGCATGCATTAATGTCGCAAAGGGTATAGGTAAATTGATCGGTACCGTTAAAGCCTGGGTTAGGGGTGTAGTCGATAGCGCTGCCGTTCACCACAGCCGTGCCGTTAGAAGGTGCACTGTCAATAGCAAGTGAATTCAGGTTGATGGGGTTCAAACCTGGACTATCATTGGCCAACACCTCGATATTGATATTTGTATTGCCTTCGCATACGGTTACGATGTCGGTCTGGGTGTTTGGAGGGCTGACGGCGTTAATTTGGCGCAACACGATATCATCGATGGCAAGGTCAAAGCCCACGTTACCAAAGTTAACGTTCGAGATACAAATGTTCACGTTGCCGCCTACCCCACTGTTAAATTGGAAACCGTAATAGTTCCAGCTTTGGTTCTCGGGCAAAGATGGCGTTACGCCAATCTGGTTACCGTTTACTGCAAAGCCAAAGATAGGTTGTGGCTGGTTGGAGCCCGTAGGGAGCAAATTCACAAACCAGGCCCCGAAACAGTACTCGGTGTTAGGTGCCAAGTTGATGGTTTGACACCATATATTATTACTAGCGCCCACGTTACCAGCAGGGAAGTCAACAATCATCATGTTGCCTGCACCCGTGGTATGGTCGCCAATAGTTATCCAGTCGGCGTTACAAGTATTGGGCACCGCTTGAACCGAGTAGTCGTACTGGCACAAAATAGGCTGACCCGTAGAAACATTGGTACAAACCAAGCCTGGACATGGGCTGTAATCATAGTTGCTGGTGAAGAACTGTGTAGGGTTGGCTGAATTGAACAAGCTGAAACTACCATCGGCCACTAAGTTTGGTCCAGGGCAGTTACCAACGGGGTTACAGAAATTAGCCGGCAAACATGCACCAACACCTGAAACCACTTGGCTAGGGCAAACGCCGTCGCTTACCGTAAAAGTATAGCCAACACCAACAGGCACGGCGGCACTCGTAAATACGGAGCCAGCGATAGCATTACCATTTACCGTGTAGCTACCGTCGCCACCAGATATACTAAAGCTAACGGTATAGGTATTGCCGTCGGGGGCACAAATCTCGGTGGGCGTACCAAAAGTTAAGCCTGGGGTACCAGAAACGATAGCCGTGAGACTAGCAGTACAACCAGCAGCATCGGTCACGGTAACGCTTGCAGGGCCTGCCGACAAGTTACTGGCAGGGTTAGCGTTTTGACCGCCAGTCCAGCTATAGCCGTAAGGCGCAGTGCCGCCAGCCACGTTCAGGGTAACCGAACCATTTGCCAAACCACAGTTTTCGGGTGTTTGGGCTTGAATTGTCAAGTTGGGTGGCGTTGCTGCGGTAAATACGACACTTGTATCGCGGGTACAACCGTCAATCACATCAACAACAGTAACGGTGTAGGTGCCTGCACCTAGGTTGCTGAGCGATGCCGTGGTAGCACCAGTACTCCAGCTAAAGGTATAGGTACCGCTGCCACCGCCGGGGTTTAAGGTTATAGAGCCATTACTTAGCTGACAGTCTGGACCGTCAACCGTGGCATTTAACCAGAGTGGGCAACAGGCAGCATCAATACTGATGAGCACAGATGCAGTATCAGATACACAGCCCGCACTATCTTGAACCACCAATTGATAGTTGGTTGTAGTACTCGGGCAAACAATCGGGTTTAAAGTATTGGCATTGGTCATGCCGTTTTGAGGTGTCCAGCTGAACAAGGCTGGGTAACTGATTTCTGGGTCGTCGAAAGTGATAGACCAGCCGAAAAATGTTCCAGCGCCAAAGCTAAACAAGGAGTTTGATTCAACTACAATACTCCAAACGCCATTAGCCGGTTGGCCTACAAAATTGTTGAAAGGTTGGTTGGGCGACCAGCTGCCGGTATAAGGTGCAGAACCACTGATTGGAGGCCCAGCTGGTACAAAACACGTATTGTTGTAGCCACCAGAAAGCGGATTATTGGCACCCGTAGTAGTTCCAGCCGGAACCAGCAAAATACGCGTACCATTTGGACCTTGTAAATAAAGGTTCAAGCTACCGATATCCTGCTGCGTAGGCTGAGGCGGGAAGCCAGAGAAACCTGTGCCAAAGAAAAACAGGTTGGTGATACATACCTGCGTGATGGCTCCTGGATAAATATTACCCATGTTCAAGCCCTGAACATTGATATTGATGGCTGTTTCTTGGCCAAAACCGGTGGCGATGGCTTCGAACTCGCCGTTAAAATAGGTTGGCGTTTGCGCTGGGTGAACAATAACCCTTGATTGGCCGCTCAGGGTATCACATTCGCCGGGACAAAGGCTGTTATCCTGTGTAGCGGTTACCGCAATTTGAGGGTTCCGAACTGGAATCGTAACACTGGTACTACAAGTAGTTGTACCGTTGCTCATGGTCACGTTGTAGGTCGTTGTGTTTTGCGGGCAAACAGCCGTTGGATTCGCACCACCGGCGTTGCCTAAGCCATAAGCAAAGCCATCGTGTTGCCAGGTAATATTAAAGGTAGGGTCGTTAAAATAAATACTCACGTTATCGATACCCCAGTGGTCGTAATCGGCGCCGGAATCGTTATCTTGGAACCAACGGATGATGGTATTGCTAGTCAAAGCAGCAGCTGGAATCTGGAAGCACCAGTTATTCCAGTTGATCAACTGGGGGTCACTACCGCCATTGGGGTCAAAGTAGTTGATATTTACCCAGGTTGTACCGCCATCAATGGAGTATTGCAACGATACACCTTCATCGGGTTCATCAGGGCCTTCGCAAGGGGCGCTGGCCGCATCGCCGGTTTGCTCGGCAAAGAGCATGTCGAAGCAGATGGTAGCACCAGCAGTTGCTGTTGAGAAGTTGAGGGGTAAAGTCCTTAATATACGCGGTACGCCGGTGTTGTTGCCCATCCAGATATGGCTGGTACCATCCACGCCACCGGGTGAACATGGATTGTTAAATTGGGCTTGCGAGGTAAAAGCCCAGCCTGAGGGTGCCCCAGAGTTGAAGGTCTCGTTAAACACCGATTGGCCTTGGCCTTGGCCAAAAGCATATAAACTAACGCACTGCCCACAAACTAGGGTATCTACATAAACGGTAGCGGTAATTTCGCATTGCGCTTGGACCGACTGGTTCAGGGCCATCACAAACAATGCCGACAGCACAGTTGCGTAAAATTTTATTCGCATAAATAAGGCTTGTTTATTGGGTTTATTGTTTTGCGGGGCTATATTACGAAATATTTTAAAACCACAAGCCATTTATTCAAATTATTCTAACGTGTGATTACCTAAGATTAACAAGTATACAACCAACACATGAGCACATCAATCCATTAGCGCATTGTTTTGGGCGTGCCCCTCGCATGCGCTCGGGTCGCCACCCTACGCGCTCGCTGGACGCTCGGTGCCTGCGGCACTGGCCGCGGTGCGGCCACGCTCCGGTCGGCTCACGCAGTACCTTACGCTGGCGTGCATATGTATTTTACCCTATAATTCTAGTTTAAATCAAATGTAACCTTCTCCTGAAGCCTGAGCAGTTGGATGGCCAATCCAACATTACTGTTGTTGTCGCTAAGCGCAGCCTGTAGTTTAGCGGCTTCTATCACCTTAAAGTTAGCATCCTTCCAAACAATAGGGACTTGCGAGCGGCTTTGGCTTTTTTCCAAGTATAATTGACCATCTTGAGCTAAAAATTCCGAGTGTAAAGCTTCTTGGGGCAAGAACAGATTTAGCTTCAAAACCTTTTCGTCGAATAAACAAAGTAGGATATCAGGGGCTAGTTTTTCGTGGCGAATGTTTTGAATTGTACTGTTCGATGCATTCTCGGCCTCTATCTGCAATGCAGACCAACCCTCCACGGCAAAAGAACGCAACAACATACCATAAATAGGTTTATTTTCATGTGACCACGGGAGCCAAGCTCCAGATCTATCGGTATATTGGCTTGGCGGCAAGTCACCGCCGACACTAGCAGCACCTTTCAACAAGTATTCAATCCATTGGTTATCCAGTTTAAACACACGGATAGATTCCTTGGGCAAGTACTGCTCGCTGGATACTAGATAATGAAAAGGCAGGCCTTGCAGTAAAGCCAGGTTATCGAAATAAGCTTTTAACTCATTCGACAACGCTGAACCTGCGTCCGAGTCAAATTTTTGGTTCTGGATTAGCAGGTAGCTATTTTGTATTTGCTGGTCTTGGTATTTGCGTTTCAGCCCTTCTGCATTTTTCCATTCCTGTAATTTTAAGCCAAGCATTGGCTCGCTCAGGAGCATCAACTTCCCCAGTTCCCATGCAGCAGCATAGGATATGTTCAACATGCCTGTTTGGCTATCATAAATTAGTAAGTCGTCCGAGGAGCGGATATCCTTTTCAAACGGGATTGGGGCAATATTGCTGTGGAGCGGTATACAAGGGCCACGATACCAAGACACCGTACGCCCCCCGCCCCTGAGTTGGTGAGCCGTTGGAGCATGGCCAAGGTGTAGGAGATATTTAGCTTGATTTTCTACATTGGAAGGCACTGGAATACTAAAATCTTGCAGTTTCAAGGCTTTTAAAATAGAGCTTAAGTTTCCAGAATAGTCTTCTATGATGGCCTCAAATGACCAACTGTATAGACA
This sequence comes from uncultured Saprospiraceae bacterium, assembly GCA_964508975.1. GTDB lineage: Bacteria > Bacteroidota > Bacteroidia > Chitinophagales > Saprospiraceae > CAZDVQ01. The sequence goes on from CAZDVQ010000030.1 coordinate 26,737, forward strand.
TAGTAAAGGTATAAATCCATCGGACGGCCGGGCATTTTTAGAAACACTGTCATCTAGCTCAAACCTGCCTTCAAGCGAAACCAAGAAAGCCCTAGTTTGATGTCCAGGTGCTGGCAAGCGATTAGCTAGGATAATGGCTCTTTCTTGTTGCAGTTCATTGTTTTCCAATACTTTGCGCACGTGACATAAGCTTGCTGCGTCTTGTGCGGAGGGATTTATTTTTTTCAAAAAACCAGGTTCTAGCCATAGTATAGGCAATTGTTGTGCTTGCGCTGCAGCGCTATCTTCCCCTGGTTCTGTGGCGAGGGAACATACCTTTTGGTAGTCCTTCCACGTTAAGGTTTCTTGTTTAACCAATAGAGGGTTGCTTAATTCTATTTCATCCAGGAGAATCAAGGCAAGCCAAGGCGTGTGTAAGCTGTTTGTATCAGCCTGTAACCTACCATTCCGCTCCCAGGGTAGGCTGGAGCGATTCAATTCGAGGTGGGGCAACACCTTTGCATAATCGCCGATGCCTTTATCGGGTGGATAGACAGCGAATACTTGAGCGGGAGGGATAAAATATCGCTCGCTGGCTACATAAAAATACTGTTCTGAGGTATAACTTTCTTGCCCAGGAATCGTAATCTCCAGTTTTTGCTCCACACGGTATAGCCCGGAGTTAATACTAGGTAGTTGATATCCCTCGAATTCAATGGTTTTAGACATGGCTGAGTGTTTGAAAATCTAGTGGACAAGCAAGGGTTTAGCCCGAAGTTGAAAAACGGTTTCGCTCTCCTCAAAAGCATCTAGCTGGTCATCCTCGGCTGTGAGGCCCAGGTTTTTGAATAGGGCTTGCATTTCTGGTGATTTCGTTTTTCTTGACGTGGGTACGCTGTCTCTACCTGCCGTTTCGTCATTGCCGTAATATTTGTTCAGGAATGGCCACTTAAAAGATGTTTTATTGGCCTCCGCAAGATTGAGTTCTAGGCGTGGCACAGTGTTTTGCCTTTGTATAAGTTTCAGTTCAACACCTGCCAATACATTGTTAACCAAGCCTTCGCCTTGCTGGGCAGGGTCATTGGATGGCAGGCCTTGCCCCCACAAGGCTTTAGGCATATTTTTCATCAGGGGATTGGCCCTGAACATGGTACTCACATCCTCCAACTGGCCTGCATTATTATATTTCTTAACAGACACCTGATGTTTTGCTGTAAAACTCTTACTATTCATCGGGGCCACACCAAGCTGGGTGTTCATAGAATTACCTGACTGATTCTTCCCTTGGAAAAAAAGCTCGGTAGCCGGAACCATAGAATCCGTAACCAGCATCAATTCTTTTGGATTAACCATGTGAACTTCAACAGACTTACCATCTAAAGTATATTGAACTTTGCTCAGTAGGCCGCCCGTAATGGCGATAGAACATGGTTCAGCTGGAATAAAGGCCGTTTTGAAATCAGGCCATGAAATAGGATTGGCCCTTCGTGGAGCATCGGCACCGAAGGCAATTTTAAAGGTCTTAATGCCACAGTCAAGGTAAGCAATCCCCGAAAAATCTGGTCCCCAGATGAGTACACCTGCGGTAATACTGATATTGATGTCTTTACTAAAACGTTTCCAGCCGATGGTAAACCTGACGGCAACGTGTATCTCTAGGCTGGCCTCATAGTAAAATGGTTTCCAGTAAATAATCACGTCCAGGCTGATGCGTAGACAAGCATATACACTCCCGCTATCGTAAACGGCCTCGATGAGCAAGCCCGCCATGATGGCCTGCGGGGTGAGGGCAAAATACATTTCGCCCCTGATGGTCATGTACTCGCTTACGCGCCAGTTAATCCCAACCCTCGGGATATTGGTGGGAAAATGTGCTGGTGGCTGAAAGCGGGGATGGTAGCCCCCGATGGAGACGACAAAATCTCCCGCGTGCTGGCCCGAAAACCAGAAACCTACGGCGAAGCCCCCCGTAAGTCGCACGGATGTGGAAAAGAGGTAAGAATTACTTGTAAGCTGCCCCCTGACCATAAATATACCCTGAGCAGGTATAAATTGGGCCATGAACATGAGTTCTACATATACCGCCGGCATGGATAGGCGGCTTACCCCGAGCAGGGTAACTTCTAGATCGTTGCCAAATTTAACGGCTAGCAGTGCTTGTGTACTGATAATTTTGAAAGACGTAAAGTTAATACCTGCTACCAAGAAGTAATCGCCGGCGCTTGGCGGGATGTAGGTATGCAGGCTCAGCATGAGCTCAGCTAAACCATTGCTCTTGGCTTGGACGGCCTTAGCCTCGGTGGGCGTTGCAATTTTAATGAGTGGAAAATCGAGTACTTTATCGATGGTTGGGGCGATAAAGTTGCGGTTTATACCAAAACCTACTGCTAGGCCCGTGACAAAAAATGGCGGTGCCCCACCGATGGGAAAGCCAAGGTAAGCGAACAAGAACAAGGACTTCATGCCTTGATAGTCGGCATAAGAGCCTAAGCCAGCGAGTTGGAACTTCCCGAAGCCCATTTGTATCAAGCCAGAGTAGTCATCATACTCGGTTTGACCATTATAAGGTTCTGGATATTTGTGGGTGCTCCTGAGGAATGCTCCGGCCAAGGTAAAGCCCTTGCGGTCGATACCCAGGCTAAGGCCTTGCAGTTTGAATTCCACCTCTTTGAGCTTGGCAAACTCGCCGCGTAGCACCTCCATGGGCACGGTCACTTCGAGGCCGGTGACCGAGAGTTCAAAGCCGCTGAAGTCAAGGCTAGCACCAAGCAATACCCCGATGCGTTTATCCTTGAAAAGCATTTTAACCTGCTGGATAGTTAGGCCAGAGCTAGTTTTTTTGGCTATCTCCTTGGTGTTTGCTTCTTTTTGGGCAGGCGGGGGCGTTGGCTCTTGGGGTTTATCTGTCTCGTCCATGCTTTTAGCCTCTTTATCGGACATACCGTATCCCAGGGGATATTTACCCAAGGAGCCAAGCGAGAGGTTAGCGACAATGGATAGCCCTTGGGCAAGTTGGCTGGGCGTTGGATTTGCCGCGCTGGGGTCGAACACCGCCTCTAGGTTGGCTTCCATGGCGGTGTTGGCATAGGCTAGGGTTAAGCCTTGCAGGCCACTACCCTCGGGAAACATAGGGCCTACCAGCGGGAAATCGGCAAAGTTGATGGTGCCTTGGTAGCGGGTCAGGAACAAGGTATGGGCCTTATTATCATCCGCCTTCTGGTACAAGAACAGTATATTGAAGGGCTGCTCGTTGATGAGGAAGGTACCCGTTGCACTAAAGGCATTCATGCCTTTACCCTTGGTTGAGCCAATTTCTAGGGACATGTCCTGCACGTCGATATCTGTGAGGAAGCTTGGGGTACCCTCTGGCAGCAACTTTTTCAGAAAATTTGAAAAAGCCTTGGGGTGTTTGCTGAAATCGAGCTTAGCGGCATACAGGGGTTCAGCACCGCCCATGTCGTCGGCTACAAATAAAACCTCAACCCCACCGATATCAATCAGGAGTTCAGCGCTTACCGACGTGACCAGTTCAGGTTTAGTTTCCTCGGGCATAGTGGCGTAATAGCTTGGTGGTTTTAAGAGTATATTGTGGTATGGGGAGCCCGCGGTAAGCACGGCGGCGAAGCCGCCGTTTGCGTTAGCTGGCTGGAGGGCACCCGCAGCGCGGGTGGTGCGCCGTTGGCCAGGCAGATATGTTGGTATCTACGCTAGCACAACGGCGCACGGAGCGCATAGCGAACCCCGCAAGACAGCGGCGGCCGTAGGCCGCAACGCCCCAATAAAAAAGCTAAAATATAGGGTAATTATATTTCAAGCATTCTATTCTACCACTTCAGGCTCTTTTGGAGCTGACAATAACTTTAATGCAGCTCTTTGGTTAATCGCTTTTAATTTTTGTTGTTCCGCCTTGCGTTCCTGCGTGGTTTTATCCATCCTTCTTACCGCGAGGCCAATACGTTCGACCTTCAAAATGCCCGGTAAAATATCAAAGTCCAATTTTGCTACGACAGCCACGTTAAATTCTTTTGTTGCCGTATCCATATCTAATTCATTGATAGACAGTTCAATGCCAGTCAAATCACGTCCGGCTATTTCGTTGGGCAAGTCATATTTAAAACTCTCTTTCAAACCCTTTTGGAATTGTGTGTAGGTAATACGAACCGGGCTTTCCAGGCCATATTTAGTTTGACCAGATTCAACTGTTAGCGGAATTAGGTTATCAAATAAATTCACCTCTGCCCTAAACAGGTAGTACATATTCAACTCAGTACCCCATAGGCTTGTATCGTTACCTTTAACGGCCTGAATTTGTACCAGGTAGTTTTTTAACTCCTTGGCGTCGAGGAGTGTATCAAACTCAAGTTCAAGGCTATAATTGCCATCTGTTGGATTAGAAGCGTTAAGCGCACCTGGGGTTTTTAAATTAATTTCTCCTTGATTACTAACGAGTTTGAAGTTGAACTGGGCGTCATTATGAGCATTTTCAACTTTCCAACTCACCTTAATTTTTTTTGTAGTGTCATAGTCCTTTCTTTCCGTCTTGATTTCAGCGGGTTTAGGTAATTTAGGTGCTACAACATCGACCGAGAAAGTAGCTGTTGTTACATCCTTTCCAAGCACACGTACACTATAGCCTGTAATATCCTCATTGGCTGACAGGGTGCACGTAAACTCCTTATTGGACTTGTTTTTATTTGGTGTTACCGTAGCTATGGCAGGAATCTCATCATCGAGTTCTTCATTTCTAAAGACAAAGGATAAGGTTTCGGCCGGTTTTGCAACTGCTTCATTGGTTTTAAAAGACCCCTTTGCAGATTTTCCACTTTCGTCAAGTGTAAGCTTAAATTCGGAGATTGTAATCGCCATGGTTTAAAAAATTAATGGGTTAAGAAAAAAATGAAATTATTTAATCAATGATTCGAGCCGTGCGAGGCGCTCATGTACAGCCTCTAGCTGTTGTTTGAGCAACGTATTATCGTGTATAAGTTGTTGAATGGCAGCAATGGACAGCGCGTTGAGCTGGTCGTGGTCAACGGTGCGGAAATCGGAAACCTCCTCGCCATAGACAAAAAGCTGCTGCACGGGCCATTCGCCCTGGTAAGGCAAGCTAAACGAAAGCGGGGAAATTACCTTTACCTTGGCCTTGAGCTCGTTTTTTTCAAAGATGAGTTTAAGCTGAGCATCATCGTTGATGCCGTGGGGCTGCGCTAAAGTGACCGTCAGTGTACCATCTTCAAAGTGCAAGGACTGGCTCATGGCCATGATGTTGGGCACATAATCGCGGGCATGGGAAACCGTGTTGGGCATGATGGTTTCAAGCTCCTGCGCGATGAAGCCCAGCTTGGGGCGGTCTCCCTTGGCGATGGTATCCTTGTAGGTATATTGGGTAACTTGTAGCTGCTGGATGGTTTCTAGGGCTTCCTGCGGCGAGAGGCGGCCTTGCACATCCTTGATACGGGCATCGGAATGGGCGTTGAACTCGCTGCCGAAAACCCGTCCATCGGCATAAATTGATATGTCGTATATGTCTTGATTTTCATTCCAATGACCATAAGAAGCATCTTTCTGATTGGTATGCCGGGCATAATAGGCAGCATGCACTTTTAAAAGCCTTCCTGCGGCCAATACGCGCAATGGAATATTAGTACCACCCTCGCCGCCCGACTTTCTGTTATGTTCCTGAAGACGCACTTCAAGGCAGCCATAATGAGTTGTCGTTAAACCTTTAAATTGTAAATAGTTGTTTCTCTGAAGAACTTCATCGTTATTGTAATCACGGTAACGGTATTCATCTAACCCGATAATTAAGCCTATACTATCTCCATGACGGATTATAGCATTCCCTATATCAGTGGTATTATAGTATGGTTTAAAAACGATAGCATTACCGTCGTAGGGGACTAGTAGCGTCAATGGTTTATTCATGCTTACTTTTCCGTCAAGACTAAAATCCCCTTGTACTGTCAAATCTTTAGCAATTGTCATGCTATCATGTAGGCTCAGCTCGTTTTTGAAGGTAGTTTTACCATCCACCTCGAAGCTACCCTCTACCTTCGTGTTGCCCTTGACATGTAGTTTAGCCTGTGGCTTATCAGTACCGATGCCTATTTTATCTTCCCTTTGCACCATGTTGCTAAAATAGATAGGCAGCCTGATGACATCGTCTTTGTAGCCTTCAATGTTCCGGTGTTCGAGGAAAATGGTCAGGGTTTCATTGGATGTAACCTGCGAGGGCTTCCAGTTGGAGACTTGTATGTTGAGGTGTGTATCAACCGACAAAACCACATTATCCTCGCAAACGAAGGCCCAGATCTTTTGTCCAGCAGCAGGGGGTTCTGTACGGAAACCCGGGGTGAGGCAGTTGATTTCAAAGCCACTTTCGCCGAAGGAGGGGTGATCAGGTAGTGCGACCAAGAAACGGGTTGGCCTGGCGGGGTTATTGGAGCATTTAATTTTTTCGGTACTGCTGCGTGGCCTGATGACTAAGCTAAAGCTTTGCGCTGCTTGCTCGCCTAGCAAGAAAATATTATTGGGGCTAATTTGTGCCACAAGGGGGTTAATGCCTAGGTGCGACTGTATTTCCAGTAGTATTAAAACCGTGCGTTCAATGGGGGCATCGTGGCTTTCAGGTACAAGGTTAGCATAGTTTAGCTCAACACGGGTATTCCTAGCCCCCCCAGCTTTGTCGGCGGTGACGTCAGGTATGGCGAGCTGAAGGGCAGTGTTTTTAGGCAAGACAAAGTCTTTTGGAAATTGGATGGCGATCCAATCGACGTATTCGGTAGCATCATAGCCGATGCGGTATGCACATGTTGCGATTTTTTGTCCCGTGTCGTCCGTTACGGTAAATTTTGGCGCATTAGCCGCTGCAAGATGTTTTAAAGTATCCGCCGAAAGTGTACTTTGCCGGAAGCGCAAGAGCAGGTGATACTGGGCGGCGTTGAGCTCGGTAAGGGTAGCGCAGCTAATATCCTCGTTGGTGGTATTGTTTACCTCAAGGTGTAGGGTGTTCTTGGACTCAGCGTCGAGAATGTGGAAGGTATTATCTTGATGGGTGGTAAAAATATCCAGCTCGATAGGAGCCTTGTTTTTGAGCAAGGGGTTTTGGCCTTGCGCATCGAGTATGCTTTGCTTGATTTGTTCTGCTTGGAGCAAGCTGTTGTACAACTTGAGTTGATCAATGCGACCACTGAATATTTTTTCGTCGTTTTTATCAGCGCCGAGCAGTAATTTAGCTTCCTCGCCAGGGGCATTGAGCCCGAAAACCTTACCGAGGGCAAGGCCAGCATCCACCTTCACCCCAGCCCCCAGCGCAAAGTTTAATTGTGTTTTGAGGGCTAGCCCGTCGAGATAAATTTGTACTAAGCCTAATGGATTAACCAGCAGGGCCAGGTGAAACCACCTATCGGCCTGAATTTTGGCCAATTGGACTTTGTTCGCACCCATCTCGGCCTTGATAAAACCAGCCTCAATGTATATGTAAAAATCGCCCAGGGCTGAGCTCAAGCCTAATAAAACACTGCTTTGTATATCTGGTGCAATGTTTATCCAGGCTTCCAAACCCAAGCCATCCTCTGGTACTGCGTTGAATGGTAGTTCGATGTGTTTTGAGGAGGCACCATCAAAGCTCAGCGACATGGCTTTACTCGGGTCAACGAGTAGCTTCAGCGGTTTTTGCCCTGGAGCTGTAGCGTCCACAGGGGAGGCTGGTTCAGCTTTAAGTAGCACGGCAGGTGCCTTAGGGGCTTCCTCAAGCAACATGGAGGATGTCAATTCCGGCTCATCTGTAGCCTGACTAAACATTAGGTTTAATTCACTGCCTTCCTTTAAATCTGAAAAGTATAGTAATCTGACTTCTTCAGCGCTCAATGCCCTGCTGTATAGCCTAAACTGGGCAAAGATAGAGGGCATGGCACTATGTATATTGCCGAGCATGGCGTTGTTGTAAACGCCCAAAGGCAATGGACTGTCCAGCTTTTTTGTGAGCACTGAAGCGCCATCTAAAAATACTTCTACCTTATTGTCTGCTATAACCAGGGCAAAATGCCTTAGTTTTTCGGCTGAAAATTCCTGTTTAATCGGCTCTATATCAACATCTTGGATTGTAAGCAAGATATCGCCATCCAAGGTATTTTTCAAACTGAGCCACTCGGTATAATCTTCGTTTACGTTTTTGCTGGCTAGGCAAAACACCGAGCCATCAATGCTGTTCAAGGCGCTGGCTTGATACCAAAAGGCTAAAGTCATAGCTGAGGCTCCTGTAAAATCAAGCGTTGGCAGCTTGACATAGCTTTTTTCAGCCTCGAAGGCTAATGTCCAGCCGAGCAGATCATGCATAGTAACCTTGGGGTCTAAGCCTTCTACTTCGCCCGCTCCAAGGTCATTGGGTATCAGGTTGTTTACTTTCCGATCAAACAATTGTTGAAGGGTGTAGTGTATCAGCAGGTTTGCATTGATATCAGTATTCATAAAAAAAATTTAATCGTTTTGGGTGGGTGTAGTGGCAACATTGAGCACGAGCCAACCTTCATTGGCTTGCAACTTGTCGTAGAACATCGCGCGGCTCGGGAACGGCCGAATCTCCTCGGTAATAATGGGCAAAATGATGCTCAAGCCAGTTGCTAGCGGCGACATTGCATCTTTCTTAGAAAATTCCAACTCAATGGCGGGCAGCTGTAGCGTGCCATAGCTACCAAATTCATCCTCGGCCTGAACAATCCAACCATGCTGAATCAACGAATCCCAGGCATCCTTGGCAATAAGGGGGTCAGAATCGGAGATGAACTGTGCAGCCCAAGCCTGCTCAAACTTAGCTTGCCGGATAAAAGGTTTTTGCCAGGTTCGGGTAAAGGTCCGGGTACCATCTTTTTTGGAGGCTTGAATCCAACTCCACAAGTATTCGGTTTCCTCGTGCAAGGGCATACAGCGCTGTGTTTCAGGCATCAGTATAGGGCTCATGAGGAAGCTGACCTCCAGCAATCGGAGGGCTTCCTTGTAGCTTTCCTCTTCTAGGCTTAATTTACGCATGGGTAAAATACCCGTTTGTATGTGTAATACCCCCCGCGGGTTCATCAGCAACACAAACTCCTGCGGTTTCTCAGCTATGCTACAACTCAGTTCATTGGCTGTTACAGATGGTATTACTTGTCCGTGGAGGGGTTCTTTTTTAATCCAATTGGCTGCAAGCAAGGCATCCCACAGCATGTTTCCGCCCATCATGTACTGCTTTAAAAAAGCCTGCTTGGAGATGCGGTTGTTTGTGACGATGCTTTGCAAGAATGTAGCAAATTTTACCTGCTCGTCCACTGAAACCCTTAACTTCAGCTCGGTTTCCTCAAACCAACTTGGTAGCTTTCCTGACCTATCTGACAAGCTGGCATGTACCATGTCGCTCATCCAAAATTGTGGGCCTAGTTTATTCGGTCCATCCAACTTCCAATAGCCCACCAGGCCATCGTTCATGATGTGCGGAGCCCCGATGCGCATAGGGAACTTCACCCTAGTGTAACCGTTGGTACCCCGGAAACAGCGCTGAAAATCTTTTTCAAACTCGAGCCAGTCCATATCAAAAGCAGCGCCACCGCGGAGCACTAAATTGGTGCTCAACTTCACGATGGCCATAGGCTTGCCTGCCATCACCGACATGACGCTGGTACTCGACTTGTACTCTGGCTGTATGTTTTCCATGGTTGTTTTACAAGCTTGCAAAAACTGTGGGATAAACGCCGTATTTGCTTCAGCCTTTTGCATTAACCAATCGATACACTGCAGCAGCAGCTCGTTGTCGCATTGCGGTTTTGTAGAATCATCACTTCTACCGGCCAGGTAAATATTATTTTCCCAGTGGCTATTTTGGTTAATATTCCCGATATGCTTACCCTTTGCATCAAAAAACATGATACACTTATCGAGTAGGTTAGGTACAATCCATCCACATATAGGGCTTTGCACGCCTTCGGTTATCGTCTCAATCCATTTGGCCTTCATTGCCGCGGGCTGTACCAATCGCGGCATCAAGGAAATCAACTGACCATCTCCTTCTACTCGACTGTAAGTTGGCGTAATGATTTTACTTGCTGGTTGGTCTAAATCTATATCATAAGTCCTTCCAAAGGTATCCACCATTCGAATACTCAATAGCTTTAGCAAACCCGAGCGAATCGGGTTAAAAAAATAGTTCGGGTCAGGGCTATCCCCTATACCCCACTCCATCGCATCGTGTATTTCTTTTGTGAAGGCTTGATACCTTTTGAAGCCAAGGGGGTCTTGCGGGGCTATCCGGCCAATCTGCTTTAGTTGCAACAATGCCTTATTAAAACCTTCCAGCGAGAACGTAAGCATATCCTGGCTGTTTAAGAATTTGACAGCCCGATCGAGCAAGTGCTTTAAATCTTGCAAAGAAATATCTCCCCCCTCTGATGGTATGTACCTAAGTCGGTAAGCCTCTAAAGCCTTCTTATAGGAATCTCTGTCCCGATGCGATATAAACGATGCCCCCTCGTACAAGTTAGGATACTCAAAATAGGGTGAACTTCCCGATGGCTGGAGCTTTAATGCCAACTCCATATCGTCCTCAGGCAATCGGAAGTTCCGGAGTATGCAGTCTTGTACATACACAATCTTGCGTTCCGTTTGCTCGTTTCCGTCCGCCATGGTAGGCTCAAAGGCCACTTTCCACTCAACGCGGAATGGATGCCAGATATTAATACCTTTGGCATTGAGTCCAAATGCTTTATCAAAATTTGTCTGTGCAAAACTCAACAGGCCTGCAATAGCTGAAAATGTTTTTCGTGGCGTAAAATCTACCGGGTATAATTGGAGTTTCAAGGCCGTGTTGATGTCATTCCGGTCCACTTGGCCATATCTTTTAGAAGCACTCAACGGCGAATGGTCGTCGCCCTTGGCTGCCGATAACAGCACCACCGGCTGAGTAGGTTCAAAGTATCGGGTACCTGTGGTAGAGGTCACTTCCCATCTTTTATCAAAGGGCTCTTTGCTGTTATCTAGTTTATGGTTTTCAGCATCCAATGCATCTTTCAACAGGTTGTAGCAGCCCATCAATACCTGGGCGGCGTTCTTTGCCTCGCTAAAACCTTCAAATTTGCCCGAATCTCCTAAGCTGGGCAAACGAGTTAAGCCCAGTTCATACTTCAACTGCTTCAAGCGTGCCAAAGTGTTGTGCTTGATGAAATGCATCGCTTCATCCGGACTGAGGTACGAGAAGGTCTCCCCTTCCGAAGGGTAACAACAAAGCATGTAGCGACACCAATCGGCATACAATACCTCAGATTGTTGTGCGTACTCCAATTGCAATGCATCATAGCGTTCCTGGGCTTGGTTCAAGTGATGTAAAGCTTCTTTTACCTTTTTGGAATACGCGGGCAAAGCTCTCTGCTCGGCTACAGGTCCACCCAGTTTTGTTTTTTCAACAGGCTGTACAAGCCACTTCCGGCCAGTATCCAATGGGTTGAAGCCACGATCGTGCCGTTCCTCTTTAATCCTAGAGCTCAGGTCTAGCTTTCTAGCCCGCAAACTATCATCCGACAGTATCGCTTCAAGTTGTTCTTCACGGATGGTGTCTGGCGTTGCATTGTCCTTGTCCCGCATTGCCTCAACGAGCAGTGCCGAGATTGCTTCAGTAGCGTTGCTACCCACGGCAACTTTTAGATTTGATACTGGCTCGCCCTTTGATAAATCCTCCAACTTAATCCTACCATAATAAATACTCCCTTTGATGCCTAGCAATGCCTGGCCTTCAGGTATTTCCACGTGTAAAATCTCTTGGAACCGCCTCGTTATGAATGTTTCTCGATTTTCACCAAGCGGTATAGCATCATCCAGCTCGGCTTGCTTGTATTCGGCCTCGCACAAGGCTAATATTTCCAGTACATAGTCATCCTGATGCGCCGATTGCGCCGTGCTATCTTCGTACCAACCAACCACAGTGTAGCCAACGTCAGCATCTATGCGGGTAATGGCCTCATCGTGCAGCCCAAATACACTCCGACAATGGGCATATAAGGTGTCAAAGGCGGGCGAACCCCAGCCAATCGATGTTAAAGGGGCTTCATTCAGACCCTTCCAGTATTTTTCCTTAGGCAACTTAGGCCGATTCGTCCAGTCGCTGATTAACCACTTCCGACCCATTGGGGCAAATGGTTTACCGGCTATATCTCTCCCTGGAGGTAGCCCCACGATGGCCAAATCACTTATCGGGCAATCTGGTTCCTCTGTCCATATATAGTCACTCTCAACGATAAACTCGGTATTCACCACGCCCTTAATCGTCTTGGCCACGTACCAGCGGTTGGGTACAGCTGGAAAATCTTGCCCCTTGCTAGCGTAATGCGTCGTGGTTAAAAAGGAGGGCAATGCCCAGTGCAAATGCACCCCTGGTTTGAGGTACAGGTGGTCATTTTGCATGGGTGGCGATACGATAGATTCTATCAAGTAGGGCCGGTCGGGGTTAATGTCTATGCCTTGCTTCTTGTCAAAGTACGGGAGCTGCCTGAAATCAAGGTCGGGCCCCACGTAGGTATCGCCCTTTTCTGCGAAAAAGGCATCAACTTGTATCGGAACTATTAGATGTGGTGAAGCCATGAACCGTTTGGTTGTATCGTACAAGTAATAAGCCAATCAAGACCCAAGTAGCCAGTGCCTGATGCGTTGAGTCTTTTTTGTTTTAGGGCGTGCCCCTCGCATGCGCTCGGGTCGCTACGTTTCGCGGCTCGCTATCCGCTCGGCCCTTCGCCGCCCCTCCTCCTGGCGGAGACCTATCCAGAGAGGTCCTACATTGGGGCGGCTTGGTCTGGCGCTACGCGCCACCGCTCCACATCGCTCACGCAGCTACCCTTGCGGTCGGGTTAAATACCTAGAGCCTTTTTCAAAACGCTCAGGTTGTGTTCCCGGTCGGCTAGACCGTTATATCCCCCGTTAATAGACTTTGATATGGCTCGTACATCATCCTTGTCCGCCAAGTCGTTGAGGCGGTTCTTTTTCCAAAACCAGCCAGCAGCTTCCAGCAAGTATTGTGGCTGGGTCAACCAATCAGGGTTATTTACAAAATCAACCTTAAGGTCATTCGAGAGTGCTTGGTAGTTAGCCCTACCCGTTATTTGAATAAATCCTCTTCCTCTAAATTTATATCCATCGCCCGAAGCCTCGTCGCCATTGCCCAATCTTTTACCAGCATAAACCTTGTTGGCTATCTGCTCGGGTTTACGGGCATAGGCCCTAGCCACTTCTAACGTTGGGAAATACTTCTTAAAAACTTTTACTAAGGACTCTGCCGAATAGTTCAAGTTCTCCTCTGTAGCCTTGAAAGCACCACTCTCATGGGCTAATTGCGCATAAAAATGTGCTCTGCGCAGCGGCGTATTTATCGCGTAACGCTGTTCAAAATCTTCCAGGTATGGTGTAATCTTCTGAAGGTTTGCCTTATTTACCGATTTAATCGCCAATAAAAAGTTGATACTGGGGTGCAAGTTATTACCCGATACTACAGGAGGCCCCAAAGGAGGCTTTACTTTATGCTCGGCTTCAATGATGGGCTCTTTGGGCAACTTTTGCTCCTTGACGGGCTTATCCTCTGAGGGCTTAACCACGGTTACCTGCTCTACAAAACGCTCTACACGTTCTTTAATACCCTTGGGATCCGCTGTGGTTTCTGGTGTGGCTTGCGATGTAGCTTGCTGCTTAGGCTCCGCTTTAGCCCTATTGCGCTCGCGGTTAACTAGTTTTTGGATGATTGCTTTATCCGTTTCGGCCATCTCTTGACGGTTTTCCTTTTTAAACCAATAGTTTAATATCTGGGAGATCCCCGCCGTCAATACACCCAACAGTATAATTAATATATCCAAAAAGTTATCGTTGCCCTGCTCTACATACTTTGAGCCTGAGGTTTGGAAGTATATCATGATAAACAACACCAAGAAATACCCCACGATGAAGATTACACTAAACCAGAAAGGCTTGTCGATGCCTGTTTTAGTTGAGTCCTCCTGCAATGGAAGCTCCTTTTCCGGGCTTAAATCTTGCGCTGAGCTTTCTGCCACTTCTATCTGAATCTCATGGCTTTGAGGAGGAGGCATATCAGCGTATGATTGCGCCAAGTCCAAGCTTTGGGGTACAATAGCCATTGGCTCTGAACTCGCACCGCCAATGATATGGCTAGTGGGCGCTTCCTCTGGTGGCAGCACTGTTTCCTGGGCTAATGCCTGTTTGGCTGTTGAGCTTCTACCAAACCAGTAATAAATAATTTGTCCCATCGCCGCAACGATGATACCGAGTAGCATATCAATCTCATTGAGGAATGAGTTTTCACCTTTGCTCATGTTCACGGTATCACTTGCTTCTACCCAGAACATCATGAAGGTCAAGAAAAAAAAGCCTATAATAAATATGAGGCTGAAATAGAATTTAATTTGCTTTGTTTTCATACGTACCTGGCTCTTTAATGATTAATATAATCCATAAAGAAGCCCCAATCCCGAAAAATCCCCGTTATTTAAAGCCCTACCTCTATGAAAACATAACCATCTTGTAAATACTGGTTTTCTATACGATGGCAAATGTCGACATTAAGTTGCAATACTTGCAATATTTCAATACACAATTTTACAAGCATATGAAAAAAATTGACTGTAGCGTAGCATCAAAAACCGGCTGCTACGCAGCCGGTTCACGCGCTAGCTGGCCGGAGGGCGCCGCCAAGGGCGGCGGTGCGTAGCACGGAGCACAGCGAACCCCGTAGGACAGCGGCGACCGCCCAGGCGGGCGCAGCGCCCAAATCATCCCAAAAAAATGTTGTTTACTCAAGCGTTTGGGCAATGGCTCAATGCTAGCTAAAACTCCTGTTCATGCATTGCATCTTTGATTGGCAAAACTTCATCGTTCACCCAATCCTTGCACTATGAAATGGATTCATTTTATCGCTACGGCCCTGTTTTGTTGCTTTTTATGGGGCGCAAATGCTCAAGAAGGTAGCCCTAAACGCCTTAAGGGCCCTTACCGCCAGCAAGCTTTTTACGAGAAAATTCAAGGCAAACTCAACTTCAGCAGCGCTGAGCAACATGATATGATCAAGGCCGCCCAACGCATGCCTACCGAGGATATGGAGGCTAAAGCCGTTAACGCTTGGCAATATTTTGGCCCATCGCCTGCCCTCAAAGCGCCTAACCCATTGGCCACCACCGTGAACCAAAACATCACGGGCCGTATCCGCGACATAGCGGTGGAGGTGCCTCAAACCTTTTTTGGCGATATGGGCATCCGTGTCCTTGCTGCTACCGGCGGGGTTTGGGGCATCGGCGAGTATAGTCTCGGCGGCTTCACATTCTACTCGCCTATAAACCTTAGCGCTAGCTTGCCCGTCAAAGATTTTGGCTCGTTTAGCTTCCACCCAACCGACCCCGGCATCATCCTCGTGGGCTCTGGCGAGCCCGGTGCTGTTTGTGGTTCTGGCCTCTGGAAATCGGTTGATAATGGCCAAACCTGGGCTAATATCCCCATGGACCCCGCGAACCCCTACCCTTGCCTTATCCATAAAATGTACCACGACCCCATCACCCCTTGGGTCATCCACGCCGCTACCGGCAACGGCTACATGCAATCAACAGATGGTGGCGATACCTGGGTTCGCACCTCCCCCAATGCCGACATGACCGACCTTGCCAAGGACCCTACCTCATGGGGAACCTGGTACCTGGCTGGTGCCAACGGCCAACTTTACAAATCGACCAACAACGGTACAACTTGGACAGCCCTGAGCAGTAACCTGCCGCTTAACCAATCTATTCATACCGCCGTCGCAGTGGTGGGTAACCGGGTAGTGGCCAACATGGTTGCACCCAACCAAAACACCTTGGGCATTTATATTTCTAACGACGCTGGCTTGAATTTCACTGCCATGCAGTTTCAATCGGCATCCTTCCCCGACCTCCACTGGGGCCAAGGCTACTACAACAATGTCATCTCGATTAGCCCCAACAACAGCGATTATATCCTCGCGGGCGGTGGCGGTTATTGCCGGACCACCAATGCCTTTAACTTTACGGGTATTGATGCACATCACCCTGATCATCATGCTATTACATGGGACAGCAACGGCGTAATGTACCTTGGCAACGATGGCGGCCTATATGTTTCATACGACGATGGATTGACCTTCACGGGCGTGTTCAACGTGTTCCCCATCACGCAGTTTTACCACGCCACCGTGAGCAAGGCCAACCCTGGCTATATCGCTGGCGGTACCCAAGATAACGGTACGGTTTACCGCAACTCCAACGGCTGGTATACCCTGCTCAACGGCGATGGCATAGCCGGTGCCGTGAACCACGACGACCCGAACTGGATGTACGCTACTTCAAACGGAACCGTCAAAATTTTCAGCAATAACGGCGGTGTAAACTGGAATTACGAGAATGTATGTCCAGGGATGGATGCTGTTGTCTCGCACGAACGCTCCAACAGCGTGTCGTGGCCAGCCATCAACACGGCGCTCATGTACTGCAATGATAATGTTTACTTCAGGGACCTACTTGGCGCTTGGACTCTCCTGACGAGCTCGCCAACCCCAGGGTCCATCGCTTACATGACGGCTTCCAACAAACCATCTACCGCTGACCGATCAAACATTTACCTCTCCGTAACGCATACCGATCCTAATTTCCGCATCGCCGTGCGCGATCGCATTACCGGGAACTGGTATTACAACGGCAATACCCAAGGCCTCCCCACTGATACCGATTACCGGGTGTTCCCCCACCCGACCATGTTCGACGTGGCCTACGCAACCTGCACGGGCACGCCTGCCTCGGGCAGTGCTGGTCAAAAAATTTACAAAACCACCGACGGCGCCATCAACTGGACCAACATCACGGGCAACTTCCCCAACTTGCCGATCACTTGCATTGTAGCGCACCCCAACAACCCTGACGATTTAGTGCTAGGCACCTCCGGCTTCGGTTATTTCCGCTCGCAAGATGGCGGTCAAAACTGGTCCCGCTGGAATAACGGTGCCTCGGCGGGGACCATCGTCACAAGCCTTGATGTGATTGATTCAACGGCTATAAATGGCAAGGTTTACGTCATTTCAAGCACTTATGGGCACAGCTTCCAAAAACGCGAATGGTCGGGTTCCGACCCCATCAGCAATACCAATATTATTGGCCAAAGCACTGATTTTCAACTACAACTGTACACGGTAACACCAGGCCAAAACTATCAAATCCGCCTGCACATGCCACAGCAAAGCCATGCCCGCATCAGCCTCTACAATGCCTTGGGTCAAATGCAAGAACAGCTTTTCGAGGGCCCATTAATGTCCGGTGTATACGATTTTCAACCCAACATGCAGGGCCTTGCGCCAGGTGTTTATACCCTAAACGTACAAAGCCAAGGCAGTACACAAAGCATCAAATTGCTGAAGCATTAATAAAAGTTAAGACTTGTTTATATTTACCCTTTGATTGTTGATTTTTGGGCGTTCCCGTGGCCGCCAAGTCGGCGGCCACGGGCGGGCTGCTCCGGGTTCGCTATTCGCTCATGCCGCTTCGCGGCACGCCTTCGGCGCCCTACGCATCCCTAACGCAGTTCATTTAACACTTGTACATGTACCGTTTACCCTGGCTCATTTTGCTGTTGATATGCTTTGCATTACCATCGGTAGCGCAGGACAGGGTGTTCTCGTTTTACAATGCAGCCAAGTTGCACCAGTTCCCCGACAAAGCGGTGTACAGCTTCACGCAAGATGCCGATGGGTTTATCTGGCTTGCCGCCACCAACGGATTGTATCGTTACGATGGCACGAGCTTCAAGCATTTCAAAGATGAGCCCGACTCGCTGGGGAGGCAAGCCTCCAACATGCTCATGAGCATCCATTTTGATGCGGATTTAAACCGGATTTGGCTCATCTCGCTCACGGCATTCAAGTATTTTGACCTCAACAGCTACCAGTTTATCGACTTGAACATACAAGGGTTTGAACCGCCAGATAGCTTTGACCCTATGTTAAAGGCTAGCCCCAATTTACTTTGGGTGGGTACTAGTAAGTTTGTCTATCAATATAACCTGCGCACCGGAAAATATCAATCGATGCTTGGGCTGCTTAAAAACAAACCTGCTGATTTTAAACAGGTGGTTATCAGCATGGACCAAGTACCCGGCAATAAAATTCTCATCACCACGCCCTCGCACTTGATTATCTCGGATAGTCACTTCCAGCAAGTAGAATACTTTGCCATGCCCGATGCTGCGGTGCTTCAAGCCGCTGATTATGCCGCTAAACAGCAGCGTATGTGGCTAACGAATGGAAAAAAACTCTGGTATTTTGATTTAGCTTCCCGTCAATTCACACCCGTAGATAATCCTGATATAGCCCAGGCTGCCCAGTCAAATTTCTTTCAACTGCTTTGTGCTTGGGGCGATGATATGCTTTGGATGGGTAGCTCGTTTGTATTGGAGTGGCCAAGTGGAAAACTACATACATTCCCCTACGGCGAAACGACCTTTGGCAACCAACTGCTTTATGTGTCGAATTACTTTATCGACCAGCAGGGTAACTTATTCCGGAGCTCATATGAAAGCGGATTCGATATTGTGCCTTTTCAAAACACGCAGGTTCGGCACTATACATTACATAGCCCTGAAAAATATAGCCTTGAGTTGTTTAATAGTGTTTTCAGTCAGGGGGAGTTACTATTTGCGGGTAATCCTTTAAAAGGCTTGGCGGGTATAGCTATCAATCAAAGTAAAAGCTTCTTCAGTACAGCTGGTTTCAGACCTAAGGCCAGCCAAATAACCGCCATTGTTCAAATGCCCGACGGCCGGGTGTACAGTTTTGATAAATTTGGTTTGGCAGCCTACAATGTGGCTCAACGGCGTTTTACGGCGATTGAAACAGCTACAGCGACTGCACTTGGGAATATCTACCACGCTGTTGCGTACAAAAACGACTATATCATTTCATCGGATGGAAAAAATATCCGCGTAGACGATGTGCGCGTGGGAGCCAATCATCAAGTACGAATCATCCCTGCGGCAAGTTTGCACAAAGAGTTTGCAAGCTTAACTACAGCATACATCTACCCTGCTATGACAGATGCTGCTGGACAAGTATGGTATGTCTCATCCAGGGGGCTGTACCTACAGAAAAATATAGATGGGCCGATTGAATGGCTACAACTACCACGTTCCAACACCAGACAAGCCTTGGAAAAGCCCAGTACTTTGCTCCAAGACCAGCAAGGTCGCCTGTGGATTGGTAGTCAAAATGCAGGTTTATTTTGCTTTGACCCGCTCCAAAAAACGCTCTTGCAGTACAATACGAGCAATTTCGGGTTAAAGAATAACTGCATTCAATCTTTGAATTTATATCAAGGTAGAACCTTGATTATAGGCAGCCCGGGCGAAACTATATTGTTGGATATAAACCATATGCAAATACAGGGCAGCTTGGGCAAACAAGAGGGGTTTGCGCGCGACGACCAAGGTTACATGATTAAGGTACACGATGACCGCTGGCTGGTGAAACACAATTTCGGCTCTGTTGACCTGCTCGATTTACAAGGCTATCAAAGCAATACCAATAGCCCTAGGCCCTGTTTAACGGCATTACACGTGCTTGACTCCAACTACTTACGCAAGCCCGTTTGTAGCGACACCAGTTTTACCTTCTACTACCAGGACAACCTTTTGGAATTTCACTTTGCCAGCACCAATTACATCAACCCGAATAAAACCATATTCAAATACAAACTGGAAGGATTCCACCGGGATTGGCAGTACAGCCATGAGCCCATAGTAACCCTAGCCCGCATACCATATGGCCGTTACAAGTTGATTGTTTACGCCCAGAATAATAATGGCGTAGTATCTCCCGAGGCCATGACTATAGAGATACGGTATTTACCACCCTTCTGGAAAACCTGGTGGTTCACGTTAATTGTTGGCTTGCTGAGCCTGGCTGTCCTTTTACTATTTTACGGTTTTAGGATACGGCAAGTAAAACGTGAGGAACAACTCAAAGTCGATTACCAGAAAAAGCTATCGGCCCTCGAGCGCAAGGCTTTACGGGCGCAGATGAACCCACACTTCATTTTCAACGCTTTGAATAGTATCCAGAAGTACATTTTGATGAACGATGACTTCTCGGCGTCTATTTACTTGAACAAGTTTGCCAAGCTGATTCGGCTCATCTTGGAGCATTCAAACCAGGATTTGCATAGTATCCAAGGCGAACTTGATTTAATCAAATTGTATGTAGAAATTGAACAACACCGTTTTGAGCATAAATTCAACTTTGAGTTATACCTTGATCCTGCTATCGATGAACAATGGCTTATACCATCCATGTTGATACAGCCACATATTGAGAATGCCATTCAACATGGCTTGCTGCCCGCCAATACTACAGGAAAACTTGAACTGCGGTTCAGCTTAATATCCGAAAAGCAGATAGCCGTCAGTATCAGCGATAATGGGCTAGGTCGAAAAGCCGCACAGGAGCAAAAACGCAAGCAACTCAACATCAACAAATCATATGGTTCTCAAATATCCCAAGACAGGGTTGTACATATCAATCAACAGTATAAAACAACGCCGTATTTTGCCGTGGTAGACTTACACGACGAGAATGGCATGCCTTCTGGTACACGTGTCGAATTACACCTCCCTGTGCTAAAAGCCAATACTATACAACAAGATGAAAGCTATAATCATTGACGACGAAAGAAGCGCCATCGACGTGTTGCGTTTGGCCCTTGAAAAATACTGCCCCGAAGTACAGGTGTTGGCAACTTGCCAAGGCGGTGCCGAAGGCATTGAAGCAATTAAAGCCCTAGAACCTGACATTGTTTTCCTCGATATTGAGATGCCCAATGTCAATGGTTTTGATGTACTCAATGCTACCCAGCAGCTCGACTTTAAAGTTGTGTTTACCACAGCATATGACCAATTTGCCATCAAGGCTTTTAAGTTTAGTGCTTTTGACTATTTGCTTAAACCTATAGACCTCGAAGAGTTGATGAGTACCGTTGCCAAGCTCAAAAAAGAACAATATGCCCTAAACAGCAAAAAGCTTGAACAACTTTACCTACACCTGAACGCGCAGATGGGCGGTGGACAGAAAATTGGGCTTCCCGTGGGCGATGCATATGAATTTATACCTTACGCCGATATAATTCGTTGTGAAAGCGACAGCAATTACACCTATGTATTCTTGGTTGACAAGCGTAAAATAACCTTGTCCAAAACCTTAAAAGACGTAGAAGACGCAATCCGGCACCCTGATTTTTTCAGGATTCACCACTCGCACCTGATTAACTTGACCCATATCAAGAAGTTTTACAAACACGAAGGTGGCTACGTGGTCATGGATGACGGCCAGGTGGTGAATATCAGCCGTGCGAAGAAAACCGAGTTTGTAGAACTGATGAAACGGGTTTAAGCTGGAAGCCTGCCGTGGTCGTTTATCGCGCTAGCTGGCCGGAGGGCGCCGCCGAAGGCGGCGGTGCGCAGCACGGAGCAAAGCGAACCCCGCAGGACAGCGGCGCCGAGGATGCAGGGCGTATCGGAATACGCCCTGCACCGAGGCGCAGCGCCCAAAAAAGACAAAATGAGGATAGATTAAAGGAGCAAATGATCTACCATAAAATAACCTAGCAAGTTACCTCACCGAGCCAATGCTTCACGTACTCGCCATTGGCATCATAGCGTTGCGCCTGCGTTTGCGGGTTAAAATAACGGTCCTCGCGGGGATCGTTGCCCACGCCAGCCACGTAGAGCCAGTTGCCATAGTTGCTGCACACGTCATAATCAATGAGCAGCGACTCGAAATACTCGGCGCCCATGAGCCAGTTGACGTGTAAATCCTTCACGAGGTAGCTAGCCACTATTTGTCGGCCACGGTTCGACATGAAGCCGGTAGCGTTGAGTTCTTGCATGTTGGCATCCACGAAAGGAACACCTGTTTGGCCTTGCGCCCAAGTGTCAAAACGTCGGCGGTCATTCGTCCATGCCGGGTCTGCCTGGCCGTTAAGCCCAGTTTTGAAAAATATTTTATTACCGTATTTTTTACCCATAATGCGGAAGAAATCGCGCCAAAGTAGCTCGAAAAACATCCAGTAGGTTGACTCATTTTTGGTCACTTGCTGCTCATATGCACACAACTCGTGGTAAATTTGCTTGGGCGACAGACAACCTTGCGCTAACCAGGCCGAAAACTTAGACGAGTAATCAGCACCCAATAAACCATTGCGGGTTTCTTTGTATTGCGCTATAGCGTTTGAACCCCATAAGTAATGGTGCAAGCGGGCCAAACCAGCCGTCTCGCCGCCTTCAAAGTGGATGGCTGCCCGAGTATCAGATTCGACAATCTCATATCCAAGGCTTTGTAAATCAGGCATTTCGCCAGGCTCGGGTTTACAAGACCAAGGGTTCATGCGCGTTGGAGCGGCCAAGGGTTCGCGAATAGGGATGTACTTCTCCACCTCCTTGCGGAAAGTGGTAAACACATCGGGGGCCTGAGGAATAGGAAAAGGCAAATCTTGTGTATAATACAACATTTTTCCGCGATGAAACTGGATTTCAACGCCGATACCCCAAAGTTTGTGTTCGAGGGCATTTTGCACCTGAGCTTCCTCGTGGGTGCGTTCCATGTTACAGTACACCCAATTGGCCTGTAGTTCGGTACAAAGTTTAAACACCTCCTCTTCGGGTTTGCCGAAACGCACCAAGAGGTTAAGACCTAGTTTTTGAAACGAGTTGCGGAGGTCTTGCACCGACTCGATAAGGAACTGCGCCCGGAACTTACCGGTTTTGCGGAAACCGAAGGAGGTTGTACCCTGAAAATGGCGCTCATCGAATACATAGACCGGTATCACTTCGATACCTCTCTCGATGGCATGGCTCAAGGCCTCGTTATCGTGTAGCCTCAAATCCTGTCGAAACCAAACGATGATTCTCTTCGCTTTATGTTGACTTGTGTGTGAGGACATAAGTTAAATTAATTAGTTCGCAAAGATAAACACTATTGCTTGGATTTGGTTTGGATAAAACAGACGCAGTTACTTATACTGATGCTAAATAACTTAAATAATTAGATAATTCAAATTCTATTTTTATTTTAATTACTACTTTTGCGAAACTCAATTAACCTATCCAAATTTACCATATGATTTTTGAATTGACCGAAGAACACTTGGCGGTGCAACAAGCTGCACGCGAATTTGCTCAAAGCGAGTTAAAACCAGGCGTTATTGACCGTGACCGCGATATGAAATACCCCACAGAACAAGTGCGTCGCATGGCCGATCTTGGTTTCCTGGGCATGATGGTATCGCCCGAATACGGCGGCGGCGGCATGGACACCTTGTCGTATGTGTTGGCCATGGAAGAAATTTCAAAAGTGGATAACTCTTGCTCGGTTATCATGTCGGTAAACAACTCTCTAGTTTGCTGGGGACTTGAAACCTTCGGCAACGAAGACCAAAAACAACGCTACTTGACCAAATTGGCCACGGGCGAGTGGATTGGTGCATTCTGTTTGTCGGAGCCAGAAGCCGGTAGCGATGCTACTTCTCAGCGCACAACGGCTGTAGATATGGGTGATTATTACCTATTGAACGGTACTAAAAACTGGATTACCAACGGCGGAACCTCAAGCGTTCACCTCGTTATGGCCCAAACCGATGCCGCTAAAGGACACCGTGGTATCAACTGCTTAATCGTTGAAACCTCATGGCCAGGCGTTGTAATTGGTGCCAAAGAAGATAAATTGGGCATCCGCTCGTCAGATACCCACACCATCATGTACAATGATGTGAAAGTACCTAAAACTAACCGTATCGGTGAAGACGGATTCGGGTTTAAATTTGCCATGAAAACCCTCTCGGGTGGCCGTATTGGTATCGCGGCGCAAGCCTTGGGTATTGCGGCAGGCTCATACGAGTTGGCCTTGGCTTACTCAAAACAACGCGAAGCCTTTGGCAAGCCTATCCACCAGCACCAAGCCATTGCGTTTAAATTGGCCGACATGGCTACCAAGGTTGAGGCTGCTCGCCTTTTGGTTTACCGCGCTGCTTGGATGAAAGACGAACACATGGACTATGGCTCGGCTAGCGCCATGGCCAAGTTATACGCCTCTGAAGCGGCCATGTGGAACTCCGTTGAGGCCGTTCAAGTACACGGTGGATACGGTTTCGTGAAAGAATACCACGTGGAGCGCCTCATGCGCGATGCTAAAATCACGCAAATTTACGAGGGTACATCAGAGGTTCAGCGCATCGTGATTTCGCGCGGTGTACTCGATGGCCAGCTTTATGTTCCAACTAGCAAATAATTCAAAAATCCTAAATAAAACCATACCATGATTGGTCAATTTACAAAATCAATAGCTGCCATCACAGCTTGTGCGCTTTGTTTACTTGTTTTCACGGCTTGTCCTCACCCACAAAATAAGGCTCCAGAACACGTTTTCAAAAACGATGGTTATGCCAAAACAGGCTCAGGCGGCGCTTATAACCCTAACCTTCAAGAGCGTTTACCAGAAGAGGAAGTTGCACCACTTGGTGAAGCACCTGTTGTTGATTCAACAGCTGTAGTTGAAGATCACGCTACTGAAGGCCATACCAACGAGGGCGGTCACCACTAGGCTGCTTATCCGCTAGATTTTTATATTCCAATTTATTTGGGCGCCACGGCGCACGTCCACGCACTTCGTGCGCGGGTGTGCGCCGTCGGGCTTTGCGGGGCTGCGCGAGCTTGTCCCTTGCGCTACGCGCTGTGGGAGCGGCTTTGCCGCCCCCTCCAATCCCTGGCGCAGAGGCAAGGTATTAGGGGTTAGCTAATAGGTATTAGGGGGTAGGTATTAGGTATTAGGAGGTAGGTATTAGGAGGTAGGTATTAGGGGGCTGAAGTTGTCCTTCGGGTTAAAACCGAATAACTAAAACCGAATAACTAAAACCTAATAACTAAAACCTAATAACTAAAACCTAATAACTAAAACC
>CAZDVQ010000031.1:0-50719 GCA_964508975.1 uncultured Saprospiraceae bacterium
CTGTAGACCAGGAGTAGGTGCCGCCGCCAGTTGCTGTAAATGTACTTGAAGTTCCTGCACAAATTGCAGTTGTGCCAGTTATAGATGGCGTTGGCAGGGCGTTGACCGTCAAGGTGCGGCTCGCCGTGGCCGTACAGCCCGAGGCGTTCGTTACCGTCACCGTGTAGGTACCGGCCGTTGATACCGTGATGGAAGCCGTGTTCGCACCGGTTGACCAGGCGTAAGTTCCACCACCTGAAGCCGTGAACGTGCTCGTCTCGCCGGCACAGATCGTGTTCGTACCTGATATAGATGGGGTTGGTAATGTATTTACCGTCAAGGTACGGCTCGCCGTGGCCGTACAGCCAGAGGCGTTCGTTACCGTTACCGTGTAGGTGCCAGCAGTGGATACCGTAATTGAAGCAGTGGTCGCGCCTGTTGACCAGGCGTAGGTTCCACCGCCCGTCGCCGTGAACGTGCTAGTCTCGCCGGCACAGATCGTATTTGTTCCCGAGATACTGGCCGTTGGCAAAGTATTGACCGTCAAGGTGCGGCTCGCCGTGGCCGTACAGCCCGAGGCGTTCGTCACCGTCACCGTGTAGG
This sequence comes from uncultured Saprospiraceae bacterium, assembly GCA_964508975.1. Taxonomy (GTDB): domain Bacteria; phylum Bacteroidota; class Bacteroidia; order Chitinophagales; family Saprospiraceae; genus CAZDVQ01. Next base: position 583 of record CAZDVQ010000031.1, read on the forward strand.
TGCCAGCAGTGGATACCGTGATCGAGGCAGTGTTCGCACCGGTTGACCAGGCGTAGGTGCCGCCGCCTGAAGCGGTGAACGTGCTGGAAGCCCCAGCACAAATCGTGTTTATTCCCGAGATACTGGCCGTTGGCAAAGCGTTTACCGTCAAGGTGCGGCTCGCCGTGGCCGTACAGCCAGAGGCGTTCGTCACCGTCACCGTGTAGGTGCCAGCCGTTGATACCGTGATAGCCGCCGTGTTCGCACCGGTTGACCAGGCATAGGTGCCGCCGCCAGTCGCCGTGAACGTGCTGGAAGTTCCCGAACATATAGAATTTGTACCAGAAATTGAAGGTGTTGGCAAGGCGTTAACCGTCACTGTTCTTGAAGCCGAAGCGGTGCAACCACTTTGCGTAACTGTTACTGTATAAGTGGTAGTTCCTGTAGGGCTAACGTTTATGGATGCGCTGTTTGCTCCAGTACTCCAGCTATAGCTTGAACCACCAGAAGCAGTAAGGGTTATAGGGCTACCACTACATGAAGTACTTGGACCCGTTAATCCAGGGGTCACCACTAAACCTCCGTTAATCGTCACAGTTCCTGTAGCTACACAACCATCAAAAACGTTGGTGACAGTCACTGAATAGGTGCCGGGACACAAACCAGTAACCACGTCAGGACCGGCGACGGCGTTCGCTGTACGGATTATCGTACCTGAACTATTGGCCCACACATAATTCCATGGGCCTATAGAACCTCTACCTGTGGCCCGAGCAGAACCATTACAATAACCAGAACATGATTCATGTTGTAAAACGGCCATGGTCGGAGTGGGGCAACAAGTCAATGTAGAAAATAGGGTCACCACGTCGTCAGCGGCACAAGCAAAGCTGGTCCAAGAACCCGTTTCCCCATCTCCATAAGTATCTATACGAACATTCAGACTTTGATTGTCTTGGCCTGGAGGACAGTTTTTGGTTCGTATCGTCCAGCAAAAGGTCCAGTTAAAGGCTGTACATAAGTCACCGTAGTTGTTCCCCGGGTTACCATCAATAACACCACTAGAGTTACCAGCTGCTGTTTCAAAATAAAACCCAGGCCCAAATGTCTGTCCTGTAGCGGTACTTGTAATTGGGGTACTATAGTAAGCCCATGTGCCTCCATTACCGGTATTACAAGTGGCGGATATTGCAGTTGGCGTAAAAGTACCTGTATTCCAGCCCGCTCCAAATGTTGGAACTACGGCATGAAACCAGTTTTGAGATGTTGTATTCCAATTCGTCAAGGTATAGCAAAACTCTACCAATTGGTTGGGTTGATATGTTCCATTTAACGGTGCAGGGTTTACCGAGTAGGTATAGGCCCTTACACAGGGATCGCAATCATTAAAACTGTTGATTGTCAATATAAAATTAGCTTGATCTGCAAGCGAACCTCCTGAAATCCTAAAGTAGTAAACAACGCCAGAATCAACGGCATTAAATGTCGTATTCAGTGTACCTCCAGAGCCAATGGCACAACCTACTGCAACAAGGTTATTACAGTCAGACCCTGTATATAAAGCTATGTTAGGTTGACTTAAGCCCCCTGTAATACCCACATTAATAGTGTTGGTTGAAGCCCTAAATGAAACCCACATATCTGCAGCAGGCTCGGCCATAGTACCATTTGCTGGCGCACACCCCGTTAAACCATTATATGGTACAGATGCTGTAGCTCCAATATTACTTAGACAAAAAGAATTCGTTGCTGGAACTACACTTGGGCACGAAGCAGGTATCGTCAATGCGCCAAGGTTGCACGCCGTTGAACAGTTGTCAGCAGCGGCTCCTGTACAGATTGGTGTAGAACAAGCTGAAACGTTAGAACCATACGCACAAATACCAAATGTACCACCTACTGGCGTACCAAAGTTCCAAACCCGAACATACAATAAAGTACCAGGTAGAACACTACCCGCAGCAAGTGTAATCAGCGACATGTTTCCGTTAGGACTGCTATCATCATCGCAGGCAATTTGGGTATATAAACCTGCACAGCCCGTTGCTGTATAAATCGCCATACCTGCATCTACCATGGTGCCGGTGTTCATATCAACAGTTAATGAACCACTTGCAGGCATAGTTACAGTGTACCAAACGTCACCGCCTTGGTAAGAAGCACAGTTTGGAGCAGGCACACCCCCGGTGTTTGTTGCATTTACATTAGTTCCATTTGTGAAAGTACAACTTGAGTTTACAGGCAAAGAAATGGCCTGACAGGGGTTATCGCCCGCTGGAGGCGGAGCTACTGCCGTACAACTTATCTGTAAACCCGATAATGCTCCAGTGCTTTGGCAACTATATTGATCAATTAGAATCCGTATGGTACCCGTTAAAGTCGCGGTCCAGTTAATAGTTGATTGAACGCCACAAGCATCATCATTATATGCTAAGAATGCTCCCGAGGCATTATTGTACAAGGTTATCTGAGTATCGTAACCCGCCAAACCACAAGTTGTAAAAGTATATGCATTACCTGATATCACATTGAGCGTTATATACTGACCAGCACCAATGTTGTTTACCGTAGTTGAGCCTGAACATGCCACCGTGGCATTCGACAAAAAGGTATTATCATTGGCACATTGCGACCAAACAGTATTGCTGTACTGCAATGTAAATACACTTATCAGGATGCCGAGTATAAGTCTATTATTCATACACACTTTGTCTATTCATCTGGTGGTTGATACCAGCAGTTATGTTCACATTATTTCAGGGAGAGAAGGTTGTCTCTGTATTTAGTCGAAAATCTGACAACTTACGTTGTCTGATGTACGGCATAAATACAATAATGTTCCAATAAAAATGTGTTCAACATCACAAGTAACACTACGAATAGATAAGCAACATTTCATCTATTCTTTACACTAGATTTACTTATAAACAATGTGCATATACATAATGCCTTGCTATACATTGATTTGCGTGAGCCGACCGGAGGGCAGCTGCACCCATGGTGCAGCTGGTGCCAAAGGCACCGAGCGAATAGCGAGCCCGGAGGGTGGCGACCCCTAGCACACTAAAAGTTGTGCTAGGGGACACGCCCAAATAATATTTTTTATGGTCTGCTTCGATGATAATAGCGCCTAATTCGCCAAGTATAATTCTTTAGCCAATATGGCTTTATCCAACTGCTTTGTTTTCTCCAACATCGCGACATACGCCTTCACAATTTCAGCGTATTTAGCACTTTGCTGCCCCATCATCTTCGCACAACTCGACAATGCTTTCTCATAGTGCAATTCTGCTTGCAAGGTATCGTTGCTGGCCTCATAGGCCATGGCCTTGTACTGCCAAATTTCTACAAATTGTTCGTGTTGATAGCCACCAATTGCATCCAACATAAAGTTTTCAGCCTCCGTGTAATAGTTTATGGCGTCGGCATACTTCTGTCGGTTGAAATTTAAATTGCCCAACTCCGCAGCCAACTTACCCGTGGTGAAACTATTAGGCGATAAAACATTGCGGACCAAACCTTCGGCCTCGGTCAAAAGCGTTTGGGCTACATCTAATTTTTTGTTCTTAATTTGCATACCACCGTAAGTAACCAAGAAGTTAATACGCTGAATAACAGACACTTTATCTTTGAATTTATCGAATAAAGCTAAACAAACCTTGTATTGTTTTTCAGCTTCTGTATAGTTTTTCATCATGTCGTGGGTTACCGCTAAATTCTGGGCAACCACGGCATATTCAATGCTCTGATTGGAAAATTTTTGTTTAACCAGTTTTTCGCTGTCGTTATGTAAACGCAGCGCATCGGCATAATCCCCCTCGTTAAAATGCTGCTGACCCAAGCTGTTCAACAAGGCGATATGCTGGTTTGAAGTATCCTTGCGCAGCAATTTCGACAGGTCGATTAAACGGGTAAAATCTTGCTTAGCCTCTGAATAACGGCCCATGTCGAGCAACAACACGGTGTGGTTTTCGAGCAAATTATAGTAGTTCTCATTTTGCATACCTTCTCTGGCAGCAACAAGGTCTTTTACCTTGGCTAATGGCTCCAAAGCCATATCAATTTGTTCCAATTCCATGTACAACATGAACATATCATACAATATACCCATATAGTCGCTCGAGTCAATTTTAGTCTCAGCTTCAATGGTGGTTCTTGCTTTGGTCATCAAGTCGAGGCAATCTGCATACCTTCCTTCTTCCACGGCAACAGCTGCTTGTTCATGCAGTTCGGCATAGGTTTGCGCACTGGCTGACAAGCTGAACAAACAGGCCACTAATACATAAAATATTGATTTATAGACTTTCATAATGATATTTTAAAAATAAAAACTTGTTTCAAATGGATTGTAACTTACGCTAGATGCTTTAATGCCTCACGCGCCGATAATGGACTAAACGTATGCTGTGCGACAAAGGTACGAACTGATTCTGGATTCTTGCGGGCATGTTGCCGCAATGCCCATCCAATACCCTTTCGGATAAAAAAATCAGGATGCGCCGCCAATGCTTTACACTGCTGGAACAATAAACGTTCGTCGGTTTTATCGCCATAGCTCAGCTGGAAAATCAAGGTCATCCGTTGTAACCACACATTACCACTATCAAGCCATTTTTTGATCCAAGCCTCGCACAGGGCGGGCGCTTGCAAAAAAATTTTACCCACTGTTTTATGCAAGGCATCAACTGAATCCCACCAAGATCGCGTAACGATAAGTTGTTCCAGCCATTCGATGTCGTCTGTCTTTACCCAACGTTCTATGACGTCCAACACACAGTAATTTATTTCGCGAACGGGGTGCTCCCACATTTCTGTCATGATTTCCTTGGCCAATGCCCGGTCAGAAGGCAGCGGGTTGGCTTTCCAATAAGCCTTCGAAATTTCACGGCGCTGTTGTGATGCGATGCCCATGAAGCTAAATTTATCGCGCATGTATTTCGCCATGCCAACAGCTCGTTCGGGGTTCGAGGCCGCTTCCATCATGGATTCTAATAATATTGTTTCTGCGAACATAGTGATGAAATTAATGTTCAAAATTAAGACTCTCCCTACTAAAATCAGCTAAAATTTGAGCACTTGTGATTATAATCACCTTGCCAACTCAAATATCTTTCTATATTTGCGCCATGTTTCGAGTTATGATTCCCATATTGCTAGCCATAGTGGTGCTCTTGCAGAGTATGCCCACTTGGTTGATGTATGTGGCTCATCAAGTAAACAAAGATAAGGTTATCAACGAGTTATGTGTCAATAAAGCTAAGCCAGCACTAAAATGTAATGGTAAATGCCACCTGAATAAAAAGATTAAACAGGAGATTGACAAGCAACAACAAAACGATGCGCAGAAAGAGTCATCCGTTGTTGTAGAATGGAGCCCGATCATTTATCTTCCCGTTACGCCTACAGCTATTATTCATGTAGTGTCATATAAAGTTGCTTTCAAAACGACTGCCCTGCCCAAGTATATCGCTAGCAGGGGATTCGATTATCACGGCAATATCTTCCATCCGCCAGTAGCTTAATTATCGTTGCTACCTACTAAGACCATGCTATGCGCATCGGTCTGGCTTTGCCTATGTTTAACCTTACATAGGTATCTTATTATTCCTTTTTTTTATTTGGGCGCATCGGCTTGTTTGCCGCAGCATAGCTGCGTCGCACGGCGCCGTCGCACCTTTCCGGGCTCGCCTATCGGCTCGGTACGCTTCGCGTACCCATGCTACGCATGGCCCTCCAAGCTGCTTGCGCTTTAGCTTGTGCTATGGCCTTGCACGCTTGCCCTCAATTAAAGTAAACACTTATCTATAATTCCTTTTAAATTATTATCACATGAAATCTTTCCGTTTTTTATACCTGGCTATTGCCGTAATCGCACTTTCCGTTAGCGCTTGTAAAGATGAGCATGATCACCTCGACCCGCTGGAAGGTTTAACTAAATACAGCGAGGCTTATGCCACGGGTGCAGGCATCAAAGTTGAAGTTTATGCCGCAGAAGCACCGTTTATGGGCTACAACTTTTTACATTTTTACGTGACCGACTCTGTGAGCGGTAATCCGGTAGAGCACGCTATGATCAACATTGTACCCATGATGGACATGGGCATGATGATGCACAGTGCCCCTGTTGAAAACCCTGATGATACGCATCACCACGATGGTGTTTATCCTGCACAAGTGGTTTTCATCATGTCGTCAATGGGTGGCGACTGGACCCTTCAGGTTACCGTGGAAGACGAAGATAATCCCCGTACTGGTACTGCAATCCTAGATATGACTGTTGTAGAACCAACGCACGCACGCATGGTATCTTTCACTTCAGCAGTAGATAGCTCAAGGGTATTTGTGTCGTTGGTTAAGCCAATGGATCCTAAAACTGGTGTAAACGACTTTGAAATAGCCGTACACAAACGCACCAGCATGATGAGTTTCCCTGCCGATGAGCGTTTTACCATCGATATGGAGCCTACTATGCCTTCCATGGGTCATGGCTCGCCCAACAACGTGAACCCTGTATTGACCACTAAGGGTCACTATGCCGGTAAAGTAAACTTTACCATGACAGGTTTGTGGCAAGTTGACCTCGATTTCATCGAGGGTGCCAACACGCACTACACCAACCTTCCCTTTACCATCGAGTTTTAGTTAGTTTAGTTAGTTTAGTTTCAGCAGCCAGCCGGGAGAAGTCCTGGCTGGCATTTTTAGGCTGGATTCTAATGCCCATCCCCTACCCTATAGCGATAAATATAACCCACATGTGTAATCACATTGCCCGAATGTTGACTATCGTTGGCTTGTTTACCAGTAGTCTGGTACATGCACAAACCGACACCATCTGGTCCATCGACATCAATACCATTACCGTTCAGGCCGACAACAACAGTCCCAAACAAGCTGCCGAATGGTACCTCAAACATAAACAAAACGCTGGTTTAGAAGATATTTTAAGTAAGATACCCGGTGTAAACCTTACCGCTCGTGGCCCTTACGGCATGGAGCCTATGGTGCGGGGCATGTCGGGTGGTCAAACGACCATATTGATTGACGGGATGCATTTGCATGGCGCTTGTACCGATAGGATGGACCCTTCAACTATTTACATTGAACCGGTCAACTTGGAATCCATTAGTGTGAAAACGGATGATGGCTCGGCCATGTTAGCCTCTACCCCTGGAGGGCTGGTTCAGATGAAGCTCAAAGAAGCCCAAACCAGTGCCAGCCCTGCTTGGTCGCTTGGCCTCGGTAGCCGTTGGCATTCTAATGCTCCTGGTATCCATACTTCGGCCAATATTGACTATGCTGCACCCAAATGGGGTATCCGTTTTAGCGGCGTGCACCGTAAAGTAAACAACTACACTGACGGTTCAGGGCAAAAGATAGCCTTGTCGCGTTACGAGAAAGCCAACGGGCACCTGAACGTAGTGTATAAACCGAGTAGCAAATACCTGCTAAAACTTGATTTCATTGGCGATTTTGCAGGTTTCATCGGTTATCCAGCCCTTCCTATGGATGTTGGATACGCCCAAGCGTACATCGGGGCAATTACCTACAAACAGCTAGAACCAAAGGGCAAATGGAACGGTACAGAGTTTAAGCTATATGCCAACACGGTAATCCATGCCATGGACGATACTAAAAGGGATAGCGTGCCCATGCATATGGACATGCCCGGCTGGTCGAGCGTGATTGGCGCTTATGCCCAATCGAACTTGGTACTGAGCGATAAAACATTGCTCTCGTTGAGGGCTGATGCCTCGAGCACTAAACTAAAAGCCGAGATGACCATGTACGTACCCGGCGAAAACCCAATGTTCATGTTGACCTGGCCTGAAAATCGCCAGAGTTTATTGAATATAGCCGTTCAGGCGCAACATATGCTCAACAACAAGCTATCGGTTTATGGTACTGCTCGTATAGGTGCAGCACACCAGGATGTGCTTGACGACTTTGGTGCATCGCAGTTTGAAGTGTTTAACTACGACGTGAAAAAAGTCCGGATTTCTGTCCCTTTCTTGTTTGAATTAGGCACTAAATATTTCAGTAAACACTGGGAGTTCAGCCTGAGTGCACAACAAGGTAGCCGTGCTCCAACCGCCTCGGAACTATATGGATTTTATCTGTTCAATGCATTAGATGCACATGACTACATTGGCAACCCTGATTTAAAAAATGAATCCTTCTTTAAAGTGGAAGGAAAGGCCCAGTTCAAGTCGAAGTATTTCAACATCATGGTAAAGCCCTACTGGCAGCATTTGAACCAATATATTTATGGCGAGTCGCGCAACAGCTGGTCGGCCATGACCATTGGTGCGGCGGGTGTTCGTCAATTTGTGAATTACAGCTCGGCACAAATAAGTGGCTTTGAAGCTGGCTTGAGCGGTTCCTTGAGGAAATTTTTAAGCTATTATATTGCTAGCTCCTACACCCGTGCACAATTTGAAGATGGCTCGGCTGTACCCTTTATATCACCGCTTCAGCACAATATAGGCGTATCATTCCAGTGGAAAGGCTTTAGGGCCTTGTTGGACCAACAATGGGCATTGGCTCAAAACAGGTATAACCCATATTTTGGCGAGGATGCAACACCCGCTTGGTGGAGGCTCAGCTTGCGCATGTCGTACAAACATAAAATAGGCAAAGCTGGAACTTTAGAATGGCAAGTCGGTGCTGAAAATTTAACCAACGCCAGTTATTACACCCATACAGATTGGCAGAATCTGCGCAGGCCTGGTCGGGGATTCTACGCCGGCTTAAGCTGGTCCTATTAAAAAAAAGCAGGATGGAATCGTGATATTGAATTCCATCCTGCTTCTAAATGGTTTAGAATATACTGTTCAAGCGTACTTCAAACCCGATATCCATGTACATGAGTAGCGGAAAATCGGGGTTATCCAGTACCATCATCTGGTGACCAGTTTCAGCGTTGCTGAAGGTACGTGCATAGATACCTTGGAAGGGGTTAATACGTTCCTCGTCGAACTCGAGGTACTTAGTCTTTTCCGCTTGGTTATAGCTTCGGGCCAACATGATGGTTAGCGAAAACTGGGCGGGTTTCCCCTCGTCGTTGAGTTCCAGTTTAAAATTTTCAACATTACCATCGCCAAGGTCTACGGGTACAGCTTTTCCTTTCATGAGCTGGCTAAAAAGCGCTCTAGAGAGCCAAACACTAGTTTCGTTTTCGAGGGCCAAATCGCCAGATTCAAAGTAATTATGCAGGGTGGTGGCATTATCCATAGTTGATTTATCCATGGTAATTGAGCCAGATTCCCCGTAGCCATTATCGCCCAAGGCAAAGTCAAAGCTTAGTTTATCTTTGCTCATGTGGGTTATTTTGATGGTAAAACTATAATCGTCTTCACCATTTGTCACCGTGTAGTTGAGCACGGTACCTTCACAAATGAGGCAGGCTTTGGGATCGAGTTTAGCAAGCGACTGGGCTTGGCCATTAAGGTAAAAACCGAAGCACAGCAGGAACAGGATTTTTTTCATAGGTAAGGGGTTTATCTTTATCCAAAGATAAGGGAAAACCACATGGCATGGGGCTACGGTAATTACCGTAAAAATTCATTGGATGAAAAATGATTTTTGGGCGTTGCGCCGCTACCGCGTCGCCGCTGTCCTGCGGGGTTCGTGCGGTCGCGTTGCTCCCTTACGGAGCACTTCGTGGTTCGCGGTGCTCCGTGCTTTGCACCAGCCGCTAGCGCGGCTGCCCTCCGGCCAGCTAACGCAGGCTTCTTGCGCTGGCTAGGCAAAAACAACGCTTTAGCATAATTTTAATCTTTGAAAATCATAGTTTTACGCATAAGGCAATCCATAGCTCACGTTAAAATAAAAAATCCCCAAGGTTTCGAAGCCTTGGGGATTTATGTAGCGATATAGGCAGAAAGGATTAGAATACTTTCGCTTCGTTCGACAAATCTTTAGCGGGGACAAACCCTTGCGTTTTGTTCGTCGATTGTTCTTTTTCAACTTCTTTACCATCATTGCGGCGGCGTTCCCAGTAATTACCTTCCCAAAGGAAGGCGATGATGGCCCAAACCAACAAGAGTGTAGGTAAAATAACCGTCATAGCCATTGATTTAACTTCATGACCTAAGTGCATGAATTCCATGACAATGAATTTGGCTTTGTAAGCACTTAAGGCAATCATGATTAAAATCATGACAAAGAATCGGAGAATCCCGTTTAAACGGAAGCCTTCAATGAGGTGCCCATTACCAAACAATGCAATGAGTACTTCAACAATCGTTACAGCGAGCAAGATCCAGAACCCTTTCCAGGCGCCCTTCTTGGCATCTTCGTAGCTAATATTCATGGTAAATACAGTTTATTGATTAAGGAAAAGGAATCGATTAAAGTAGGTAGAAGGCAAGGAATACGAAAACCCAAACCAAGTCCACAAAGTGCCAGTAAAGGCCCATTTTTTCAACCATTTCGTAGCCGTTACCGCGAGCAATGTAAACGCCGCCAGCCACGTTGATCGTGATAATGATCAAGAAAACTACGCCTGAAAGTACGTGGAAACCGTGGAAGCCTGTGATAAAGAAGAACAAGGCACCGAATGCTCTAGGTCCAACTTCTTCGCGCATTACCTCACCACTAGAGGTTTTGAAGGCTGCATGTTGAAGAACATGTGTATCGTGGCTATAGGTAATCAGGTATGGATCTTTCTTTTTAAAAGTTTTACCAACATGGCTATGACCTTGGTGGTCAACTTTTTCGTAATAACGTTTGCCATCGGCTCCGAGATAATAAGTATCTGTAGCGCCGTGAACTTCTTCGCTTACCTTTTTAAAACCAGCTGCCTCGAGTTCGGCACCGCTCATGTAAGTACCTTCGTTCAAGTGTGCAGAGAATGGGTTTGTGTAGATGCTCATACCCTCACCGTTCATCAAGTTGTTCCATTCCCAAGCTTGGCAACTAAGGAAGGTAGCACCACCAATGATAGTAAACAACATCCATTTTACAACACCATCTTTGTTTTCGCGATGACCCTCTTGTACAGCACGGACCATCGTTACAGAAGAAACGATGAGGACGAATGTCATGAAGGTTACGAAAATCAAGGGGAGGTTGGTGTGGCCGGCAAAAGGAGCTGTCTTGAAAACAAAATCCGGAACGGGCCAAGTAGGCATACTAAAGCGTAATGCGCCGTATGCGATAAGGAAGCCAGCAAAGGTAAATGCATCAGATAGGAGGAAGTACCACATCATGAGTTTACCATAGCTGGTTTTGAAGGGCGATTTACCACCCATCCACAATTCAGCTGACTCATTGCCCGAGTGAGCGTGTGATGCAACGTTTGATTCAGTAGCCATTAGCTTAGAAATAATTCAGTTATAGTTAAACGGTTAAGTCTCTAGAGTTAAGGTTGTTGTGTAATAAAGAAAACGAGCAAGTAGATCCACAACACATCTACGAAATGCCAGTAAGTTATTGTCAACTCAAGATTTAGAATTCTCTTGGGTGTAATGTTGAATTTTGTAGTAAAAGCCTTGATGGTAGCAAGTAACAAGGCGCAAATACCGCCAAGCACGTGTAACACGTGCATTCCAGTAACTAAAAGTAAAAAGCTACCAGAAACATTACCATGTAAGGTAATACCAATTTCTTTAAGTTGCATCCAGCCTTGATATTGGGCAATAATGAAAGCCAATCCCAAGAAAAACGAACCTAAGAGCAATGCCTTGTACAGCGTTTCTTTCCCTTCTTTAAAGGAAATTAAGGCTCCATGAACAAGAATACTACTTGCAATGATAAAGCCTGTGCTAAAGAAAAAGGCATCAGGTAATTTAAAGTACTGCCAATTACCAGCTGCTTGTCGAACTACAATTGCACTGGTGAAAGCTGCAAAAAGCATAATAATACTTGCCATAGCAATCCACAACGCAAAGCGTTTAGGATGAATTCGTCGTGGCTGTGTAGTTGCGATAGCTTTGTTCATAATCTAAATCTTATCTATCAGTAAAGCGATAAGTGTAACCGGCAAGTAAAGGAAAGAACTGAAGAGCAATTTCCTCGCAGATGCATTATCTAAATTGCGGTAAAGCATAAAAGCATACCAGCAATAAATTGCTGTAACGACGAGTGTGATTCCTACGGCAAGTACACCAGTCATACCAAACCACCAGGGTAAAAATGCTACGGGGATCAACATCAAAGCGTACAAAATACACTGCAATGCTGTTTGTCTATCACGGCCTTCAACTGAAGGAAGCATCTTGAACCCAGCTTTTTGGTAATCGTCATATCCCAACCAACCGATGGCCCAAAAATGAGGGAACTGCCAAAAAAACTGAATACTGAATAGTACCCAAGCTTGTACGTTCAACTCACCGGTTGCTGCGACCCAGCCAATCATCATAGGAAGAGCGCCTGGTATAGCACCAATCCATACTGAAACGGGAGAAACCCTTTTCATAGGAGTATAGACAAATGCATACAAAATCAATGACAAAGAACTTAAGATAGCAGCTATAGGATTAAACACCAGCGCAAATATCAAGATGCCTAAAACACTCATGATACCAGCGGCAAGTACAGCTTCCTGTGGCTCCATACGACCAGTAGCCAGGGGGCGATCGGCAGTGCGGGCCATTAGCCTATCATAATCTTTTTCTAAGACCTGATTTAAGGCATTGGCTGCTCCTGTAACGAAGAAACCCGCAAGGCATAACCAAAGTAATCCAACGATGTCAAACTGACCTTTAATGCCCATCGCAAAAGCGATACAAGCAGAAAATACGACGAGTCCTGTCAATCTCAACTTGGTAAGCAACTGGTAGTCTGACAACTTACTTTTAAGTAGTACTGTCCAACTGCTCGTCGAAGATTTTGTGTTGAAGCCCAAGGTTAATGGTTTCTAATTAGTGAATGTCTTTTTCGTCAGGTCCAATTGGTTCTGTTTGCGGAATGAACTCACGACCATCTTTAGCATAGTCGTAAGCCCAACGGTGAACCTCTGGAATTGCACCAGGCCAGTTACCGTGAATATGCTCAATTGGTGTAGTCCATTCCAAGGTAGTAGCATTGTATGGATTTTGAACCGTCATCTTACGACCTTTGAAGATACTGTAGAAGAAGTTTACAATAAATACAACCTGGAAAGCAAAAGCTAAGATAGCTGCTATCGTTATAAACTTATTCAATGTATCGAACTGAGAGAAAGAATCAAACATGTCAAAGCGGTAGTAACGACGCGGAACGCCTGCCATACCCATGTAGTGCATTGGCCAGAAAACGGCGTAAGCACCAATCAAAGTTCCCCAGTAGTGAATTTGACCTAAGGTTTCATTCATGAAACGGCCATACATACGTGGGAACCAGTGGTAGACACCAGCAAACATACCAAAGAATGCTGCAACACCCATTACAATATGGAAGTGGGCTACAACGAAATAAGTATCGTGCAACTGAATGTCAATAGAAGAGTTACCCAAGAAGATACCAGTTAAACCGCCGGAGATAAACATCGAAACAAATCCGATACTAAACAACATGGCCGTATTATAACGGATATTACCACCCCAGAGTGTCGCAATCCAGTTAAACACCTTAACAGCAGAAGGTACTGCAATAATCAGTGTAAATACTACGAAAATACTTCCAATGAATGGGTTAATACCAGCCATGAACATGTGGTGAGCCCAAACTAAGAACGAAAGCACACCAATAGCTAAGATAGAGAATACCATCGCCTTATAGCCAAAGATCGGCTTACGAGCATGCACAGAGAGAACCTCTGAAACGATACCCATTGCTGGTAGGATGATAATGTATACCTCAGGGTGACCTAAGAACCAGAATAAGTGTTGGTATAGAATTGGACTACCACCTACTCTATCCGTCAAGGCTTCACCTGCAACATAAATCTCATTCAAGTAGAAGCTGGTTTCGAGACTGCGATCCATTACCAACATGAAGAAACCCGATGCCAGTACAGGGAAAGACAACAAACCAAGGATAGCAGTTACAAAGAATGCCCAAATAGTCAAAGGCATCCGGAACATACTCATTCCCTTGGTGCGCATGTTTAAGATGGTGGTAATATAGTTAATACCACCTAGAAGTACTGACACTACAAATAATACTAGACTCACCAACCACAAGGTCATACCTGCTTTTGAACCATCAGAGGCCTGAGGAAGTGCACTCAATGGAGGATATGCAACCCAACCACCCGAGAACGGACCTGTGTTGAGGAATAATGAGATGAACATAACCAAACCAGCCAAGAAGAAGAACCAGTATGACAACATGTTCAACAATGGCGAAGCCATATCTCGGGCACCAATCTGATAAGGAATAAGCAAGTTACTAAATGTACCGCTTAATCCCGCAGTGAGTACAAAGAACACAATCACCGTACCGTGCATCGTTACCAACGCATAGTAAAACTGAGGGTCGAGCACACCTAGACCAGTAGCTGCATCAATTTGAATCCACTTACCGAGTACAGGACGTAACCATGCGAAGTCTTCTAATGGGAAACCAAGCTGTAAGCGGAATACCAAAGACATCAAGCCACCCATAACGCCCCAGAAAATACCTGTAATCAGGAACTGTTTAGCGATCATTTTGTGATCCATACTGAAGATGTACTTCGTCACGAAAGTTGACTGGTACTTGTCGCCATGGTGATCATCATGGTGGTCATCATGACCGTGATGTTCATGTGTTCCGTGGAGCAACTCTTCTTTGTTAATATCCGTATTTGCCATTATTCAGCACGTTTAAAATTAACCTATAATTTTCCTTATAATTGAACTAGTGAACTAGTTTTCAGTTGTTTGACCAACAGTAGGAGCTGTATCGGCTCCTGTATAGTAAGGCGTTAAGCCTTCGACCCAAGTAGCGTATTCTTCCAAAGAAACAACACGCACCTTGCGTTTCATAGAGTAATGCCCTTTTCCACACAATTCTGCACAAGCCAATTCGTAATCGAATACTTCCCAACGTTGTTTTTCGGGATCATCTTTAGAAGGGGTTTGCCATTCTGGATACTTACTAAATACCTGACGTTGCTCTTCTGTAGTGGTTATCGGTGTAAACACGAAATAAGTAGGCATACCAGGAACAGCATCCATCTTAACCCGGAACTGAGGTAGATAGAAGTTATGGAGTACATCCATCGCTGTAATCCTTACACGGATAGGCAAATTCTTTGGTATTACTATTTCATCAATGTGAACGTCGTCGTGGTTGCGCTTATCAGTCCAGATTTGACCCAATGGGTTAGATCCACTGATATTGGTAAAATATTTATCCCCAAGTTCTCCATCTGCACCCGGGTGGCGTAAGGCCCAACCAAACTGATAACCTGTAGCTTCTACCTCAAGGAAATAGTCCCCGATTTTAGACGGATCAGCCATTAAAGCTTTCAAATTCTCAGCAGAAAGTGGCTTAGCATCAGCAGGAATATCAGACATAGATTTATTCCAAGTAACCAAACCCTGAATAACCAAAAAAGTCATGGTAACAGCTGGAATAGCCATCCAAAGTAACTCCAAACGGTTATCATGGTGCCAGAACACTGCTTTCGTATTTTCGCGTTCGCGAAATTTGTACCCATACCAGAATAATAAGATATGCGTTAAAAAGAACACGATTAACGTAATGTACAAGGTTACTTCGAACATGAAGTCAACTGAGCGACCATGTGAAGAAGACGCTTCATTAGGACCAAAACCGAATAATTGGTTTTTGTAGTAAAACGCAGACCAAATCACTCCAATCAAGAATAAACCAAGGAAGCCAAGACCAAGTGTCGACTGTAAACGGTTCGTCTCGAGTTGAGCTTCACGTTCTCCTCTCAAGGTCCTTGCTATCTCGGTAACTTTTCCTATCTGAAGGATAATTACCATAAGGAGAATCAAACTAAGTGCGCCAAGTAGCAACATCTCTTATTGTATTTAATGTTTGAATCGAAAATACTAAAGTTAAACAGCAAAAGAAATATTTTGCTTAAAAATGAAACTTATCTAAAATCAGTCTAAACAACGTGGTGATGGTTACTTTCCTCTAGATAAGGGTCGTTGGTAGGATCAAGTTTGGCTTTAGCCAAATTAGAGAAAGTAACGAAAAGAAACAATCCCAAGAAACCAGCGAGCGTACCTAATTCTAGTACACCAGGGAAGTGAATACCCAGGTAGAACGTTCCTAAATGTTCACTATGGCCGTGGGCTTCTCCTGATTTATGTCCAGCTTCAGCGTGGGCTTCCCCGTGACCTTTATCTGTAGTAGTATGTTCTCCACCACCTGAAGTCAACATACCCTTAGCCGACTGATTAGTGCTTTCCAACTGATAAGTTGAAGTTTCCTTACCATGAGCATCGCCATGAGATTCATGTTGCATGTGGTAAGAGTGCTCAACATTGTGCCATACGCCAGGCTTAATCGCTTGGAATAAGTCAATCCAGTGGCCTACAAAGATTACAATCGACATAAAACCGAGCAAACCTAGTGCACGTTTAGCCGAGTTCATAATCAAGATCAAGAATGGCAAAACAAAGTTAAACAACAAGTTCAAGTAGAATACAACAGGGAACTGTGTTTGACGCAACAAGAAGTATCCAGTTTCTTCACCGTTGTTTGAATACCAAATCAACATAAACTGCGAGAACCATAAATAAGTCCAGAATACAGACAAACCGAAAAGGTATTTACCCAAGTCATGGAAGTGGTCTTTAGTAACATTCGGGAAGTAACCAATCCTTTTCAAGTATAGTAACATCAGGATTAAACAGGTAAGCATGGCAACAAAAACGCTAGCTGTTGAATACCAAGCAAACATGGTACTATACCAGTGAACATCTATGGCCATTACTACTTGCCAAATAACATATGCGCTTGTAAATGCAACGATAGGCAACACAATTGCTGAAATCGTTAAGCGACGATTGTAAGTAGAGCCAAACTTCTCGCTGTCTTCTTGAATTGATAACTTACGCAACATGTATGCAAAGAAGCCCCATAAAAGAATGATAGCAATCGCAATCATATAAAACGGAACATTTAGGAAGCTAGATTTATGCGCTACTAACTTGTCATGTTGCTCAATGCCATCCTCAGCCCAGAGATAAATGCCGTGCCAGTCAAATGCTGTGCCCAATGCCACAACGAGCAAGAGTAATGCACCTACAGGTAAAAACATCATCATGGCCTCAGGCACACGTTTAAAAGCAGTATGCCATCCACCCCATGCCAATGTATGTGTAACCATAAACAACAGGGCTGCAAAAGAGATACCTGTGAATAAGAATGAGTTGTGCAGGATATTAGTCCAGAACTGCGTATGCAAGTACTTAGGGTCAAGTCCAGCAGGGTACCTTCCAGGTTCCAGGAAAAACGTTAAAAGAAGCGAAACTACACCAACTCCCATCAGGGCGAATGTGAAAGTTTTCTGTTTCCCGGTGAATGTAAATTGATTCATTGTATATGTGGAAGTTAGAAGTTAATCAGAATGCTTAAGTCAAACCTTGATTATCGTGAAAGAATGGTCAAGTCGGTTCTGCGATTAGCGCGCATACCTTCTGGAGTACCGTTAGATGCTACGGGTTTGGTTGAACCAAAGCCAGCAGTTTGTAGGCGAGTAGCATCGATACCAGCAGCAACTAGATAAGCTTTCACTTGTTCTGCACGTTCTTGTGAAAGTCCTAAATTTTTAGCAGGATCTCCAGCACCATCGGTATGGCCATTAATTTGAATTTTCACTTTAGGATATTTATTCAACGCTGCAACGAGTTTATCCAACTCAAGCATTGAAGTTGCCCTCAGTGAGCTTGTACCTGTATTAAAGAACACGTTATTCATATTAACCAATTGACCAATTGGGTCGATAATAGTTGGTTGAATCGTGATTTGCTTTCCGGTCGCTGAATCAAGTTTGACTTCTGCTTTTTTCACGCCAAGTAAGTTGTCAAACTGGGCATCAACGTCAGATGTAATAGAACCTTGACCTTGCAAGAAGCGGATGTATGAAATCACCTGCCAGCGCTCTTCAACATTCAATTTGTCTTTGTAGCTACCCATAACGTTTTTACCATACATGATAGCGTGATAATAGCGACCGTCATTGTCGTTGATGATATCCTCAGCCAAAAGGTTTTTAGGCGCTGCAGGGTAATATTGACCGTCATTGCGGTACAAATAACCGTTACCATCTCCTTTATCACCATGGCATACACCACAGTAAACAGTGTACAATTGTTTGCCTTTCTCTAGGCCAGCCTTTGTAAAAGGGATTGGGTTTGAGGTAATTTCAGCAGTTGCGCGAAGGCGTTCTTCTTCTGTATTGCCATAGTGGTATACTTCTTTACCTCTTGCGATTGTTCCAGCAACTGGTTTACGAGGTTGAACGATTGAATCGTATGCCTCTTCATCAACCCATTGGTTAAATCGGTAATAGGTGTTGTAGTTGGCCTCGTAGGCAATAGAGTGTGCCATGTCAGGCATGTACTCACGACCAGTATTGAATTTACCAATACCAGGACCGCACTTCGAGTAGAAGAACAGTACAACCGCAATAACGGCAAGTGAGGCTAATTTAAGCAGGTTTTTCATATCCTTGGTTGAATCTTAGCTTGTGGATTCTCTAATTCATTAATCTTAATGTACCTAGACTAAATGTTTTTCACATTTACTTCTTCAGCATGTGTATTAGCAAAGTATTGTTTGATTGACTCTATTTCTTCCTCCGAAGAATCGGTTACATCAAACGCAATACAAAACTTGTCATCGGTAATACGGGGATCCAAGTATGGGTTCTCTACACCTGGGCCTAAGCCATTGATGATATAGAACGTAACAACCATACCTACTGCCGCCAAAAGTACCGTAAACTCGAAAGTAATCGGGATGAATGAAGGTACAGAGAAATATGGTTTACCACCGAAGATAATCGGCCAGTCACGGGTAAATACCCAAGACATAAAAGAGAACGCTATCAAAGTTCCTGTTGCACCGTAGGCAAAGCCAGCGATATGCAAACGAGACTCTTTCAAGCCAAGCACAGGGTCAAGACCGTGTACTGGGAATGGTGTAAACACGTCCCATATGTCTTTATGCTCCTCGTTGGCTTGTTTAACTGCCTTGAGCAATACCTCTTCATCGTTGTAGAGGCCGTAAACTACTTTTTTATTGAGCTTTCTCATCAGAAACTGTTTGTCTCTTATTACGGAAATGATCTTTTACTATTTAGTGTTTGTCGTGTGCGTGGTCGTGCGCAGATTTCACATCAGGGTGTGGATAATGTGAATTTTCTCCCGAATACTGATTACCACTCGTCTTCAGAATACTCTTAACCTCCGCAACAGCAACTACAGGAGCAACACGGGTGAAAATTAAGTATGCCGTGAAGAACAGACCAAAGGTGAACATGTAGTCACCAACTTCTACCCAAGTTGGACTATAGTAAGACCAGCTTGATGGAATAAAGTCGCGGTGCAATGAAGTTACAATGATCACGAAACGTTCGAACCACATACCGATGTTGATTACAATTGACATGATAAATGTCAATGTAATATTACGGCGTAATTTGCGGCTCCAGAAGAATTGTGGAGAAATTACGTTACAAGTCATCATGGCTGCATATGACCACCAGAAAGGACCTAAAGCCCTGTTGTAGAATGCAAACTGCTCGTAAACATAGCCTGAGTACCAAGCTACGAATAGCTCAGTCAAGTATGCTACACCTACGATTGAACCTGTCAACAAGATTACCTTATTCATCGATTCAATATGCTCGATGGTAATATAATCTTCTAGTTTCAACAACTTACGGGTAATAATCATCAGGGTAAGTACCATTGCAAAACCCGAGAAGATAGCACCTGCAACGAAGTATGGAGGGAAGATGGTTGTGTGCCATCCAGGGATAACCGAAGTTGCGAAGTCAAATGATACGATGGTGTGTACAGAAAGTACAAGCGGTGTAGAAAGACCTGCAAGAACCAACGAAAGTGACTCCCAACGTTGCCAGTGCTTGGCAGAACCAGTCCAGCCAAATGACAAGAAGTTGTAGATTTTGTAGCGGAAACCTTTGGCACGGTCGCGAATGGTTGCAAAGTCAGGTACCAAACCAGTATACCAGAACAACAATGACACCGTGAAATAGGTAGAAATCGCAAATACGTCCCAAAGCAGCGGCGAGTTAAAGTTTACCCACAATGGACCACGTGTGTTCGGGTAAGGGAAGATAAACATTGCCATCCAGATACGGCCCATGTGGATACCAGGGAAGATAGCCGCACAAATTACCGCGAAGATGGTCATCGCCTCAGCTGCACGGTTTACACCAGTCCGCCATTTTTGACGGAACAACATAAGGATCGCTGAAATCAGGGTACCGGCGTGACCAATACCTACCCACCATACGAAGTTGGTAATGTCCCAACCCCAACTCACCGTGCGGTTAAGGTTCCAAGTTCCGATACCGTACCAAATGGTAACGATCATGGTGAATGCACCGAAGGTGAATACACCTAATGCAAGCATCAAACCTAGAATCCAAGAAAGACCTGGAACCTTCTCGGTTGGAGAGCAGATGTCTTCCGTGATCTGGTGGTACGTTTTGTTGCCCGTAATCAGTGGCGGACGTACCGGAGAAACGATGGCGCTCATATATGGCTTTTAGAAATTAGTGTAAAATGAATTGCTACAGTTAGTTTATCGCGCGAAGGATGCGGAGGGAGGCCGAAGGCCTGTGCGAAGCACGGAGCGAAGCGAACCCCGGAGCAGCCTGACCCCGCGTGAGCGGGGACGCGCCCAAAAAAATATTTACGATGTAAATTCTTCTTTGGTGTTCGTTACCTTCATCATGTAACCGATAGAAGAGCGAACGTTGATTTCCTCGAGCGAGAAATAAGTCAACGGGCTTTCCCAAAGTTTGCTCAACTGACCGTCTTTCTGGTTGCGGTCGCCGAACACGATAGCACCGGTAGGACAAGCCGTTTGGCAAGCTGATTTAACCTCTCCGTCCATCAACAAACGACCTTCTGTTTTGGCGGTCAACTTACCTTCTTGGATACGTTGAACACAGAAGCTACATTTTTCGATTACACCACGTGAACGAACCGTTACGTCTGGGTTAAGCACCATACGTGTGAGGCTGTCAGTCATGTAGGTATAATCATCTGCATCGCGATAACGGTTCGTGTTAGGCTCGTTCCATGGGAACAAGTCGGCAGATGTGTAATCTAACCAGTTAAAACGACGTACTTTGAACGGACAGTTGTTGGCACAGTAACGAGTACCGATACAACGGTTATAAGTCATTTGGTTCAAACCTTCAGAACTGTGGTTGGTGGCGTTCACCGGACAAACGTTCTCGCATGGAGCGTTGGTACAGTGTTGGCACATCATCGGCATGTAAGCAGCATTTGGCGTTTCCTCGTCGCCGTAGAAGTAACGGTCGATACGCAACCAAGTCATCTCGTGTGCACGAGACACCTCGAACTTACCAACAACAGGTACATTGTTTTCAGCGATACAAGCCACAGCACAAGCGCCACAGCCGATACAAGCCGACAAGTCGACTGACATACCCCACCAGTGGCCTTGAGAATATACATCTGCCTCATACTTTTCGTATGGATACATGGTATTTTGATTGAGGTGTTCCGCTTCTTCGCGGCGCTCAGCCAATTGTTCTAGTGTTTTTACACCGTCAACCACGTTTTCTTTCTCGCCTTGCGCATACATTTCTTCTGTAGTCGTAGCGTAAAGTACAGAACGGCGGGTCAATGAACCTTGGAAACCACGGTGGCCCAAGATACGTTCGTCTACGTTGATTTCTTTGCCATCGAGTTCGTTTTTCAAACCGAAGGTGTGGTGCAACTGTACACAAGCATATTCTGCATCGTGACCTGTTTTACCTGATACTTCAACGCTAGAAGCAGTATAATTGAACGTTCCGTTGTTCATGGCAACTGCTGGGTAGAGGTTTACACCTACATTCTGGCCAGCAGGACCTACAACGGTACGACCGTAACCCAAGCTAACGGCAACAGTACCTTTCATTTGACCAAATTGGCGAACCACGGTCATGGTGTACTCTTTACCATTAATTTTAACGGTTGCTTTGTCACCGTCCTTCAAATTTTTGAAGCCGATGTATTTATTGTCACCATCCCACTCAAGTGGAACAGAGATGAAGTTATCCCAAGTGGTACGAGATACTGGCTCAGGCATTTCCTGTAACCAAGGGTTATTGGCATATGAGCCGTTACCCACGTTAACGGTTTCATAGAAGGTAACTTCTACTTCAGCGTTTGATGCTTTTGGCAAAGCAGCTGCAACGGTAGCAAAATCAGGAGCAGTGTAACCGAATACCATTTCACC
Source organism: uncultured Saprospiraceae bacterium (assembly GCA_964508975.1). Taxonomy (GTDB): domain Bacteria; phylum Bacteroidota; class Bacteroidia; order Chitinophagales; family Saprospiraceae; genus CAZDVQ01. The sequence continues at coordinate 22,900 of CAZDVQ010000031.1, forward strand.
AGCGGCTGTACTTACTACACCATCATGGAGAGCGTTATCCCAGAATGACTGGAACAAGGTGTACTCCGACTGTTTAGTGAATACGTTAGCTTCCCAATATGCTTTTACGAAATCGTAGTTAGCTTGCTCTGAAGCGGTAGCCAAGAACGGATCGTTAGCCCAAGTCAAGAAAGAAACACTTGCCTGACGGGTATCGAACAATGGGCTAATGGTTGGTTGGACAACACTAAAATGTCCGTTTTTCGCCTCAACATCACCCCAAGACTCCAAATAGTGGTGGTCAGGAGCAGCAAATTGACACAATGCTGTGGTTTCATCTAAGCTAAGGTTCATCGAAACGCTCAACTTGGCTTTAGATAAGCCTTGGGCAAATTTCTCTGCCAAGCCAGGAAGGTCGTAAGCAGGGTTTGCGTGGTGGATGAACACCGCATCGTATGAAGCCATGTTGGCGGTGAAATCAGCGATGGCTTTATCACTACCTTGGCGTTGGTTAGAGTAATGGGCGAATTGGATGGTAGAACCAAAGCTATTCAACATAGCGTTGATGTTGTTCACCAGCAATTGTACATTTACATCGTTTACACCACAAACAACCAAGGCTTTACCGTTGGCTGCAACCAATTCACGTGCAGTTTTCTTGATGGTAGCAGTTGCTTTATCCCATGCAAATTTAGTGGCAGGAGCGCTAACGGCTGAACCACCAGCTAATGCAGCAACCTCGTTGTGTAACAAGGCAACAGCGGCAGCCTGCTCGGAAGGACGAATCAACACGCGGTTATCAGCGTTTGAACCAGTCAAAGACATGCGGCTCTCGAACTGGATATGGCGAGACATCTCTTTGCGAGCGTCTTGCATTTTATGTGCTTTACGGTTTTTCACGTAATCAGCTGCGAACTCAACTGGAGAAATCCAAGTGCCCAAGAAATCCGCCTCGATACCAACGATTACATTGGCTTTATCGAAGTGGTAATCTGGAACCATGCGAGTGCCAAAGCTAATTGCGTTAGCATCCAACAAAGCGGAACTTGAAATTGGGTCGTATGTAATTACTTCCGCATTCGGGAATTTCACTTTAAACTGCGCAATAGCAGCTTTAAGCGATGGGCTCATCACAGTGTGGGTAACGATAGCCACTTTTGACGCTTCATTGATTTTACCAGCAACGGCTTTATCAACAGCAGCCCATGTAGTAGCTTCGAATTTACCTTCCTTGATAGTACCTGCTGAGCGTAGACGAGAAGTATCGTACAAACTCAAAACCGATGCCTGTGCACGAGCAGAGGTACCGCCTTGGGTAATTGGAGACAATGCGTTGCCTTCTACTTTAATCGGGCGACCTTCACGGGTTTTGATCAAAACAGCGCAGTAATCGCCGCCTTGAACAAATGAAGATGCATAGTAGTTGGCTTTACCCGGTACAATTTCCTCTGGTTTAGTTACGTAAGGAATGGCTTTTTTAACCGGGATTTCACAGCTTGCAACTGTGGCAGCACCTAAGCTAAAACCTAAAAACTTAAGGAAGTCACGACGGTTAGCCGTGATTTTACTGGTGCTTTCGGTTTCTGTAAGCGTGTCGAGGGAGATGAGCGATTGCTCGGCCTCGGCAGACTGAAGGAACGATTCTTCTTGGTTGAGCTCTTCGGCGTTTACCCAGATTTTGGTCGACTTCTTCATTGATTATATTTGGCTGTGGAGTTTTCGGATTGGATTTGAAAGACTGTTCAAAGGAGCATTAATAGTGGCATTTTTGGCATTCCAAACCGCCGACTTCTTCAACGGTTACACCTGAACGCTTGCCTTCTTTAATTTCCCTGTGATACTTCTCAAATGATTCGTAGTAAGGGTTATCTGCAAACTTAACCTCTTGCTCACGGTGACAGTTGATACACCAGCCCATCGAGAGCGGAGAGTATTGCTTGAGTACAGTCATTTCCTCAACTGGACCATGACAAGTTTGGCACTGCAAGCCACCTGCAACCACGTGTTGTTGGTGGTTGAAGTATACGTGGTCTGGCATGTTGTGGATACGGATCCATTCAACTGGTTTGAATGCCATAGCCATCGCTTTGTCAACCTGTGCTTTAACGGTAGAAGCAGCACGTTTTTCGTCAACACCTGCATCTACATATACTTTGCTCAACCAGTTTGAGAATGATTTGCGTACATCCTTCATGGTCACACTGTCCATGTCGAAATACTTACCATCCTCCGGGTTGAAACCACTGGCAGCATAAATTTTCAAGATTTCAGCGCTAGATGCACCTTTATCCATTGGTTTTTCATGCTCACCTTGTTTCACCGCAGCGTGGCAGTTCATACAAGTGTTGGTACCCGGAATAGACGAGTGCTTAGAGCGACGGGCACTATCGTGGCAGTATTGGCAATCAATTTTATGCTTGCCAGCGTGGATAGCGTGCGAGAAGTTAATAGGTTGCTCAGGTTCGTAGTTCTGTTGGCGACCTAATTTGATAGCGTTATTGATGGTCAAGAACGCACCAACAACTACCAAGATAAAGGTAGCGATACCCATAACCGTTTTGCTGGTCAATTGCTCCAACACGGTTGGGCGAACACCTGGATTTTCACCAGCTTTAACTTTCGACAAGTGGTTCAAGTTGCCCACGATGCGCGAAAGGATGAAGGCCAGCGCTGCTAAAACCAAAAACAACACACCAATAATCAATTGATTGTTGGGTGAAGTATATTCGGGTTCTGCAGCAGTTCCTGTAGCAGCAGCATCACCTTCAGCAGGTTTAGCACCGCCAGCAGCCTGGAAACGGATGTAAGTCAACATGGCGTCGATTTCCTCGTCCGTGAGGTTCGGGTACAAGTTCATCTTGGTTGGCTTGTACTCGTTCCACAAAGCAACGGCACGTGGGTGGCCAGCTTCAATCATGGCCGTGGAGTTACGGATCCAAGCGTAGAGGTCAGCTTTATTGTCCCAACGTTCTTCAACACCAGCCAGGGCGGGGCCAGTTAACTTTGTCTTCATGTTGGCAGCATGGCAGCCATTACAGGCGTTCTTGCTAAACAACTCTTTACCCTTTTGTACGAGCGCTGCGTCTTCTTCAGCATGAAGATTCAATGTTGGCGCAGTGGCCAAGAACAACAGCAATACACAGGAAATCAGCCGATTGAGTGTCATATAATGTCAGCGTTTTGTCAAATTTTGCCTTAAAACGGTGCAAATTTATTGCATCGCCCAATCATTACAAAGCTTTTGCGAATATTCCTCACTATTTAGACAAAGTCTACACAGCATTCCTAATCGTTAAGGTTTCGTTAATGTTTGGAGCGCAAAGATATGCAACGCACGCATAGTAATATAGCCTATGTGTAATTTATAATTGGTATAAGTAAACACAGCCCTTTTACCAAGCCAACAAGATTAACTATCTTGCAGCTCTATGGAGCATCTCGATCAAATAAAAGTAAATTTCAGCGATGATAACTTGCTGTGGCTCAACGTTATACTAGCCATGGTCATGTTCTCAGTAGCTATTGAAATCAAGTGGGCCGACTTTAAAGCGGTGTTCGCCGCCCCTAAAAAAATTGTGGTCGGGCTCATATCGCAGTTTATTTTTTTACCCCTCCTCACCATTTTGCTCATCATGGTGTTACCCCTCCACCCTAGCGTGGCCTTGGGCATGGTCATGATAGCCGTTTGCCCCGGTGGTAGCTCCTCCAATTTCCTAACGGTTTTGGCCAAGGGCAACGTGGCCTTGTCGGTCAGCCTTACCGCCGTTTCAACGCTCATCGCAGGCTTCATGATTCCCGCCGGATTTTACTTTTGGGGCCGTGTACCCAGCCTCACGGCACCCTTGATTAAATCTTTGAACATCGACTTCTGGAGTATGCTCCAACTCTCCTTTTGGCTCCTTTTGTTGCCCTTAATTTTAGGTATGAGCCTGGCCCATTTCAAGCCTCAACTTGCCAAACGCCTTAGTTCACCGCTGCAAAAGCTATCGCTAGGCGTATTCCTGGTGCTCATCATCGGGGCATTTGCGGCAAATTTTAAATTATTCACGCAGTTATTCCACATTGTATTCTGGACGGTACTGATACACAATGGTTTAGCCCTGCTGATAGGTTATGGTTTTGCCCGCGGCATGAAACTCCCCGAGGCCGATGCGCGTACCATCGCCATCGAGACTGGCATTCAAAACACGTCCATCGGGCTGGCTTTAATATTTAATTTCTTTCCCAACATGGGCGGCATGGCCATCATAGTGGCCTGGTGGGGCATCTGGCACCTGATATCGGGCCTGGGCCTAAGTTATTTTTTCAGGCGACGACTGAAGGTGGGTGAAGATGGGTAATAATGGGTAAAGGTTGCTAAACTAGCTAAAACGCTAAAATTCAAAAATCGCTAAAATTAGCATAAGGCTGTTTTTGCTAAAAGCGAAATTAGCGAAAATTCAAAAAATCAAAAATTGCTAATCCAAAGTCATTTTATCATTTACTCATTTTATCATTTATTCCTTGGGGGCCTCCGCCGCTGCGCGGCGGCGCTACGCTACGGGTTCGCTACTCGCTCATACCTTGGGGCTATGCCCCTGCGGTACGTCCTACGGCCGCCCTTCGCATCGCTAGGCCGAACAGTGTTCTGGCCTGCCTTAATTGATTCCCTTTTCATGGTGATTTACCACCCCGTCTGCGCTACGTGGCGTTAAACGCCACCTGCGCATCCACCCCTCCTTTGCATGGCTACGATTAGGACACATTTTTTGCTAGAGGTACTTGAAAAGAATTTTTACAAAACTGGCAGGTAAAAAAGGATTGGCCTTGACGGACGAGCCGCCCGGAAAATCAGGCCATAAAACCGTATAAAAGCCCAAACTGTTTGAGCGTTTGCAGGCCAGCACGGGGCTTTCCAGCCAGTAAACGTATCGAAAAGTTATAGGAAAGGCACTCGCGAGTTTTTGGGATTTAGGTTTTATGGCCTGGTTTTCAGGCTCGGGCGTCACAGCCTTGATTTTTTGGTTCTTTTGTATCAAGACAAAAGAACGAAGAAAAATAATTCCACTGGTTTACGTGCTAGAACAACTTAACGAACGGCTACCGTTCCGTGGCGATTTCTGTATCGTATCTGCCAAGCGGCTTGCCGCCACGGGTTTTCTGTTGTCGCCTTAAACCCCGGGTTGCGCTGCGCTTACCCGCGGCTACCAAAAGGGGCTGCCCGGAGGGCAGCTTTTGTCTATACATGCCCTTAAACTACCAGCATCAAAAAATGTGTCCTAATCGTAGCCTTTGCATGGAGGGGAGTCTAGGCCTTGCTATATATTATTGATAATCAATTAAATATAAGATAAGTTAAATTCCCCTCCATGCAAAGGAGGGGTAGATGCAAGCGCAACGCAACGCGTGTAGCGCAGCAGACGGGGTGGTAAAAAATAATGCTGTTGGCAATAAACTAGAACCAATCAATCCTGCCTACCGCGGGCGCACACTCAGGTGCGCCCCTGCAACCTAATCCCTAATAACTAACAACTTGGAAATACCTCTTCTTCCATCCGCCAGTACCAGCTCCACGAGGTAGAGGCCCGGCGGCAAGCCCGCGAGGTCTAGTTGGCCTTTTGATTGAGCAATGCTTTGTGTTTTGAGCAGCTCGCCCCGACTGCTATACAACAAGGCTTGGGCTATCTCCGCGCCTTGCGCGTACACCGTTACCGCATTGCTGGCCGGGTTGGGGTACAACTGCACCGATACAGGCTGGCTGGCCACCGTACCTACCGAGCTGATGCCATTGCCCGTTAAACGAACCCTTACCACGCCGTAGTTGCTGTGTAGCTCAAGCGTGTCTTCCACGTAGCCAGAGGCCGTGGGCGAGAACGTTACATCGTAGTGCAAGGTATCATACTTGGGCAACATGGTAGGCAATACCAAGCTACTGCTGAACACACCCGTGGCCTGCCGGTACTGCAAGGTATCCAAGCTGGCCGGGTAGCCCACCCGCGATACCACGTCTATACCCAGCGTGGCACTGCTGCCCGCCTCCACCTGGCCAAAGTCTAGCCAGTAGCTATTGCTTTGCAAACTGCTTAAACCCAGCGTATCGCAAGCGCTACCGGTCAAGGCACCAAGGCGGTAGTGGGGGTGGTTAGGCAACGAGACCCCCGTGAAAACGGGTAAATACCTCGATAACCAGTTCAGGTTACAAGCTGAACCAAGGCTATCAGGGGATTCCAGCGCACTTAACACGTAGCCACTCGAAGGGTGGAAATACAGCTTGTCGTCGAGGCCTAGATTCATTTTGTAGAACCAGTTGTAGTTATATTGTAACCCGTACGACGGGTGTTGATAATCCAAGCCCGTTCTTACATCTGGTATTAATTGTTCACTATTTAATATATCATTAAGGCTTTTCTTTCTAAAGTCATATTGATGGAGACCAGTTGTCGATGCTACATAAAGAACCTTTGAAGAAGCACTAAATGCCATAGACAAAGGTTCTGAATTTACCCCTAGATTGGGAACCCAGCTCAATTCGTCCGAAAGGACTCCTGTACCTCTATCAAATTGGAACATACTCACAAAATCATTACCTTGTGCCCACCCATTTGAACGGCCATAAATATTGCCATCGGGTGAAAAAACTGGTAAAAACTCTTCCGGGCGATAAGGGTGTCCCACAAAATCCCCGATGCATTGTTTCCCGTTGTACACAAGCCCACTGGGATCCAGCAGCAAACGGTAGTAGCAGTTGTTGTTGAAGCCAGGTTGTATAATCCACCAGTCCCGCCCATTTGCATGCCGGCAGGCAGCTAACCCACCACCCGACAAGGTTTCGGCAGGGGGTATAGCTAAAGGCAGGTCCCGCACTACCACGCTGCCCCTCCCCCCATTAGTATTCATATCAATCAAGTGCTGCCGGAAGCCCGCGTTACGCAACACGTAACCACCTAGCGAGGCCACGTAGTACGGCACCAACACCTGCTCCAAGTATATATATTGCCCAGGGTGCCCAGGCCAGGGCAGCACCATTATATTGCCCGAAGCATAAACCCAGGCGGTTTGCTGCACGGTGTCCACCAAAAAATCTTCCATATACATGAAACTCAAACTATCGCCGCCTGGCATCAGGTTACCCGTGGAGTCTATGATCTTCCGGCCATCGGTGCTAAATATATATTCACCAGCCTCGTTGCTCATACTGATGTGGCTTGAACCAAGTGTAAAGTCATACATACTATCGCAGCGCGTTACCACCTGGTTCGTGTTAAAGTCAACCCCCCCCATTCCTCCTCTATAATATATTTGCTGGGGGGGGGGGTAAGTACTACAGTAGGATGCAGCGAATGTAGGTGTGCCTCCTTCATAAAAAAACCAATGGACATCATGTTTTTGGGCCTGAAGTGTTTGCAATAAGGTCATTAATCCTACAAGGCTCATTATCTTCATTTTCATAGTATATTTATTTAGCGATGATAAACTTTAAGCTTTTTAACGCGCCTGATTCAAGGTGTAGCTCCAGTATGTAAAGCCCGTTTTCCAGCCAGCCCATATCAAGCTCAATCCAAGTAGCTGCCCCTTTTAGAACTTTACTAGGTACAATTACACGCCCCGTGTTATCTAGCACGCAGTATGATTTAACTAGCTCTGGGCTACTTACCGTCAGCCAGTTACTGCTTGGTACCGGGTAAACTTGATAGTCTTTCTCCAAGGGGGCATGCCCTTCCCTCAGTTGCAGCCCTTGCCCCATGCATACCTCCTCGTCGGTATATAGTTCATCAACCCGGCTGGCATAAATACTACGGGCCAGGTAAATACCTGGGCCGGCGGTCACGGGGCATTGATCAACGATGCATCCTCCTGCCATAAACGTTCGTTTGTCCAAAGATAAACAAAGTTTACAAAAAGCTAAAGCGCAAAAAATCAAAAATCGGCTAATCCAAAGTCATTTTATCCTTTACTCATTTTATCATTTATGCTTTGGGGGCCTCCGCCGCTGCGCGGCGGCGCTACGCTACGGGTTCGCTACTCGCTCATACCTTGGGGCTATGCCCCTGCGGTACGGCCTACGGCCGCCCTTCGCATCGCTAGGCCATTCGATAGTTATGAGGGCTGAGAGCAGAGTGGAGTGGGTAAAAGTCATCCTCATATCATCATTTCCTAACCCCTAAAACTTGCAACCTAATCCCTAATAATTAATAACTAATAACTTGGAAATGCCTCTTCTTCCATCCGCCAGTACCAGCTCCACCAGGTAGAGGCCAGGTGATAGGCCCGCGAGGTCCAGTTGGCCTTTTGATTGAGCAATGCTTTGTGTTTTGAGCAGCTCGCCCCGACTGCTATACAACAAGGCTTGGGCTATCTCCGCGCCTTGCGCGTACACCGTTACCGCATTGCTGGCCGGGTTGGGGTACAACTGCACCGATACAGGCTGGCTGGCCACCGTACCTACCGAGCTGATGCCGTTGCCCGTTAAACGCACCCTTACCACGCCGTAGTTGCTGTGCAGCTCCAGGGTATCTTCCACGTAGCCAGAGGCCGTGGGCGAGAAGGTTACATCATAGTGCAAGGTATCATACTTGGGCAACATGGTAGGCAAGGCCAAGCTACTGCTGAATACACCCGTGCCCTGCCGGTACTGCAAGGTATCCAGGCTGGCCGGGTAGCCCACCCGCGATACCACATCTATACCCAGGGTGGCACTGCTGCCCGCCTCCACCTGGCCAAAGTCTAGCCAGTAGCTGGTGCTTTGCAGGCTGCTTAAACCCAGCGTGTCGCAAGCGCTACCCGTCAAGGCACCCAGGCGGTAGTGGGGGTACAGGGGAATCGTTAGCCCTGTCCAGGTAAGCAAGGGGACACTAAACCTATCAAACTGGCAAGCTTGTCCTGGATTATCGGGAGATAGAATGCGCTTCAACCACAGTGCACTCGCTGCTGGTGCTATGATTATAGACCCGTCCGGGGCAAGTTGCATCCAGCCAATTCCCTCTACAAATGGTATTGTACCATACAAAGGGTGGACCGTTGACCAAACACCCAGCAATGTGTCTATTTCAACGCGGCTATTTTTTATATCGATCACATCCGGGTTATCAATACTGTATTGGTAGATGTTCGCCATGTTCGTCACGTACAAATATTTACTGGAAGGAGAGAAACATACTCCTCCAATTCCAATGCCTATATTGATTTCGCCTTCAATACCATCTATGAGCCTCTGGTTGGTCAACAAACCCGAGCACCTATCAAAATCATACAGCTTCACCCCGATCGTAGCGGTGTAACGGGCATACAACTCCCCGTTGGGAGAGAATATAGCCTGGCCCGAAATATCGTAAAAAGTATCCTGCTCGGGGAAACATTGTACTTGCACGTAATGCAAACCCGTACTATCAAGCAATACACTATGGTAACACCCATTGCGCAAGCCTGGTTGTATTACCCACCAGTCACGCCCGTTGGCATGTTTACAGGCCATCAAGTTTGATACTCCCAGCTTGCTGGCTGGGGTAGGGATGGGAACGTTTTTTTCCACCACGCCACCTAGCCCCCCATTCAGGTTCATATCAATTTTGGTATAATACAAGGCCGTAGTATAAACGGTAGAATCTATACCCAATGAATCATAATCAATAACCTGATGCAACAAATAATACACACTTGTTTCGCCCGGGGATGCTAAACACAGCAAGGTATTGTATGCCGCATAAAAGGAGGGGTACAGGTCAGCATATTGCCCGGGGTTTAAACTATCCCCGTTAAGCATGGTGTGCCCACTCGTGTCAATTATCCGTAGCCCGTTGGTATGGAAAATCAAGTTTCCCCCGGCATCGCTCATGGTCAACATGGCTCTAGTCAGCAGGTAAGGAAACATGCTGTCGCAGCGGGCGAAGGTTTCCAGGGTATCCTGGTCAAACATGTAACCAGCGAGACCGAAAACCCTGCGCTGCGAAAATGCGTTAAATCCTATGATTTCGTTCGAGTCACAGGCCGACGCGGAAATCGAGTCAACGTAGTTGGTTCCCTGGTAAAACAAAGCGTTATTATCATACCGCTGCCCTTGCAGCGGTATGATAAACAACAACGACATGGTCAATATTATGTACTTCATCATCTTACAATCGTTATTTTCTTGGTCAACAGCTCCCCACCTTCAAGCTCAACCTTCAACAGGTAAAGCCCAGCGGGATAATCTCCCAGGTCGATCTCATGTTCACGGGTAGGCTCCACGTCAACATTTACTTCCAGCAACAAGGTGCCACCCAGGTCCAGCAGGCGCAGCTTTACCAAGTCTTTATCCCTGGAATGCACCGTCACCAGCTCGTTTGTCGGGTTGGGGTAAACGCTTAAGCCCTCAAGGTCCATGTTGTCGCCCGCAGCTTCCCTCAACAGGATACCGGCGTCAAGGCAAACCTGTTCATCCTGGTACACCGTGTCCTTCACGCTGCCAAATACCAACCTAGCGGTGTATATACCAGGCCCAGCTACGATAGGGCACTGGTACACGATGCTTTCCAGGTAGCCCACGGTAATGCTGTCTGGCAATATATCCTTGGCCAAGGTGTTCAGATATATCTCGTTGGCCGTTGCCAATATCAAGTCTTGGTAATCGTTCACCACCACCGAGAGGTTTTCAGCGTCTAAATCTAGGGCCGTTACCAGTTTTTCTTGCTTGAGGTAGTTAGCCAGCGAATCTGCATTCATCAACACGGGTGTCAACAAACCCACTAGCGAATCACGCTGCCCATAGATAAACAGGCTATCGGGGTAGGTGGTTGCCAATTCAAGTAATTTTTCCTGGTTCAATATCTGTGTCCCAAGCACCTTGCTTTCCGCGCCCTTGGACAGGAGTTCACCAAAAGCCGCCTCGTCCACTTTATCCAGGGTCGATTTGGAATACTCTATCCCCAAGAACTCGTCCACCGAGCTGTGCTGTGCAACGGAATCCTTGAAGCCTTGCATCAGGGCATCCAGGTTCTGCATGCTGTCCAACTTCGCGTAGAGCATTTTATCTGCCCAGAGGTTTTGTTCCGCCTGGTAAAAAATATCCTCTATGTCCCCCGAGGCCACCAGGCTGTCCAGGGTTCCAGAGGGCGGTAGCATCCTCAATCCATAGTAATCGCAAAGCACGTTCGAGGTACATAGATACGGTATTGGATTTCCAAAGGGTGTATTGACAAACCACGGCGCAGGATCTATCCCCTGATTAAGCGGGTAAAAGAATGGGTTCGAGTAGGCAGTGGAGACGTAAAAAATAGAATTTGGGAACGATGCTGACATTGAGGATGCCCAGGCTGCCCTATCAAAATTGTTGCCCAGCCACAGGTTGCCCGCGTCGTTTTGGTTCCCTATAGCGCCAGAGCTGAGTAGTAGCCCGAGCTGCATGTCGTTTCCAAACACGTTGCCCTGCACCGCGCAAGTACTTATACCGCTCTCAAACCTCATGCCCGTCCGCAGGTTCTCGAACTCGTTGCAAGATACATCTATACCGCCTGACTGGGCCTGCCTGTAGCCCATGTATTCCGAGAGCAAGGGTGTGTTGGCGTTGTTCAGCAGGTATGGCCTGCTATAACCCAACTGCCCCCTCAGGTTGTTACATTGTACCACGATACCCGTGCTACCGTCAACGTTTATCCCTGCCTTGGGCAACAGACCTCCCGGGCCTATGTTCATCTGCACCGTGTTGCCCAGCACCATTGTCGAGCTGCTGTTCACCCCTTGCACCCAGATGCCCTCCTGCAAGGGCATGGAGAGGTTAACGTGGTTATCGTTCACCAGGAACTGTGGCATCTGGAAACCGTTGAGGTGTATGCCCACCCCGCCCGTGGCCAGCACGTTTATCTCGTTGTTGGCCACCGCGCATATCCCCACGACACTGTTCCCGGTGTTCAGCAGGTTAACCCCGCGTTCACGGCAGGACATGAGGTTGTTGTTTATATCCACGGTGCAGCCCGTCAGGTTTGTACCGTGTACACCGCTACGCACGTCCTCGAAAAGGACTCCCCGCACAAGCAGGTTAGTCCCCTGCGCATACACGCTGTAGGACGAGGCCGTGTGCCCCGAGTGCCTGAACTCCAGGTTTTCCAGTCCTGTCAAGGGGTCGGTAGAGCCTAGCAGTTGCAAGTCCGAGGCAGGCCCTAGCCCCCTGACGAAAATACCCCGCTGGTAAACGTTCTCGAAAAGGGCACTCTCTAGCGACAACAGCCCGCCGTTGAACGAGCGGATACCGTGGTCTATGTTCTGGAACACGTTCCGGTACTGCGGGGAACCGCCCAGGTACAGGAACGGCACACCCACCATCTCGATACCACAGGTGTAGGCCATGCTTGTCGGGGGCATCCCCGTGTAAGGTAAGAGCTGGGGCGATAGATTTCCCGCTTGTTCCCCGAACTCGTTGTTCGCCAGGAACATCGGCTCGGCGGTGTAGCACAGCACGCCTACCCTGTCACGGTGAAACAATGAATTGGACATGGAGAACCGGCTGTCCTTGTTGAGCTTGACGGCGTGTTCACCTCCCTCGAAAGTGTTGTTTTTACCCCAGAGCCTACAAGTTTGGTTCACCGTGATGCTTTTCCAGTAGTGTGTACAACCGTGTACCCGTGTACCTACCATGTGTATACTGTTCTCGTTGGATATGATTATCTCGGCACCCTCGTCCATGATGATTTCAGAGCCATGGGCAAAATCGTAGTCCATGGGCGAAAGCCAGTTCGTGTAGTTGAACTCGAACGTCCCCCGCACCACGATAAACTGGGGCTGGATATACGACTGGTTATGGGGCAGCAGGTAGCCCGAGTCGATGGCCGTCCCGATGTCGGGCACGCCGACCAGGCTACCCACCTCGGTGTAACCCAGCCCGCAACAGTTCATCCACACCTGTACCTGTGCCTGCAAAACGGCGCAGCCAGCACCCGGGGCACTCACCGTCACGCTGTACAGGCCGGCGTCCTGCAAGCTGGCCTGCGCCACGCTGTAATCTGGCCCGCTGGCCACGATGGGGCCGTTTGGACCGGCCCAGCTGTAGGTATAGCCCGGCAGCAGATCGCCCTGCACGCTGATCAGCAGCTGTTGGCCCACGCAGCTGGCGTTGGCCTCCAGCCACAGGTTCGGCAGGCTATCCAGCGGGACGGTATATTGGGCCGTCAGGCTGCAACCGCGTAGGTCCGTCAGCACCAGTTGGTACAAACCGGCCTGCAGGTTATATATGTTCGCCGTGCTGGCGCTAAAGCCGTTGGGGCCCGTCCAGCTGTACTGCAAGGGGGGCTCGCCGCTGGCCGTGATGTCTATGGCGCCGCCGCCGTTGCAGCCCGCCGCGGTGATGGATTGTAGCTGCACGTCCAGCGGCACGCAGTTGTCGCCCGCCAGCGGCAGGCTGTCCAGGCGCTGTAACACCACGCCCAGCGTGTCGCCGCAGAACGATATGCCCCGCACCAGCAACCAGGGCAAGGCCGTGGGCCCCGGGTTGCAGCCCGGCATGTAATCGAAAACGAAGTTCACGCACAGCGGGCTGGAGGGCGTGCCCGCCAGGCCCCAGGCGGGGTCCAGCACGAAGGTGTACAGCAGGTGACCGTCGCCGCGGGCCAGCTCGTTACCGGTTGAACTCGTGTTCGAGGTACTGCCCGGGGAGGCGGGGGGTAGGCCAAACGGCAGGCCAGGCCCTGCCGTGCCAATGGGCACGAACGTTGACCATATCCCCGCGGCACCGTTGACGGAAGGGGACAAGGAGCCCTGCACCAGGGTCCTGCGGTGGAATAATGTCCCTTGCCCGTGGTAAACCGTGCTGTTAGCACGGTAATTACCGTTGGGCTGTAGGCCAGCGGGGCGCTCGTAGAGGAAGGTGTCCAGGTCGGCACGCAGGGGGCGGTACTCGCCGGGGAAGGCCAGCAGCGCGTCGCGGGGGGCGAGGAAGCCCGTTGGCCCCAGGTACTTCTGCACGGTAAGGTAAACCGACTTGGTGCAGGTCCTGGCCTGCGAGGTGGGCACGCCGAGCAGGTTCGCGTTGGCATCCGTCCACCAGACACCCACGTCGGTACTCCAGCCCAGGTTGAAGTGGTTGGTATTGTTCGACTCGCAGTAGTACAGCAGGTCGAGCCCGCAGGCCGCCACGCGGGTCGGCAAGGGGAGTGTATCGGGAAGGGATGACCAGTGGGCTCCCACCTTTTGGCGTTGGCCCCGGGCATTTGGCCCTTGTTGTACCCCCGACCACCAGCAAATAGCGGTGATGCCGCAGGCCAGCTGGTGCTTGTCACCGCCGTGGAAGTTACCGCAAACGCGGTAATCCAGCTTGAACTCGTACTGGTCGCCAGGCTTGAAGTGGGGCCTTTGCAGCAAGCCCTGGGCGTAAAGCACATCGCCGGGCAGGCGGTACTGGTATTGCTTGCCCACGCGGGTACGCCAGGTGCTCAAGTCTATCCAGTTACCCCAGCCGTTGTCTTGCCAAACCCGCAGCGAGTCGCTTATGCCCACCCAGTCGAAGGTATCCTGCCAGGCGCAGGGGTTCACCAGGTCGAGGTTGAGCCAGCGTAGGGATTCGCCGTGAACCTGTGCCCACTGGGCGTAGGTGAAGCCGCCGTTACCGGCGTCGCCTTCCTGCCCGAAGGCCTGCACGGTCACCCGCACGGTATCGCCCTGCATACTACGGTCGGGGGCGGTGCTGCCGGGCCCGGGCTGGAGGGTAGCCAGGGGTTGGTCGGGCAGGCCGTCGTTGTTGGCGTCCACCAGGCCGAAGTTCAGGCGGCGGGCGGCCACGGCGTCGACGATGACGCCGGGTGTCACGCAACCCGGGCACTGTATGATGAGGTCGTGGTAAACCCTGGACAGCGCCACCTGGCAAGCCAGGCAGTTGCCGCCGCCCTGCAGCAGCACGAGCTCCGCCTGTATTCGGGCCGTGGCGCCACCCGAGGGGCAACAGGGCACCACAGGCAGGTAGAGGCTACTATTTTCCATGTATTGCTTGAGCGCAGCGTAGTCGTTGAACAAGGTGGGCAGGTCGAACAGTATCTCCCAGGTGCCATAATGTAGGCCCTGGGGCGCTGCCTGCACCGTATAGGCCAGGGGCGCGTTGCCATCGCTGAGCAGGGCGGTGCCCGGCAGGAACGACAGGCCCTGCGTGGTGCTCACCCGCAGCAGCAGTTGCCCGGCAGGTGTAGCGCCAGCGTTTGAACCGAAAAACAGGTGGTTACCATCGGCCTCGCCGAGGCCAGCGTTGAAGGACATGTTCTGCACCTGCAGCACCGTGGGGTTGGTGCCACAGGTACCCGTGGTGAAGGGCCCCAGCAGCTGTGTCACCGTGGGGTAGAAGGCCTGCTGCAGGTGCAGGTAGCGGGCCCGCGGCTCGTCGGAAGGGTACCGGCCCGCGGCCAGGTCTTGCAGGTCGTAGGCGAGTTTTTCGCCCTGACCATCACACTCGTCCACCATCGGGCGGTCACCGTCCCAGCCAACGGTCCAGTTGTCGAAGTACTCGGGCTTGTCGAAGCCGCCCGTGAGGGTGCTGGCCGTGTCGGGGCAGCAGCGGTAGGTGTAGAAATCCACCACGATCGAGTCGCCGGGGGCAAGCCAGGGCAGGGTATCAATGTCGTAGCGGGAGATGGGGTTGTGCCCGGCCTGTACCAGCGCCTGCACGCAGGCCGGGTAGTTGGCAGGGTTACCGGTTGTCAAGCCGGTGGTGTCGCCCTGCGGGATATTTTGCCCGGCGTGGCTGAACTGCACGGTGTTGCCCAGCAGGAAGGTGTTGCCGTTGACGAGGTTGCTGTTTATGATGTTTGACAGGCGCAGCCTGACATCCTTGGCATCGGCGCCGCCCGTGTTCACGACGTGGTGGCGGTGGTGTTGCAGGCGGCTGCTATCCAACCCGGCGGGCAGGCAGGCCTGGGGGTGCGGTCCCGCGGGCTGTACCCGGTAGTTGACCAGCAGGGGCCGGGCGTTGTCGCGTTGCACGCTGGCGCCCGCGGGTGACAGTGGCAGGCAGGTCGTGGCCGTGCAGGACAGGTTGAAGGCGTAGGCAGTATTGGCCGTGCCGTTGGGGCAGTCGTCGAGGCAGCCCGTCACCGATACCTGCTCGGTGAGCAAGAGGCGCCAGCCGGCGGGCCAGGGCTGGGCAGCAAAATCGAGCTCGACACCCTGCGTCGTGACGTTTATATTGTTGACCGGGGCAAGCTGGCCCTGCGGGCCTTGCATGCTGGCCGTCCAGCTACTTGCCTGCAAGTATTGGCAGCCCTGCGTGGCCGTGGCCAGGAAGGTACCGTTGAAGGCCCCCAGCCCGTCGTTGGAGAACTCCAGCGTGCGGCCCAGCACCATGCCCCGGTGGGCCGTGGTGAACAGGCCGGCATTGCTGGCCGCTAGCGCGTCGCGTACCACGAAGGGGTAGCGCACCTGGTAGCTTGCCTGCACGCTGGCACCGCCCGCCGTGGCCGACTCGGTGAACAGCAGCGGCAACAGCGTTCCGTTGTTGGCGAACAAGGGTTGCAGGCCCTCGCAGCCCACCTGCATGGTATATTGGACCGTTAGGCTCGCGCCCTGGGGCAGGTTATAGATTATCGGGGCGGTTGTGGGTTGCACGGTGCCGCCCACCGTGAGCGACAACATGCTGCTGCCCAGCTGGTGGTTGAGTTGCAGCGTGCCCGTGGCCGTGCCGCTGCCCGTGTTCAACAGGGTGGCTGAGAACTGCGCCGGGGCGCAGGGTTCAAGCCACTGGGGGGGGGGCAAGCGTGATGCTGACATTGCCTTGTGATTGTACGGTACCGAGGGCCAAGATGAAGGCCATGAATAGCGTGGTAAATACCCTGGTCATAATTTTTTTTGTTTAAGCGGTCAACGAAAAATATAAACGTGCATGACCCTGGCATCGCCCTGGCGGCGGCCCTGCATGTTGTCCCTGGATATGGTTGAAGTGTATCCCGCCCGTGCGGTTGTACAAATATAGTTATTTTTTGGCCCGCTGGTTATAAACGCAGGAAAATATTTTTTTTGGGTTATGCCCGGGTCTGAAAATTTTCAGCCCCTACCTCGGGCACACACGTAGCTGCGCCTCTACCATCATTAACCATTGCCCTTGTTGGCGTCCCCGCCAACAAGCAGTAGAACAGCGCAAATGATGGGCAAACTTGTACGGCCGTTGGCGGGGACGCCAACAGCGGCAATGGAATTTAGCTATGAGATCAGAAGGCAAAGAGCAGAGTGATTCATCCCCACATCCTCTAATCCTCAAATCACGAGGCAGCTGTGCTGCCGAGCAAGCGCCAGGTGCCCGGAGGGTGCCGCCAAAGGCGGCAGCGCGAAGCGCCAAGCGATCAGCGCGCCCGTAGGGGACCGACGGCGCACCAGCGCCGGGGCGCCCAAAAAAAAACAAAAGGCCCCGCAAACATTTGCAGGGCCTTTCTAATATGCTTAACAGGAAATCTAGTCCTTGATGAACATGGTTTGGTACGTA
Source organism: uncultured Saprospiraceae bacterium (assembly GCA_964508975.1). Taxonomy (GTDB): domain Bacteria; phylum Bacteroidota; class Bacteroidia; order Chitinophagales; family Saprospiraceae; genus CAZDVQ01. Next base: position 40,280 of record CAZDVQ010000031.1, read on the forward strand.
TTCTCTTGATTGTTGGTATGCAACCTCAAGAAATAGCAACCCGCTGGTAACTGGCCTACATTTACTTGGTTGTAGGCTGTTCCCTTGGCCACTTCTTGTCCCATGGTATTGAATACGCTATAATCGAATTGCGTGTTTTCAAAGCCAACGATGTTCAAGTTATCTTGTACAGGGTTAGGGTAAACGCTTAGGCTAAGCACGTACACCGTGTTTAATCCAACCGGTACAAAACTAACGGCTGATGAGAGTTGATTACATGCTTGGGCATTTGTTTCTTCAACGGTATAGGTACCAGCTTGTGTAGTCGTGATAGAACTTGACACCTCACCTGCCAATGGGTTACCGTTCAGGAACCACTGGTAAGTTGAACCTGAATTTGAAGGCGTAGACAAAGTATTACCGTTGATGGTAATTGCAGGTGTAGGCAAAGCAATTACTTGTACATCGAAACTATTACTAGCAGTGCAACCTACACCATCTGTAACGGTAACGCTATAGTTGCCCGCCGTCGAAACCGTGATATTGGCTGTATTGGCACCTGTACTCCAGCTGTATGTATTACCACCAACTGCAGTGAGTGTTGAAAGTGTGCCTGCACAAATAATATCTAAACCTGTAATCGTAACCGTTGGTGGCACTTGTGCCGTTACGTTAACCGAGGCGGTATAAGCACAGAACAATGCATCTGTAACGGTACAAGTGTATGTACCTGCTGCCAAGCCCGTTATGCTAGTCGTGGTACTACCATTTGACCAAGCGTAGCTTAAGGGAGTTTCTAGATCTGCGATGCTCGCAGCAGCCGTACCGCTGTTTGGTTGGCCGCAGAGTACATCGGTCGTGGTCAAATTCAAGGTACGGTTAGGGCATAAGTTTGGCCGAATAATGAAGGGTTTGGCAAAGTCAGGTCCAAAAGCCTCTACGTTGCCCCAGCCACCCAGCGGTGTCGTTGGCCAGTTAACCCAGCCTGTTCCAGCCGTGAAAATGTCGTTGGTTTGGCCTACCTGCACGGTCGAATCGTACTCGACGGCGGCAAAGAGGTAGCGGCCTGAAGCCAAGTTGATGTTGCTTGGAAAAGGTACGGTATATAAGCGAGCCGAGTCATCTGTGTAAGTAGCAGGGCTAGTGGTATGAATCAAGTTAACCGGTATGCCAGAAACCATATCAAAAACGGCTATGCCATGCGGTTGACCGGTGTAGCCTTGGGTATAGAAAACGCTAACTGAACCAACACGGCCGGCATTGGGTAAATCATAATCGATGCCAACATAGCCACCATTACCCGCACCGATGCCTAAACCACCGGTGACAATACCGTTATCACGAGCATAAGTATAACGTTCAACCGTTCTTGTTTGGCTGGCAGTGTTGTTGGCTGGAACTTGGTCGGTAGCCGTCATCAAAGCCTCGAAGTTGACCACGTAAGTACCCGGGAGTGTTGGGGTATACGCTGGTACCGTAAGCAAAGTTGAGGTAGCTGCAGGAGCTAATGAAGCTACGCCCGGACTGCTAGCTTGGTAAACCTGTACGCCATCGCGAAGCACTGTAGCTTGTATGCGTACGTTGGTTGCTGTACTTGAACCCACGTTGCTGATGGTACCGGCTAGAGTCAGTGGCGTTGTCTGAGCCTCTGGCATAATGGTGTACTGGCTTACGGGAGAGGTTGACAAGAGTTGAATGTCGTCAGCAATAGGTTGTGTAACGGTGATATCGTCAATGAGCAACACAAACATGTTGTTCGAGTTGTTGCGGAAGGCGATGCGGATAGTTTGGCCAGCATAAGCAGCTAGTGATGCAGTGCGGGCTGTCCATGTGGTATTTTCAGCAGCAATAGTAAAAATCTGGGTAGAGTTAGTGACCATGTTACCTATGGCTCCATTTGAACCCGTTGGCACGTTTGGTGCGACCATAACCCGGACTTCGTAGCCGTCTGGGTATAAAGGATCGTAAGTGACAGCATTCCAAGTTAAAGTTGAGGCATTACCTGCGGGAATGTTGATGGCGGGTGTCCACATCCAGTCATCTGCAATGCCGACAGGGTCGGTCCAGGAGGTACTGAATGCACAGGAGTCGGCAGTGTTGTTGGCAAAATCTTCGCGACGCTCCCAGGCATCATTAATGTAGCTAACGTTTGGGTCTGGGTTGCGGTTATCGACGTTGGCCAGGATCCAGCCGGAAGGGAATGCATAAGTACCTGGCCCACCGGCCGTTGGGCCGCCGATACCATCAAAATCTTCTTGGAAGATAATCACTTGCGCATTAAGCTGCAATTGGAAAACCATTGCGATTAGGACGAGCAATGGGAGTAGAACTCTTTTCATGGGTTTAGTTTGAAATTAAAAGATTACGCAATATACGGGAAAGTGTGATATGCGTTGAAAATATCAATGTATATATTTTAGTACCGAGTATCAAGCGCTGAGCGGCCTAAGTCTGGGACTGAAAATTTTAGAGGGTGCACACTTAGGTGCGCCAAAACAACTCATTAACCATTTATCCCTCCATTGCCCTTGTTGGCGTCCCCGCCAACAAGCAGTAAAACAGCGCAGATTATTGGCTAACTTGTACGGCCGTTGGCGGGGACGCCAACAGCGGCAATGGAGTTTAGCTATGAGATCAGAAGGCAAAGAGCAGAGTGATTCATCCCCACATCCCCACATCCTCACATCACGAGGCTGCATCGCAGCCGTATCCGCGCCAGCGATGTGGAGCGGTGGCCCGCAGGGCCAGACCGCAACGCGGGCCGAGCGACAGCGAGCCGCGCAACGTAGCGACGGCGCGCAGCGCCGGGGCGCCCAAAAATCAAAACAGATGCGCCAACATTTTTTATCTTTACCGCAGATTATTCACAACGCACAAAACAGCATTATGAAAAGAGTACTTTTCGGGCTTGGCATACTGGGCTTTAGCCTAGGCTTGCAAGCACAAATCCAACCCGTTCCACGCCAGGACAAGGCCGTGATGGTGCCTACTAAACCAGGCTATTACCAGAATACCATCATGAAAGACATTAGCACGCACAAGGCGCAAGAAGCACCTGCCGAGGCGCCTAAGCGCTTGCGCATGGACATGAGCGGCTTGGACTTGCCCAAATCATCGAAAGAATTCAAGAGCGTTTGGCATAACGCGCCGATATCGCAGGGGAATACGGGTACCTGCTGGTGCTACTCGACCGCCTCGTTTTTCGAGACCGAGATTAAGCGCCAGACTGGCAAGGTGGTTAAACTGTCGGAATTATATACTGTTTACTGGGAATACGTGGAAAAAGCCCGTCGTTTTGTACGGGAGCGTGGCAACTCGCACTTCGACGAGGGCTCGCAAGCCAACGCCGTAATCCGGATGTTCAGCATGTACGGCGCCTTGCCAGAGTCGGCTTACAACGGTAGGCCCAACGGCGAGCCATTCAACGACCACAGCCAGATGGCCGACGAGATGAAGGCATACCTCAAAAGCGTGAAGGAGCAAAACAACTGGAACGAAGAACAGGTATTATCGACTATCAAGAGCATTTTGGACCATCACATCGGTACGCCACCGAGCGAGTTTGTACACGATGGCAAGAAAATGACCCCGATGCAATACATGAAAGATGTGTTGAAATTTAATCCTGACGATTACGTGGATATGACCTCGATGATGGCATTCCCATACTATAGCCAGTGCGAGTACGACGTGCCCGACAACTGGTGGAACGCTAAAAATTACTACAACGTGCCGCTAGATACCTTCATGGCCGTGATTGACCGCAGCGTGAAAAACGGTTACTCGATGTTTATCGGTGGTGATGTATCGGAGCCGGGTTACAACGCCGTTGACAACGTGGTGATGATTCCATCGTTTGATATTCCATCAGCTTTTATCGATGAAAACGCCCGTCAGTTCAGGTTCTCGAACGGTAGCACCACCGACGACCACGGTATGCACCTGGTGGGCCGCACGGAACGCAGTAATGGTATTTGGTACCTGGTGAAAGACTCGGGCTCAGGCTCGCGGAACTGTGGTCCGCAAAGCGAAAATTTTGGCTACTACTTTATCCATTCGGATTACTTGAAACTGAAGTTCATGACCGTGTTGGTACACAAGGATATGTTTAAAAACTTGTTGCCTAAGTTTAAGTAGGGCTTGATTAAAAAAGCGCTTTGGTTTTAGGAACCAAAGCGCTTTTTTGATTAGCGTTGCAGCGTGAAACCTTGGAAGGCCGTGGAATACATCCTCAGCATATGTTTTTTCTGGTCTGTTGTAGTAATCAGCTTGGTGTAACCTCTACAAAGGGTCAATGTCACCATTTTGCAATCCTTGCGGATAAAACGCGCAAAGTTCTCATAGCCATCGTCTTTGATTGTTATATGACTCACATGGTTTGTAGTTTGACCTTCTGCATTAATTTCAATTACTTGGTCTATTCGAACAAGCAAAGGTGTAGGCTTGAAACTTTGCTCCCAATAAAGTGCAATGTCTCGTTTGGCCGTTAAAGGATATTTCTGCTCGGGAACAGCACTTTTCGGATTGTTTTTCAAGGTGATAATATCTACTGCCGGCAGAGAATCCTGAAGGTATATTATTGTATTGTCGATATCAAACAAGGTAATTTTGATGCCATTGGCAAAAACATCTTTTAGCCCATGGTTAGATGAACTCGCATAAAATTTACGCAAACTCCCCCTTTCATTGCCCCAATGAGCCATTTTAGTACCATTCAAAAGAAGTATACCTTGTTTGTTGAGCATGCTTGAATCAGAAAGCAGTACATTACCATTAAATATATAACCGTTGCGGTAAGTATTTGACATAGACGAAAAACCATATGAGTGTTCAAGCCAGTAATTACCCTCATATTTCCAGGGGTCTTGGTAGTCAAACATCATTTCTTTGAATGTCTTGGCGGCCTTGTGAGAGGCTTTCCCGCTATTGCAGGACTGTAGCAAAAGACCGAATAGGCAGAGGCTAAGTAATGTTCTCATAATTACATGTTTGTTACAAAGAGTATCCTACAACTGTTATTGGTTGTATCGGGCCATGTAATTATGCAAAAGTGTTGGGGCAAATAAATGGTGTATGATTATACCCTACCCGCCCAATACGCTCTTTACCAAAATCTCCATATCGCGAGCGCTGCTGTAGTCGCGGGCATAAAACAAGTTGAGGCGGCGCAGGCTGGCCTCGTCGGAGGTATATAAGCTTAACGCATCTAGCGGATTAAAAACACCCGGCAGTAATTTAGGCAGCCCTTTACTTGGCCCTTGGGTATAGCCTACCCAGGTTTTTTGGCGAAGCAGTACCGGGAATATAGCTTTTAATATGACCATGCGTTTGGCGCTAAACAGCAGCCAGATAGGTAAACTTAGCAAGAGCAAGAGGCTTGAGATATAATCAAACACCAACTTGTTGCGCTTGCTGGCAGGTGTACTGATGTTGTAGCGCAGCTCGACGGTGTATAAATCACCGGCAGAGTTCTTAGAGTTTGAGCCGATGATGCTATCGCTTCCCTCAGGTATGATTTTATAACTTACACCGGGGCCTAGCGTTTCCATCCAATGGATAATGCTTTTGGCAGGAATGGTTTTAGAGCAAAAGATCAGTTCGTTCACATCGTACATCTGTATGATAGCCGGTAGATCGGCCATATTACCGAGTTGATCATCTGTTTGCTGCGTAGATACCCGACCGATATAATTGGTGAGCACCTGTGCTTTTTGCAATAGTTTCAGCGTGCGTTCGGCCTCGGCTTGTTCGCCCACTACAACTAGATTGATGCGTTGTTGTATGTCTTGCCGCAGGTGCCCGTGTTTCCAAACATGAATTAGGCTCCGCAGCAAAAGCAGTGCAAACACGGCCCACATGGCCCCCAGCACGATAAGCATGCGCGAGGCACGGTACTCGGCATCGAGAAAACCGTAAATAGCAGAAATGGCGACGGTACCTGTGAAGATACCTTGTAATACCTGTCGGTTGGTACTAGGTTTATCGTAGCCCCCGCTGAAGTAAATCGCGGTAATCCAGATACCTATATAGAGTGGGAAATTGAAATACAGTAAGTGGGGTTTAAAGTAATCGGGCTCGCTGTAGCGAACAATTTCCCAGGCTTCCTTGCTGAAGAACAAACCTAACCACAGGACAGTGGCTTCTAGTATAGGCATAGAAAAACGTTGCCAAGCATTTTGTAGCAGCGTGATGATAGCCCTAAACCAAATAGCCGCTTGGAGCATCAGCACGAATAGGCTCCCCCCTGCCCCACTGAAATGCTTCTTGGCAAAAATAACCATGGCCTGGTAGAAGGTTTTAACGTAGTTGAGGCTACCCTTCTTGGTGCTTTCGCCCTTGTAATGTATAATGCTGGTATCGGCCAGGTAGTAATTTTTATAGCCTGCTTGAATGACACGGTATGAGAGGTCTATATCCTCGCCGTACATGAAAAAGGCCTCGTCGAGGAGCCCTATTTTATCTAAGGTTGTTTTGCGCAACAACATGAAAGCGCCGGAGAGTACTTCAATCTCGTGGTTTTCGTCCTTATCTAAATGCCCGAGGTGATAAAAATTAAAGCGTTTCGACTTGGGGAAAAACTTCGACAAACCGAAGGTTTTATAAAAGGCGACCATGGGTGATGGAAAGCCACGTTTAGATTCGGGTAAATAGGCCCCGGTGCCGTCAATCATCTTGATACCGAGGGCCCCGGCTTCTTCGTGCTCGTCCATGAAGGCACAAATCCGTTGGAAGGTATCTTCCGCCACGAGGGTATCAGGGTTAAGCAGTAGCACATACTTACCCTGTGCTAGCTTGATGGCTTGGTTATTGGCCGTTGAAAAACCTACATTCTGCTGGTTCGCAATGAGTTTTACCTCCGGGAAAAGCTGCTGCACCATGTCTACCGAATCATCACTCGATTTATTGTCCACCACGAAAACTTCCACGTCGAGCCCTTGAGCCGCTTGCCGCACCGAGCGCAAGGCTTGCTCCAGGAAATACCTAACGTTGTAGTTGACAATGATGACGCTGAGCAACACCCTTTTTGTAGTTAAAAGTTAATAGTTAATAGTTCATAGTTCATCATTCATAGTTCCTTAAAGTGGTTCTTCCGACATATCCTCGGGGTGCGAGGCACGGTCGGGTATAACCAAACGTTTAATCGCGATGATATGGGCAAAAAGCCAGAGGGGAATCATGAAAGTAGGTAACCAGATAAACGGGAAATAAACAGCAGCCTCATTGGGGATTTCAAAGCCCATTTGCTGGAAGGGTGTCTTGATCGACAATACCGCCATCAACAACAGGTTGAGCAGCGATGCAATACCCACGAGGTTCCAAATTAAAGCCCAGTTGCGGTGAATTAAACGGCCACTAAAACATAGCCACGCAATGAATGGCGCAGTTATGCCGATAATCACATCGTAGTTGCGGCCCACGAAAGTTAATTCTTTAGGCATAAGCTCTTGCCCGTATAACCACCACATAACCAGCTCGTTAATAGCCCGGAGTGCATGTAATGACATCAAGGTATCCAAGGGGATATGGCGCATGCTCCGCAAAGGCGCAAGGGCCATAATGATGGCAAAAAGCAAAGCCAATATGGTGGGATAAACCATAAAGGGTGGGCTAATCTCTGTGTTCCAGTAGATACCGTATGCCGATAGCCAGGCTTGCCCAGTAAGCCACAACGCAAAAAACATGAGCCAGCGCAAAGATTGCTCTCCGCCCTGCTTACCCAAGCCAGGATAAGCGTCCTTGATAGCATTAACGATAAGCCCTAAACCCATAAAGGTTAGGATAGCAAAGGTTGCCGAGATGTGAAATGGTAAACCGTCCAAAGTGCTTGTATTTTGCCGCAAAATTAGCAGAAAAAGTCAGGCATCAGCGGTTTTGTTGGGTCAACGGCGTATTTTGATAAATCGGTGATACCTTCTTGGGCCATTACTTCCTCATCGATGAAGAAGTTGCCGGTACAGTCACGGCTACTACGGTTAAAAATGTAGTAAGCACAATCGCCCATGATATCAGGTGTGCGCGACATCGACACCATCGCATCACCACCAAGCAAATTCTGCACGGCCGCCGTGGCAATAGTGGTTTTGGGCCACAAGGCATTTACGGCAATACCCATCTCGCGCAGTTCCTCGTGCATACCCAGCACACACATGCTCATGCCAAATTTAGCCATGGTATAGGCAACGTGCGGTGCAAACCAGCGGGTTTCCATGTTGAGCGGCGGCGAGAGGTTTAATATATGTGGGTTTTCGGCCTTGGCGAGGTGGGGAATACAAAGTTTTGAACACAAGAAAGTACCACGGGTATTCACGCTGTGCATAAGGTCATAGCGCTTCATATCGGTATGCAAGGTTGGCGTAAGGCTAATAGCCGAAGCATTATTCACCAGAATATCAATACCCCCGAAGGTTTCAACGGCTTTATCAATAGCGGCTTGCACCGACTCCTCGCTGCGCACGTCAACAATCAAGGGCAATGCTTGACCACCTGCCTTGATCATATCCTCGGCTGCGGAATAAATAGTGCCTTCCAGTTTAGGATGGGTTTCAGCCGTTTTCGCGGCGATAACGATATTAGCGCCTTCACGCGCAAGACGTAGGCCAATGGCATGACCAATGCCACGGCTGGCACCGGTAATAAATACAGTTTTTCCTTTGAAGTTCATAAGCGTTTATTGTTGGGTAAAGATGGGAAAAGTTTGTGAAACTTGGGTAAATTTTAATCAAAAAGCACATTGAACATGACCGGGTATCAAAAACACACAGTCCTCTAGGTGCAAAATGGGTTGCCTTTTTTCTTTTTTTAGGGCGTTGCGGCGCAAAGCGCCGCCGCTGTCTTCCAGGGTTCGCTGTTCGCTCCGTGCGCTACGCGCACCCGCGCCTGCGGCGCGGCCTTCCAGCCAGCTAACGCAAAAAGCCCCTCCAGCTTTGGGCTGGAAGGGCTTCAAATAGGCTTAGGCCAATACTTACTTGATTACAACAAGTTTTTGGTTAAGCTGTTGACCTGCTGTTTGGAGGCTAACGTTGTATACGCCTGCTGCCAAACCTGATGTTTCGAGCTGGAACTGGTCACCGTTAGATACCGTGCCAAGGGCTTTACTGAAAACAAGGGCTCCTTGCATATCGTAAATCAACACGTTGGCTTCGTTGCTACGTTGTTCCGTGAAAATACTAAGTGTAGTGAAGTTGCTAGTCACGTTAGGTGTCAAGCTAAAGTTCACGTTTGCAGCTTGAGCGTTGCTTAAGTAAGTTATTTCTAACTGACCAGAAGATACGTCAGCAACATAATCTGGAACACCTGCCGCCGGGAAATCGAAATCATAATCGGCTATACGTACGTCCTCATATGATACACCTTCGTAATCAAAGCTGAATACTTCATTCGCCAAGCGTGGCAAAGCCATACCGGTAGTACACACAACGGGCGTGCTCCAAAGTGTACGACCATCACATTCCACAAATAAGCGGATCGTATAGGTCATGTTACTTTGTAGGCCCGTAAAAGTAAACGATGACAAGCCTCCAGTAGTGCTATAGGCAATACTACTACGATGATTGAAACCTGTTTGACCGGCGAAGCTAAATCGAGCTCCAATGCGTACAGCTCCAACTACCTCTGGCCAATTCACCGTGATTGAAGTAGCGGTACTAGTAGCACAACTTACTGGAGGTGCAATACAACCTGGAGTATTGGGTAAGGTTGCCAATGTGGAAACTGGCGACTGGAAAGCTACTGTTGATGTAGCCGTTGAACAAACGCTGGCAGTCCAAAAATCATATGAGGTATTAGCCGTTAAAAATGGTGTTGTAAATGAATTTGTAGTCAAATAACGGATACTTTGACCTGTTGTACCTGTTGGGCGCCAGTAAATACGATAAGATCCAGCATTTACATCAGGCCAAGTTGCATTGATCAAACCAGAAGGATAAACAGGGTCATTGGTCAATGTCGGAGCATCAGGTGTTGCCAATTGATTCGTAATGCAATTGAAAATCACACATGGCGTAATCGTTAAAACCAAAATCTCGGTATTACAAGCAGTTACAGAAGTATAAGTACCTGACTGAGTGTAAGTTTGACCGTTTACTGCCCAAGTGTAAGAATCACAAGCGGCATCAGTAGTGGTGTTTGTAGTTGAACTTGTGATGGTCAAAACCAAGGTCTCGGTATTACAAGCAGTTACAGAGGTATAAGTACCTGACTGCGTGTAAGTCTGACCGTTTACAGGCCATGTGTACGTATCACAAGCTGACTGTGTAGTCGTGTTGTTCGTTGAAGGCGTGATGGTCAAAACCAAGGTCTCGGTATTACAACCCGTTACAGAGGTATAAGTACCTGATTGTGTATACGTCTGACCGTTTACAGGCCAGGTGTATGAATCACAAGCTGACTGCGTAGTCGTGTTGTTCGTTGAAGGCGTAATCGTCAAAACCAAGGTTTCGGTATTACAACCCGTTACCGAGG